>JAVEUZ010000020.1:0-40677 GCA_034005285.1 Flavobacteriaceae bacterium
TTTTAGGAATCTCGCTACTGGACAAAACACCTGTAAATCAGTTGTTTAATAAATATAATTACAATAATGTCAATGAACTAAATTATAATCAATTGAAAATCAACTTGTTTTAACGAAACACTTATGAGCATAACTCTAAAACAAAAAATCAATAATGATTTTCGTTTCAATCAGGGCTGTTACCAAATTTGGTAATATTTTAGACTAAAGAACAGGTAGATTGGACTTAAAAGTTTTTCCCTTTGGTATAACCCCAATCATTGAATTCTATATTTTTTGTATTTGCGAAAACTTAATTTTTGGTTTATTTTTGCACAACTTTACAACAACACAATGAAATATATTACTCGAAAAAAAGCCGTCTTACTACTTGCAGACGGAACTGTTTTCTACGGAAAATCTGTTACTGACGGAACCGCAATCGGAGAGATTTGCTTCAACACCGGAATGACCGGCTATCAGGAAATTTTCACAGACCCATCCTATTTCGGGCAGATAATGGTGGCTTCTTCACCTCATATCGGAAATTATGGAGTAAATCCGGAAGAAGTAGAATCCGATTCGGTTAAGATTGCAGGATTGGTCGTTAAGAATTTCAACTTCGATTATTCAAGACCAAGTGCCAATTCTTCCCTGATTGATTATTTGCAGAAATACAATATCGTAGCCATCTCTGATGTTGATACGAGAGCTTTGGTCGGTTATATTCGTGATAACGGAGCTATGAATGCAATTATTTCGACTGAAACAGATGATATTGAGGTTTTAAAGAAACAACTTTCGGAAGCACCCGATATGAAAGGTTTAGAGTTAGCCTCGAAAGTTTCAACCAAAGAGCCGTATTGTTTTGGCGACGAGAATGCAAAATATAAAGTTTCGGCTCTTGATTTAGGAATTAAAAAGAACATTTTGAGAAACCTTGCCAAAAGAGATTGTTATATCAAAGTTTTTCCTTTTAATTCAAGCTTTGAAGAAATGAAAAGTTTTAATCCCGATGGTTATTTTCTTTCAAACGGCCCGGGCGACCCCGAACCCTTAAAGAGTGCACAAGAAGCTGCAAGACAGATCATTAAAGAAGGTAAGCCACTATTCGGAATTTGTCTCGGACATCAAACCATTGCTCTTGCAAACGGAATTTCTACCTATAAAATGTTCAACGGACACAGAGGAATCAACCACCCGGTTATGAATGTGATTACCGGAAAAGGTGAGATTACTTCACAAAATCACGGGTTCGCAGTCGATAAAGAAAGCTTAGAAAATCACCATGAGTTTGAAATTACACATTTACACATCAACGACGGAACCGTTGCAGGAATAAGAATGAAAAATAAACCTGTTTTTTCGGTTCAATACCATCCCGAATCCAGTCCGGGACCTCATGATTCAGAATATCTGTTTGACCAGTTTATTGAAAATATAGAAGAAGCCAAAACGCTTACATAAGAAAGATAACTGCTAAATCGATTGCGTTCATAAGTTTTATATACGTGTTTGCGCAAAAGGAATAAAGTTTCATTAAATTTGATTTTTCATAAATAATCGTTTAATAATCATAAATAAACAAATAATCATGAGTATTATCATTAAAGTTCATGCCAGACAAATCCTTGATTCAAGAGGCAATCCAACAGTAGAAGTAGATGTGATAACAGAAAATGGCGTCTTAGGTAGAGCAGCTGTTCCGTCGGGAGCGTCAACAGGTGAGTATGAAGCTGTTGAATTGAGAGACGGAGGGAAAAACTATATGGGAAAGGGTGTTCTTATGGCAATAAACAATGTGAACACTGTTTTGGCAAACGAAATTATTGGAATGTCTGTTTTTGAACAAAATCTGATAGACCAAACCATGATAAATCTTGATGGAACGCCAAATAAATCTAATCTTGGAGCAAATGCTATATTAGGAATTTCTTTGGCTGTAGCAAAAGCTGCTGCAAACGAATTAGGCATGCCTTTATATAGATATGTGGGAGGTGTTTCAGGAAATACATTGCCGATTCCAATGATGAATATTATCAACGGCGGGTCACATTCTGATGCACCAATAGCATTTCAGGAATTTATGATTATGCCGATAAAAGCTAAAAATTTTACTCATGCCATGCAAATGGGAACAGAAATTTTTCATCATCTTAAAAAAGTATTACACGACAGAAACCTTTCAACTGCTGTAGGAGATGAGGGAGGTTTTGCACCCAATCTTGACGGAGGTACAGAAGATGCTTTGGATTCTATCAGGCAAGCAGTAGAAAACGCAGGATATGTGTTTGGTGAAGATATAATGATTGCCTTAGATTGTGCAGCTTCCGAGTTTTATGTAAACGGAAATTATGACTATAAAAAATTTGAAGGCGAAACAGGTAAAATCAGAACTTCTTCACAGCAGGCAGAATATTTGGCACAATTAGTAGCAAAATACCCTATCATTTCTATAGAAGACGGTATGTATGAAGATGATTGGGAAGGTTGGAAATATCTAACCAATTTAATCGGTGATAAAGTCCAGCTAGTAGGTGACGATTTGTTCGTAACAAACGTGCAGCGTCTGTCAACCGGAATCGAAAGAGGAATTGCCAATTCTATCTTGATAAAAGTAAATCAGATTGGAACTTTAACCGAAACTATTGCGGCGGTTAATATGGCTCACAATGCCGGATATACTTCTGTAATGTCACACCGTTCAGGGGAAACCGAAGATAATACAATCGCAGATTTGGCAGTTGCTCTAAACTGCGGACAAATTAAAACCGGTTCAGCATCGCGTTCAGACCGTATGGCAAAATATAATCAATTGCTCAGAATTGAAGAAGAATTGGGGCAAGTGGCATATTTTCCCGGAAGGAAGGCTTTTAAAGTGAAATAGCTTTTCGTTAATCAAAAAATGTTTAAATAAATTTTGTGTTTAAGGCTTTTCTGTGCTTTTTATTTAAAATAAAGTCAATAACTTTATGCTAAATTTAACGAAAACGTGTGTGATAAAGTTTTAACATTCTATCAAATTTGTTTAACTTCGCAACAAATCGAAAATTATATACACAATATATTATGTCCAAAACCGCAAAGCTTATTTTAGAAGGTAAAGAATATGAGTTTCCTGTGATTATAGGGAGTGAAAATGAAATTGCAATTGATATTGAAAAATTACGTGCATTAACAGGAGCCATAACTTTGGATCCAGGGTATAAAAATTCGGGTTCATGCAAAAGCGAAATTACATTTCTAGACGGAGAAGAGGGTATTCTTCGTTATAGAGGATATGCAATAGAAGACTTGGCAGACAAAGCCAACTTCCTTGAAGTCTCATATCTTTTAGTTTTCGGAGAATTGCCAACAAAATCTGAATTAGAGAAGTTTGAAAATGATATCCGAAAACACAGTTTGGTAAACGAGGAAATGAAAAGCATTATTGATGGTTTTCCAAAAACAGCTCACCCTATGGGCGTGTTAATTTCGTTGACCAGTGCTTTGACAGCTTTTAATCCGAAATCTGTTGACATAAACAATGAAAAACAATTATATGATGCAGTATGTAAAATAATGGCGAAGTTTTTAGTAATTGCCACTTGGACATACCGTAAAGCCATGGGTTATCCGCTTAATTACTATGATAATACCAAAGAATATGTGGAGAATTTTATGCACCTTACTTTCGCATTACCTACTGAACCATATAAAGCAGATCCAATCATTATAAATGCTTTGGATAAACTATTTATTCTTCACGCAGACCATGAACAAAACTGTTCTGCTTCTACTGTAAGAATGGTGGGGTCTTCGCATGCTGGCTTGTTTGCTTCAGTATCTGCCGGAGTGTCGGCATTATGGGGACCATTACACGGAGGTGCTAATCAGGCAGTACTTGAAATGTTGCAGGAAATCCAAAATGATGGAGGTAATGTTGAGAAATATGTCCTGAAAGCTAAAGATAAAAACGACCCTTTCCGATTAATGGGCTTTGGTCATAGAGTTTATAAAAACTTCGACCCAAGAGCAAATATTATAAAAAAAGCGGCAGATGATGTTTTGACAGCTTTAGGAATAGACGACCCGCTTCTTAATATCGCAAAACAATTAGAAAAAGTTGCTCTTGAAGACGAATATTTTAAATCCAGAAACCTATATCCAAATGTGGATTTTTATTCCGGAATTATATATCGTGCTATCGGTATTCCGACAGAAATGTTTACTGTAATGTTTGCCATAGGTCGCCTTCCGGGATGGATTGCACAATGGAAAGAAATGCGTGTAAACAAAGAGCCGATTGGAAGACCAAGACAGGTTTATACCGGTTATCCGTTGAGAGAATTTAAACCTGTAGGGAAAAGATAATCCGATTAATAAAACCGCCTCGCTTATTGCGGGGCTTTTTTTATCTTTGTCAAAATGCAAAAGTGAGATTTATGCTTAAATTAAACGTAAAAAACGAAACTTCAAGACTTCGTGCTGTGGTATTAGGAACGGCTCAAAGCAACGGACAGACTCCAACAGCAGATGAGGCTTACGACCCGAAATCATTGGAACATATTTTGGCAGGGACATACCCGACAGAATCGGATATGATTCAGGAAATGAACGCTTTTAATGAAGTTTTCAAAAAATATGACGTACGGGTTTACCGTCCGGAAATCATTGAAGATTACAATCAGATTTTTTCGAGGGATATTGGTTTTGTGATTGATGATATTTTTATCAAAGCCAATATTTTGGAGGACAGAAGTAGGGAATTAGACGCAATCAATTATGTGATTGACCAGATGAATCCTGCAAAAGTTGTCCGTCCTCCCGAAGAAGTGCATATTGAGGGTGGAGATGTAATGCTGTATAACGACCATATTTTTATCGGGACGTATAAAGGGAGTGATTACAAAAATTACATTACAGCCCGAACCAATATGGAGGGAGTTCAGTACATCAAAGAACTTTTTCCGAATAAAATCGTAAAGGAATTTGATTTGGTAAAATCCAAAATCGAACCGAGAGATAATGCTTTGCATTTGGATTGTTGTTTTCAGCCTGTCGGGAAAAACAAAGGAATTATCTACAAATCGGGATTCAGAGAAGAAGCCGATTATATGTATTTGGTCGATTTGTTCGGAAAAGAAAATTTATTTCATATCACACGAGATGAAATGTATAATATGAACTCCAATATTTTTTCGATTGATGAAAATGTTGTTGTTTCCGAAAAGAATTTTACTCGTTTAAATACTTGGTTACGAGAAAATAACTTTATAGTTGAGGAAATTCCGTATGCAGAAATTTCAAAGCAGGAGGGGTTACTTCGTTGTTCAACTTTACCATTGATAAGGGATTGATTTTTTAGTTATAAATATATTGCAGGTTGAAAATAATTTTTATCTTTGGCAGAACAATATTTTATAAATAGATATTGGTTTTCATTCTTAATTATTACATTTGCACTGAAAATAAGTGGACTTTCTAAAAGAAAAATCTAAATTTAATATTGATTCTGCTCAATGTTTAATTGAAAATAATCTATATGCTCCTAGTGTTCACTGTTCGTATTATGGAAGTTTTCAATTTATGAAACATAAGTTAAAAAATTGTAGAAACGCCACTTATGGAGATATTGAGGTAGCTTGTTTAAATTATAAAGGAGGAACTCACGGCTACATAATTGACAATATTTTACAGGAACTTAAAGCAACCATTAATAACAATCGAGAGTTTGCTGAAATTAAAAGAATAATAAAAGACTTAAAAGCCTTTAGAATAAAATCGGATTATTATGATTCTCAAATTCTTAATGAAGAGGCTCAAAAAAGTATAGATTATAGCAAGGAAATTATTCAGACCATAAAAACAAACATAAGATAAATGACTTCAGTAGATTTTATTATAACAGAATTAAAAAAGCTACACAATAAATTTATTACTTCTAATATTAGATATGAGTTTAATGAGAGTACTAAAATTCATTTTATAGAAGTAACCCCTTTAGAGTTTTATAATAGTGATAGCTATATAGATTCTGAATTAGAATTTGAAGACTTGTTTAAGGAAAGATTTCCTGAAGAAGATGTTGTGTTTATTTCTGAAGATTCTCTAAATAAAATTGTATTTCCAGTTTTTGAGCTTTTTGCAGAAAAAACTGGAAGATTTACAGCAGATTGTATTGTATTACATAACACAATAGATTTTCAAGGAATCAACGAAAGTGAATATTTGATAGCAGGGGAAAACAATTATGCATTAGCCGCTTAAGTTATGAGTGATAATCTGTCAAAATTTCAATTTAAAGGTTACAGAGTAAGAAAATCTTTAATAGAATTACAAGAGGAATCTAATTTAGACAACCTTAAAATAGGTTTTAAGGTTTCAGGAGTAGTCAATAAAAATAATAATTTATTTTTATTGAACCTATCAGTAAAAGTTACCAATAACGAAAACGATTTACAGATAGAAGTAGAGACTGTAGGGGAGTATAAATTTGAGGAATTTGACGATTCTAAAGAAATAAGTAACTTTTTTTATATTAATGCTTCTGCTATATTATTTCCTTATATTCGAGCTTACATTTCTACTTTAACCAATTTATCAGGGAATATAAGTATCATATTACCAACAATGAATCTGACTAACTTAGCAGATGATTTAAAATTAAACACTAAAGTAATATAGTGTTTACTACCTCTTTTTTAGACTGTTTTTCTTCTCTTTTTACTTAATTTATAACCTTCTAAAAGGTTTTTTTGATTATAATATATTAAAACAAAAATGAAACAAACCACAAACACTATATTGATGATTCGTCCTGTTGCATTCCGAATGAATGAGCAGACAGCTGTAAACAATTATTACCAAAAAGTTTTGGATAATCTTTCTCCGAAAGATGCCAACAAAAAAGCACAAGAAGAATTTGATGCTTTTGTAGAAAAGCTAAAAAATGTCGGAGTAAACGTAATTGTTGTTGATGATACGCATATTCCTGATACTCCCGATAGTATTTTTCCGAACAACTGGATTTCTTTTCACGAAAACGGAGATGTGATTCTGTATCCGATGTTTGCCGAAAACCGAAGACAGGAACGTAGAGAAGATATTCTTGATATCATCGAAGAAAACGGATTTTTAATTGAAAATGTAACCGATTATACCTTAGCTGAAGAAGCCAATATGTTTTTGGAGGGAACAGGAAGTATTTTGTTGGACAGAGCTAATGCAAAGGCTTATTGTGCTTTATCTCCGAGAGCAGATGAAGAATTATTCATCGAATTTTGCGAAGACCAAGATTTAGCTCCTATTATTTTTCATTCCTATCAAACCGTAAACGGGAAAAGAGAATTGATTTACCATACCAACGTAATGATGTGTTTGGGAGAAAAATTTGCTGTGATTTGTGCTGATACGATTGATGACAAACAAGAGCGGAAATTGGTTTTGGATTCGCTAAAATCAGACGGAAAAGAGGTAATTCTGATAACCGAAGACCAAGTGAATAATTTTGCCGGAAATATGCTCGAAGTAAAAGGAGCAAATGACAAAAGCTATTTGGTCATGAGCAAATCGGCTCACGAGAGCTTAACCAAAGACCAAATTTCAAAAATCGAAAAGTATTCCGAGATTTTGTCTTCTTCACTTGATGTGATTGAGGCTTGTGGAGGAGGAAGTGCCAGATGTATGATGGCAGAAGTTTTTCTTCCGAAAGCGTAAATGTTTAAGTTAAATAGTTCGGAAAATATTGACAACTGAACTACTGATATATTGTACGCCAATGGCAATTACGATAAAACCGATTATACGTGAAATAGCAACAATGCCCGATGCTCCAAGTATTCTGGAGAGGTAATGAGCACTTCTCATCACCAGAAAAATGACAATTGCTACAGCAAGAATTGCCAAACAAGCTGTTATTTTTTCGCTGATTTTATTGTAATCCTGATACATGGCTATCAATAGGGAAATTGAGCCCGGACCTGCCAGCATCGGAATTGCAAGAGGTGTTAAAGCTATATCATTTCGCTTTTGTGCATCGTCTTCTACTTTTTTATTGACTCCGCGTGTTTTATTGAATTTTCCTGTGAGTAGAGCAAATCCGGAACTTACGATAATCATTCCTCCGGCGATTCTGAGAGCGTCGATGCCTATACCGAAAAACTTCAGAACATATTCGCCAATAAAAAAAGATATAATCAGGATGATAAAAACGTTAATGGCCGTCCATAACGAAATGCGGGAACGTTCAGATTTTGTGTCATTCGAGGTGAGTCCTACAAAAATAGGAACAGCTCCAAGGGGGTTAATTACCGAAAACAAAGCTGCAAAAATATACATGAACAATTCCATAGTTTTTATGTAAAGTAAAGTTTTATGGCAAAGATAACTATTAACCTGAATTCGATTATTAAAACAAAGTCAAATTAATAAAATGATATTACATCGGATTTTGTTGAGTTTTTTCAATAGAATTTAAGTAGTTTATAATTTGACATTTTTTAATTTGTAAACCTCTCAAAAACAATGCTTTGAGGGCGGTAGGTTTCAGGAAATTCTTTATTACTCGATAATAATATGTAACTTTGAAAGAAAAACATGAAAACGTTAGTATTAGGAGCTTCTGAAAATCCGGAAAGATATTCAAACAAAGCAGTTAACAGTCTGCTGTCTAAAAAGCATGAAGTTGTGGCAATCGGTTCAAAATCCGGAAAGATTCAAGAGGTTATGATTGTTACAGAACAGGAAAATTTTGAGGATATAGATACCGTAACACTTTATTTGAATCCGAAAAGACAGATAGAATATTATGATTATATTGTAAATCTAAAACCCAGAAGAGTTGTTTTTAACCCCGGTACAGAAAACCCGGAGTTTTACGAGATACTTCATAGAAACAATATTGAGACAGAAGTTGCCTGCACACTGGTATTGCTGTCAACAGGACAGTATTGATTATTATGTTTTTTTACTTATAAGCCATAAGCCGATAAAAGTTAAGAAACCGTTGAGAACAATCAGTTCAACACCTATCCTGTAGTCCGTATTTTGTATTACCCAAAGATTAATCAGATAGGTGAGTAGCGGAGCGATTAAAGCAACAGAAAGGATACCAAATTTCAAGCGGACAGTTCTTTTTGTGAAAATTCCGAAAGTAAAAAGCCCTAAAAGTGGTCCGTAAGTATATCCGGCAACTTCCATAATCAGATAGACGATAGATTTATCGTTAATCCATTTGAAAATCAAAATTAGCAGAAAGAAAATAGCAGTAAAACACAAATGGACGATGATTCTGATTCTCTTTTTACGGGATTCTGAAAGTGATGTGTTTTCGTTCATTTTCAATAAATCTACAGAAAATGAGCTTGTTAGGGCGGTAAGTGCTCCGTCTGCCGATGGAAATAAAGCAGAAATTAATCCGATAATAAAAATCACGGAAATAAATAACGGAAGGTACCCCAGTAGTGACATAGCAGGAAACAAGTCGTCGCCCATACGGTTTTGATTGTCTAATAAAAATTCGTTTCCGGAATAAAATCCGCCCAACTGCTGAGCGTATAAGTACAAAATTCCGCCGAGAAACAAAAACGCCAAGTTAACAATCAGCAAAGTAGAGGCAAAAGTGAGCATATTTTTTTTAGAGTTTTTCAGGTTGTCCACACTAATGTTTTTTTGCATCATTTCTTGATCCAGTCCGGTCATCGCAATAGTAATAAACATACCGCCTACTAATGTTTTTAGAAAATAAGTTTTAGAATTGACATCCCAATTAAACAGATGCGTATAGTTGTGTTTGCCGAGTTCAGTAAAAGCTTCACCAACACTCAAATCTAATTGAGAAAGCACATAAATAGTACAGACAACCAGACTGATTAACATGAAAGAGGTCTGTAATGTATCTGTTACTACAATGGTTTTTACGCCTCCTTCGTAGGTGTATAGCACAATCATCAGCAAAATAACCATTGTGGTAAGCCAAAAAGGAATACCCAATTGGTCTAAAAGAAAAATCTGTAAGACATTGATAACCAGAAACAAACGTGCAGTTGCTCCGATGCCTCGGGAAATAATGAAAAAGATAGAACCGGTTTTATGAGCCTCAGTGTTAAACCTTTTATCGAGATATGTGTAAATAGAGGTAAGATTCATGCGATAATAAAGTGGCAACAATATGAATGCGACAATAAAATATCCCAAAAAGAACCCGATTACCATCATATAATATTCAAATCCACCGTAGATATATTCTGTTCCGGTAAGTTTTCCTACAGTTCCGGGAACCGAAATAAATGTTACGCCACTTAGGCTGGTGCCAATCATTCCGAATGCGACCAACCACCACTTACTTTTTTTGTTTCCGATAAAAAAAGATTGATTATCAGCGTTTTTGCTAACTATTTTAGCGATAATGAGTAATCCTATAAAATATACAAGTACAAAAATTAAGATGATAGAAGTGTTCATGTTTGTGAATTAGATGGCTCAAAAATAATGTTTTTATAGAGAAAAACATTACCATTTCTTAGGGACGTTTACCAAGAAGTGTAAATTTTTTTTTAACCAAATTATTAATGATTACAGTCGATAAAAATGAGTAGTTTTGCACTCATGGAATTTTCATCAAAATTGTTAGAAAAAGCAGTTAGCGAAATATCTTTATTGCCGGGAATTGGTAGGCGAACAGCATTGCGGTTGGTGTTGCATTTGTTGAAGCAGCCCGAAGAACAAACCGTTTTGTTATCGGAGTCTTTGTTGTCTGTAAGAAAAGAAATAAAGTTTTGTAAAAACTGTCATAACATATCAGATGTAGAAATTTGTGAAATTTGCCGGAACACATCCAGAAACCATGCTGTTATTTGCGTTGTTGAAGATATACGAGACGTGATGGCTATTGAAAACACAGGTCAGTTTAAGGGTGTATATCATGTTTTGGGCGGAAAAATATCGCCTATCGAAGGGGTGGGACCCGGACAACTCAATATTAACACATTGGTTGAAAAGATAAAAAACGGGAATGTTGAAGAAATTATTTTTGCTTTGAGTTCTACGATGGAAGGAGATACAACAAACTTCTACATTTATAGACAGATAAAAGATTTGGAAATTAAGACTTCTACTATTGCCAGAGGCATTTCTGTAGGAGACGAGCTTGAATATGCAGACGAGATTACTTTGGGTAGAAGCATACTTTACAGGATTCCGTTTGAAAATCAGTTGAAGAATTCTTAGAGTTAGATTTTAAAATAAAGTGGTTTAACCGCCTCAATATATCAAAATAAAAGCAAAAGATTTGGCAAACATCCAAGGAAAATAATTTTAAACAGGCTCTAAAAACAAAGATAATTTTTTGTATTTCTAAATGAACAACTATATTTGTTTTCTAAAAAAATACTAATGGGCAAAAAGCTTATTTTATTGGGGGTGCTATCGGCAATTATATTTACTTCATGTGTGCCTCAAAAAGATTTGATTTATCTTCAACAAAAAGGAAACACTCAGGACAGAGCGGTTTCTTTAGTTGAAAAAAAACCTCACAGAATTCAGTTTAATGACATTTTGGTTATTAGGATAAAATCATTAGATAGTAAACTTTCCGGCTTGTTTAATTTGTCTTCTAATGAGTCGAGTAGTAATAACCGAACAACGTCAGAGCAATCTTTGTATTTTGACGGATTTTTAGTAAATGAACGCGGTGTCATAAGAATTCCAGTATTGGATGAAGTTAGTGTGGTTGGCCAAACAACAGAAGAAATCAGAAAGACAATAGAAGAAAGGTTGCTCGAAGAGTATTTCACAGAAGAGGCAGAGGTGTTTGTAGATGTAAGGCTTGCCGGGTTGCGTTTTACAATAAACGGAGAGGTGTCTTCTCCCGGTACTAAGACTATTTATCAGGAGCAGGTTAATATTCTTGAAGCTGTTGCCAATGCAGGAGATATTACCATAATAGGAGATAGAAAAAACGTGACGATTATACGGCAGACACCAACTGGAACAGAAATGCACGCTTTAGATTTAACAGATGCAAATGTGATAAACTCACCCTATTACTATTTAAAACCTAATGACTATATTCTCGTGAATCCGTTAAAGCAAAAATCATGGGGTACGGGAACAACCGGTTTGCAAACTATGACAACTATCATCTCTGTGCTGTCATTAGTATCTTCAATTATTATTTTAACCAGCCGATTGTAAAATTAGTTCATAATGCTTGATTCAAAAGACTTTTTACAGGAAGATAACCAGAGTAAATTTGATTTCAGGGGTTTTATTTTTAAAACTCTTAGCTATTGGAAGTGGTTTTTACTAAGCTGGCTAATAGCCTTTTTTATTGCATATAACGTTAATATCAGAAAAGAAAAAATCTATGCTATAGACACAACAATTGCTGTAAAAGAAGAAAGTAATCCTTTCTTTACATCTACTACCAGTTTGGTTTTTAATTGGGGCGGAACTTCTGATCAGGTGCAAAATATCATTACTACAATCAAATCGAGAACTCACAATGAATTTGTAATTGACAGGTTACATTATTATATAGATTATCTCAGACAGGGTGAATATTATATGCGAGATGTATATGGTCAAACCCCTTTTACCGTCAAATTAGAGAAAGATAAATTTCAACTTATGAATAGGTTGGTTCGGATAACATTTATCTCAAATGAAGAGGTTGAAGTGAGCATTAATTTTACAGAAAGTGAAATACGAACCATACGTTATGATACTAAAGAAACCGGTATGTCTTTTGTGGCTGAGGGTAATTTTAAAGAAAAATTTAAAGTTAACCAACCTATAAGACTTCCTTATCTGAATTTTACGATTGATTTAAAAGAAGATGCAGGAAAAATAGACGGACAAGAATATTTCATCAGGTTTAACAATTTTGACAGAACAGTTTCCAAGTATAGAGAAATCAAGGCTGATGTCAATAATAAAGCTCCGTCAATTATAAAATTAACACACACCGGAACTAACAAAAACCGATTGGTAGAATATCTTAATTCAACAGTTGAGATGCTGATTAGAAGACAGTTGGATAGAAAAAACCAATTTGCTACCAATACAATTAATTTTATTGACAGCAATCTGGTTGCTATGGAAAAGCAACTTAAAGATAACGAGCAGGAAATCAAAGAGTTTAGTAAGGATAAAAACATATATGAATTAGAAAAAGGAGGTGAGCGGTTTACACAGCAGTTATTGCAATATGACCTTGAAAAAGACAGAATTCTTCGAAAAGTTGCCTATTTTGACAATCTGAAAAATTATCTGAATCGCTCAACAGATTATTCTAAGCTTCCTGCTCCTTCGGTTGCGGGTATTGAAGAGTCAAACGTAGTAGGAAACGTGTCAAAACTTGTTTCGCTTTCCAAAGAACGCGAAGAGCTTGCTTATATGACAAAAAACCAAAAATGGTTTGAAGATTTTGACAAAGAAATTAGTGCATTAAAGAAAGTAATTCTTGAAAATATTGTTTCCGCAAAAGAAGTATTAGATATAGATTTACGACAGGTAAATGCCAAAATGGGCGAAATAGAAAGTGCAATAAAGAAGCTCCCGGTACAAAATCAGGAATATCTGAGAATCAGTAGAAAATTTAACTTGAATGAGATTATTTTCACATCTTTTCTTCAAAAACGAAACGAAGCAGAAATAGTGAAAGCAGCAAACCTCTCGGATGTTCACTTTATAGATTCAGCAAAAGACATTGGCGGTGGACAAGTAGGTCCTAATACTGCAGTAAATTATATCATGGCTTTTATGTTGGGACTCATAATTCCGGTAATCATTGTTTTTACAATTTTCTTTTTAGAAAACTCGATTCTCAATACAGACGAAATTATAAAGAAAACAAACATCCCAATTATTGGGGTAGTCGGTATTAAAACCACAGATTCAGATTTGGCAGTATTTGAAAAGCCCAAATCGGCATTGTCAGAGTCTTTTAGAGCAATCAGGTCATCGCTCCAATACATGTATACAAAGAGAAAAATAGATGGAGCTAAAACCCTTATGGTTACTTCTTCCATTAGTGGTGAGGGAAAAACTTTTTGCTCAATCAATATTGCTACGGTTTTTGCACTGAGCGAAAAAAAGACAGTAATCTTAGGTATGGACCTTCGAAAACCAAGGATTTTTGACGACTTCCGAATTAATAATGACTTAGGGGTTGTTAATTATCTCGTTGGACAAAAAAACATAGAAGGGGTTATACAAAAAACACATAATCCTTATTTGGATATCATCACATCAGGACCAATTCCGCCCAATCCGTCAGAACTTATTATCGGTGAACAGATGGATGAGTTGATAAATTATCTTAAAAAAGAATATGAATATATAATTATAGATACGCCTCCGGTAGGATTGGTTTCAGATGCCATTGAGCTGTCTCCGTATGCAGATATTACGCTGTATGTGATGAGACAGAATTTTACTAAAAAAGACATGATTCCGTTACTGAATAATAGAGTAGAACGGGGTGAGCTTAAAAACACCAGCATTATTTTTAACGGATACGAAAACAAAGCCAAATACGGAACGGCTTATGGTTATGGATACGGATATGGATACGGTTACGTTTACGGAAGCTATGGTCATGGTTATCATGATGACGAACCACCAAGAGGCTTCTTCAGAAGAATGATTTGGAAAGTTTTTAAAAAATAAATTATTTTGAAAGAAAGCAAAGCCACAATATTAATAACAGGAGGAGCAGGTTTCATCGGTTCAAACCTTTGTGAATATTTTTTAAACAAGAATTATAAGGTTGTTTGTCTTGATAATTTTTCAACAGGACACAGACACAACATTATGTCTTTTATGTCTAATGAAAATTTCACTTTGATTGAAGGTGATATTCGCAATTTTGAAGTTTGTCAAAAAGCGGTTCAAAAAGCAGATTATGTGTTGCACCAAGCGGCATTGGGTTCTGTTCCCCGTTCGTTAAAAGACCCGATAACATCAAACGAAGTCAACGTGTCGGGTTTTTTAAAAATGCTTACAGCATCACGAGATGCAGGAGTCAAAAGATTTGTATATGCAGCCAGTTCGTCAACTTATGGAGATTCTGAAAGTTTGCCCAAAGTAGAAGAAATAATAGGCAAACCTCTTTCGCCTTATGCCATTACAAAATATGTAAATGAGCTATATGCCGAAATTTTCAGCAAAGCATACGGAATCGAAACAATAGGGTTGAGATACTTTAATGTTTTTGGTAGAAAACAAGATCCAGACGGTGCTTATGCTGCTGTAATCCCTAAGTTTGTACAACAGTTTATTAATCACGAAAGTCCCATAATTAACGGAGACGGAAATTTCTCACGCGATTTTACCTATATAGACAACGTCATTCAAATGAATGAATTAGCCATGCTAACGGAGAATAAAAATGCAATTAATACAGTATATAATACCGCATACGGCGACAGAACAACGCTAAATGATTTAGTAAAATACTTAAAAGAGTACTTATCAGATTTTGATGCTAATATTGCCAAAGTCGAAGTAATACATGGTCCCAACAGACCGGGAGATATTCCTCACTCACTGGCAAGTATAGAAAAAGGAAAAAAATTATTAGGATACAATCCGCAATACTCATTTCAGCAAGGATTAAAAGAAGCGGTGAAATGGTATTGGGGAAATTTAAAATAGATAATTAAAATATGAAAATTACAAAGATTTGTTGTATAGGAGCTGGTTATGTAGGAGGGCCGACAATGGCTGTTATAGCCCAAAATTGTCCAGATATTCAGGTTACGGTTGTTGATCTAAACGAACAAAGAATTGCTCGATGGAACGATGAAGATGTTAGTAACATACCGGTTTATGAACCCGGACTTTCAGAAATTGTTGCCGAAGCGAGAGGAAGAAACTTATTTTTCTCGACAGAAATAGATAAAGCCATAGACGAAGCTCAAATGATTTTTATTTCGGTAAATACCCCAACCAAAACGTATGGTAGCGGTAAAGGTATGGCGGCCGATTTAAAATATATAGAACTTTGTGCCCGTCAGATAGCCAGAGTTGCCAAAGACAATAAAATTGTTATCGAAAAATCTACGTTACCCGTAAGAACAGCAGAAGCCATCAAAAGCATATTGGACAATACGGGAAACGGAGTGCAGTTTCAGATTTTGTCAAATCCCGAGTTTCTAGCCGAAGGAACTGCGGTGAGCGATTTATTATTCCCTGATAGGGTTCTGATAGGAGGCGATGTTTCTACCGAAGGACAAAATGCAATAAATGCCTTAGTAGAAATTTATGCAAACTGGGTGCCAAGAGAGCGAATTCTCACCACAAACGTATGGTCATCAGAGTTGTCTAAACTAACTGCAAACGCTTTCTTAGCACAAAGAGTATCATCTATTAATTCGATATCAGAACTGTGTGAAAAAACAGGAGCCAATGTAGATGAAGTCGCAAAAGCTATAGGAATGGACAGCAGAATCGGTCCAAAATTCTTAAAAGCATCGGTAGGTTTTGGCGGTTCATGTTTTCAGAAAGATATTCTCAACCTTGTTTACATTGCAAAGTCATTTGGTTTGAATGAGGTAGCAGATTACTGGGAGCAAGTTATTATCATGAATGACTACCAAAAATCACGTTTTGCCAACAATATCGTTAAAACACTTTACAATACCGTATCAGGTAAAAAGATAGTGTTTTTAGGGTGGGCATTTAAAAAAGACACTAACGACACAAGAGAGTCGGCTGCCATTTATGTAGCAGACGCATTAATAAACGAACAAGCGGTAATAGCGGTCTATGACCCAAAAGTCTCAGAAAAGCAGATTTATCAAGATTTAAATGAGCTAAACACTAGGTCGTTTGAAGATAATAAACACTATGTTACGGTATATTCAGACCCGTATGAAGCCTTCAAAGATGCCCATGCCATTGCAATATTAACAGAGTGGGATGAGTTTAAAGATTATGATTGGGAAAAAATATACCACTTGACGAAAAAACCTGCCTTTGTTTTTGATGGTAGAAATGTTTTGCCAAAAGAAATCTTAAGAAAAAAAGGTTTTGTGTATCAAGGAATAGGCTCTTAAAATATAACAAATGTCGATAAAAATAGCAGTAATAGGATTAGGATATGTAGGGTTGCCCTTGGCAAGATTGTTTGCAACAAAATATCCAGTAGTAGGATTTGATATTAACCAAAGCAGAGTTGCGGAACTAAATTCCGGACATGATTTTACTTTAGAGGTAAATGACAATGACCTCAAGCAAGTACTGTGTCAAAAACTACCAGAAGACAAAGGTTTGTATTGTTCTGCTGACATTAATGATATAAAAGACTGTAATTATTTTATCGTTACAGTACCCACACCGGTCGATAAAAATAATCGACCAGATTTAACACCACTATATAAATCTAGTGAAACAGTGGGTAAAGTACTTAAAAAAGGTGATATTGTCATTTATGAATCGACCGTGTATCCTGGAGTGACAGAAGAAGAATGTGTGCCCGTTTTAGAAAAAATAAGCGGACTCAAATTTAATCTTGATTTCTTTGCGGGCTATTCTCCCGAACGAATCAACCCGGGAGATAAAGAACATACGGTCGAAAAAATACTAAAAGTAACTTCCGGATCAACACCAGAGGTTGGTGAAAAAGTGGATCAATTATATAAATCTGTAATTAAAGCAGGAACCCATCTAGCACCGTCAATTAAGGTGGCAGAGGCAGCGAAAGTTATAGAAAACTCTCAGCGTGATATTAATATTGCTTTTGTCAACGAACTGGCAAAAATTTTTAATCTCTTAGAGATCGATACGAATGAAGTATTAAAAGCCGCCGGGACCAAATGGAATTTTTTACCTTTTAAACCGGGCTTGGTTGGCGGACATTGCATTGGGGTTGACCCGTATTACCTGGCACAAAAAGCCCAGGAAGCCGGCTATCACCCCGAAATCATTCTGGCAGGACGCAGACTTAATGATAGTATGGGAGAGTATGTAGCTTCGCAGGTAGTTAAAAAAATGATTAGGAAAGGCATTTCAATAAACGGTGCAGAAGTGTTATTGCTTGGTGTTACTTTCAAAGAAAATTGCCCCGATGTACGAAATACAAAAATTGTAGATGTAATCCACGCATTAGAAGATTACGGTGTTCAAGTAACCACCTTTGACCCTTGGGCTAATCCTGAAGAGGTAAAACATGAATATAATTTAACGACTATCAATTATTCACCAGAAAAAAAGTTTGATGCTATTATTCTGGGGGTTGCCCACAAAGCCTTTTTAGAATTAGATTTAGATAAACTAAAAAAAGAAAAGGCTATATTATATGATGTAAAAGGCGTGTTGGAAACTGAAGTGGACGGAAGATTGTAACAAATTAAAGCAGGAAATTGTGATAAAAGCTGAAAAAAAAATTCTTATAACTGGTGGGGCTGGGTTTATTGGTTCTCATGTGGTGAGGAGGTTTGTCCAAAACTATCCTGACTATATGATATATAATTTAGACGTACTTACCTATGCCGGAAATCTGGAGAACATTACGGATATTGAGAATTTTCCAAATTATACATTTGTAAAAGGAGATATTACCGATACGGAATTTATCAATGATTTGTTCTCTAAACATCTATTTGATGGTGTGATTCATTTAGCAGCCGAATCGCATGTAGATCGTTCAATTTCTGACCCGTTAGCATTTGTCAAAACCAACGTTTTTGGTACCATTAATTTGTTAAATGCTGCTAAAGCATCTTGGCATAATAATTTTGAAGGTAAAAGATTCTATCATATCTCAACAGATGAGGTTTACGGCTCATTAGGAGAAACAGGTTTGTTTACAGAAACAACGGCATACGACCCAAATTCGCCCTATTCGGCATCAAAATCAAGCTCAGACCACTTTGTAAGAGCGTACGGAGAAACATATCAGTTCCCGTATGTAATCACAAATTGTTCAAACAATTACGGTCCCAATCATTTCCCTGAAAAACTGATACCGCTTTTTATCAATAATATCATCAACAACAAACCGTTGCCGGTTTATGGAGACGGAAAATATACACGCGATTGGCTCTATGTCATCGATCACGCAGTTGCTATAGATTTAGTGTTTCACAAAGGAAAGAATCATGAAACCTACAATATTGGAGGTTTTAACGAATGGAAAAATATTGATTTGGTTCGATTGCTTTGTCAAAAAATGGACGAAAAGCTCAACAGAGCTTCGGGCACTTCCGAAAAATTGATTACATTCGTAAAAGACAGACCGGGACATGATTTGCGGTATGCCATAGATGCAACAAAAATAAACAAGGAATTGGGTTGGAAGCCATCGGTTACTTTTGAGGAAGGGCTTGACAAGACGATAGACTGGTATCTCAATAATGAAGAATGGCTTAAAAACGTTACTTCGGGGGACTATCAAAAATATTATAACAAACAATATTCATCGTAAAAAAAATAGTATGAAGATTCTGGTTACAGGGGCAGCCGGATTTATTGGTTTTCATTTAAGTAAACAACTGTTGGTTCTGGGTCATGAGGTTGTGGGCATAGACAATATTAATGCCTATTATGATGTTAATCTCAAGTATGGAAGGTTGAACGAATTAGGGATAAACAGAAACTTCGTAACGTATAACCAATATGTAAAAAGTGATACACATAAAGGTCGTTTTCTGTTTATGCAGATAAATATAGAAGACAGAGAAGGTGTCGAACAGCTTTTTGCCACACAAAAGTTTGATTTGGTCGTTAATTTGGCGGCACAGGCAGGCGTGAGATACAGTATCGAAAAACCGTTTAATTATCTTGATAGTAATGTCAGCGGGTTTTTAAACCTGCTCGAATGTTGCCGCCATTATAATGTGAAAAAACTTATTTATGCCAGCAGCTCGAGTGTTTACGGGCTAAACGAAAAAATTCCGTTTTCTGTGGAAGATACTGTAGATAACCCTATCAGTTTATATGCTGTAACCAAGAAAACAAGCGAATTAATGGCTCATGCCTATAGTCATTTGTTCGGAATACAAACAATAGGGTTGAGGTTCTTTACCGTTTACGGTCCTTGGGGCAGACCCGATATGGCTATGTTTTTGTTTACGGATGCCGTTTTGAACAATAATCCCATTCAGGTTTTTAACGAAGGGAATTTATCGCGTGATTTTACTTATGTGGATGATATTGTTGGCGGAATGATGAAGATTGTAGAGTCTTTTCAAAAAAATCAGATTACCGAAAAATACAAACTTTATAATATAGGTAACAGCAAGCCTGTCCGTTTGCTTGACTTTATCGAGGCTATCGAAAAATGTACCGGCAAAAAAGCAGAAAAAATTATGTTGCCCATGCAGCCGGGAGATGTAGAGCAGACTTGGGCAGATGTTGAAAACCTTAAAACAGATTTTAATTATAACCCCGGTACCGACATAGAAACAGGCGTGCAGGCTTTTGTAGATTGGTATCGTGATTATTACAGATAAAAATATAAAAAACAAATTAAATGCAAACAGAAAATACATATAAGATAAGTTCTAAAAATGCCGTTTTCAGCCTTAATCTTGCCGAAGTATGGCGATACAGAGATTTATTACAGATGTTTGTAAAGAGAGATTTTATTACATTTTACAAACAGACAATATTAGGACCGTTATGGTTTATTATTCAGCCATTGCTTACAACCGTGATTTACATAATATTGTTTGGTAATATTGCGAAGTTGTCAACAGACGGTTTACCACAGGTTTTGTTTTATTTGTCGGGTATTACGGTTTGGAATTATTTTTCAGACAGTTTGACAAAAACTTCAACTGTTTTTGTGTCTAATGCCAATATTTTTGGAAAAGTTTATTTCCCGAGGTTAATCATGCCGTTGTCTATTGTGGTTTCTTCGCTGATGAGGTTTTTGGTACAGTTCGGTATTTTTATATGTGCTTTTCTTTACTATCTTATTTTCACAGATAGTGTTAAGCCGAACATCTGGATATTGATTACGCCGTTTTTAATCTTATTAATGGCATTGTTTGCATTGGGTATGGGGATGATTTTTTCGTCACTAACCACAAAATATAAAGATTTAACTTTTTTGTTAACATTTGGCATCCAGCTGTTTATGTATATAACGCCGGTGGTGTATCCTATTTCGGCTCTTCCCGAAAAATTCAGGTTTTTAGTTTATGCCAATCCTCTTTCGCCCATTTTTGAGTGTTTCAGGTATGCCTTTTTAGGAGTAGGAAGTTTTACCGGTATAGATTTGGTCAGAAGTTCGGTTATTATTATCGTTACTTTAGTTGCCGGAACCGTCATATTTAATAAGGTTGAAAAAAGTTTCATGGATACAGTATAAAAATGGATAAAAATTTAGCAATACAGGCCGTAGATATTTCCAAACAATATCGTTTGGGAGAAGTAGGAACAGGCACTTTAAGTCATGACCTGAACCGTTTTTGGGCAAAAATAAGAGGTAAGGAAGACCCGTATCTGAAAATAGGACAAACCAACGACCGAAGTAAAAAAGGTGAAAGCGACTATGTCTGGTCTTTAAAGGATATCAATTTTGAAGTTGAAAAAGGAGATGCGGTAGGCATTATAGGTAGAAACGGAGCCGGAAAATCAACCCTTTTAAAATTGCTCAGTCGTGTGACCAAGCCTACGACGGGTCATTTTGATATAAGCGGGAGGATAGCTTCTCTTTTAGAAGTAGGAACCGGCTTTAATCCTGAAATGACAGGTAGGGAAAATATTTTCCTGAACGGAGCGATATTAGGGATGCGAAAGCATGAAATCAAGAAAAAGTTTGATGAAATTGTCGATTTTGCAGGTGTAGAAGCGTATATCGACACACCGGTAAAACGCTATTCATCAGGAATGTATGTGCGTTTAGCCTTTGCAGTTGCAGCTCATTTGGAGTCTGAAATTTTGATTGTAGATGAAGTGCTTGCCGTAGGCGATGCCGAATTTCAGAAAAAATGTCTTGGCAAAATGGGTGATGTCTCCAAAGGCGAAGGAAGAACAGTATTGTTTGTCAGTCATAATATGGGTTCTGTGAAGACATTATGCCAAAAAGGAATATTTTTGGAAAACGGAAACATCAAATACAGTGGCGATATAGAATCGGTAGTGCAGTTGTATGTAGAAAGCAATACAGATGAAACGGTTTTAAAACCCTATAATGTACTTGAAGATATGCCCGAAAAACCTATGGTGATAGAATCTGTCAGGCTTATGAAAAACGGAAAACCCACAGACAACCCATTATTAGATTTCAGAGACAAAATCGGTTTTGAAATAGTTGTAAATGTCAAAGAATCGGTAAAAAACAGAGGGGTTGTGATTTATTGTAAAAATCAATATGAAACCTTGATGATGAATTATGATATTTCAAGTCATGAGAATCTGATAGGAGTAAGAGAAACAGGTAAACATAAAATAATTGTTGAATATCCTGAGCCTTTTTTAAAACAGGGATTTTATAATTTTGATTTTGAGATTGGGCATTTTGGTATCGGACCGGAAATTATTTATAAAAATGTAATTGGTGTAGAAGTAGATATTCTTTCTCGCCATATAAGGTATCAGGCAGCCAGCAAAAAAAGACCGGGGATATTAAATATTGAACCAATCTGGAAATATAATAAGATATAATTTATGAAAGTAGTATCGCTAATTATAGGTAGAGGAAATAATACATTAAAAAATAAAAATATATTACCTGTATTAGGAAAACCGTTGTTGCAATGGGGAGCCTTAGCAGCTAAAAATTCAAAATATGTCAATGCTTTTTATATCAGTAGTGATGATGATAAAATTTTAAATGCGGGTAAAGAAGTGGGCTTTATCCCCGTTAAAAGGCCTGATGAATTAGCATTGCCCACATCCCAAAGTTCTGATGCTGTAAAACACGCACTTGAAATTATTGAAAATGATATAGGAGAAATAGACATAATGATTGTCATACATGCAAATGTAGGGACGATTTCTTCCCGGATGATAGATGACTGTATAGATATTTTGCTGGAAAAGAAATGTTCGTCTGTGATTCCTTCGCATTACAAGTATGAATACCACCCGCGTAGAGCTAAGAAAATTATGCCGGACGGAACATTACAAAACTTTTTAGGAAAAGAAGGAGAATATATTTCTGCGAATAGGCAGGATTTAGAGCCATGCGTTTTTTTTGATCATTCATTTTGGGTTTTGGATGTTAGTAAAGGAATAAAATCTTCAAAAGGACAATATCCTTGGCCGGTTATGGGAAATAATATTATTCCTTATATTACAGAAGGATGTTTTGATGTGCATGATATGTCAGATTTAGGGTTAACAGAAGAATGGTTGAAGAAAAACAATGTTAGATATGAATAATATCTGTGAAGAAATAAATGACATTTTAAAGAAGAATCTCTCTAAAATTCTGTCCTTAAGAAACATCAAAGAGCTTAAAGCAGACAACAGTTATGTTTCTAAAGGTGACTTGCTGTGTGAACAGTTAATAAAAGAATATATAGCCGGACATTTACCCGGATATGCTTTGATATCTGAAGAATCTCCTGAAGATAATTTAAAGGCTTATCAAGCAGACAAAGTTATTATTTTGGATCCTATCGATGGCACAGAAAATTTTATTTCAGGACTCAAAGAATGGGGTGTGGCCGTTTGTGTATATGAAAACGGAGTTCATCAAGAATCTATGTTGGCATTGCCGGAATTAGATTTATATTTGAAGTCGGGAGATAATATTACTAAATTTGAATCAAGAATAGCCGGGATTTCGTCCAGCCTGTCAAAAGAAGATATTTTGAACCTGAAAGAAGGTTTTGAATACAGAATCATTGGCTGTTGTGTCTATAATATGTATAATGTCATTACAGGTTCGTTTTATTCGTTTGAAAACCCTAAAGGAGCAAAAGTTTGGGACATTATTCCCGGGTTGAATTTAGCACTCGAACATCATCTAAAAGTAACAGTAAATAATCAACCATATCATGGAGAACTGCTTAGACCGGATAAAAAATATATTTTCAGAATCGAGCAAAACTAAACTTGCCGTTATCGGCAAAGGTGATTCTTTGAAAGAGATTGATTTAAAAACTCTTAGAGAAGATTATTTTATCATTACGCTCAATGATGCCGAAAAATTTATAGATTCTGATTTAACTATTTTTTACAGAGATGACTTATATTCTGCCATTGAACAAAAAAAGTTTAAAACCAGATACTATATTGCTCCCGAAAAGTTCGGTATTCCTGAGAACAAACACATCAAAGCAGACTACAAATCTTTTGACCAGGAAGGGATAGAACGTATTTACACCTATTTTGCTTCCAAAGAATTTTATATTTTAGATTTTACACTCTTATCAGCGATTAAATTAGCTATAATTTTTCAGGAGGTAAAAAAGATTTCGGCAGACGTTATTTTTGTCGGATTTGATTTTTTCATGAAGTCTGTCAAAGAAAATGATTTACACGGGCTGGAATACAGAAATGCACATTTAAGAACGCAGGAGTCTATTTTTGTTACGTTATTGCAGCATGTTCAGAAACAATATCCGTTGGTTCATCTAAAGCATATTGGCAACAAAAAATACAGTGTATTAAGCACAGACGAGTTTAATCAGAGTTTACAGAAATATACCGCAAAAGGCAAATTAAAAACCAATGCTGAATTGTATGGGGAACTGTTGGAGCAATTAGATGAATCTAATAAAGTAATTGTTGTGGCAGAATTTACCAATAATCATATCGGAGATAGAAACAGGCTTTTAAAAATGATTGAATTGTCGGTTGAGAGCGGTGCAGACATTATAAAAGTTCAAAAAAGAGATGTAAACTCTTTTTATACAGAAGAAGAGCTTGGTGCTCCGTATTCTTCTCCTTTCGGAAATACTTTAAGAGATTACCGTAATGCCGTAGAATTGTCAGATGAATTATTTGAGTTTTTGGATATTGAATGCAGAAAAAGAAACATCCCTTGGTTTGCCTCGGTTTTGGACTGGAATTCATATTTATATATGCAAAAATTAGATTGCCCGCTTATAAAATTACCCTCGACCATATCGAATCACAAAAATTATTTAACCAAAGTTGCAAAAGATTTCAAGGGAGAACTGGTGGTTTCTACCGGTTTTACGGATAAATCGTATGAAGATTTTGTGTTGGACAATTTGTTGGGAGACAAAAAATTGTTTTTACTGCAATGTACGTCTTCTTATCCTACTCCACCCGAAGGATGCCAGATTAGCGTAGTAAGACATTATGAGCTGTTACGCGAAAAATATCCCAACATTGTTCCGGGATATTCTTCTCATGATTTGGGGAGTTTGGGGTGCATGATGGCTGTTTCTGCCGGAGCAAGAATGATAGAAAAACATGTCAAATTGGGTGATTTGGAATGGGTTCATTTTGACAGTGTTGCCATTGACTTGTATGATAATAAATTCAAACAATTTGTAAACGATATTCGAAAAGCAGAAGTTATGTGTGGCGGTAGAGAAAAAAAAGTACACCGGTTTGAGCACCATAAGTATAAAGCAAACGATAAAGTGAATTGATTCCTTTTTGAAGTCAATGAAGAAAAAACAGTAAAATTTAATTATGTCTGTTCCAAAACAAGAGTTAATAATTCAGGAAATAGAAAAAAGCACAAAAGTGTTTAATGGTGTTTTTTTTAAAGGAATTCCTTTAACTCCATTGATAAACCTTAATCTTTATTGGTATTTAATCGGGCATAAAAAAACGGGAATATCGTTAAGGAAAGATACGGACAGTGTTGAATTTATAGAAACAATAAATAATCTGACCGATCAATATTTCTTGCTCAAAAAATCGTCTTTTAAAAAAACTCAATCTTTGGCAAGAAATGATTTCAAACAATGGTTGAAAGGTTTTTTCAAGAAAAACTATCTTAGAGACATCAAGCCGGATTATCTGATTCATATTGAATCAATCAAATATTACAGGTATATATATCAATACGCATTAGATTTGAAAAGTAAAGGCAATAAAGTGGCTTTCCTTATTTTTGAGAATGATAGGATTGAAGAATCGGAAGGGTTTATTTATATATATATGAAAAATATAAAGAGACCGTTTCCCGTATTTTGGAATAAACATTACGGAAGTTTTCAAAAAATATTACTCGATATACAAAAACTGGAAAATATCTATAAATCATTGGGGTTTCCGAAATCTTTGGTTGTAGAGGGAGACGTTCCGGCACAAATCATTGCCGGGTATCTGTCTAAGAAATATAATTTTGAAAGTATTTGTTATCAATGGGGTTATACAGGGACTTCTGTTTATAAAATAGGATGGCGAAATATGCCCTATTCTCTATTTATCTCTTGGGGAGAGTTTTTCTCGGAATCATACAAAAAAGAGAATCCGTCCTTAATAATGAAGGAGCTTGGTCATCCTCTCGCTTTAAAGAATAATCATAGTGGGCAGAAAACCGAAGACAGAAATTATATTTTATTTGCAGTATCCAAAGAAATGAATCCTTTCATTAACTTTGGTGATATTATAAAATTTATAACTGTAGCAATTAATTTTGGAGACAATAATTCTTCTTTATATAAAATAAGATTGAGAACACATCCGAATTTTATACCCAATAAAGAAGTGCAGGAGTTGTTGGACAGTTCAAACATAGAAGTACATAATTATTATGAACATTCGCTTGAAAAAAGTTTTCAAAATGTAAAATACTGTATATCTGTTAGTTCTACAGTTTCATTAGAGTCTATAGCTTTTGGTTGTTTTCCTTTATACTTCAAGGTAAATGATATTCCTTTATTGCTCCATGAAGAGCTTAAAGCAATATTAAAATATGATTTTATCATTGATTATGATGAAGATATAAATAAAAAAATTGTACGGATAGATAATGAAGTCAGAGATATACAAATAGATTATAACAAAATATTTAAACAACAATGTTATTGAGGTTTTTAAACGATTTCTAATAATTATTTAATAAGTCAATAAATGGATAATTCAAAAGAAGAGGTTCTTTTCTCGGTACTCGTTGCCAACTATAACAACGCAAAATATATTACGGAGTGTTTAGATAGCATATTGAAACAAACCTGCCAAAATTTTGAAATAATTATCGTAGATGATTGTTCTACAGATAACTCTGTTGAGGTTATTAAAGATTATATGAAAAACGAAAACAGGATAAAGTTATTTCAGAATCAGGAAAATAAAGGAGCAGGATATACCAAAAAAAGATGTATAGACGAGTCTTCGGGTGAAATATGCGGCTTTGTAGATCCTGATGATGCCATTGTAGAAAATGCTCTGGAAATAATGATGACAGAACACCGGAATCATACCGATACAGGACTTGTTTATTCCAATAACATTATTTGTGATTCTAAACTTAATCCGCTTTATCAAAGAGTGAAGGATAGTAAAAAGCAGATGTCTCCCACCATTCTAAGGTGTAATGTTTCTCATTTTGCAACCTTTAAAAAAAGGTTTTATTTGAAATCTATACAATTAGACCCGTTATTCAAAAGGGCAGTGGATATGGATTTATATGCTTGTCTTTTAAGTGTTTCAACTTCAAGGTATGTACATAAATTGTTGTATAATTATAGAGTACATGAAAAAGGAATATCTAGATTTGATAATAGAGAAAAAGCATCTTATTGGCATTTTATGGTAAAAAACAGGCATTTGAAATCATTGAAATTCAATGAACTGGAAAATGATTTTATACAGTTTTTAAACTATTATCGCTACGATGTTTCAATATATTCAAAATTTAGACTTTTAAAAATAGCTGTTGTTAATCTCTTTAAATAAAATTTTTAATAAGCAATGATAAAATTGTCTATTATTATTCCGGTTTATAATACAAGAAAATATCTTTCCAAATGCTTAGACAGTATTGTGAATCAGAATATCGACTTTTCTGAAGTTGAGTTGATTATTATCAATGACGGCTCCACAGACGGAGGGGAAATCATTTTGGAAAAATATGCCGAAAAATATCCTTTCATAAAGGTATATCATCAGGAAAATCAAGGTAGTGCAAGTGCGAAAAACTTAGGGTTGTCTAAGATTAAAGGAGAGTATGTGACCGTAATCGATTCAGATGATGAAATTTACAAGAACGTATTAGCTGAAATTATAGATTATATTAAGGTAAATGATTTAGATATATGTTATTTGAAATACGATACTTACGATGAAGCGGGCTGTTTATTAGCCGAGATTGAGAATATTGGTCAACAAAATATGATTAAATCAGGAATTGAGCACGAAAGAAGAACATTAACCCCCGTCTTCTATAAAAGTGAATTGATTGTAAAAAATAATATAAAATTTCCTCACGAGGTGATGATTGGCGAAGATTCGGTTTTAAATGTGAAAACTCAATTTTTTGCACAACGCGTCAGCAGTTTTGATTTGCCCTATTATAAATATATGAAAAGAATATCCTCTGTTTCCAATCAAGGACGTTCTGAAAAAGCTTTTGAAAGTTTCAAAAATGCTTTAATAGAAATACGGAATTTCGAAAATCAGGTTTCAAAGAAATCGGAAGCAGAAAACATATATTTCCGGAATGTATATCATATTTTTATAACGAGAATTTTAGAACTTAATATCTTGCCTGCTCTGGATGAAGAAAAATATCAACAAACCACAAATTTACTAACTCAATTGCACTTGAAAGAACTCATGAAATGGCAAGATGAAAAGTATCCCTGTTTCAGCAGTAATTTTTATAAATTTAAAAAACATCAGCAAATTTTGAGATTAAAGACAAGGATCCACCGTTTTATATTCAGAAAATGACACCTCATATTTCCATTATCATTCCTGTTTACAATGCCGGAAAATACTTGTCGGAATGTTTAGATTCTGTCTTGAGCCAAATTTTCAGAGACTTTGAAGTTATTTGTGTTAACGACGGCAGTACAGATAATTCGTCAGATATATTAAACCGATATAAAAGCCTCGATAACAGAATCATCATCATAGACCAACCTAACCAAGGGGTTTCGGTTGCCCGAAATAAAGGGATTGAAATGGCAAAAGGAGTATACATTGGTTTTGTAGATGCCGACGATACCATAGAACCCGATATGTATCGGGTGTTGTATGACTCGGCTTTAAAATTTGATGCCGACATTGTGATTTCTCACTATTTGAAAGAACAGGACGGTCATGTCGTAAAATCCTCTTTACCCTTTTCTGAAAATGAAAAGTTAGGCAAGGATTATATCAGCCAAAATTTTATTCCTTATATGATTGCCTATGATGGTTTGAACACATCATGTACCAAAATCTATAAAAAGTTATTGATAGATTCCAACAGTATTTGTTTTCCGAAAGGTGTAGCATTGGGCGAAGATGGATTGTTTAACTTTCAGATGTTTTCTGTGGCAAGTTCTGTAGTTCATATACCTTATGCCGGATATTTGTACAAAGAAGTTGTGGGAAGTGCAACCCGAAATCTAAGGGAAAAAGATTATTTCAAAAGAGATTTGGAGGTTTTTCATTTTGATTATAAAAAAGTTGGAGGTTCATTAAAACTGACAGATGAAGAAACAGAAAAACTAAAAGCCATAAGACTGGCAGATAAAGTATCGGCAAATGTTTTTATATATCTTAGTCCCGGTAACGGTTTATCTTTTAAAAAAAGGTATGCTTATGTCAGAAAAATGATTTATCATACAGATGTCAGGTATATTTTTTCAAAATATAACAAGTTGTTATTAAGCCGAAAATCGGGATTCCGAAAAATTATGTTACTTTGCATCAGATACAGGCTGATGATGCCATTGCTTGTTTTGACGACTTATAGTTATTTCAGAAACAAAAAATAAACCCATAAATGAAAATATTAATGTTTTTTCATGGCGGTAGCGGAAACAGAGGCTGCGAAGCCATTGTGAGGTCTGCCATAAAAATTATTCGTAAGAAACACGAAAATGCATATCTGGCTTTGGCATCAACAAAGCCCGGTACGGATAAGATTATAGACGGCTTGGACGAAATCGTCTTTCACAATCAAAACAGGGGGTTTAAACGATTTTCGCTTCCATATTTTCAAAATTTATTTGAAACAAGAATCAAAAACACATACAATGCTTCCTATAGATTAATGCATGAGGATATCATTTCAAGAATAGACGATTTTGATGTGTTTCTTTCCATTGGCGGAGATAACTACTGTTATGGCGATTTACCCGATTATTATGAATTGGACAGGAAAATCAAAGCCAAAGGAAAAAAACTGATTTTATGGGGAGCTTCTTTGGGAAAAGAGGATGTGTCTACACAAAATAAACTGGCCGATTTGAGCATGTTTGATGCTTTACTTATCAGAGAAACAGAATCATTGGAAGAATTACGGGAATTGGGTCTGAAAAATGCTCATTTGGTTGCAGACGGAGCCTTTGTGCTTGATAAAGAGATGCTCGATTTGCCAGATGAATGGGATGAGGGCAATACGATCGGGTTTAATTACAGTCCGCTGGTTTTTAATAAGCATCCGCAAAGTCGTGACGCAGCTATTAAACTGCTGAGCCATATCTTAGAGACAACTGCTTATAAAATTGCTTTGACACCACACGTAATACAACCCGGAAATGATGATTATGCCTGTATGAAAGATTTGTTGCAGGATATGAAAAATGTAAACGGAATCGAAAAGGTGTTTTTATTGCCCGATAACCTGAATGCCATACAGTATAAAGGCTATATTGCCCGGATGAATCTTTTTATCGGTGCCAGAACACACGCTACTATTGCAGCATACTCTTCCAAAGTCCCCACTATGGTTTTGGGATATAGTATAAAATCATTAGGAATAGCCAAAGATTTGTTCGGTTATGAACGCTTGGTTTTAAAAAGCTCGGAGATTTCGGATGCAGATTTATTGATAGAAAAATTTAAGGAATTGGTTCGTGATCAGGAAGAAATTAAACAGGTGCTTGAAAAAAGAATTCCCGAGATTCAGAAAATGTCTTACAGGGCAGGTGAATATATTTAGTAATTTTAGATAAGATATTGAAAAAGCTACTTTTTGTCATTCCCGGTTTAGATGCAGGCGGAGCTGAAAAAAGTCTTGTCAATCTGTTGAATACGATTGATGAAACGCGGTTTTCGGTAGATTTGTTTTTGTTTTCACACAGAGGATTATTCTTTAACCAGATTCCGGAATTTGTGAATATATTACCTAAAAACAAAGATTTTGAGACTTTTCAAAAACCGCTCATTTCTTCTGTTTTGCAGTTTCTCGGAAAAGGAAAGTTTTATTCCGCAATCCGGAGAGTCATGTTTTTTCTGGCAAACAAAATGACGAAAAATACATCTGTTGCAGAACAATATTCTTGGAAACACATCAAAAAGTCCATCAAAACGCTGAATACGGAATATGATGCTGCCATCGGTTTTCTCGAGAAATCCTCCATTTATTTTGTTGTGGATAAAGTTTTGGCAAAAAAGAAAATCGGCTTTATTCATACCTATTATTCCAAATTAAATATAGATAGAGAGTTTGAGAAAAATTACTTTTCGGCTTTAGGTCGTATTGTTACAGTTTCTATGGAATGTTTGGAAGACTTGAAAAATATTTTCCCTGAATTTTCAGAAAATATAACGGTTCTGCATAATATTGTATCTTCAGATTTAATCAAAAAATTGTCCGGTGAGGAAATAAAACCTCTGTCACAAAATGCAATTGTTTCTATCGGCAGACTGATTCCGCTGAAAGGTTTTGATATGGCTGTAAAAGCAGCGGTAATTCTGAAAAAGAAAAATACAGATTTTCATTGGTACATTATCGGTGAAGGAAGCGAAAGGCAAAATCTGGAACAGATGATAAAAGAGCACCGGCTTCAGGACAATTTCACCCTTTTAGGTTTAAAAGAAAATCCTTATCCGTATATCAAACAGGCAAAAATATTTGTGCAGCCTTCCCGCTATGAAGGAAAATCTATTGCTATTGATGAAGCTAAAATTTTAGTAAAACCGGTTGTTCTTACCAATTTTACGACCGCAAAAGACCAAATTGAAAACGGAGTAAACGGACTGATTTGCGAAATGAACCCCGAAGCACTTGCAGAAAGTATTCTGAAATATTTTGATGAACCCGGGTTTACTGATAAAATTATTGCAAATTTGCAATCAGGAAGCTTTGGAACGGAAAAAGAAATAGAAAAATTTTACGAAATCATCAATGAGTAGGAAAAAGAATATATTGTTTGTGATGAACAACCTGAATGTTGGCGGAGCCGAGAAAGCACTGGTTTCATTACTACAGGTTTTTGATTATGAAAAATATAATGTCGATCTTTTGCTGTTAAAAAAGGAAGGAATCTTTTTGCAGCAGATTCCCAAAGAAGTAAACTTGTTGCCCGAACCTCGTAATTATCATTATTTTGATTCATCGTTTATAAATGCTATAAAAACACTGAATCCTAAACTAATATACAACCGTTGGAAATTTGTCAAGCAAATGCAGAAAGGCAAAAGTCCGGCAGAAGCAGAGCAGTTGGCATGGTTTTCTCTTCGTAATGTGCTCGAATCATTGAAAAAAGAATATGATGCAGCCATTGGCTATCTGGAAAAAACCCCCAATTATTTTGTCGTAGATAAAGTTTCGGCAAAAAAGAAAATCGGGTTTATTCACAACGATTATAATAAATTACGGTTAGATAAAAATATTGATAAGCCATATTTTGATAAGCTAAATTATATTGCCACCGTTTCTCAAGAATGTGCAGAAGTATTAGTGAATGAATTTCCCCAAAACAGCTCAAAGATAAAGTTGATTTATAATGTGGTATCTTCCAAATTGATTTATACTCTTTCAGAACAAAGCATTGAAAACTTAAAGCATAATGCTATCGTTTCGGTCGGAAGACTTCATCCGCAGAAAGGGTTTGACCTTGCTGTAAAAGCAGCTGCAATTCTGAAAAAGAAAAACGTGGATTTTCATTGGTACATTATCGGTGAAGGAAGCGAAAGGCAAAATCTGGAACAGATGATAAAAGAGCACCGGCTTCAGGACAATTTTACCCTTTCGGGTTTAAAAGAAAATCCTTATCCGTATATCAAACAGGCAAAAATATTTGTGCAGCCTTCCCGCTATGAAGGAAAATCTATTGCTATTGATGAAGCCAAAACTTTAGCAAAACCCATTATTATTACCGACTTCACAACAGCAAAAGACCAGATTGAAAACGGAGTAAACGGACTGATTTGCGAAATGAATCCGGAAGCACTTGCAGCCTCGGTTGAAAACTTACTGAAAGATGAAAACCTTAGAGAGAAATTAAGCAGAAACCTTGCCAAAGAAGATTTTAGCACCGAAAAAGAAATAGAAAAGATTTATAAGCTTTTAAGTTGACAGTATAATAAATATAAAAATGATTTTATCTTTCAAAACTTTCTTAAAAAACATATTTAAAATAGAAGTATTAACGACACTTAGATTATTTTTTATAGTTCTAAATTTGCAACGAGCTTAAGAATGAACTTGGAAAGAATACATTTAATACATTTTATATATGGAAATACTGAGAAGAATAATCAATAAATTATATAAAAATACCGATTATCGGTTGCAGAAAAAAGAAGAAACAAAAGGTGTAGATATTGTAGGGTATTCTGAGGCAATATATATCAGAGGAAAAGTATTTTTTGAAGTAGAAACCGATATCCTTTGTAATAATGTCAATATGTTGTATTTCAATTCGTGGCACTTTTACACAAAGGCATGCGAAGAGATGGGCATAAATAGTGATATTTCGTACGAAGAAAGTGTCTTGTCAAAATATTATAATAATTATCAGCCGGAATCACTATACGATTTATATCTTTTAGGCTCAGAGTATAATAATTTTACAGAAGAAGATATCGAAAAGTTAAAGCAGGTTAATATTAATGAGTATCGATATGATTTGTGGGGAGATTGTGAACAAAAAGTAAATATGAATGCGGTACACGAATATGGTTTACTCCGTTCGCATGGAACGCAATTTTACGGACCTGTTTCAAAAACTAAAGGAGAGCTGGAATTTAAAAGACTGAAAGAAGCGTATTTCTCTATTCGTGAAAACGGGTTCAAGCCGTCTTATTACGGTCATATCAGCGGATATTTTCTTAAGTATAAGAACAATTATAGGTTTATAGTATCCGACGGAAATCATAGAGCAGGTGTTCTATGTGCATTAAAGTATAAAAAAATATCGGTTAAATTTCATGATTATTTCCCGAGGGTTGTTGATTATAAGGATATTAAAAATTTCCCCCTTGTAAAAAAAGGAGTATATAGCAAAAGGTTGGCAAAAAAAATATTTTTACTACATTTTAAAGACGATAGTTTAAAAAGAGCAAAGAAGTTAAAGTTGTTGGAAGACCTCTCTTAAACTCAAATTAAGTAATCAGGATTTGTTGTAACGAAAAGTTTTTCTAATAGAGGTGTGCCCGCCGGAATAATAAAAGAGAATGTTCAAAGGAAATAATTAATACTTAATCAGAGTTTTTATGCTATTCAACTCCATAGATTTTGCCATATTTTTACCGATAGTATTTATACTCTATTGGTTTGTATATCCAGGGTGCGAAGAAATTTTCGATGTTATTAAATAAAATTATTAATGATTCTAAATGAAAGGAATTTAAAAAAGTAATATATGATTTTTGGTTTAATTTGTCTTGCATTATTGGTTGTTCTTTTTCTGCCCGATTTTTATACGCAGTTTAACACTTGGCAATCCCGTATTAAAATTGGCAGATATACAGATAGAAACCGTTGGAGGCAGGATGTTTTAAAAAAATCTGTTCAATGGCTCAGAAAAACACCTGTAATCAAACTCACAGATAATGCAAGGCTTATCATTATCGATATGCTTCGTGGCAACTATAAGCGTAATGCCATACAGCATTGGCAGGAAGCAGCCTTGATATTAGGCTTGTCGGCAGAATATGCCAAAACCGGAGAAGAAGGCATCAAAAAAGAAATAGAACGATATATAGACCGCAAAATCGGAACAGACGGAAACTGGAAAAATCCCATTACAGAAAGTGACGGCGTGATTCTGGGATATGCTTTTATTCAGCTATCGTGGTTAGACCATCAAAAACTCAAACCGGCTTATGATGCTTTATGGAACTTGATTAAAACATTAAAAGGAGAAGCAGAAACCGTTGCTTATAAAAAACATGTTCGGCAATATCGATTTGTAGATACCATTGGTTTTATTTGTCCTTTTCTGGTAGAGTACGGACAAAAGTTTGACGTGCCCGAAGCTGTTGACTTGGCGATTAAGCAGATAGAAGAATTTAACACTTATGCTATGTTTGGTGATGATTTTATCCCTTGTCATACTTATGCGGTTGAAACAAAACTACCGGTCGGGCTTTTTGGTTGGGGGCGTGGTTTGGGTTGGTATGCCATCGGTTTGATAGATGCCTGGAATGTGCTGGACGATTCACATCCCAAAAAAACAGAGATGACACAATGGGTAGAAAAATTTGCCCGAATGGCTATGCAGTTTCAACGCCCGAATGGTTCTTGGGGTTGGATAATCATGGAAGATAATTCCCGTTCAGATTCATCGGCAACTGCTACATTGGGCTGGTTTTTACGGCAGGCTTCCCAAATCCGGGCTATTTCCGAATCCTCAGAAAATGCCGCCGAAAAAGCTTTGCAATACCTGATGAAAGTAACCCGCCGTGACGGAGCTATAGATTTTTCGCAGGGCGATACAAAAGGAATAGGCATTCATTCGCAGGAATTCGATATATTGCCGTTTACGCAGGGTTTTGCTTTGAGGATTGTAAGTTTGTTAAGAAATTAAATTTAAAAACAGTTTATCAGTACACGACAAAAAACACAATGTATTGAAAATAAAAAAGTTAAACCACATAGACACATAGTCTTTTTACATTTTAAAAGGCAGGATAGTTTTCATTTTTGATGAAACACATAGCGTAACAAAGCTATGTTTCGTCAAAGACGAACTATAAAACCTCTATCCGGTATATAAATCTATGTGTCTATGTGGTTTAAAATTAGTCAGATATACTTTTTGTCGTGTACTAAAAAATAGTTTTTAAAAACCGGTTAAGAGTAAAAGAAATTTTCGAAAAGTAGAGATGGATAGAAAAATACTTTATATCACAAACGGTATCAACGGTTCGGGCGGGTTGGAAAGGGTTCTGTCGGTCAAAGCATCGCTATTGGTAGAAGATTTCGGCTATGAGGTTTCTGTTATGGTTTTGAATGAGGCACACCAAAATCCGTTTTATGAGTTCAGCCCCAAAATCAAATTTTATTCTATTGATGTTGGCGGAAATCCTTTCCGGTATTGGAAATCATATAAAAACGGCATCCGAAAAACGGTCAATGAAATCAATCCCGATATTATTTCGGTTTGTGATGATGGCTTAAAAGCATTTTTTATTTCGCAGTTTTTGAAAACCAAGGCGAAAATCATTTATGAACGCCATGTTTCCAAATTAGTAGAAGCCAGGACAGGTCAAAGTTTTTTCAAAAAAATAACGACCCAAACCAAATGGTTTTTGATGGAAAAACTCGCCAAAAAATTTTCCAAATTTATTGTTTTGACAGACGGAAACAAAAATGAATGGAGATCACTTAAAAATATTGAAGTTATCCCGAACCCGTTATCGTTTTACCCTGATAAATCTTCAGATTTAGAAAGTAAAACCGTGATATGCGTGGGTAAAATTTCCTATCAGAAAGGTCAGGATTTGTTGGTGAAAGCATGGCAAAAAGTCTGCGAAAAATATCCTGACTGGAGGTTGGAATTGTATGGCAAAGCCAATGAAGATTACCTGAATACCGAAAATCTGAAGCAAAAAAATATATTCTTTTTTCCGCCCGAAAAAAATATTGAACAAAAATATCTCGAAAGTTCCGTTTATGTAATGTCATCCCGTTTTGAAGGATTCGGTATGGTATTGATTGAGGCAATGGCTTGCGGCGTGCCTTGTGTTTCTTTTGATTGTGATTATGGACCCGGTGATATTATCGCAGACAACGAAGACGGGTTTTTGGCAGAAAAAGAGAATACCGATGATTTAGCCGAAAAACTGATGTTGCTGATTGAAAACGAAGCAATGCGGAAAAATTTCGGTAAAAACGCCAAAGAAAACGTAAAAAGGTTCTTGCCCGAAAACATACTCTTAAAGTGGGACGATTTGTTTAAATCATTGGTAAAATGAAAAAAATAGTTTTTAATACAGACCAAATTTTTCTGCACGGAGGAATCGAAAAAGTAATGGCTGTAAAAGCTAACTATTTTGCCAACTTGCCCGATGTAGAAGTGTATATTGTAACCATAGAACAAAACGGAAAACCGCCATGTTATCCTCTTGATAAAAAAATTAAGTTAATTGATTTGGGTGTTAACTATAACCGTTCAAAAAGTTATTTTTCCCGAAGGAATATTTTTAAGGCGTTTTACCATTATAAAAGACAAAAAAGATTATTCAGGCAATTAAATCCTGATGTTGTTATTTCGCCTAATTATAATTTCGATTTTTATTGGCTGCCTTTCATACAGCGAAATGCAAAAAAAATAAAAGAAATACATGGTTCCCGGTACAATTGGCAACCAACGAAAAAGAACAAATTAAATGCTTGGTTCGAATCAAAATATGATACGGTCGTAGTTTTAAATCCTGATGAAGCCCGATATTATAGTTCAGACAATGTAGTCGTTATACCCAATCCTGTAGAAATAAGTAATTTACAATGCGATTTGAAAAAAAAGCAGGTTGTTGCTGCCGGACGTATTTCGCCGGTAAAAGCTTTTGATGAATTAATCAAAGCATGGAAACAGGTATATGAAAAACATCCGGACTGGCAGTTGCACATTTATGGCGAAAATTATTTAAATACCCGGGAACAACTGCAAAAACTCATAGAGGAATTAGGATTAAGCAAAGTAATTCGTTTTAAAGGAAGCGTTCCCGATATGGCACAAACCATGTTGGATTACAGTATTTATGCCATGAGTTCTGTTACAGAATGTTTCCCGATGGTATTATTAGAAGCATTATCCGTAGGTTTGCCGATAGTTTCTTACGATTGTCCCAACGGACCGCGAAATATCATCACAGATAAAGCAGATGGTTTTTTGGCACAACATCAAAATCCGTTTGATTTGGCTGATAAAATCATGATGCTGATTGAGGACAAAGAGCTTCTGCTTCAAATGGGCGAATCCGCAAAAAAGAATAGTGTTCGGTTTTCGACAGAAAACATAATGCAAATATGGTTACATTTGCTAAAAGGTTAATAGATGTTTGATTTTATACCGATAGAGTATTATACTCCTGTTTATTACAACATTTTGTTGTGTTTGGTTTTATTGTTTGTAATAAACAACAACGGAAAATCTATTTCTGATGCTTCTAATCTGAATTCAAAAAATAACTTAGGATTACTGTTTTTGTTCTTCGTGGTTTTATGTATGGGATTACGCCCTATCAGTTTTAAGTTTGGTGATATGGGGATGTATAATCTTGAATATAGGGATTTCATGAACGGGGCATCATTAATACCGGATAAAGATATAGTGTTTTACGGTTTTATGAAGTTTATGTCGGGGTTTGCTTCTCCCGGAATATTCTTCTTTGCCTGCACTATTTTATATGCAATTCCGCTATATTTTGCCACCAAAAAAATATTCCGGGAATATTGGCATTATGCTTTTGTGATGTTGGTAGTCTCTTTTTCTTTTTGGAGCTATGGGACTAATGGTATCCGGAATGGTTTGGCAACCACACTTTTTATTTATGCACTATCGCTCAGAAATGAAAAAAAGAAAATTGTCGGAATCATATTTACTGCTTTTATACATCTTTCCATGATAATTCCTGTTGCAGCGTACTTTGTAGCCAAGTATGTTAAAAAACCGAAATTTTTGTTGTTTGGGTGGTTTTTTGCCATTTTGTTGTCACTGGCAATGGGTGGTTTTTGGGAAAATTTCTTCTTCAGTCTGGGGTTGGTAGAAGAAGACCGGTCTGCCGGATATTTAGTTATGGATGTAGAAGAAGTGACAGAAATGGTAGAATTAAAAGTAGGGTTCCGTTGGGATTTCTTGTTTTACAGTGCTTTTGGCGTGTTTGCCGGGTGGTATTATTTAATAAAAAGAGGACTTGAAGACAATTTTTATAAAATATTGTTTGGCACTTATATAATAGCCAATACTTTTTGGGTATTGGTCATCAGGGCAAATTTTTCTAACAGGTTTGCTTATTTGTCGTGGTTCTTAATGGGGTTGGTGATTATTTATCCTTTATTGAAATATGAATTTTTTAAAGACCAAAATAAAGTGACGGGAAGAATTATATTGCTTTACTTTGCGTTTACCTATTTGTTAACGGTTGTTTTAGGTTAATATGAAAACAATAACGATTTTTACTCCTACTTATAACAGAGCCTATTGTTTGGATCAATTATATCAAAGTTTGGTTAGACAGACGAATCAAGATTTTGAATGGTTGGTTATAGATGACGGTTCTTTCGATAACACCGAAGAATTGGTGCAGAAATGGATAGCCGAAAACAAAATAGCAATAAGATATATATATAAAGAAAATGGCGGTATGCATACCGGGCATAATGTGGCTTATCGTTTGATAGAAACAGAACTCAATGTCTGTGTTGATTCGGATGATTATATGCCGGATGATGCGGTGGAAATCATATTGGATTTTTGGAAGAAAAACAAAGATGAAAGGTGTGCGGGCATTCTGGGATTGGATATATATCGGGATGGTAGAATAGTTTCTAATAGAATGTTTCCGGAGAACATTAAATCCGGTAAATATTATCAATTAAAAGGAAAGTACGGGATTTCGGGAGATATAAAATTTGTTTATAGGACTTCCATTATTAATAAATATCCTGAATACCCTGTTTTTAAAAATGAAAGCTTTACACCTCTGGGATACAAATACTTGTTGGTAGATCAAGATTACGATATGTTATTTCTGAATAAACCTTTATGTATCGTTGAGTATTTGCCTGATGGATCAACAAAAAACATCATTAAACAATACTTTAAAAACCCGAATGGTTTTATACACGAAAGAAAAATCCGTATGCTTTATTCTTATACTTTTAAAGAACGGTTTAAGAATGCGATGCATTACGTTTTTAGTTGTATGATAATCAGAGAAAAACAGATTATAAAGAAAAGCACTAATAAAGCTTTGACTATACTGGCATACCCATTTGGGATACTATTATACAAATATTTAAAAGGAAAATATGACAGGGAGAAATAAATTTAAAAAATACCGAAGAATATTAACTTGTTTAAGCTATTCCTTTAAAGTATTCGGGCAAAGAGGAAACGTATTTTTACTTTCATTTTTCAGAAATACTAATGGTATTTTAGGTATAGTATTAAGATATATTTTAGTGAAAAATATCGCTAAAAAAGTAGGAGACAATGTGTCCATACAGCCGAATGTTTTTTTGTTTAATTTACAGAATGTTGAAATCGGAAATAATGTAAGTATTCACCCAATGTGCTATATTGAAGGAGCAGGAGGAATTACAATAGGAAATAATGTTTCTATTGCACATTCTTCTACATTGATTTCTACTAATCACATTTGGGAGGATATAAATACTCCGATAAAATATAATAAATAAACATTTGATAAAATTACTATTGTAGATGATGTTTGGATTGGTTGCGGAGTAAGAATTTTGTCAGGGACACAGATAAG
>JAVEUZ010000063.1:0-8536 GCA_034005285.1 Flavobacteriaceae bacterium
AGGAAACCAGAAAGATTAACGAAGTCGAAATGAATAAGCCCAAAATTGAACTGAAAGTTGGTGATAGAGTGAGAATGATAGATGGAAAATCGATTGGCACGATTGACCGAATAGAGAAAAATAAAGCCGTTGTCAATTACGGTATTTTTACTTCAAAAGTGAGTTTGGAGACTTTAGAATTTGTTGAAGAAAATAAAAAAAATAAGCATGGAGTTTCCTGAAGGTAAAAAAATAATCCTTTTTGACGGTGTGTGCAATCTTTGTGACAATACCGTTCAATTTATTATTAAACACGATACAAAAGATGTTTTCAGATTTATAGCATTACAATCTGAAATGGGAGAAAAAATCCTGAAATACATTGGGGTTGATCGCAGTAAAATTGACAGCATCATACTATATGAACCAGGTGTTTCGTATTACTTTAAAGCTGAAGCGGTTATGATAATTGCTGGAGAACTCAACACTTGGCATCGTATTTTGAAATATTTTACCTTTATGTCAAAATTTGGAAATCTATTCTATAATATCATTGCAAAGAACCGCTATAAATGGTATGGAAAAAAGGATGTGTGTATGATGCCTACTCCCGAAATAAAATCAAAATTTCTATAAAAACTAACATTTATCATCTTCTTATTCTATTTTGTTGATTATATTTGATTAATTTAATAATAGTCGATATGAAAAATTTATTTATCCCTTTATTTGATTTTAACAACGGTGCATTTATTATGATTGTAATATTTGGACTGGTTATTCTGGGTTTGGTAGGCGTTGTTCTGCTAATGATGAACTCGGGAAAGAAAAAAAACGACTAAGTGCTTTACTTAGTCGTTTTTACTTTGCATCCAAAATACTTAATTCGGCTTAAACAATAAAAGTCCAAACTCAGTTCAGACTTTTTATAAGATTAACAAAATTAGTTATGAATTCTTTGCAGCTTTTTTAGAAGCACAACAAGATTTCTTTTCCGAGCAAGAAGATTTTTTATCTTCTGAAGTTGAGGTTTTCTCAGTTTTTGCTTTGTCTTTTTTCTTATTCTTATCTCCGTTGTTAGCATTCGCATTAACTGAAAATAAAAATGCTGCTACAGCCATTAAAGAAATTATTTTTTTCATTTACGTTGTTTTTTTAGTTAGATATATTATTAGTAAACAAACATAACTATTTTTCGATAAAAAAAGCTAAAAGATTGAAAATTTAACTTTTAAGTGCAAAACTCATTTGTTTTTATGAGTTAGGACAAACAAAATTTGTTCTTGGAATTCCAGTATTCTTTATACCTGCATAACCTTCTTTTACATCAATAACATTATGATATCCGCGTGCTTTCAGAATAGATGCTGCAATCATACTGCGGTATCCACCAGCACAATGCAAATAGAAATCCTTTTCTTTAGGAAATTCAGACAAGTGGTCGTTTAGAAAATCTAATGGTGTTGACGGAACATCAACAATATGTTCTGCATCGTATTCACCGGGTTTTCTTACATCAAAAACTTTTATGTTTTCTTTAATTTTTTCTTCCAAAATAGTCGCAGAAATGGTTCTTACCGTATCATATTCCATTCCTGCATTTTTCCATGCTTCAAAACCACCTTTCAGATATCCGATGCTGTTGTCATATCCCACACGGGATAAACGCATAATGGTCTCCTCTTCCCTACCTTCAGATGCGACAATCAGAATAGGTTGTTTGTAATCTAAAATAAGAGCTCCCACCCATGGGGCAAAACCTCCGTCTAATCCGATAAAAATTGAATTTGGAATATGACCGTTTGCAAAATCACTCTGGTGACGAACATCCAAAACCAAAGCATCTGTTTCGTTGGCAATGGTTTCAAAAGTTTTTGGGTCAAAAGCCTGAGCTTTTTCTATGATTGTTTCAACGTTTTCATACCCCTCTTTGTTTAGTTTTACATTCATCGGAAAGTATGCAGGTGGCGGTAATAAACCGTCTGTTACTTCATGAACAAACTCTTCTTTGGTCATGTTTTCGCGTAAAGCATAATTTGTCTTTTTCTGATCTCCAATGGTGCCAACGGTTTCTTTACTCAGATTTTTACCACAGGCTGAACCGGCACCGTGAGCAGGATATACAATCACTTCGTCTGCTAATGTCATAATTTTTGCTCGAAGACTGTCAAACAGCAATCCCGCAAGTTCTTCCTGAGTCATATTGGCAGCTTTCTGAGCCAAATCCGGACGACCAACATCTCCTAAAAACAAAGTGTCTCCACTAAAAATAGCATGGTCATTTCCGTTTTTATCCTTTAAAAGATAAGTTGTACTTTCCATAGTATGACCCGGCGTGTGCAAAGTAGTGATTGTTATATCTCCCAACTGAAAAACCTCACCATCTTTAGCAATATGTGCCTTAAAACTCGGATTTGCCGTAGGACCATAAACAATAGTTGCACCAGTTTTCTCAGCCAATGTAACATGTCCGCTTACAAAATCAGCATGAAAATGAGTTTCAAGAATATATTTAATCTTTGCTCCGTCTTTTTGGGCTTTGTCGATATAGGGTTGCACTTCACGCAATGGGTCAATGATAGCAACTTCGCCATTGCTCTCTATATAGTATGCTCCTTGAGCCAAACATCCTGTATAAATTTGTTCTATTTTCATAATTTCTGATACGTTTTTACATCCAACTTCAAAAATACCAACACTCATGCTGTTATGCAAGTTTTTAACAAGGCTTTATATCTTATAACCTTTATATTGGTTGTAAATTTTTAAAACAGAAAAAATACTTTTATCCAGAATATTTCCTGATCCAAAACTTAATTACTTCGTTGGCTAAAAGAGGTATAAATCCGAGAGCTAAAATCAATATCCAGTCGTTTATTTCGATGGTTTGTAGTTTAAAAGCTTCTCTCATAAACGGAATATAAAGCACCAATAACTGCAAAGTAAAACCGATGATTACTGCTCCGATTAAGAATTTATTTGAAAAGAAACCGACTTTAAAAATAGATTTCGAATCGTGTCTGAAGCTAAACGAATAGAACAGTTGACAAGCAATAATGGTCAAAAAAGCTAATGTTCGGGCGTATTCGTGTACTGTTTCCGGAATTTCATTACTAAACGGATTATGTCCTTTTGTATAATATCCCAAAAGGAAAGCGACAAGAGTTAGAAGTCCAATCAGGATTCCGGCTCTGATTACTCTTTTGCCGGCTCCGTGCGAAAAGAAGTTTTCGTTTAGGGTTCGCGGCTTGTCTTTCATCACGTCTTTGTCTCCCGGATCCATTCCCAATGCCACAGCCGGAAGTGTATCGGTAACTAAGTTAATCCATAAAAGTTGCGTAGCAATCAGCGGAACAGGAAGTCCGGCAACAATGGCAATAAACATCACGATGACTTCGCCTACATTGCACGAAAGCAAGAAAATAACCGATTTTTTGATGTTGTTATAAATATTTCGCCCTTGTTCAATTGCACTGATGATGGTCGAAAAATTATCGTCTGCCAAAATCATATCCGAAGCATTTTTAGCAACATCCGTTCCTTGGATTCCCATTGCTACACCAATATCGGCTGCGTTGAGCGAGGGAGCATCGTTTACTCCGTCTCCGGTCATCGATACGATATTTCCTTGTGCTTTAAAAGCTTTTACGATATTGACTTTGTGTTCGGGCGAAACACGGGCAAACACCCGATATTCTTTGATATGAGATTCCAATTCGGATTGCGACATACTGTTGATGTCTTCTCCGGTAGTAGCTTCGGAAATATTGGTAGCAATTCCTAATTCTTTGGCAATGGCAAAAGCTGTATTTTTATGGTCGCCCGTAATCATTACAGTAGTAATTCCGGCTTCTTTGGCTGTGGCAATCGAATCTTTGACCTCTTCTCTCGGCGGATCAATCATTCCCACAACGCCAATCATAATCAAATCTTTTTCAAAATTTTCAGGCGAAATGGGTTGTTCTAAAGTTTTAAAAGCTACAGCTAAAGTACGCAAAGCTTTTTCGGACATGGCATCGGAGGCATCCAACAAAATTTCTCGATGCGTTTCAGTAAGCGGGATGATTTCGCCTTCTTCGATAATGTATTTACATTTCAGAATCAGACTGTCGATAGCTCCTTTGGTATAGACTATATATTTTCCGTCTTTTTGATGCAAAGTGGACATCATTTTTCGGGTAGAATCAAAAGCGAGTTCATCCGTCCGCGGCTGATTCTCGAGTAGTTCTTTTCTGTTGAGTTGTATGTCATCTGCCAATTGCAGTAAAGCAATTTCGGTTGGATCGCCTGTGCTTTCTCCGTTTTCTAAGGTTGCATCTGAAGCCAAAACCATAGCTTGTACAAGCAAAACACCTTCAGAAGACAATGGCTCTTTGATCTTTTTGGTAGTATCGGTAAAATTAAAAACTTCCTGAACAGTCATTTTATTTTGTGTCAGAGTTCCGGTTTTATCAGAGCATACAATGTTTACCGAACCCAGAGTTTCGACTGATGGTAAGGTTTTGATGATGGCATTTTTTTTGGCCATTTTGGTCACACCAATGGATAAAACAACAGCTACAATCGCGGCTAAACCTTCGGGAATCGCTGCTACAGCCAACGAAACCGAAGTCAGAAACATTTCGGCTAAATCTCGATCCTGAACATACGAAATGACGAAAATCACCACACAGATAACAATAGCTCCGATTCCCAATGTTTTTCCTAATTTGTCCAAACGAATTTCGAGTGGTGTTTTGGTCTGATCTTCTTTACTGAGCATGGTAGAAATCGCTCCAACTTCGGTATTCGCTCCTGTTCCGATGACCATTCCGATACCTCGTCCGTAGGTTACTAAAGTTGTCATATAAGCCAAATTGGTTCGGTCTCCAAGTGGAATATATTGGTTCGAAAAAACAGTGTCTGCTTCTTTTTCAACCGCAACTGATTCGCCTGTCAAAGCTGATTCGTCAATTTGCAGATTGGCAGTTTCTATCAATCGTAAATCTGCCGGAATATAACGTCCAGCATCCAAAACAATCAAATCACCCGGAACTATTTCTTCGGAATTGATTTCTTTAACCTGTCCGTTTCGCTTGACTAATGCTTTGGGAGTCGCTAAATCTCGTAAAGCATCAATAGCATTTCCGGCACGTACTTCCTGAATGACACCTAAGGTCGCATTGATGAAGATAACAGCCATAATGATAATTCCGTCCACATATTCTCCCATAAGCATCGTGATGAGGGTAGCTCCCATCAAAACGTAAATCAAAGCGTCTTGCAACTGGGAAACAAACATCATAAAAATGGATTTCCGCTTGTGGGTTTGTAGCTTGTTGTGTCCGTATTGTTTGAGTCTTTGTTGGGCTTCTTCTTCCGAAAGACCAAGAGCAGTATTTACTTTGTAATAATCAAGGGATTGTGATGTAGTTTGGGTATAAAATAAAGGAGTGTTGGCTTGAGAATCATTCATAACTATCAAAAACTTTAAACTCTATAAAGTTATAAAATAATTATAGAATCGAAAGGAGAACACAAATGATTTAACATGATAGAAGTTATTTAATATTTGATTTATATTTAAAATGTTGATATTTGTACTTATGTCTATTGGTGCCTTATTTACATTTCTTTTCGGACTTGTGGTCATCACTGTTGGGTCTGAAATTCTACTAAAGGGAGCTTCAAAAATAGCTTCTTTACTCAATATTCGCCCGATTGTAATTGGTCTTACTGTGGTTTCTATCGGAACGAGCTTGCCGGAATTAGCCGTAGGAATTACAGCCATCGGAGAGGGAGCGGCAGATATTGCAGTAGGTAATATTGCCGGAACTAATATTATAAATATCTTATTTATTTTAGGAATTAGTGCGGCTATTCGTCCGTTGCCTTTACATCTGAACAGCATCAAGACAGAAATATATACCATGATTTTTGCAGCAGTTTTATTATTTGTCCTTTCTTTAGACGGAAATTTAAGTACTTGGGACGGTTTATTACTGGTGTTTTTAGGAATTATTTATCTTGCTATTGTTGTGAGAACCAGCAAAAATGAATCTCCTAAAGTGCAAAAAGAATTTCAACAGGAATTTGAACCGGTAACTTCTATCGAAAAATCAGATTATAAGGTTTGGACTTGGAATTTTATGCTTTTGTTTTGTGGAATTATCGCTACTATTTATGGAGCCGAAAAACTCATCGACGGCTCTGTTACCATTGCTCAATATTTCGGTATGAGTGACGCAGTTATCGGCTTGACCATTGTGGCTATCGGAACTTCCGCTCCCGAATTGGCAACGACTATTGTAGCTACTTTTAAAAATGAGCGAGATGTAGCCATCGGAAACGTACTCGGAAGCAGTATCATCAATATTTTTATCATTCTCGGAATAACCGGAATTTTCACTCCAAACGGCATTAATGTATCTGATGATATCCTATGGTTTGATCTTCCGTTGGCTGCTTTAGTAGCATTGATTTGTTATCCTGTTTTTAAATCCGATCAAATGGTTTCTCGCAAAGAAGGAATTCTGTTTGTGAGCTTGTATTTTGCTTATTTATCGTATCTTTTGTTCTTTCGGGCTTGAATTTTTATTTAATTTATCATAAACTTTTTCATTAAACTTCGTACAATTGAAAATTATTCCGATTTTTGAAAATCATTTTACTGCATTACACTAAAAAACTATGAAAAAAATAAGTCTTATTTTTTTATTGATAACAACGATGTTTATCATAGGCTGCTCGTCAAAAAAATTAACTGAAGCAATTGACTCCTCACCTATCGATGCTTCTTCATATATGGAAATGATAAAAGCCGACAAATTGCGGGAGCATTTGTATATTGTGGCTGCCGACTCGATGGAAGGTCGCAATACGGGTGAAACCGGTCAACGAAAAGCAGGAAAATATCTTATTGACTATTATAAATCTATCGGCATTTCACATCCTAAAGTAGCTGAGAACTTTTATCAGTCCATTCCTGCCTCTTATTTTAGAAGGGCATTTAGTCCTGCTTTGGGCGATTCTGAAAATATTTGGGCATTTATCGAAGGTGGTGAAAAAGCGGATGAAATTTTGGTTATTACGGCTCATTATGACCACGTTGGCATGAAAAATAACGAAATATATAATGGTGCAGACGACGACGGTTCCGGAACTGTGGCATTGCTCGAAATTGCCGCAACTTTTCAAAAAGCTAAAAATGATGGATATAGTCCCAAACGTTCTATACTGTTTTTACATGTAACCGGGGAAGAGTACGGTTTACACGGCTCTCGTTATTATAGCGAAAACCCGTTATTTGCTTTAGAAAAAACCATAGCCAATATCAATATAGATATGATTGGTCGCCGTGGTTATGGCAAAGAAAATAATGACAATTATGTTTATGTGATTGGCTCAGACCGATTGAGTTCAGACTTGCACCGCATTTCTGAAGAGGCTAATGAAAAGTTTGTAAAAATGGAATTGGATTATAAATATAACGACCCAAAAGATCCTAACAGATTTTATTATCGTTCTGACCATTATAATTTTGCAAAAAATGGTATTCCGGCTATTTTTTATTTTAACGGCGTTCATGATGATTATCACAAACCGGGCGACACTCCTGATAAAATTGATTATCCGTTATTGACAAAAAGAACTCAGTTGGCTTTTGTTGTGGCGTGGGAATTGGCAAATGCTCCTGAAAGACCTAAGGTTGACAAAAACGGAAAATAAACGTTATTGCTTTACAATTTTAATTTGTTGGATTTTTTTCCCGAGTTTATCACCAAACAATACAAAATAAACACCTGTTGGTTGATTGAAGAAATCAAATGAATTTGTATTATTTTTCTCAGCAATTATTTGTCCTAAAGTATTAAAGATTTTTATATTACTTTTCTCCGAAAAATACACCATTCCGTTGGTTGGATTTGGATGTATTAGAAAATTTTGTTGCAATGGTTTTATATCATCAGTATTCAGGTTACAATCCTCACTAAAAACTGAAGCTACATCTTTTTGAAAGAGTCCACCTGTCCAATTTGTATTGCTATAACTTTCATTATCAACTTGAATACAAGCCAAATCGAGATTTCCTGTTGTATTGAGAGTAGTAAGATTGTGGTTATTACCATTAGCAATGTTAAGTGATGTAAGTTGATTATTGAAACAAACAAGATACGTCATTATAGAGTTATTGCTCACATCTAAAAAATTCAACTGATTGTTTCCACAAGCCAATTTCCATAAAATTTCATTGTTACTTACATCTAAAGAAGTTAGTTGATTGCCATCGCAACTTAAATATCCGAGAGACGTATTGTTACTTACGTCCAAAGTTGATATTTGATTCTGTGAAAGAACAACGTCAATCAATGCAGTATTGAAACTCAGATCTAAAGAAGATATCTGATTGTTTCTACAAGAAAGAATTATCAAATCTATATTATTGCTTAAAACCTGAATTCGATTAATATTTTTTTATAAAAAGATAGGATAAAACAAGAAACAGCTGTATATTTAATGTTCTGAATACCAAATATTTAACAGCTATTTCTATGATTAATTTTGATAAAATTACGGA
>JAVEUZ010000021.1:0-39842 GCA_034005285.1 Flavobacteriaceae bacterium
CGTCATCATCATATTTGCTTGTAGAGTAAACTTTTTGCCCGACTTTTGCCAAAACTGCATTTTCGTAGTTTTTAATGATTTGAAATACACTTGGTAATTTTTCAACTCCGTCTTTGATGTAATAAACATAACTTGAAATTGTACCTTCAAGAGTTTGTTTCTTTGTATTTCCCACAACGATTTCAAATTCGTTGAAACTTTCTTTACACTCATTTAAATAAAAATTCGGCATCCGGTTAAAGAATTGGTGGTCTTTGCAACCTTCGGCATCGTCTTGTGCAAATAAAAAATTTGCTGTCAAAGTCATTGTTGCAATCATTGCAGTCGTAATAATTGATTTTCTCATTTTGATCTTTATTTGTTTTTTGTTAATAATTTCTTGTCTGTCGTTTGTATTTTTTCGGAGCTTCGCAAAGTGGCGGAAAATCGAAGTAAAAAAATTTCTATTTAGACAACACACAGCAAAATCCAATTTTTATTTGCTAAATTATTAAAAATAATTTGATAAAATTGGCTTTTGCATATTATGAAACGTAAAACTTTCAATTATCACTTAACCTGCCATTTCGCAAGAGCCTGTTGTGGAGTATTATGGTGAACGGTTAATGGGAAATGTTAATCGATTGAGAATGAATAGATAAAATTTAAACAGGCTCTAAACATCACTTTTTTCTCTTAAATTTAATTGACCATATTTGGCAAGGAGAAATTTTTACTTCGTAATTAGCAGAATTTATCCCAAAGTCCTTTAATCTTTTTTAAAAAACACTACCGATAGAAATATACATACTCACCAAAAAATAATATCTTCGCAACTTCGTTATAGTAATGCTAAAGTGAAATATACTTCACATTGGTATAAAGCGATTTTTTTTCGGAATATGTTAAGAAACCTGTTTTTTATTCTTGTTGTTCTTTGTCAGTTTCAGTCACAGGCTCAGGTTGGCGGGAAATCCGTATATCAGTTTCTTAACCTGATGACTTCACCTCGTCAAGCCGCTTTGGGAGGCAAGGTTGTAACATTATACGACCACGATGTGAATCAGGCACATTTTAATCCGGCTTCTATTAATAACGAGATGCACAATCGGTTGTCGTTGAATTACGGTAATTATTTTGGTGAAATTAGCTACGGAACGGCTGCGTATGCCTATACCTACGACCGACATATCAATACATTTCATGCCGGAGTAACCTATATCAATTACGGAACATTTGAAGGTCGTGACGAAAACGGTCTCGAAACAGCAGATTTTACCGGAAGTGAAGCCGCTTTGTCTTTTGGATATTCATACAATATTCCGTTTACATACTTTCATATAGGTGCTAATGCGAGGTTTATCACTTCAAAATTAGAAAGCTATACTTCGTTTGGAGCATCGGTAGATGTTGGCGGAATTTATGTGAATGAAGATACGGGGTTAAATATCGCTTTGGTAGTAAGAAATTTTGGAACTCAGATTACCACTTATGCGGGTACGCATGAAAAACTGCCTTTTGAAATTATCGCAGGAATCTCTCAAGAATTAGAGAACGTTCCTATTCGTTGGCATATTACTTTAGAAAATTTACAACAATGGAAAGTTGGATTTTCAAATCCTGTGCGTACTCAGGGGACATTGGACGGTGGTAGCCAAGAAGAAAAAGTATCCTTTTTTAACAATGCATTGAGACACGTAATTGTAGGAGCAGAGTTGTTTCCGACCAAAGGTTTTAATATTCGTCTGGGATATAATTTCAGAAGAAGCGAAGAGTTAAAAATTATAGACCAACGCCATTTTTCAGGTATTTCAGTAGGATTTGGACTTCGTTTAGGAAGCCTGAAATTTGATTATTCATATTCACGTTTTACAGTAGCTGCCAATACGAGTTTGTTTGGACTTACCGTTAATTTTCAATAAATAATCATGCAACCAATTACCATTGCCATAGACGGATATTCTTCAACAGGTAAAAGCACACTTGCTAAACAGCTTGCCAAACATCTTGGATATGTCTATGTTGATACCGGAGCAATGTACAGAGCGGTTACCTTTTTTGCCATGCAAAACAACTTGGTTTCCAAATCTATTTTAGACAAAGATAAACTGATTAATAAACTGCCTGAAATAAAATTGCATTTTGTGTTTAATGCCGAACTTGGTTTTGGAGAAATGTATCTGAATAATATAAATGTTGAAAAAGAAATCAGAACCATTGAAGTCTCAAGATTGGTAAGTAAAATTGCAGAAATAACAGAAGTTCGTGCCAAATTGGTAGAACAACAGCAGGAAATAGGAAAACAAAAAGGAATCGTGATGGATGGTCGAGATATAGGAACCGTCGTTTTTCCAGATGCCGAAATCAAACTTTTTATGACTGCAAGTCCGGAAATTAGAGCCAAAAGACGATTTGATGAGTTGATAGAAAAAGGCGAATATGTATTATATGAAGAAGTTTTACAAAACGTGCAGGAACGAGATTATATAGATACACATCGCAAAGATTCGCCTTTAATAAAAGCTACTGATGCCATAGAAATTGATAATTCTAATATAACAAGAATTGAACAGTTAGAATTGGTTTTAAAGATTATCAATCGTAAATTGCAGTTTCTATAATATTTCTTTATTAAGCATATAAAACAAGAGGTATGAAAATTGTTATTTCCCCTGCAAAGTCCCTTAATTACGAAAGTATTGTTCCGGTTCAGGAAAGTTCACAGTTAATTTTTTTGAAAGAAGCCGAAACCATTAACAAAGTTCTGAAAATGCTAAATCCAAAAGACCTTACGGAATTAATGGGCATTTCTGATAAACTTGCAGATTTGAATTGGCAACGCAATCAGGAACGTGATTTTTCTGATTTTTCAAATGAAAATTCCCGTCAGGCAATCTATGCTTTCAACGGAGATGTTTATACCGGTTTGGATGCCTATACACTAAATGCAAAACAAATGCAGGTTTTACAAGAAAAATTAAGAATTTTATCCGGTTTGTACGGACTTTTAAAACCTTTGGATCTAATCCAACCTTATAGACTTGAAATGGGTACAAAATTTTCGGTAGGAAAGGATAAAAACCTTTATGAGTTTTGGAAAGATAAGATTACAAAGCAATTAAAAAGTGAATTGAAAAAAGACGAGTTGTTTATCAATCTTGCCAGCAACGAATATTTTAGTGCGATAGATACAAAAGCATTAAAAGTGCCTGTTATCACACCGGAGTTCAAAGATTATAAAGACGGAAAACTGAAAATGATTAGTTTTTTTGCTAAAAAAGCGAGGGGTTTAATGGTTCGTTATATCATTGATAACCATATCGAAACTATCGATGACCTAAGAGGTTTTAATTATGAAGGTTATAGTTTTGATGCCAATCTGAGCAATGCAAATTCCTTGGTTTATACGCGGTAGTGTAACTTAGATGTCAGTTATAAACTCCAGTTACGTGTTAGAAATTCTTTTTAGTTTACCTTTGTCGTGATGAAAATTTTCTGATGAGTATTTTTTATTCTTTAGACCTTATAGGAACGATGGCTTTTGCGATTTCGGGTGTGCTAACCGGATATCACAAAAGACTAGACCCGTTTGGTCTGTATATCATTGCTTTTGTAACAGCTGCCGGAGGCGGAACACTCAGAGATATACTCATAGGAAGAACGCCAGTGGGCTGGATGCGTGATTTGAATTATATTTATATTATAACTTTTGGATTTATTGTTGCTCTGATATTTCGCAAAACACTTGAAAAAATGCGAACTTCACTTTTTCTGTTTGACTCTACCGGTTTGGGTATTTTTACTTTAATAGGTTTGGAAAAAGGACTTGAGTTAAATTTACACCCTGTCTTATGTATTATCTTAGGTGCAATGACCGCTTGTTTTGGTGGTGTGGTTAGGGATACCTTGTGCAATGAAATTCCTGTGATTTTTAGAAAAGAAATATATGCTACTATATGTATTTTTGGTGGACTCGTGTTTTTTGCTCTCAGATATTATAACTTGCCTGATAATATAGTATATATTGTTACGGCTGCTACCATCATTATAATCAGATTAATTGCCGTTAGATTTAAGTGGTCATTACAGGCTTTTGGCGATGGTGATTAGTGATTTTACTTTGTTTAAAAAATCAATTTTAGGTTAGTATGTAATATAAAGGTATCCGTTAAGTGGTTCTGGATATTCGGTATCATTCAAATGTAGTAGATAATAATAAGTTCCTGCCGGAGCTGTTTTACCATATAACTTTACTCCATTGTTCACTTCGCCTCGCCAATACGGATTTTGTTGGTTTCCTTCCCAAAGAAGTTGTCCCCAACGATTATAAATATAGAGTTCAAAATTGGTGAAAATATCTACAAGTCCATCAATAAAGAAAAAGTCATTGTGTCCGTCATTATTAGCAGAAACCCAGTTATAAACAGTAGGCGGACAGTTTTTTGTTCTGATGATAAATGAAGTAATGGCAGGACAGTATTCGTTATCTTCTATTGTGACAAATATTTCTTTGGGTGTTTCCGGTGCTTCATAATTAGAAATAATTTGTATGGGATTTATACCCGAAATAGCATCTTGATAATTACCATAGAAATTTATATTAAGATTTCCATCGGGATTTATGAGTTGCAGGTGGTTTGTAAAATCAAACACAGCCGAAGTAAAGCCTTCGTTACAACTCAACAAATCGGGTAGAGGTTCAATATCAGGCGACTCTAATAACGAAATCGTAATGGCATCAGTATTGTTATCTTCATTCGATTCGATTATGATACCGATTCCGTTGCCAAGGTCGTCAACCGATAAAGTCAATTCAAACACATCCGGAATTTCATCCGGAATTGACAATAAAACTGACTGAAAAATACTTTCACCTATATTGAGTTCTGTTTCTGTTTCGGCCTGACCTATCAAAATTTCATTAGCATAAAATGAAATCGGTGTAGCTACTGGTAGTGAGTCTGTTGCCAACTCTGAATTTGTTACCGTATAATCAATTTCAATAGTTCGGGAATCGCACACCAAACTTGTATTGTCGATATGTATAACTGCATCTGGGGTTTGACTGTTAAATTGCGTTATAATAGTATGAATTAAAACAAAATCGCCTTGAGAAGTAAGTTTTATTTCGGCTGTTTCATCACCAATCTGAATATTATCCTGAGCATCATAAATATCAAGATCCATATTGTAAAGTTCTGAACTTCCAGTAATGCTGTTTGTGCTGTTAAAAGCGTTGTTGGCGGGATTTAACGGCGGATTACTCATAACGTTATTGTTTATAATAAGCTGTTCGCCTGTTGCATGTGCCGAATCACCTTCCCATGCCAGAAATCCAATTTTAGAACCGTTATTGTCAATCACATTCAGGTTGTCGAGTGTGATGTTAATTTCGCCCGGCAATCCTTCAAAACCATCATAAATATTAATCTGATTTAAAGGCAATTCTTCGTGACCATAAACAATTACAACCGCCCACCCGGCAAAGTTTACTCTAAAAGTAAAATAGTATGAAAGTACATCCCATAAATCTAAATCTGAAAATGTATAGTTCCCGTTACCTGTATTCTGAACAAAAGTTGTAATATCTGTAAAAGCTCCAAAAAACTCATGCGGCAAACCGTTAATAATACTCGAATAAGAAAAAGTGCGTTCTGCCTCAAAAGTTTCGCCATTTAATTTTATCTCAAAATCACCCGGACCGGAACCTGCCCAATATAGGTACGCTCTATAAACACTGGCTTCTGGCGGAAGATTCAATTCTGCACTCGACTCTGGCAACATTTGCAATGTGAATTGATGATTGTTTTCTCCGGTGTTTAGAGTATTTCCTATAAAAGTAAACTCATATCTGCCGTTGATTTGTTCGTAAAACGATACATTTTGTCCAAAACCAAAAAAGGAAGACAAGAATAAAATAATAAACAGAAAAATATTGTATTTTCGTTTCACGTTTAAATTGCTAAAAAACGTTTAAAGATAATATTTTTTCTTTGAAGTGATTTGTACAATTAAAAAATATCAGGATTCAGATTTAAATATCTGGAACAATTTTATAGCTAAAGCTAAAAATGCAACATTTCTTTTTCATCGGAATTTTATGGAATACCACAAAGACCGATTTGAGGATTTTTCGCTTTTGGTTTTTGAGGATAAAAAATTGGTAGCTGTCGTTCCTGCCAATAAAAAAGATGATGAATTTCATTCTCATCAAGGACTCACTTATGGCGGTGTCGTGGTAGATTCAAAATTAAAACTCAATGAGTTTCTGAACGTTTTTGAAAGTATCACAAAATTTTTAAAAATTAATAATTTTAAGAAAGCTCATTTTAAAATAATGCCAAATATTTATCAAGACAATTTTTCTGACGAATTGTTATATGCATTGTTTTTAAAAGATGCCAAACTCGTAAGAAGAGATACGCTTGCGGTGATAGACTATCGCAATCCGATTGAAATTTTACCAAGTCGATTAAAAAATGTTAAGAAATCAGAGAAATATAATCTTGAAATCAGAGAAACATCAGGTTTTACAGAATTTTGGAATGAAATTTTAGTTTCTACACTAAATGAAAAGCACCATGCCAATCCGGTTCATTCGGTTGATGAAATAAAACTGCTTTGTACTCGTTTTCCAGATAACATCAAACAGTTTAATGTATATCACGAAAATAAAATTGTAGCTGGAACAACCATTTTTGAAACTAAAAATGTTGCACATTCTCAATATATAGGAAGTAATGCCGATAAAAACAAATTGGGTAGTTTAGATTTTTTATACGACTATTTAATTAAAAAATATGCGGTTGATAAAAAATATTTTGACTTCGGGATTTCCAACGAAAATAACGGAAGAACTTTAAACGAAGGGCTTTCATACTGGAAAGAGAGTTTTGGAGCTAAAACGGTTATTCAGGATTTTTACGAATTAGAATTATAGACTATGGAAATCAGATTTTTAACCAAAGAAGAAAGCAAAAAAGAACAGCTCGAAGATTTTCTAAAACTTTCGGGAGTAGAACGATTTTATCGTTTTTTGGAGCTTTCGAGAATGATAATGAAAAAATTTCCGACTAAAGTGGTTGAAAAAGAGAATAATAACTTTGTTTTAGAAAAGAAAAATGATAAAAACTTGGAACGATAATATTGATAAATTTCTTTTTTTGGCTAATAAATATGAGGTCAGAATGCTTATGGTTGGTGGAGGAGCTGTAAATTTTCACGGATATCAAAGACATTCGGCTGATGTTGATTTTTGGATAGAAACTACAGAAGATAATTTTAAAAAATTAGTTATCGTTTTTAACGAAATGGGATATGAAGTTGATGATTTTCCTGAAGAAGTAAAAAAGCAACAGCAGAATATTTCGGTTAAATTTTCACCATTGGATTTGAATTTAGAACTTATTACTAATTTTTCTGTTAATAAATCTTTCGAGGAGGCTTATAAAGAAAGCATTGAGGTTGTAGTCAAAGAACATAAGATTTTGAAATGGAGAATTTTATCTTTGGAAGATTTAATTACAAGTAAAGTCAAAGCAGGAAGACCAAAAGACCTTTTAGATGTTCAACAATTAAGGGAAATAAACAAATGATAAAATTCCTTGATTTACAAAAAATAAACCAGCCTTACGAAACAGAATTCCAACAGAAATTCCAACAGTTTCTCAATAAAGGTTGGTATATTTTGGGAGAAAACGTAAAGCAGTTTGAAAGTGAATTTGCAACGTATTGCGGTACAAAACACTGCATCGGAGTTGCCAACGGATTAGACGCTTTGATTCTGATTTTCAGAGCTTACAAAGAACTCGGGAAACTGCAAAAAGGCGATGAAGTTATCGTACCTGCAAATACGTATATTGCCTCGATTATTGCGGTTTTGCAGAATGATTTAGTTCCTGTTTTGGTTGAGCCGAATATCGAAACCTACAACATCAATCCCGACGAAATCGAAAAGCATATCACCCCAAAAACCAAAGCGATTTTGCCTGTTCATCTGTACGGACAATTATGTGATATGAAAGCCATTAACGAAATTGCGAAAAAACACAATTTGATAGTTATTGAAGATGCAGCACAAGCTCACGGAGCAAAAAGCCCCTCCTTTGGAGGGGTTGGGGAGGCTTCGGGATTTAGCTTTTATCCCGGGAAAAATTTAGGTGCTTTGGCAGATGCAGGAGCCATTACTACCAATGATGATGAATTGGCAAAAACAATATTTTCATTGAGAAATTACGGTTCTCAAAAAAAATACGAAAACGAATTTATCGGACTTAACTCCCGTTTGGACGAAATCCAAGCTGCTTTTTTAAGAGTGAAGCTCAAAGATTTAGACCGGCACAATCAAAAAAGGAGAGAAGTTGCCAAACGCTATTTATCCGAAATCAAAAACGAAAAAATCATTCTTCCGTATTATGATAATTCGGAAAATCACGTTTTTCATTTGTTTGTTATCCGAACTGAAAACCGGGAAGATTTACAGCAATATCTGTTAAAAAACAATATAGAAACACTTATCCATTATCCGATTGCACCTCACAAACAAAAGGCTATGAAAGATTTTTCGCATCTATCGCTTCCGATAACCGAACAAATTCACAACCAAGTTTTGAGTATTCCGATAAGTCCTGTTTTGACTGATGAAGAGGTTTCTGTCATAATTGATGTTTTAAATAATTATTAACAAGACTTGACGATAAAAAACTGTCAAGTGTATAAACCTGAAGCTTGAAATTACTCCAACAAATATTTCAAAATTCTGTTTTTAAGATAGCTTCGCTAAATAGTTTTAGCGTACTGATAAAAATTTGTGCCGGCATTGTTTCTGCTAAAATCTTGGCAGTATTTGTCGGACCTTCCGGAATGGCTTTGGTTGGGAATATGCGAAACTTTGTCTCTTTTACAGAAAATGTTTCCACACTTGGTTTTCAAAATGGCATAATACGTTTTATCGCTTCTCATAAAGACGACCAAGAAAAAGTAAAATCCTTTATCACTACAGTATTACTTCTTTTGTTAGGGGTAGCTTTATTGTTGAGTTTTTTACTCTATTTTTTGGCAGATTATTGGGGTTCATGGCTTTTTGAAAAAAATAGTACCTATATTTTAGTTATAAAAGTTTTTGCTTTCACTTTGCCCTGGCAGTCACTTTCTATTTTTTTTCTAACCGTACTAAACGGATTGGGAAAATATAAAAAGGTAATTTATACCAATATAGCCGGACACATTTTGGGACTTGTTCTTACAGTAATTTTAGTAACACAGCTTTATACACTTGGTGCATTACTTTCATTAATTTTATCACCGACATTGTTACTTCCGGTTACGCTATTTTATCTAAATAAAGAACTATCTGTTTTTAAAGGAATTAACCCAAAGTTATTCAATATAAAACTACTTGGACATTTATATTCGTTTACGGTAATGTCTTTGTTTACGGCTATCGTTAGTCCGTTAGTGTTTTTAATTCTCAGAAATCATCTTATTGATGTCTCAGGATTGGCTGAAGCCGGATATTGGGAAACAATGTCCCGGATTTCTACCTATTATATAATGTTTATCTCTACATTATTAACGGTTTATTTTTTGCCTCAACTTTCGCAATCTCAATCAAAACAGGAAACGAGCGGTATATTTAGAAATTATTATAAAACAATTATACCAAGTTTTGTTTTGTTGCTCATTTTACTCTATTTAGGACGTTATTATATTGTTAAAATTCTATTTAGTAAAGATTTTATGCCTGTCGCAGATTTGTTTGTATGGCAGCTTGCAGGTGATGTGCTGAAAGCAGCTTCGCTAATTTTAGGATATGAGTTTTTTGCCAAAAAATTAGTCAAAGCATTTCTAATAACAGAAGCAATGTCTTTTATAGTTTTATTTATATCCGGCTGGTTTCTCTCAGAAATTTTTGGTGCTGAAGGTATGGTTATGGCTCATTTTATAACTTATGCGGTTTATTTGATAGTTTTGGCTATATATTTCAGAAAGACAATATCAAGTTCAACAGCATAGATATAATACAAAAAAAATATTAGTCTGTTGCTTTTGTAATTTTGTTTAAAATGACCTTTTGTTCATAGTTTGTCAGTTCGAGAACGATTGGAATTTGTTGTATCGTTTTTCCTTCGATAACATATTTTTTTCCGTTTTCTGTTTTTATGTTACTTTTGCTAAAGTCAACATCTCCATAGTTCAGAGTGTTGCGAATATCTATGGTGTCAATCCATGATTCTGCCAAAACTTTTGATGCTTCGTCAGAATAATGAAACGGTTTACTTCTCAAATCTTTTAGTACGCGACAGTTTGGAAGATAGCAAAAACTGACTCCTCGAGATTTGGCTTTGGCACCCAGAAAATAATAGACAAAAATACCTCCGAGAAGCAATCCGAGAAGATAATAAGCAAAACGCTGATGAAATTTCATTGAAAATATAAAGTAAAAAGTCCTGTGTTAAGGGATGATTAGTTGGCACAAAAATACACAACTCAATTTTAAAACACAATTAAATTAATATCTCTGTTAGATAAACCAAACCAATCTCCAATAGATTTGTTAGTGAGAATGCCGTGATAAAAATAAACACCGTCTTTGAGTCCTTGATTACGTCTTATAGCAATCTCCAAACCTCCGTCTTCTGCAATCTGTATAAGATAAGGTGTGAGGATGTTACTGATAGAAAGCGATGCTGTTTTAGAATATCTTGACGGGATATTTGGCACACAATAATGAATCACATTATTCTTGATAAAAGTTGGATTTTCGTGCGTAGTTACTTCCGAGGTTTCAAAACACCCTCCTGTGTCAATGCTTACATCCACAATAACAGCTCCTTTTTTCATGTGCTCTACCATAGTTTCTGTAACTAGAACAGGAGCACGGTCTTTTCCTTTCATAGCTCCGATGGCTACATCGCACCTGCGGAGTGCCTTTAAAAGAATCTTGGGTTGAATTGTAGAAGTAAAAATTCGCTGGTTCAAATTATTTTGTAATCTACGTAATTTGGTAATTGAGTTGTCGAATACTTTTACATTTGCCCCCAAACCAATAGCAGTTCTGGCTGCAAATTCGGCTACTGTTCCAGCTCCGATAATCACAACTTCGGTGGGAGCTACGCCGGTTATATTTCCAAAAAGAAGACCTTTTCCAAACTGGTTGTTTGTCATCAGTTCCGAAGCTACAAGTATTGAAGCAGTTCCGGCAATTTCGCTAAGCGATTTTACCGCTGGATATGAACCGTCGGCATCTTTGATAAACTCAAAAGCCAAAGCTGTTATTTTCTTTTTAGCAAGTGCTTCAAAATACTCTTTTTTTCTGGTTTTAATCTGAATGGCAGAAATGATGGTGGTATTGGGACTCATCATTTCTATTTCTTGCGTAGTTGGTGGTTCTACTTTGAGAATCATCGGACACGAAAAAACTTTTTTAGGGTCTTGTGTTATTTGAGCTCCTGCATCACTATATTCTTGATCGCTATAACTCGAATTTTCGCCCGCTCCGGATTCTATCATTACACGGTGTCCGTGCAAAACTAACGAACTTACGGCATCGGGTGTAAGACAAATTCGCTTTTCCTGATAAGAAGTTTCCTTTGGAATACCGATAAAAAGCTCACTTTTGTGTCGGGCAATTTCAAGTTTTTCTTCCTGTGGAATTAATTGCTGTGATGAAAATGGTGTAAGCGGCATAAATCAAGAAATAAAAATAGTTGTCTAATTTATGAAATATTTTTGAATGTTTTACAGACGAAATAAAAATCAATAGTTACGGATTATCAAGTTTAAAAAACCAAATAAAAATGGAAAGTGTTATGAGAGTAATCCAAAACCCAAAAAAGTGGTTTGTATTTATTCTTACAAGAATTTTAAACTTTTGTAGCCACGGATTAAATAGATTTTATGGATTTGAGTATATGTATTACAAAAAAATCCTTTTAATCCGGATAATCTGTGGCAAAATCAATAATTTTTAATGCATTCGATTTATTGTAACCCTTCTGATTCAAAAAAAACTATTAGAGGAGCTAACAAGAAAGTACAAAACCAGACTTTTAAGAATATATTTCATGTCAAACTATTTCATTTCCAACTCTCTATTTCCATTCTCCAAGAGCCTGATTTCAATGTTAGTGTGTTCTTCGGGAATGAGATTCCGGATTTTTTCAGGCCATTCCAAAAAACAGTAATTCCCTGAATACAGATAATCTTCTACACCGAAATCAAGGGCTTCAGATTCATTTTTTAAACGGTAAAAATCAAAGTGATATACAGGCTCACCATTTGTGGTTTCATATTCGTTTATGAGTGAGAAAGTTGGACTGCTTATTACGTCAGAAACACCAATTTCTTTTGCCAAAGCTTTTATAAAAGTGGTTTTTCCGGCTCCCATTTCACCATTAAATAAAATTACTTTTTTGGAATTTTGTTCTAAAACCTGCTGAGCAACAAAGTTTATTTCGTTGAGAGAGAATTCGATTTTCATTTATCTGTTGAATCTTCAAATCGTATAATCGATGATTTGTTTTTGTAAAGTGCAAAGATAAACAAAACGATTTATTTATAGATAAACACCGACTTTTTGAAAGTAAAAAAGATAATTTTTGTTTAGACCTAAATCACACTTTTTTCAATTAAATTTACAAAAAAAATCATAAATATTATGAGAAAAAATTTCCTATTGAGTTCGATTATAGTGTTTTCAATGTTTATTATAGATGTTAAGGCACAGGGGAAAAATGAGAATCAGATTATTTTTTCAAATGTTAGGGTTTTCGATGGTAGTTCGCAACAACTTTCTCTGCCGGTTAATGTTTTTATTAAAGGAAACAATATCGAGAAAATCGATGCTAAGCCCATTGTAGTTTCAGGAGACGTCGTTAACATCAATGGGAAAGGTAAAACCCTGATGCCCGGTTTGATAGATGTACACGTTCATCTTACTTTTGGTGCATTGACTATGGAGCAAATGATGTCCCCCGATTTTAATATGGAGACAGCAATGACTTTCATTGGACAATCCGCTGAAGCTATGCTGATGCGTGGTTTTACCGGTATTAGAGATATGGGTGGACCTATTTTTCCTATAAAAGAAGCAATTGATAACCAGAAGATGAAAGGACCGAGGGTTTGGCCCTCAGGAGCTACCATAAGTCAAACAGCAGGACACGGTGATTTTAGAACTCCGAATGAAAGGTCAAGAAGATTTTTTGGAAAACCTTCCAGAGCAGAGGAATTTGGTGCTACTTTTATTGCCGACGGCAGAGACGAAGTGCTTACTGCAACTCGTGAAAATTTAAGATTCGGAGCCAGTCAGATTAAAGTAATGGCAGGTGGAGGAACTTCTTCTGCGTACGACCCGGTAGATGTTACTCAATATACGTTTGATGAAATGAAAGCCGCTGTGGAAGCTGCCGAAGATTGGGGAACTTACGTCACGGTTCATGCCTACACGACAAGAGCTGTGCAAAGAGCAATTGAAGTAGGGGTGAAGTGTGTAGAACACGGTCAGTTACTGGATGATGAAACATTAAAACTCATGGTAGAAAAAGGAGTTTGGCTGAGTCTCCAAAACCTGCTGGAATCTTCTCCTGAAATGGCAGAGACACGTAAGGAAAAGAGAAAATCGGTGATTGAAGGTCAGAAAAAAATATGGCCTTTGGCAAAAAAATTAAACGTAAAATTAGCTTGGGGAACAGATTTTTTATTTGAACCCGAATTGAATAAAGAGCAGAATGACTATATTCTGAAATTGCAACCATGGTTTACCAATGTCGAAATTTTAAAAATGATTACTCGCGATAACGGAGAACTTTTACAGCTTTCCGGTTTGAGGAGTCCTTATCCGGGTAAAATTGGTGTCATAGAAGAAGGAGCATTGGCAGATGTTTTGTTGGTCGATGGAAACCCCATTCAGGATTTATCTGTTATTACAGAACCGGAGAAGAAATTTTTAGTAATTGTAAAAGACGGTGTTATTTACAAGAACTTGGTTAAATAAAATCACTTCAATAAAAAATAAAAGCACAATGTTAACCATTCCGTAGGACACGAGCGATAGCGAACTGGCAAAGCAATCTCAACGGTTTTTTAGATTCCTACGGAATGACAAACTAACTGCTAATAATAAGTTTTATTATTCATTTCGTTCAGAAAAAAATAAATATTTATTTCGGGTTAAAAACCAAAAACGGAATAATCATTTCTTCGAGCGAAATACCACCGTGTTGATAGGTGTTTCGGTAGTAACTTACATAATGATTATAGTTATTGACATAAGCCAAAAACAAATCGTTTTTAGCGAAAATAAATGAACTACTCATATTAATTGCCGGAAGTCCGATAGTTTTAGGGTCTTTTACTGCGTAAACATCTTTGTCTTCATAAGTAAGGCTTCGTCCGGTTTTATAACGAAGATTCAGACTTGTGTTTTTATCACCAATTACTTTAGACGGATTTTTTACATGTATTGTTCCGTGGTCTGTGGTAACAATAAGTTTGAAATTGAGTTGCTGAGCCTGTTGAATCATTTCGAGCAAAGGCGAATTTTTAAACCAACTGAGCGTTAAAGAACGATATGCTTTGTCGTTTGATGCCAATTCTTTGACAACTTCCATTTCTGTTTTGGCATGCGAAAGCATATCTACAAAGTTGTAAACTATGGTAGTGAGGTCGTTATTTTTGAGTCCTTTAAAATTTTCAACCAATTTTTTACCATCTTTATAATTGGTAATTTTATAATATTCACTTTTAATATTTAATCCTAAACGTTTGAGTTGTGCTGCTATAAACTCACCTTCAAACAAGTTTTTTCCGCCTTCCTCAGGATCGTTTTTCCAGTATTGCGGAAACTGCTTTTCCATTTCAAGCGGAGTCAATCCGGAAAAAATAGCATTTCGGGCATATTGTGTCGCAGTAGGCAAAATAGAAAAATACGGAATTTCTTTTTCGAGTTTGTAATGATTGTTTAAAACACTTTCAAAGGCTTTCCACTGGTCATAACGCATATTGTCTATCACAACAAAAAGTATCGGACGGTCTTTTTTGGTAATTTCAGGAACAACATATTGTCTAAACAATTGATGAGAAAGAACGGGTGCGTCTGCTTTATTGATAAACCAATCTTCATAATTTTTTTCAACAAATTTTCCGAACTGTATGTTGGCTTCTGTTTTTTGAGATTCTAAGATAGAAATTAAGCCCGAGTCTTCAATATTTTCCAATTCTATTTCCCAAAATATCAGCTTTTTATACAACTCAACCCAATCTTCATAAGAATTGACCATTGCCAAATCCATTGCGATTTTACGAAACTCTTTCTGATAATCATGTGTTGTTTTTTCGGTAACAAGTCGTGAATGGTCAAGATTTTTTTTCAGAGCCAACAATATCTGATTAGGATTTACGGGTTTTATAAGATAATCGGCAATTTTAGAACCGATGGCTTCCTCCATAATATGTTCTTCTTCGCTTTTAGTAATCATAATGATTGGTACAGCTGATTTTTTTTCTTTCATTTCAGAAAGCGTTTCCAATCCTGTCATACCCGGCATATTTTCGTCAAGGAAAACAATATCAAAGTTTTCATCTTCAAAAATATCAACAGCATCACGACCGTTATTGCAAGTTGTTACTTTATAATTTTTATTTTCTAAAAAAAGAATGTGTGGTTTCAGCAAATCGATTTCGTCATCTACCCATAGAATTTTTATTGTGCCCATGTTGTATATTTTTGTTGCAATTTAAGAAATGAAAAACGACAGAACTATTAAAGATATTGTAAAAATGAAAATTTACAGACAAACTATTTCTGTATATTTGTGTGTTAATAATTAAAAATGTGGGCAAAACCAACAAACTCAAAATATTTAACGACCCGATTTACGGTTTTATTTCTATTCCGAGTGAGCTGATTTATGATTTGATTCAGCACCGTTATTTTCAGAGATTAAGAAGAATCACTCAAATGGGATTGTCCTATTTGGTCTATCCCGGGGCTCATCACACAAGGTTTCATCATGCTTTGGGGTGCATGCACTTGATGCAGAAAGCAGTGGCATCGCTTCGACAAAAAGGAGTCGAAATATCGGCAGATGAAGAGCAGGCTCTTTATGTGGCAATTTTGTTGCACGATGTTGGTCATGGACCTTTCTCGCACGCAATGGAACACAGTATTGTAAATATTCACCACGAGGAGATTTCGATATTGTTTATGGATAAACTCAATCGGGATTTTAACGGAAAACTATCATTAGCCATCGAAATTTTCAAAGGGAAATATCATCGAAAATTCTTGCATCAACTTATTTCCGGACAACTTGATATGGATAGAATGGATTATCTGAAAAGGGATAGTTTTTATTCGGGAGTAGCCGAAGGAAATATCAATTCAGAAAGGTTGATTCAGATGATTAACGTGGTTGATGATAACTTAGTAATTGACGAAAAAGGAATCTATTCGGTTGAGAAATTTTTGGTTGCAAGACGATTGATGTATTGGCAGGCTTATCTTCATAAAACCAGTATTGTAGCCGAACAAATGCTGATGAAAACTCTTCAAAGAGCTAAAGAACTTGTTGAAAACGGTCAAGTTTTGGCTTGTGGCTCGGCTTTTCCTTTCTTTTTGGAAAATAAGATTAATGAAACAAATTTTGATGATGAAGTATTAGAAAAATTCTCAAAATTAGACGATTATGATGTGGTTTCAGCACTTAAAGAATGGCAAAGTTCTGAAGATTATGTGTTGAGTCGTTTAAGTCAAATGCTCATTAATCGGGATTTATTCAAAATCGAAATCAGCTTTGAAAAAAATTCTAAAGAACGAATTTCAGAACTTCAGGATTTACTTTCAAAAAAAGAAAACATATCAGTCAAAGAGACCAAATACTTTATATTTAAAGGAAAAATTAGCAATAAAGCCTATGACAAAACTTCAGAACCTATATTGATTTTACACAAAAACGGAAAAACAGAAGATTTGATTTCTGCTTCGGATAAATCGTATCTTAAATCCCTTTCGGAAGAGGTGACAAAGTATTACTTATGTTATCCAAAAGAAGTGAGAGAAAGTTGATTTAGGTTATTTAACAAAAAGTTAAAAAGGTTCTTTAAAATTTTATATTTTTGCCAAGATGAAATTTACCGTACAACAAATAGCAGATATATTAGAGGGTGAAATCGTAGGTAACTCACAAGCCGAAGTTTTTCAACTTTCTAAAATAGAAGAAGGCTCAGACGGAGCTTTGACTTTCTTGGCAAATCCAAAATACGAACACCATATCTATACAACAAAGGCAACGGCTACAATCGTAAGCAAGACTTTTGTCCCCGAAGGTGATATTTCGACTACGCTAATCAAAGTCGAAGATGCCTATAAATCGTTTTCAAAATTGTTGGAATATTATAATCAGGTAAAATTGATGAAATCGGGAATTGAACAACCTTCGTTTGTTTCGGAAAACGTAAAATACGGAGATAATCTGTATCTAGGAGCTTTTTCATACATCGGAAAAAATGTGAAAATCGGAGAAAAAGTGAAAATTTATCCGAATTGTTTTGTAGGAGATAACGTAACAATTGGAGACAACACCATTTTGTTTGCAGGAGTAAGAATTTATTCTGAAACGGTTATCGGAAACAACTGTACGATTCATTCCGGAGCAATTATCGGTTCGGACGGATTTGGTTTTGCACCTAACGAAGACGGAACATTCAGCAAAGTTCCTCAAATCGGAAACGTGATTATCGAAGATAATGTCGAAATTGGAGCTTTGACAAGTATTGACAGAGCAACTTTGGGAAGTACGATTATCCGAAAAGGAGTAAAATTAGACAATCAAATACAAATTGCTCACAATGTGGAAGTTGGAGAAAATACGGTTATCGCTTCTCAAACGGGAATTGCAGGTTCGACCAAAATCGGTAAAAATTGTTTTATCGGAGGACAAGTCGGAATTGTAGGTCATATCACCATCGGAAACGGTGTAAAAATTCAGGCTCAATCGGGAATCGGAAAAAGTCTTCCCGATGGAGATGTGGTTCAGGGAAGTCCTGCTTTTGGATACGGGGATTTTGCCAAATCATTTGTTCATTTCAAAAATCTTCCGAAAATTGTAGCTGATTTGGAAGAAATAAAAAAGAAAATATCTGATTAAATTTGCCACAGATTTAAAGTGTTAAAAATCTGGGAAACCCTTTAATCCGTGGCTAAAAAAACAAAAAAATATGGCTAAGCAAAAAACCATAAAAGAAGAAATCATACTTAAAGGTGTCGGACTACACACAGGAAAAGAGGTTACGATGACTTTAAAACCTGCACCTATTAACAACGGATTTACTTTTGTCCGAATGGATTTGGAAGGTCATCCTGTAATTGAGGCAGATGCCAATTATGTGGTAAATACGCAAAGAGGTACAAACCTTGAAAAAAAAGGAGTAAAAATTCAGACTTCCGAACACGTTTTGGCTGCTTGTGTAGGTTGTGATTTGGACAATATTATTATTGAACTGAATGCTTCAGAGCCTCCGATTATGGACGGGTCTTCTAAATATTTTGTGGAAGCAATTGAAAAAGCAGGAGTTGTCGAGCAAGATGCAGAGCAGAAGATTTATACTGTAAAAGAGGTTATTTCCTATACGGACGAAGAAACGGGAAGTGAGATTATCGTTATGCCTGCAGATGAATATCAGGTTACGGCAATGGTTGATTTTGGAACGAAAGTTTTGGGAACACAAAACGCATCTATTAAGTCAATTTCAGAATTTAAAGATGAAATTGCCAATGCAAGAACTTTTAGTTTTCTTCACGAATTGGAGACACTTTTACAGAACGGACTCATTAAAGGAGGAGATTTGAATAATGCTATTGTTTATGTGGATAAAGAAATCTCACCCGAAACAATGGAACATTTGAAGGTAGCTTTCGGAAAAGATAAAATTTCGATTAAACCCAATGGGATTTTAGATAATTTGACATTGCACTTTCCAAATGAAGCAGCAAGACACAAGCTACTTGATGTAATTGGCGATTTGGCTTTGGTAGGAACAAGAATAAAAGGAAAAGTAATTGCCAACAAACCTGGACATTTCGTAAATACACAATTTGCAAAAAAGCTGTCTAAAATCATTAAAATAGAAGAACGAAATAATGTCCCTGTTTATGATTTGAACCAACCGCCACTTATGGATATCGTTCAGATTATGAATGTGTTGCCACACAGACCTCCATTTTTGTTGGTGGACAGAATTTTGGAATTATCAGACAAACACGTGGTGGGAATGAAAAACGTAACAATGAATGAACCGTTTTTCGTTGGACATTTTCCGGGAGCTCCCGTAATGCCGGGAGTTCTTCAAATTGAGGCGATGGCACAAGCAGGTGGAATTTTAGCTTTAAGCACCGTTTCTGACCCGGAAAATTATCTAACATATTTTATGAAGATAGATAACGTGAAATTCAAACAGCAAGTTCAGCCCGGAGATACATTAATATTTAAACTGGAATTGCTGACCCCGATACGTAGAGGAATCTGCCACATGCAGGCTTACGCTTATGCAAACGGAAAAATTGCGACCGAAGCAGAGCTTATGGCTCAAATCGTAAAGGCAAAGTAGTATTAAGATTGAAGTTCTAAGTATTAAGACAAAGAATTAGAAGTTATGAAAAGAATTATCTTTTTCTAGCCAATTGAAAAAAGTTTAAATCACTTCAATTAGAAAAAAAATAAAAACAGAGTAATTTAACTGTCAGTTCAAGTAGTGAAATTTTCAACAACTGACAACCGAAAACATACAAGACAATGAATCAACCATTAGCATACGTTCATCCGGGAGCAAAAATTGCCAGAAATGTAGTAATAGATCCTTTTACAACCATTCATAATAATGTGGTGATAGGAGAAGGAACTTGGATAGGCTCTAATGTAACCATTATGGAAGGAGCCAGAATTGGAAAAAATTGTAACATATTTCCCGGAGCTGTAATATCTGCGATTCCACAGGATTTAAAATTTGGCGGAGAAGAATCTTTGGCAATAATCAATGACAATACGACTGTAAGAGAATGTGTAACCATAAACCGTGGAACTGTTGCTTCCGGACAAACAATAATAGGGAAAAACTGTTTAATAATGGCTACAGCACACATTGCACATGATTGTCATATAGGTGACAATGCCATAATCGTAAACGGAGTAGCATTGGCAGGTCATGTTACCGTAGGTGAATATGCTATAATTGGCGGACTTGCTGCCGTACACCAATTTATTAATATCGGTGACCATGCCATGATTTCGGGAGGTTCTCTCGTTAGAAAAGATGTCCCGCCGTTTACCAAAGCTGCCAAAGAACCGCTTTCTTATGTGGGGATAAATTCTGTAGGATTGCGTCGTCGTGGATTTACTTCAGACAAAATCAGAGAAATTCAGGAGGTTTACAGAATCTTATATCAGAAAAATTACAACACAACTCAGGCACTTGGAATTATAGAAGCCGAAATGACGGCAACACCCGAACGAGACGAAATTATTCAATTTATCAGAAATTCTTCACGTGGAATTATGAAAGGTTATACAGGAGCGTATTAAAATAAATTATAAATTACACAAATAAACTAAAAATACAATGGCAACCACTGCAGACATCAGAAACGGATTATGTATTAAATTCAACCACGACATTTACAAGATTGTGGAATTCTTACACGTAAAACCGGGAAAAGGACCCGCTTTCGTAAGAACAAAAATGAAGAGTTTAACTACCGGAAGAACGCTTGAAAACACCTTTTCGGCAGGACATAAAATTGATACGGTAAGAGTAGAAACACATACTTTTCAGTATTTATATGCAGAAGGAGATGATTTTCACTTTATGAATACGGAAACGTTTGAGCAGATTACGCTTAACAAAAACGTACTTGATGCTCCCGAATTATTAAAAGAAGGCACCAACGTAATGGTGCAAATCAATACCGAAACCGATATGCCTTTGGCTGTTGATATGCCTGCTTCTATCGTTTTGGAAGTAACTTATACCGAACCGGGTGTAAAAGGAAATACAGCTACCAATGCTACAAAACCTGCAAAAGTTGAAACAGGAGCTTCTATCAACGTTCCGCTATTTATCAACGAAGGAGATAAAATCAGAATTGATACAGCTACAGGAGCTTATATGGAAAGAATTAAGGAGTAATTTTGAAAATATTTAAAGTGTCCGGATTTAGCAATTCGGACATTTTTTATCTTGTTGTATGTAATTTTTACTGAATAATAAATTTGGAAAAAATTGAAATCCCATATCATCTAATTATACCAAGTATAGCATCCTTTATTGGACTCTTATTGATTTTCTTTAATCGAAAAAAGTTATTTAAAAAGAAAAGGATATTTTGGATTTCGGTTTCTGTCTTTTTTATTTTATATCTAATTATTGTTGGCAAAGCTTTTTACGACAGTATTTTTTATCAACTTGAGTTACATCGGTTAGACTTAAATAATGACGGATTCTTTAATGAAAATGAACTAACAGAAGAGCTAAATGCAGTAATGAAAAAACAAAACAATGATGTCGGAAGAAACTTTTCTTTCATTACAGGATTTGTATTCTCTTTACTTATTTCATTATTGGTTTATGTTTTTGGAAAATTATTCTTTAGAAAGAAAACCGAACAACTGTAAAAAATTACCAAAATATTAGTTTTTCAACTAATTAAAAAATCCACAATTTACAATAAAAAATAATTTACTATCCATGTGATATAAATAAGGTTATAATCAATAAGGATAAAAGTTATCAAATCTGTAGCAAAAATGCTTTCAGACAAAGAAGTGGTACGTTCTTGTATGAAAGGAAAAACCTCGAAGAACACTCTTTCTAAATTATATAAAAACCTAAAACACCAACTTCCCGAAAAATCTGCAATTGCCAAAGAAATGGGATTGAATTTACATAGTGAATTATCCAGTTGGTTGGAAGCAATTACTTATGTCAGAAATATCATTGCTCATCATTCAAGGTTATGGAGTAGAAATATGGTTAAAAGACCAACGGAAAACATAAACAATCCTACAGGACAATGGTTTGCCAATCCTTTGACACAAGTTCAAACCAAAAAAACGTTCTTAATAATTTCCTGTATGTTTTATTTATGCAATGAAGTGAATCCAAGACACCAAATTAAAACTAAGATTATAGACTTGTATAAAAACAACCCGAATATTCCAATATACAAACTCGGATTTCTAAATAATTGGAAAAACGAACCTTTGTGGGAATAAGGGCGGTCGTATCACATAAACTGTGCAAAATGGCAGATTAAGTCTGAATTGAACTTTTGTACTTCTATTGTCTCAAAAAAGCCAATAAATTAGCTTTGCTATGTGTCGTCTAAATCGAAAAAGCATAAGATAAAAATTTGTGCAATTACCAAAATTTGGTAACTTTGGAGAAAGTTTAAAAAAATGAAAAACACATCAATATCACTTGGAAGCTATTTTGACCAGTTTGTAAGTAGTCAAGTATCGGCAGGACGTTATAAAAATGTTAGTGAAGTTATTCGGGCAGGTCTTCGACTTTTAGAAGACGAAGAAAATAAAGTAATAGCTTTGAGAGCTGCAATTCAGAAAGGAATTGACAGCCCACTTGTTGAAAATTTCGACTTCAAAGAAAATTTGAAAAACCTAAAAGAGCAAAAAAGAAAAAATGGCTAATGTTATTTTAAGGCAAGAAGCCATTGACGACTTGAATGATATTTGGTTTTACACTTTTGAAGAATGGTCGGAAAAACAGGCTGACAAATATTATTTAGCGTTAGAATTTGCTTGTACACAAATTGGAAAAACCCCGGAACTCGGAAAAGAATATGAAGGAATAAGCAATAACCTGCTTGGATTGAGGACGGGAAAACACATTATTTTCTATCAAGTCATTTCCAAAGATAGAATTGAAGTTGTTAGAATATTACACGAACGAATGGACTTGAAAAACAAACTGAATGAATAAAAAACTACCAACAACTAATTAAAACCCACAATCAATAATGAAATTCAACCGCACCTATTCATTAAAAGAAATTTCCGAAATCATTTCCTGTAAATTTGTGGGAGATGAAAATTTTCCTGTTTTGGGAATGAACGAAATCCACGTTGTGGAAAAGGGAGATATTGTATTTGTTGACCACCCGAAATATTACGATAAAGCTCTGCAATCCAAAGCAACTATTGTTTTAATCAACAAAGAAGTAGATTGCCCTGACGGAAAAGCATTGCTTATTTCTGATGACCCTTTTCGGGATTTTAATAAACTGACAAAACATTTCAAGCCTTTTCAATCTTCAAATGTTTCGATTTCCGAAAGTGCCAAAATCGGAGAAAACACCATTATTCAACCCAACTGCTTTATCGGAAATAACGTAGTTATCGGAAAAAATTGTCTGATTCATTCTAATGTTTCGATTTATGACGATACGATTATCGGAGACAATGTAATTATCCATTCCGGAACGGTTTTAGGAGCAGATGCTTTTTATTACAAGAAACGTCCCGAAGGCTTTGACCAACTGATTTCAGGAGGTCGGGTTGTTATCGAAAACAATGTCGGAATTGGAGCAAACTGTACGATTGACAGAGGAGTTACGGGAGATACAACTATCGGAGAAGGAACGAAAATGGACAATATGATTCAGGTCGGGCACGACACCATAATAGGAAAAAAATGTCTGATTGCCTCTCAAACCGGAATTGCCGGATGCGTAATCATTCAAGATGAAGTCACACTTTGGGGACAAGTTGGAACCACAAGCGGAATCACTATCGGAGCGAAAGCGGTTGTTTTAGCACAATCCGGAGTAGCAAAATCACTTAAAGGAGGCAAAGTTTATTTTGGTTATCCGGCAGATGAATCTCGCAAAAAACTAAAGGAATTAGCACATATCAGAAGGATTCCGGATATTTTGGAAAAACTAAAATAATCCGATTAATTCCAATTCTTTAAGAGCCTGTTTAAATTTGTATTGTAAAAATGTCTATAGCTTATTTTTGAAGCGGAACAAGGCAAATTTTTAAAGGATAACAGAGCTATCGTTTTAAAATTTAACACAGTTATGACCCAAAAGAAGCATAAAAAAATTATTAGATAATTTTAAATAGCTTCTGAATATGAAGTTACTTTTTCATAAACAAAAAAAATGAAAAAAACTTCTATATCAAATTAATGTGATTTCACAAAAACTCTTGAATAAATTGCAGTAAAAACATTATTTTTGCCTAATGATTTTAAAATAACATTAAACAACAAATATATCATGAGCGTTTTAGTCAACAAAAATTCAAAAATAATTGTACAAGGATTTACAGGAAGTGAAGGAACTTTCCATGCCTCTCAAATGATTGAATACGGAACAAATGTTGTAGGAGGGGTAACTCCAGGAAAAGGAGGTTCTACACATTTGGATAAACCAGTATTTAATACAGTAAAAGAAGCTGTGGAAAAAGCCGGAGCAGATACATCTATTATTTTTGTGCCACCTGCTTTTGCTGCCGATGCCATTATGGAATCTGCCGATGCCGGAATAAAAGTTATCATCACAATCACTGAAGGAATTCCGGTAGCAGATATGATTAAAGTATATGATTATATAAAAGATAAAGGTTGTCGTTTAGTTGGTCCTAACTGCCCGGGAGTAATCACACCGGAAGAAGCTAAAGTTGGTATCATGCCCGGATTTGTTTTCAAAAAAGGAAAAGTTGGAATTGTTTCAAAATCAGGAACACTTACTTATGAAGCGGCTGACCAAGTGGTCAAACAAGGATTAGGCATCACAACTGCCATTGGTATTGGTGGTGATCCAATTATTGGAACAACTACCAAAGAAGCTGTCGAATTGTTGATGAATGACCCCGAAACAGAAGCTATCATCATGATTGGTGAAATTGGTGGTCAGTTAGAAGCCGATGCAGCTAAATGGATTAAAGAAGATGGAAATCGCAAACCGGTTATCGGGTTTATTGCCGGAGAAACTGCCCCCAAAGGTCGTACAATGGGACATGCCGGAGCCATTGTTGGTGGAGCAGATGATACTGCCGAAGCCAAAAAACGAATCATGAGAGAAAATGGTATTCATGTAGTTGATTCTCCTGCCGAAATCGGTAAAAAAGTAAAAGAGGTTATCGGATAATTTCTTTTTGAGATAAAAAGTAAAAAGTCTTTCAATTTTTTGAAAGACTTTTTTATGTATTTGAAAATCAATTTATTAGTTATTAAAAAGGAGGTTAAGGCGATGATAATCAGCAGGTTAAGCAGTAGGTTATTTTGAAATAATTGCAAGATTTTGTATGTTTGAAGTTCATGCCTAGCTCAAGTATGTACACAATATTTCTGATGTGAGTGTTTTTAGAACAATAGGGGAATATAATTTTTACCAATATTTCTGTGGAGAAATTTTTTTGTGCCGTGAATTCCTTGCGAACAGACTGATTTGTTTTATTTCAGAAAAAGAATGGGTAAATTAGATGTTGAATTAATTATAAATGAAATCATTGGTATCAACTGGAGAGACAGCGATGATGAGACTCAAAAAAATCTATAAATAAACTTGTTTTTCTCTTTGGGTTTGCAGAATTTTGATGATTTAACAACACTGCTTTATGAATCATCATTATATAAGTTCGGATGTACTTTCTTTAGAAACGGTTAGAGAAATATTATTAGAAAACAAGCCACTTGATTTGTCAGAAGAAGCCAAGATAAATATTCGAAAATGTCGCGATTATCTTGACAACAAAATGGAATCTCAAACAGAACCCGTTTACGGTATAAACACAGGGTTTGGCTCGCTTTGTAACATCAAAATTTCTAATGAAAATCTGTCAAAACTTCAGGAAAACCTTGTGAAATCACACGCTTGTGGAACTGGTGATGAAGTGCCAAATGAGATTGTAAAACTTATTTTATTACTAAAAATACAATCGTTGAGTTATGGAAATTCCGGTGTGCAGTTGGAAACGATAGAAAGGCTGATAGATTTTTACAATCACGATGTGATGCCTGTCATTTATACGCAAGGCTCTTTGGGAGCTTCGGGAGATTTGGCACCGCTGGCTCATTTAAGTTTGCCGTTAATAGGGGAGGGTGATGTTTATTTTAACGGAAAGAAAACATCATCTTCTGAAGTGTTGAAACACTTTGGCTGGCAACCTGTAAAATTAAAATCTAAAGAAGGTTTGGCTTTGCTTAACGGGACTCAATTTATGAGTGCTTATGGTGTTTATGTACTTTTGAAAGCAGAAAAAATCTTGTATTTGGCAGATCTAATAGGAACCATTTCGCTTGAAGCCTTTGACGGTAGAATTGAACCTTTTCACGAATTGATACACCTCATTCGTCCACACAAAGGACAGATTGAAACGGCACAGAGAATCAAAGGATTTTTGGATGGCAGTGAAATTATTTCACAACCCAAAGAACATGTGCAAGACCCGTATTCTTTTCGTTGTATGCCACAAGTTCACGGAGCTTCAAAAGATGCAATAGATTATGTTCGAAAAGTTTTTAAGACCGAAATCAATTCAGTTACCGATAATCCAAATATTTTTATTAAAAGCGATATGATTGTTTCCGGTGGAAATTTTCACGGACAGCCATTGGCGTTAACGTTAGATTTTCTCGGTATTGCTTTAGCAGAATTGGGCAATATTTCTGAAAGACGCACCTATCAGTTGATTTCCGGCTTGCGAAATCTTCCTGCGTTTCTGGTAGAAAATCCCGGTCTTAATTCCGGATTTATGATTCCGCAATATACGGCTGCAAGTATTGTAAGTCAGAATAAACAATTGGCAACACCGGCATCTGTTGACAGTATCGTTTCGAGCAACGGTCAAGAAGATCATGTGAGTATGGGAGCTAATGCAGCGACCAAAGCATCAAAAATTATTGAAAATATTGAACGGATTTTAGCGATTGAATTGATGAATGCTTCGCAAGCTATTGAGTTTAGAAGACCGCTGAAATCAAGTGATTTTATCGAAATGTTCCTAAAATCTTTCAGAGAAGAAGTGCCATTAGTTCACGCAGACAGAATTTTGCATTATGATATACAAAAATCGGTTGCGTTTTTACAAAGCTTTCAGATAGACTTTGAATAAGTATTGCCTCCAAAACAAAAAAACTCCTTGTTACACATTTTGCACAAGGAGTTTTTTACAATCTTGGTTTTTATCCCATAAATTCTTCATCTCCACCACGGTCATCTCTGCCTTGGCGTTCTCTTTCTCTTTCTTTTTGTTTGTTGAAACGATAGGTAAACGAAAGCGAAATCTGTCTTTCTCTCCACTGCATTTCAGAAAAAGTATTTTGTGTTGGCAAATTGGTTTCAAAAATCCGTTTTCTCGAATTGAACACATCTTGAACATTTAATGTTATCGTTGCTTTTTCTTTTAAAATGTCTTTGCTGAATGCCAGATTAGCATGTGCTATACCTTTAGATTTTCCTTGTGCATTTTTTTGCGGAGCATTATAAGTAGCATTGGTTTGCCATTCTATTTTGTAAGGAAGCGTAATTCTTGAAGTAACTCTTGCAAACCAGGAATATGCAACATTGTCAAAATTTTCTACAACAAGGTTGTTGCTTAAATCATAATAGGTATAATCACCTTTGGTTTCGTTTCTAAAAAAGTTCAAACTACCGTTTAATCTCCACCATTTATATGCGTTATAATTTAGAGTAAAATCGAAACCTAAACGCTCTCTGACACCTAAATTTACTGGTGAAGTAATCAATACATCTATTCCGTTTATTTCTTCAACATATCTTACATATTGTTCGGCATCTTTTGTATGGTTAAAGTACATTGAGCTGCTTAAAGTCAATTTGTTCCATCTTTGTAAGAAACCTAAGTCTATAGCATCTGTTAATGATGGGTCTAAATCTGGATTTCCTCTGAATAACGATACGTTACTTGATAGGTTTGAAAACGGATTTATAGAACGAGAACGTGGTCTTGATACTCGTCTGCTATAACTTAATGAAACATTTGTATTATCAGAAAATTCATAACTTAAAAAGGCACTTGGGAAAAAATCGTTATACTTTTTAGTTCTGAAAATCTGATGTGTAAACTGGTTTATATCGACTTTAGTATCTTCCCAACGAAGCCCTGCCATGTATGAAAGTTTTCCGATTTTGCTTCCAAACTGCGTATAGAAAGCATTTACATTTTCTGCATATCCCAAAATGTTTGAATATGAAGTGTCATTTTCCCATATTTGAGAAGTTTCGTTAAAATTTTCTACTTTGTAATCGGTTGTTAAGTCAACAAAATTACCTCTATACCCAGCTTCAAACTGACTGTTTTCGCCAATAGGTAACACATAATCAACCATCACCATATTGCGTTGTTGTTTTTGGTTACTCGAAGTTCTTTCTTCTTTAAAGACATTATTTAGAATCAAATCTTTTGAAGATATATCTGCATTATCACGGTCTTTATTTAGAGAAAAAGAGGCATCTATTGAAAGTTTATGCCCATCTTTTTTAAAGTTCTTAGTGAAATTAGTTGAATAATCGATGTCTTCATCATCACTCACATCATAATTGTCTCTTGAGGTTCTTGACAACAAATCCATATCAGGATTAAAGTAATTAATAAAAACATTGGTAGGATTTGTTCTGCTGCTTTTTCTGTAAGAAACGCTATTTGTCCACGTGATGTCTTTGGCAAGATTCCATTCTACACCAAAAACCCCGTTATATCCTTTGCTGAGTCTTTCGTTAGTTCTTCTTTCTTTGATAAAACCGGTTGTTTCGCCGGTGTTGGGATTCAGGTTTTCTATGTCATTCATAGAGTTTCCGTTCGAGCCTCTGTGATTATATCCTTGTGTTGTAAAAATATTGAATTCGTCTGTTTTGTAGTTGATGTTGGCACTCAGTCCGTGATTCGCCGGATCTCCCGTAGTAGCAACAAGTGTTCCGTTGATTCCGTTGTTTTTACCTTTTCTAAGAATGATATTGATGATTCCGCCACCACCTTCGGCTTCATATCTTGCTGACGGGTTTGTGATAACTTCAATTTTTTCTACAGAATCTGCCGGAAGCATTTTTAAAGCATCGGCAATATTTATACCTGCTAATCCCGATGGTTTTCCGTCAATTAAAATACGCACATTATCATCTCCGCGAAGGCTTACATTTCCTTCAATATCAACGGTAACAGACGGAACGTTGTCAAGAACGTCGCTAATGGTTCCTCCTTTTACCATCATATCTTGCCCAACGTTATAAACTCTTTTGTCCAATCTCATTTCAACAGTAGAGCGTTCTGCAATGATGTTTACACCTTCAAGCATGTTGGCTTCAACAGATAAAGTAAGTGTTCCAAGATTGGTGTTTTGGGAAAGATTTCTTCGTTTTATTTCGATAGTTTTAAAAGAAATAAATTCAATTTTAATATCATAAGTCCCGACGTTTGCCTCTATATTAAAATCTCCTTTATCGTCAGTTATTCCTCCGGTTACGACGACCTCAGAATCGGGTCTTTGAAGAATAATTGTAGCATATTCAAGCGGAAGGTTAGTTCCTGACTCGACTACTTTTCCGCTAAGGATTATTTTATTTGCTTCGGGACGTTGTTGTGCAAAACTGAAAAAAGCAGTAAGCAACAATACACAAGAAAAGAAAAATGAGTTTTTCATCAAATGATAAAGTTTGGTTCGTTTTTTTAAGACAGCAAATTTAGACTTAGGTTTAAGCTACTGTTCACAAAGATTTGTTAAATGATTCTTAGAAGAAATCTAAATTAATTCGAATATTTTTTCAGCAGGACGTGCAATAACGGCTTTGTTTCCTTTAATTACAATAGGTCTTTCTATCAGAATAGGATTTTCAGCCATTGCATTAATGATTTTGTCATCTGTAAGTAATTTGCCTTTATAGTTTTCTATCCAGATTTTCTCTTTTTGCCTGACAAGCTCGACGGGCTTTATATTGAGCAGCTTGATTAAATCTTTAATTTCCTGATGGGTGAGCGGATTGTCAAGATATTTTCGTACAATAATTTCCTGATTTGATTCCTCAGCAAATACCATACATTCTCTTGATTTTCCACATCTTGGGTTATGTAAAATTGTTATCATGAGCAGTTGTTTTAATGCAAATTAAAGTATTCGCTTTTTATTTTTTGTTAAAATAAATGTAATAAACCATATACAAAACCTATATTTGAAAGGTGTTTTAAAAAAACTATATCATGTATATAAAGCAAGCTTACAATAAAAATTTTAATTTCATATTATATTTAATTATTCCTTTGGCATTTCTTGGTATAATTGTTTTAAACTACTTTATGTCTTCGGGTACAGATACCCAAGCTATACTCAAAGATATGATTGACCAAATAGGGCATACTGCTACATTTGTTATATTGGTTGGGCCACTTTCTATAGGGTGTATTTTCTTGTTATTATGGGTGAAAATTGTTCATAACCAAACCATTAGAAGTCTTACTACTTCGAGGAAAAAAGTTGATTGGTCAAGAATCTTGTTCTCATTTTTTGTCTGGGGGATTATTACGGTATCATTTACACTAATTTTTTATTTTATAAATCCCGATGATTATGTTGTGCAATTCAATCTTGAAAAATTCCTGCCGTTTGCTGTAGTTGCAATTATTCTGATTCCACTACAAACCAGTTTTGAAGAATATCTATTCAGGGGGTATCTTATGCAAGGAATAGGTATTGTTACTCGAAGCAGACTAATTCCGTTGATAATTACTTCTGTAGTGTTTGGACTGATGCACGTTGCCAATCCTGAGGTTGATAAATTAGGTAGTGTTATTATGATTTATTATATCGGAACAGGTTTTTTTCTGGGAATTATGACTTTAATGGATGACGGGCTTGAGTTGGCATTGGGGTTTCATGCTGCTAATAATCTTATTGGAGCCTTGCTCATTACTGCAGATTGGACAGCTTTTCAAACCCATTCTATTTTGAAAGATGTTTCTGAACCTTCTGCGGTTTCTGAATCTTTGATTCCTGTTTTTATTATTTTCCCAATACTTTTATATATTTTTGGTAAAAAATACGGCTGGAAAAACTGGAAAGAAAAACTGATGGGTTCTGTGAATTTGTCGGCTGTTTAAAATTAAAAATCGATGCAACAAACAGTAAGTATAAGCTATCAAAACGTCCATGAGAGATTCAAACTCAATGGGTTTTCGCTCACACGCGAAGATTTATGCAGGATTGCGTATAGCTTTATCAAGGAAGGAGAAGATTTTGAAAAACCCGTAGGGATGTTTCTTTTAGATTGGTTTGATGAAAAAGACTATATAGAAATGTTTACTTCGGGTAGTACCGGAGAACCCAAGACTATCAGAATCAACAAACAAGCAATGGTTCATTCTGCATTGGCAACGGGAGAGTTTTTTGGACTCGAACCGGGTAATACGGTTTTGCACTGTCTTCCGGCAAAATATGTTGCAGGCAAAATGATGTTTGTGCGTGGCTTTATCTTAGGGCTTGAAATAGATTTTGTTTCGCCAAGTTTAAAACCGCTTGAAAGGGTAGAAGGTGATTATGATTTTTCTGCGATGACTCCGATGCAGGCACAGTATTCTTTAGATACTTTACACAAGTTAAAAAAACTGATTATCGGCGGAGCCAAGATAGCAAAGACTCTTGAGAAAAAACTTTTAAAAATAGATGCTGAAATATACGAAACCTACGGAATGACAGAAACCATTACGCATATAGCGGCAAAAAGAGTGGGAGAGGAGGCTTTTACCGTTTTTCCTAACGTAATGATTTCACAAGATGATAATAATTGTTTAATAATCAAGGCTTTGAGCATTTCTTCTGAACTAATTGAAACCAATGATATTGTAAAAATGATTTCAGAAAAAGAGTTTATTTGGTTAGGACGCTATGACAATGTTATAAATAGTGGAGGTATCAAATTTATTCCCGAGCAGATTGAAGAGAAACTCATTGGCAGAATTCCGGCAAGATATTTTGTTATTGGAAAACCAGATGCTGTCTTGGGTGAAAAATTAATTCTTTTTGTTGAAAGCGAGCCTTTTAAGATAGAAGATACTGTTTTTGATGTTTTAGACAAATATGAAAAGCCAAAAGAAGTATATTTTGTAAAGAAGTTTGAAGAAACACCAACCGGAAAAGTAATCCGAAAAGAAACGCTTTCTAAGTTTAAAGGTTAATTAATTTTTTTTACTGTACAAAGTGTTTTATCCGTATTGATATTCAAATCTTTAACCGATTTTATATTGCTTAATACTGTCCAATTATTGGAAATGTTTGTTGCTTTCTCCCCATAATATATAGGCATTTCAAAGTTTTCTACATCGGTAATCCAACGGGCATAAACCTTATTTTTCTTTTTTTGAGTAATTTCCAAAACCGGAAGATTAGGATATTCGAGGTATTGTTTAAAAATAGGAGTAAGGTTCAACCCACTTTGTCTGTTAAAAAACGAAATAACATCTTTACCTTCAATAATCTTATGGCGATAGGTCATGGCAAACGTTTTTAATAATTCCCACCAGGCAGCATCGTCATTAATAATGTGACGAATAGTGTTGAGCATCAACGCACCTTTATAATACATATCGCTACTTTTGGGTTTAAGGTTCACTCCGAACTGCCCGACAATCGGTTTGCGGTTTTCGACCATTCGGTTTTGTCCGTTGATATATTGTTGTGCTTTTTCATAACCCCATTGACACTCAACAAAAACACTTTCGGCATAAGTGGTAAAACTTTCGTGAATCCACATATCGGCAATGTCTTTTGAGGTAATGCTGTTGCCAAACCATTCGTGAGCCGATTCATGAATGATGATAAAATCAAATAACATTCCTACGCCACTTCCCGAAATATCATTGCCTAAATAACCTTTTTTATATTGGTTTCCGTAAGCTACAGCACTTTGGTGTTCCATTCCCAAATAGGGAGATTCAACCAATTTATAGCCGTCTTCCATAAAAGGATAAGTTCCAAACTTGTCTTGAAAACAATCCAGCATCGGTTTTACGTCATCGTCAAAATGTTTTTTTGCTTTTTCTTCGTTTTCACGTAAAACGTAATAACTTAAATCCAGATTTTTATATTCTTCGGTCATGCTTACATAATCACCGATGTTTAAAGTAATGTTGTAATTGTTTATAGGGTTGTTTACTTTCCATATATAATTGGAACTTCCTTTATTATCCCATTGCTTTACCAAGCGTCCGTTACTAACGGCTACCAAACCTTTAGGAACTTCAATATTTATAATGGCAGATTCAGGTTCATCACTTTGCGAATCTTTACACGGATACCATAAACTTGCTCCGGTTCCTTGGACTGCTACGCCTACAAATGGCTTTCCATTACTGTCTTCTTTCCAGACGAAACCGCCGTCCCAAGGAGCATTTTTAGCTTCAAGAGGTTTGCCATGATAATAAAAAGTAATCATGTGTTTAGTTCCTTTTTCCAAACGATATGGAAATTCAATAAAAACAGCATCATGCTCACGTGTATATTCTAAAGTTGGATTGTCATCTTTTGTCAACTTTGAAAATTGCTCTTCTGTCCAAGTTCGGGATTCTTCATAATATTTAAAGAAAGTAATACTGTCTATCTGCATATTCTCAAATAAATCTAATTGGATTACAGGGGTTTGAGCTTTAACTTCAAAGATAATATTATTAAATCCTGAAATAGACTTATTTTCTACATCAACTTTTATGTTTAAATAATAATTTAAAATATCATAAGAGGTCCGTTCAAAAGGCAGTCCTCCTTGCAGTGAATCACGTTTTGTAAATTCCTGTGCAACTATTTGCTGAACCGATAAGAAAAGTAAAAAGATATAGGTGAAGTTTTGCATTTTACAAAAGAGAATCATTATGGTTTGTTTGGAAGATAAACATTTTATAAGAATCATTTATTTTAGGAATTAGGAAACGGTTTACGGCTTTGCGAGGGAGCGGTTTTTAGTACTAACACTCAATCGAAGAACCAAATTACAAATTTAGTATCCCAAAAGTTTTCGGGATTGATACGAAGATAATACTTTTTCTTCATTTTTGTATGACTCGATAAAATAGACAAACAAACCATTGTTTTATTATTAAAAAAATAATAAAGAAATTTCTACTATTATAATAAGTGATAGATAAATTTTAAACAGGCTCTAAAAATAACAGATCACTAAATTTCCAAACTTATCGTTTTAATTTCCAAACCATAAAACTCAAACACTTTTTTTGTACCTTTGCGACTATTAAATTAAACATAATATGCAACGCGACGAACAAATTTTTGACCTTATTCTTGAAGAACAAGACAGACAAATCCAAGGCTTGGAGCTTATCGCATCAGAGAACTTTGTAAGTGACCAAGTCATGGAAGCGGCAGGTTCTGTTTTAACCAATAAATATGCCGAAGGTTATCCTGGAAAACGCTATTATGGCGGATGCGAAGTGGTAGATGTCATTGAGCAAATTGCCATTGACAGAGCAAAAGCTCTTTTTGGAGCAGAGTATGCCAACGTACAACCACACTCCGGCTCACAAGCAAATACGGCAGTTTTTCATGCTTTTCTAAAACCTGGAGATAAAATACTTGGTTTTGATTTATCGCATGGTGGACATTTAACACACGGTTCGCCGGTGAATTTTTCAGGGCGACTCTACAATCCGGTGTTTTATGGTGTAGAAAAAGAAACCGGAGTATTAAACTATGATAAAATTCAAGAAATAGCTGAGAAAGAAAAGCCACAATTGATTATTGCAGGTGCATCTGCCTATTCCAGAGATATGGATTTTAAACGTTTCCGTGAAATTGCTGATAGCGTTGGTGCATTCTTAATGGCAGATATCTCGCATCCAGCCGGACTGATTGCTAAAGGATTGCTCAGCGACCCGATTCCGCATTGTCATGTAGTAACAACAACTACCCATAAAACACTACGCGGTCCGAGAGGTGGTTTAATCTTAATCGGAAAAGACTACGACAATCCTTTTGGAATTAAAACTCCCAAAGGAGAAATCAGAAAAATGTCTGCTCTCATTGATGCAGCTGTTTTTCCGGGCAATCAAGGCGGACCTTTAGAGCATATTATTGCTGCAAAAGCTGTTGCCTTTGGCGAAGCTCTTTCGGATGAGTTCTTTCACTATATTATGCAAGTTCAGAAAAATGCAAGAGCAATGGCAGAAGCTTTTGTAAAAAGAGGTTATAATATTATTTCGGGCGGTACAGACAATCACATGATGTTGATAGATTTAAGAAACAAAAACATAACCGGAAAAGAAGCAGAAAACGCTTTGGTAAAAGCCGAAATAACAGTAAATAAAAACATGGTGCCGTTTGATGATAAATCACCATTTGTAACTTCGGGAATCAGAGTGGGAACTGCTGCTGTTACTACACGAGGTTTAATAGAAGCTGATATGGAAACAATAGTTTCCTTTATAGATAAGGTTATTCAGAATTTTAATAATGAAGAAATAATAGAATCAGTAGCAGATGAAGTTTACGAAATGATGAACGAAAGACCTATTTTCGTATATTAGTAAATTGTTAATAAAATCGTTAATACAACCTTCAGAAGTGAAAAACTCTTGAAGGTTTTTTTTATATTTTTATAAATCAATAATAGTAAGTTTTTTTATCAACTATATTTTCTTAATTGGTTGGTAGAATTAATTTTAGCAGTCAAGTTGATGCCAATAAAATTATTCTTTGGCAAATTACCCTGACAGATAAAAACAAATAATATAAACGGATGAAATATAAATTACTTCTAATTTTTTGTTTTAGTCTTTTTCTCTTCAATAATCTTGAAGCTCAAGAAGGTATTATAAAATATACTGTGCAAAAAGGTGAAACAATTATAGGAATTGCCCAAAAACACAAAGTAACTCCAAATGATTTATATAGATTAAACCCCCGTTTAACAGACGGACTGAAAGAAGGCGATGTTATTGATATTCCTAAATCTTTGATAACACGTCTTGAAAATATCAAATCTTCTTCTACACCTTCTTCGACTTCGCCTTCATCTGATAAAGTAATTCGTCATACAGTGTCTGCAGGAGAAACCAAGTTTGGGTTGTCTCGCCGATACGGAGTTACGATAGATGAACTCGAAAGACAGAATCCACATATCATTTCGATGTTGCAAACCGGACACGAATTGATTATTAGCGGTGGAAAAGAGATTTATCCTCAACCCAAAAAAGAACCTGTTTTTTATTCTGGTTCAACAACGCATCTTGTGCAGAAAGGCGAAACTTTGTGGGGAATTTCAAGAAAAAACGGAATTACAGTAGAAGAGCTTGAAAATGCAAACAAAGATGTTTTGGTTGGTATTTTAAAAACCGGACAAATATTAACAATTCCCATTAGAGAAAACCTTTCGAGTGTAGCAACTTCTGATAATATATATATCGTAAAATCCGGAGAAACAAAATATGGTTTGTCCAAAAAATTCGGATTAACCATCGATGAACTCGAAACTCTTAATCCACAGATTATACCCATGTTGCAAGCAGGACACAGACTGGTAATTTCAAAAAGTACCGAAAGACTCGTTCCGATTTCGCCTCAAACAGAACAGAAAGAAATTATTGCTCAAGATGCAAAAAAACCAGACTCTGTCTCTGATGTTCAACAAGATATTCCTAAAGTAACCGAAGAACAGAAACCTGTTGAATTTGTTGAACAAGCTGTTGAGAAACCTGAAACAATTGTAGAAAAAACTACAGAAACAGCAGAATCTTTAGATTGGATAAAATATGAAGTGCAACCCGGTGAAACATTGTTTGGGTTGTCCAGAAAAACAGGTCTGACTGTTGATGAAATTGTTGCTAAAAATCCGGAATTAGAATCGGGTTTAAAGTCAGGAATGACAATTATTCTACCAAAAACAAATGAGATAGTTATAGAAATAACTAAAGAAACGCCCATCGCACAAGAAGTCACCTCAAAACCTCAAACTATAAGTAAACTTATAGAAAGTCTTGACAGAGTGAGTACAAAGAAAATGGTGTTGATTATTCCGTTTGAGGGAAATAAATTCAATGAAGATTATAAAAATAGAAAAGACCACGATTTGGCTCTTCAAAAATCGATGGACTTTTATGCAGGAGCATTAATAGCAATGGATTCTATAACAAAAATGGGAGTAAATCTTAATTCTGAGTTTGCGGCAACGACTTCCGGTAAAATTCCAGATGTTACTAAAAAATATGATTTAAAGAATGCAGACATAATTATTACACCTATTACAGAAAAAGCGGTCTTAGATTTGGCATCAGAATTTAGCAAACAAAATATTCCTGTAGTTACTCCGAATCAGGAATCTATTTCGGGAATTCCTCAAAACTTGTATCAAGCTATTCCGGGTAAAACACAGTTTAGAGAAAAAGTTTTGCAGCATCTTTTAAAGTCAAACGGAAAAATTATTGTTGTAACAGAGGCTTCAAAAAATCAGTGGCTTCAAAAATATCCACAGTTTGAGGTTTTAGAAGCCAATCCCAATGGAACAATAGATGAAACAGCCTTAAGTGAGAAATTGAGTGAAGTTGAGAAAAATTGGGTTGTAATAGACACAGAACGAGCTGGAGTAATTCTGAATCTAACCAATATCTTATTAAAAGAATCTACCAAATATCAGGTACAGTTGGCCTCTTTATTGCCAAAAGAAAGTTTTGAAAAAGAAAATATTTCAGAAATGAGATTCAGGGTTTTAAAAATGACTTATCCCGAGCTAATCTTTGATGAAAAAGCAAATTTGCAATCAGAGTTTACAACACGTTTTAAAAAAATTTATGGAGTAGAAGCCAATCACAATGCAGTTGCAGGTTTTGATGTTACGTTTGACTCGCTTCTAAGATTATTTCAGAATAAAAATTTTGAAACTTTGGCAAAAGATGAAATAACCGGTCAATCTCAATATTATTTTGATTACCAAAAATATTCCGGTGGAGGGTATCATAATGTGAGTGTTCGACTGTTACAATATGATTCTGATTCAAATGCAAAACCTGTAAATTGATTTTAATTTAATATAGATTTCATGTCTGAAGCTCATTTGATGACACATATAATAAAACGAAACTTCTTGATTATTTTAATAATAATTTCAGGCTCAGGTCTTTTGGCTCAATGTCCTGAGGTTACAAATACAACACAATCATTTTGTGATATTCAATCTCCAACCATTTCAGACCTACAAGCTATAGATAATGGAGGAGGAGTTGCATGGTTTGCAACAGAAGACTCGCTAACGCCTTTAAACTCAGGTCAAGGGCTGATAAACGGAGAAGATTATTTTGCTGATAATGCTTCTGGTGATTGTGGGAATCGTACTCGTGTAGTGGTTACTATTTTTACGGCTCCAATTGGGCAAAATTTTCAGGGAGTATGTGTTGATAATCCTAACGATGCTACTATTTCAAGTTTAATTGCTATAGGAAATAATGTTCAATGGTATAATGTGCTCATAGGTGGAACTCCTTTGGATCCGTCAACTGTATTAGTACCTTATACAATATATTATGCCAGTCAGACAAATCCAAATACAGGATGTGAAACTTCTAGATTATCAGTTTTTGTTACTATGGGAGTTGTACCGGTACCAACAGGAGATACATTGCAAATCTTTTGTCAGAACCCGTCAAATCCGCCTACGGTTGGTGATTTGAGTGCTTCCGGAAATAATAATTGGTATTTAACAAGTTCGTCTGCTTTACCTTTAGACATAAATACCCCTTTGATTGATGGACATACTTACTATGCAACCACAGTCGATCCACCGTGTGAGAGTTTAGATAGGCTTGAGGTAACTGTGTCAATACAACAATTTAATGATGCAGGTAATGACGGTACGATTAATTTATGTTTTGAAGGAATAGAAACTGTTCCACCTGTCAACCTATTTGATTATTTAGGTGGTACTCCTTTTGATACGGGAAGTTGGTCAGGACCTTTATCTACAACCAATGGCTTTATAGGAACTACAGATGTTTCTACCCTTACAGTTGAAAACAGTCCGTATATTTTTACTTATACAGTAGATTCATCTACAGAATGTCCTCCTGATTCTGCTACGGTAACCATTATTATTTCATATCCCCCGAACTCCGGCGAAGACAGCAGTGTTACGCTTTGCGAAACGGATGCTCCGATTAACTTATTTGATTATCTGAACGGAACGCCTGATACAGGTGGTGTTTGGACACCTGCATTACCAACAGACGGAATCTTTGACCCGGCTACAGATTCCGGAGGCGTTTATACTTATACGATAGAAGATTCCGTTTGTGGCAATCAAACCGCTACATTGACAGTTACAGTAAACCAAATTCCAAACCCGGGCGAAGACAGCAGTGTTACGCTTTGCGAAACGGATGCTCCGATTAACTTATTTGATTATCTGAACGGCACACCCGATACAGGTGGTGTTTGGACACCAACATTACCAACAGACGGAATCTTTGACCCGGCTACAGATACAGCGGGAACATTTACTTATACGATAGAAGATTCCGTTTGCGGCAATCAGTCGGCTACTTTAACGGTAAGTGTAACCCAACCGCAAAATCCGGGCGAAGACAGCAGTGTTACGCTTTGCGAAACGGATGCTCCGATTAACTTATTTGATTATCTGAACGGAACGCCTGATACAGGTGGTGTTTGGACACCAACATTACCAACAGACGGAATCTTTGACCCGGCTACAGATTCCGGAGGCGTTTATACTTATACGATAGAAGATTCCGTTTGTGGCAATCAAACCGCTACATTGACAGTTACAGTAAACCAAATTCCAAACCCGGGCGAAGACAGCAGTGTTACGCTTTGCGAAACGGATG
>JAVEUZ010000064.1:0-8394 GCA_034005285.1 Flavobacteriaceae bacterium
AACGAGTTTTCAGCAAAGTCTCTTTGCAAAGCTTGAAGGCAAAAATTATCTTTTTTGCCTTGTGAAATCAACCCCTTTTTTTATCCAAACTTTTATCGGAACGCTCGGGCAGAAATTTTGTACAACTCTCAAATATACGTCATAAACGCATACATCCGGTTGTAAATACAAAGAAAATTAATAAAGATAAAATAATTTAAAAACAAATAACAAATTCACTCCAAATGTCTCTCAAACAAATACAGGTTAAATCGCATTAAGGCTTCGTTGCTTGTCATATTCGGGTTTTTATCATGCGGTTACTGCTAACTATCTGGCACACGTTAACCGTCATGACCTAAACAATACTTTTTAAAAAGCAGTAGCTCATCAAAATCCAACACAGAAACCGAAATCTAATCAAAACCAAAACAACCAAGCCAAAACTCCCTTATATTTGTACCGATAAAACTATAAAAATGAAACATTGGATTGAAGCCGCTCGTGTCAGAACATTGCCTTTGTCTGTCTCGGGTGTCATGGTTGGAACATTTTATGCCATGTCGCAATCTATTTTTAACTGGAAAACAGTAGGATTTGCATTTCTGACAACTATTGGGTTGCAAGTGCTTTCAAACTTTGCCAATGATTATGGCGACGGCGTTAAAGGCACCGATAACGAAGATAGAATCGGGCCAAAAAGAGCCGTACAAAGCGGAGCTATTTCGCCACAATCCATGAAAAAAGGCATGATTATAACGGCGGTTCTTACGTTTGTATCAGCTTTGTTGTTAATCTATTTTTCTTTTAAAGAGCATTATTTGTGGTATTCGTTGGTTTTTTTGATACTCGGAATCATGGCAATTGCTTCTGCCATTAGATATACCGTTGGAAAATCGGCTTATGGTTATCATGGCTACGGAGATATTTTTGTTTTTGTCTTTTTCGGATTGATAAGCACTTTAGGGACCTATTTTTTATTCGCTAAAACATTAGATGTTTATTTGATATTGCCTGCCGTAGCTATTGGTTTGCTTAGTGTTGGCGTATTGAACCTTAACAATATGAGAGACGAAGAATCAGACCGAAAAGTAGGAAAGAACACTTTGGTAGTAAAAATTAGTGGTGCAAAAGCCAAGCAATACCATTATTTTTTAGTCATTACTGCAATGGTTTTGATGTTGTGTTTTGGCTTTCTAAAAGGTTTTGCAATAGATCAATTTATTTATGTCGTGGCATTCTTCCCGCTTACAAGTCATTTGCTTCGCATAAGCAGGGTAAACGACCCGAAAGAATTAGATCCCGAGCTAAAACGCTTGTCTGTCAGTACGTTTATATTGTCTTTATTGTTATCTTTATGCCTCATTTATTTTTTATCTGATATTCTTGTTAATAATTAAAATTATAAGTTTATGAAAATTAGCTTCTACGGACACGCCTCATTAGGTATCGAGGTTTCTCAAAAATACATCCTTGTAGATCCGTTTATTTCAGGAAATCCCAAGGCTTCACATATCAATATTAGTGAATTAAAGGCAGATTATATTTTGCTTACACACGCTCACCAAGACCATATCCTCGACGTAGAAGCCATAGCCAGAAGAACCGGAGCAGTTATCGTTTCAAATTGGGAAATTGCAACATATTATGGCAATAAAGGTTTCCAGACTCACCCGATGAATCATGGAGGAAGCTGGAAATTTGATTTTGGTGTTGTAAAATATGTAAATGCCATACACTCTAGCTCGTTTCCTGACGGCACTTATGGTGGAAACCCTGGCGGATTTGTCATAGAAAGCGAACATAAAAATATTTATATCTCGGGCGATACAGCTCTCACTATGGATATGAAGCTTATTCCGCTTCGTACAAAACTTGATTTGGCTATATTTCCTGTTGGGGGCAATTTTACAATGGATGTAGAAGATGCTATAATGGCTTCGGATTTTGTGGAATGTGATAAAATATTAGGTGTTCATTTCGATACATTCGGATATATAGAAATTAATCACGAAGAAGCTATAAAGAAATTTTTTGATAAAGATAAAGATTTGATGTTGTTAGAGATAGGTAGTTTCATTGAAATATAAACTTTATATGTATGAAAGCAAAGTCAATACGATATGTATTACAATTTAAACGCCCCTCCGGAACTTCGAGGGGCGTTTTGACTGATAAGGAAACCTGGTTTCTTGTTATAGAAAAAAACGGCAAAAAAGGAATAGGAGAGTGCGGTATCCTGAGAACGCTCAGCTATGACGACAGGCCCGATTATGAGGAGAAATTGCAATGGGTTTGTAGTCATATACATTTAGGCAAAGAACGGCTTTGGGAAGAGCTTTCAGAGTTTCCGTCTATTCAGTTTGGCGTAGAAACTGCATTTCTTTCATTAGAAAGCAACAATCCGTTTTTGTTGTTCCCTTCGGGTTTTACAAGCGACAGAAAGCAAATTCCTATAAACGGTTTGGTTTGGATGGGGGAGGTGGACTTTATGAGAAAACAAATTCAGGAAAAGCTACAACAGGGTTTTCGGTGTGTTAAGCTTAAAATAGGAGCTATTGATTTTGAAAAAGAATTAGCTTTGATTCATTTTATACGCAAGAATTTTGACGAAAATACCATCGAAATTCGCTTAGATGCTAACGGTGGGTTTTCTGAAAGGGAAGCTTTAGATAAATTAAAAGAAATGTCTGGATATAAGATACATAGTGTAGAGCAACCAATCTCTGTAAAGAAATATGACACAATGGCAGATTTGTGTGATAATGGTCTGATAGACATAGCTTTAGATGAAGAGTTGATAGGTGTGATAGATTTTCATAAAAAGGAAGAATTGTTGAAGTATATCAAGCCGCATTATATCATTTTAAAACCAAGCCTTGTGGGCGGATTTAGAGGTTCACAACAATGGATTGACCTTTCGGCTAAGTATTGTCGAAAAGGATGGTGGGTTACATCTGCTTTAGAGAGCAATATTGGGCTTAATGCAATTGCTCAATGGACATTTACATTGCAGAACAAAATGCCTCAAGGTTTGGGAACCGGTGGTTTATATACCAATAATTTTGACTCGCCTCTTGAAGTAAAAAACGGAAATATTACTTATAATAACAGTTTAGATTGGGATGTGCAATCTGTTTTTAATTAACAAGTTAAGATTGAATTAGAAGTCATCATCGTCATCTATGTCGTCTTCATTAAAAAAGTTTAAATCATCATCAGACTGGATGTAATCATGTGAAATTCCGGGTGGGTTGAGTAGTCCCCATTTATCTACAATAAAATGTTTTGGATTAAAGTCCGAAACCCAATTGATAAAAAGCAATCTGAATTCTTCGATTAGGTTTCTGACGATTTCATAATATTCTATTTCTTTAAAACCAAACATTTCCAAACTGTGGATAGCTACAAATAGGTCTTGGGCGGCTTTTCTGATAAAGACTGCATTTTGCATTTTTATATCATAAATTTTTACGCTCATGGCTCCGGATAGTTTTGCAGGAATAATCATGGCATCACTCAATAATTGAGATTTGAGTGACGAAAGATGTTCGTTGTCTTCAGGAAATAAGTCAGTAACAGCTTTTACCGCCAGAAATATTTCATCAGCTTTTTTATAAATAGGGGTTTCTGTGTGTCCTTTCATGTTTAAAATTTATCTTTTTATCTTAAAACCGCACCGTGTTCTTTTTCAAAAGCCGTTCTGATTTTCATCATAATTTTATCTATTTGCTCATCGGTAAGTGTTTTTGATGAATCTTGGATTGTAAAGCTCAACGCATACGATTTTTTACCATTAGGCAATTTATTTCCCTGATAAACATCAAACAAACTGATGTCTTTCAAGAGTTCTTTTTCAGATTGTTTGGCTGTTTTATACAAAGAGCTAAACGTAACCGAATCGTCTATAAGCAAGGCAAGGTCTCTGCGTACTTCAGGATATTTCGGAATATCTTTGAATTTTATTTTGGTATTAAGTTGTTTCAGGATGAAATCCCAGTTGAAATCGGCATAAAAAACATCTTGTTTGATGTCAAAATGTTTCAGAATTGATTTTTTTACAGTTCCAAATTCTACCAATATTTCATTTTTTAAGGTCAAGCCCAATCCTTCGCTAAAGACATCATTTATCGCAGGCTGATTCTGAATATTGTTTATGCCTAATCTTTCTAAAATGCTGTTTAAATAGCCGTAAAAAACAAAGAAATCTGATGTTCTCTGTGGTTGCGACCATGTTTCTTCAAGTAAATTTCCGCTTAGAAACAGAGATAAGTGCTTCTTCTCATCAAATCCAGATGGGAGTTTATGGTAGGTTTTACCAAATTCAAACAACTTTAAGTCGTTGTTTTTTCTGTTTATGTTGTAAGAAACCGCTTCGAGTCCACAAAATAGCAATGACTGCCTCATAACAGACAAATCGCTACTAAGAGGGTTTAGCATCGTAACGTTGAACTCATTTTTTAAAGATTCAGACAGGTTTGTATAGTTTGAAGTAGTCAGAGAATTGGACATAATTTCGTGAAATCCAAGAGCGTTTAATTGTGACGCAATCAGATTCTGAATTTTATAATCTTCGGTTCTTGTTGGATTCGACATTGAGGCGTTTGTCTTTTTGTTGAATCCGATATTGTTATAACCATAAACCCTTAGAATTTCTTCGACTACATCAATTTCTCTTTGCACATCTGTACGATATGCCGGAATTATAAGACCCAATCCTGAATCTGAAACGCTGTTTACTTTGATGTCCAACGATGCAAGAATTTTTTTGATTGTTTCTTTAGGTATTTCCTGACCGATTATTTTATTTACTTTATTGAAGTTTAGCAGTACGGTAAAATCTTCTATTTTTTTGGGATAGATGTCGATAATGTCCGATGTTATTTCTCCACCGGCAAGTTCTTTGATGAGTAATGCAGCACGTTTTAATGCGTATTCTGTTATAGAGGGATCGATGCCTCTTTCAAAACGGAAAGAAGAATCTGTGCTCAAACCGTGTCTTTTTGCAGTTTTTCTAACAGAAACAGGATTAAAATATGCCGATTCAAGAAAAATACTGGTTGTTTTCTCCGTAACTCCCGATTCTTTCCCGCCAAATACTCCGGCTATACACAACGGAGCTTTTTCGTCGCAAATCATTAAGTCATCTTCATGCAATGTCCGTTCTACATCGTCGAGAGTTTTAAATTTTGTTCCTGATTCTACGGTTTTTACAATGATTTTTCCTTTAATTTTTGAAGCATCAAAAGCGTGAAGTGGTTGTCCTAATTCGTGCAAAACATAATTCGTAGCATCGACCACATTGTTTTTTGGCATAATACCAATCGCTTTTAATCGGTTTTGAAGCCATTGAGGAGATTCTTTTACTGAAATATCCGATATGGTTACACCGCAATATCTCGGAGCCAATTTTGAATCAGTTACTTCAATAGGTATTTTGAGCGTTCGTTTTTCTGTTCTGAAATTTGAAACAGAAGGCGTGATAAGCTCGGTCGAAATATTTTTGCGAATGAGACCGGCTTTCAAATCTCTGGCAACACCCCAATGAGACATAGCATCAGAGCGGTTTGGTGTAAGTCCGATTTCGAAAACTTCATCAGTTTCTACTTGTAGAATTTCTGCCAATGGTGTGCCGGGTTTTAATTTTTCGTCAAGAACCATAATGCCGTCATGGCTATTACCCATGCCCAATTCGTCTTCAGAGCAAATCATTCCAAGACTTTCTTGACCGCGTATTTTTCCTTTTTTGATCTCAAAGGTTTTTCCTTCTTTATCAAAAAGAATAGTGCCGACAGTGGCTACGGGAACTTTTTGTCCGGCTGCAATATTGGGAGCTCCGCATACTATTTGTACGGGGCTTCCGTTGCCTAAATTTACTGTTGTGATTTTAAGACGGTCGGCATCAGGATGTTTGTCGCAGGTTATGACCTCGCCTACTATAACGCCTTTTAGTCCGCCTTTTACAGATTCATAAATTTCAGTGCCTTCTACTTCAAGACCTAAATCTGTTAATAAAGTTACAATATCTTCTGAAGGTATATCTAATTTCAGAAATTGTTTGAGCCAATTGTATGAAATACGCATGTAATGGGGTTTTTAAGTAGGCAAAGATAAAAAATGCCTAAGTAATCCCATAATTTTAAAGACAATTTGATTTTTATGAATTGATAAAACTTGTAAATTGATTGTTTTTGGGTTTTAAAATTCAAAATCGTTATAAAAGTATTTGGAAGGAGTGGTGTTTATGTCAAACTCCTAATTTGTGAATCTGTCAACAGAACAGAACAAGAGTGTTTTTACCCCTTTAAGTCCGGGCAAAGCTCTTGATTGTACCCATACTTTTTCTATTTCGAGGGTTTCTTTGTTTTGGATTTCGATATGACATGACAGAAATATACAGTTGTTTTTGTCGAATTCAAGAGGTTTTTTTTCGATTAACAAGGGATATTCACTCAGTGGTTTTGCCAGTTTTACCTGAAAAGGGAATTTATGATAATCGAGCGTTTCTTTAAACGTACCGGCATAGAGTTGAAAACTTGTGATAAGGTATTTTTCGTTGGTTTTTAGATGTGCCTTCAACATTTCATGATATTCTGTAAGGGTGATTTCGCCAACAATTTTATTGAACTCATTAATAATTTCATAAGAAATAGGTTCTGTAAAATCTGATTTTTTTGCGTTAGAATATTCTTTTTCTACTGAAAGGTTTTCAGTAACAGTGAAGTCTTCGTTAGTGCAGCTCGATAAAATAATTATCGTAGCCAAGTATCCTATATACTTGTTCATCTCGGTTAAGTTTTTTAATTAGACTTGGGTCTTTTTAATAAATTATAAATGGGGTTTATAACTTATTCTGTAACGAATGTATTTTTATCATTTGTTAATGGAAAACTTTTTAGATAAAAAGGTTAAAAACTCGATTAAGTGTTAGAAATTGATTAAATAACAAAATTGGAATTGAATGTTTAGATATGTGTATCGTTAGATTAATTATTATTCATATTTGTAAATAGCTCTAAAAAGCACACTCTTTTAAAAAAGCATTCACCACTACGGAAAATAACTAATATTAGTCTAGTTCTCTTTGTTGGTAAGTGTTTTTAAAGCTTTAGAAAGAGCTTCCAGTTCTGTTTTTAGTAGTGCTATTTCTATGGCTTGAAGCTCTAACAAGGAATTTTGCTCTTGAACGGCTTTAACCAGTGGCACCACAAACTCTGCATAGCGTAAACCATAGAAATCAGTACTGTTTTTTGGGGCATCTACTCCGCTAAAGTCATAGCCCAGCTCTTTGGATACCAAAGCGACCTCTTGTGCTATAAAACCCGAGTGTACCATGTTTCCTTTTTGTTTTTCCGATTCTTTATCTCTAGCCTCTTCGGGTATTTCTAGTAATTGGGCTATGGCTTCCATATCAAGATGGTAGGTTACTGGGCGTAGTTTGGTTATAAAGGCTAAGCCGGGTACTTTTTCTTGAATGTCTTTTTTTAAACGCTTGTCTGAAACATTGGTCCATCCAGTAAATCCTCCTATAGACGTTACCGCATTGTTTCCCAATCGTATTTGATTATTGCCAGTAATCACCGTATTAGCACCTAAAGCCGTAGAATTACTGAAATTTCCAGTACGGTAAGCTTGGTAACCCAACGCCGTATTGTTGTTTCCTGTGGTATTGCTATAAAGGGTGTTGTATCCGTGGGCAGTATTACTAAGACCTGTGGTATTGGCATGTAAAGCACTCCTACCTATAGCCGTATTACTATTTCCTATAGTGTTGTTGAATAATGAAGTATATCCTATGGCAGTATTACTAAGACCTGTGGTATTGGCATGTAAAGCACTCCTACCTATAGCCGTATTACTATTTCCTATAGTGTTGTTGAATAATGAAGTATGTCCTATGGCAGTATTATTATCCCCAATGGTATTTCTATAAAGGGCATTAGCTCCATGGGCAGTATTCTCAATTCCTGTGGTATTGTATCCAAGGGCTTGATAACCATTGGCAGTATTTTGACTTCCAGTTGTATTGTTATAAAGGGCTGTGTGTCCTGCGTTACCACAGGGTACGAAGATATAAAAGTTCTTTGAAATGGTAACACAACTTTATCGAAGATGATAGGCTTTAGGCAAAGTCGGAAACGAGCTGTCCCCCAAAGAAATGGGCAAAGACAGAGGACTCACAGAAGATGAAGCTTAAAGGTTGGACTATCGGAAAAGACGTACAGGCGTATTTTTCACTTGAGCGAAGCGGATGCACGGATACCAAAAACAAATAAAAACTCATCCGTAAACCGCCTTGTGGTGCTTTTGTAAAAGAGCAAAGGTGCTGAGCGACAAGGTCAAAGCAAGTTCATACTTATTTGTAGGAGTAGTGATTGTATGGTATGAATACAGGAGTTGAACGAGAGTGAACCC
>JAVEUZ010000065.1:0-8374 GCA_034005285.1 Flavobacteriaceae bacterium
CAATATTGGAACCCGTCAATTAAAAGATTTTGGTGATGGTGTCGGATTCGGAACAACAGCGAAAAAAGACAGTTCGGATGAAAGAGCAAAAAGTACCATTGAAAATGCTCTGAAAAAAACATTTGCTCCCGAATTCCTGAACCGTATTGATGATATTATTATTTTCAATGCTTTGACCAAAGATGACATTGCAGAAATCATTGATATTGAATTGGAAAAATTATATCAACGCCTGAGCGGTTTAGGATATGAATTGGAACTAACTAAAGAAGCCCGGGATTTTATTGCTGATAAAGGATTTGACAAAGATTACGGAGCAAGACCTTTGCAAAGAGCTATTCAAAAATACATTGAAGATCCGATTGCTGAGGAAATCATAAACTCTGAAATTTCTGAGGGAGATCGATTATTATTGGAAGTAAATGATACTAAAGATGGTGTTAAAATCACAGTAAAAGGAAAATCAACCGAGCAAAAATCAGAATAAAACAAATTAAACTTAATATTTCAAGGCTTCCTTTTAACTTTTGGAAGCCTTTTTTATTAATTTAACTTTTCTTTGTTATTACCGTAAAATCAATTTTAACTTTATCTCTCCATTTGTTTGTACAACAGCTTTACACTTATGATTGATTATTGAATTTTTGATGTAGTTTTCAAATTTAAAATTATTACTATTTCATAAAAACAGCCAATTCAATCATAAAAAAATAAAAACACACTTTTAATTATAAAAAAACTTTTTACTTTTAGCCTTTAAATTTTTGTATCAAATTTACACTTCATTCAAAAATAATTAAAATTTATTTGTAGATTCGGACGATTTTTAAATAGATTGATTGCAGAAAAAATTCATTTTCATAGTTTTTGCTGTACAATAATAATAAGTAGGGGTTAAAAGCGTTAGGTTAAATAGAACATGGGAAAAAAAATAATAACAACACTTTTGTTGGTTTTTTGTTTAAACTTGGGAGCACAGGAAAGTTTACCTTTTTATAAACATTATTTGATTGGAGATAGTTATTTAATTAACCCCTCCTATGCGGGAGCAGATCCGGAAGTTTTGAATGTAACAGCTACTTATGCAAATCAATGGGCGGATTTACCTGATAGTCCAAGTACGCAAACTTTGAGCGCACACGCAACAGTAGCAGATCGTTTGGCTTTTGGATTTTATATTTTTAATGACCGAAACGGTTTAACCAGCATGAGAGGTGTGAATATTTCCGCTGCTTACCATATTCCAATACGAAGTAGAGAACGTGAATGGGGAGAAGGGGAAGATGTATTCTCTTTTGGTTTATCGTACAATGGTTTTCAGCAAAAATTAGACTTAGACCGGGTTATTGCTAACAACCCAAATGATCCGACTTTGGTTGATCCTAATCATTTTTTAAATTATTTTAATGTAGGAATATCATTTCGTTATGCCAATGCTTTTGGAGGAATTTCAGTTTTGGACATTCCTTTAATCAGTCATGAAGGTATTGCAAATGGCGTAGAACCTTTGCCAACTTGGTATAATTTTACTTTAGGCTACAATGTATGGCTATTCGATGGCGTCTTGACTCTTTATCCTTCTGCTATCATGTATTTGAATGCTAATTCGGCACGAAAATTTGACTTGAATTTAATGTCACATATTTCATTTGGAAACAACCACCAAGGAGTTGATTTAGGAGTTTCTTACCGCCAAGATACCGACAAAAATGGTTCTCAGGGACTAAGCGTTTCTCCTATTATGAAACTTAAAATCGGGGGATTAAAACTCGGTATGTCGTATGATATCGGATTATCTGATATTGCCAAAGAAGCTGGCAACGGCTTTATGTTCAGTTTAGGATACAACTTTAAAAATCCTTTTAATCCTTATTATCAATAAAAAAATACCGGAGATTAAAATTTTCACCTACTAAAAAACTGTCTAAGTTTTATCAAAATTATATCAAATAAAATCGACTTACTTAAACAGTTTTTAACTTTTTTAAAAGATTCTATTTTTTAGGAATTCTTTTCAATACTTCTAAAAAATACTGATAAAATTTCTGAACTGAAGCAATTTCAACTCTTTCATCAGGTGAATGAGGCCCGCTAATATTTGGTCCGAATGAAATCATATCCATATCCGGATAATGACCACCAATAAGACCACATTCCAAACCGCCGTGGGTGGCAATAATTTTAGGTTCTTCACCAAACATTTCTTTATAAAGTGCTTGCATAACATCTAAAATTTCAGAATTTACATTAGGTCTCCAACCCGGATAACCTCCTGAAAATTCCACTTGAAATCCGGCTAATTCAAATCCGGATTTTAAAGAAGCCGTAATCGCTTTCTTTCCGGATTCAATAGCTGAACGAGATAAACAAAGAATTTTCATTTCACCGTTTCCAACTATTACATTAGCAACATTATTTGAAGTCTCCGTAACACCTTCCATTTCCGGACTCATTCGATAAACTCCGTTATAAGCTGATAGTAAAGCATAAGCTAAGTTTTGAGTTTCTTTCAAAGAAGCAACTTTTGACTGTAAATCTACATCCGAAATTTCTATTTTTAAATTAGGTTCAATACTCAAAAACTCATTTAGAATATCGGTTTTTAGATTTTCAAAAGCTTCTTTTGCATCGTTTAATTTTTCATTAGGAATACTCACAATGAAATATCCTTCTCTTGGAATAGCGTTTCGCAATCCGCCACTGTTCATTTCAGCAATTTGTGCATCGAAATCCAAACCTTCATAAAGAAAACGAGCTAAAAGTTTATTGGAATTCCCTAATCCTAACTGAATATCCCCTCCCGAATGACCTCCTTTTAATCCTTTTAAATCAACTTTTACAGAAGAAAAATTCCCACTTAAACTTTCAGGTTGATACGATTTTGTTGCGGTTACATCCAAACCTCCGGCACACGAAATAGTCAATTCGTCATCATCTTCTGTGTCTAAATTCAATAAAATTTCACCTTCTAAAATAGATTCATTTAAATTGATAGCTCCCGTCATTCCGGTTTCTTCATCAATGGTAAACAAAGCTTCTATAGCCGGATGCTCAATTTTATCAGATTCCAAAACACTCATTATAGTAGCTACGCCAATTCCATTATCGGCACCTAAAGTTGTTCCATCGGCTTTAACGAATTTCCCGTTTTCTACAAACATTTTAATTCCTTGTGTATCGAAATCAAAATCCACATCGTTATTCTTCTGACAAACCATATCCAAATGCGATTGCAAGACTATGGTTTTTCTGTCTTCCATTCCTTTTGAAGCTGGTTTTTTGATGACTACATTTCCAATCTCATCAGTCAAAGTCTCTAAATTCAGGTTTTTCCCAAATTCAACCATAAATTCTCTTACTTTTTCTTCTTTTTTGGAAGGACGCGGGATTTTATTTAATTCAATAAAATTTCTCCAAATATTTTGGGGTTCTAATTGTGCTATATCACTCATTTTTATTGTTTTTTTATTAATTAGGCTAAATTAAGAAACAGTTTAAATTTTACCAACAAGAGTTTAAATTAAATCTCTCCATTACTTTCAATTTCAAATCTCACACAAACAAATGTTCTGCTTGAATTATACTTTCAGGTTTTCCAACATCTATAAATTTTCCTCCGGAATGGTCAAATCCCAAAATACGTTCATTTTTCATCAAATCCATATAGGTTTTAATCACAGAAAATTTACCCGATTCAGGCATTTTTGTAAAAATTCGAGGATTTATAAGATGAATTCCACTGAATGCAAATTCCTTCAATTCCTCATCAGAACAACTAATTTCCTCTGAAGTACTAAAATTTTTCCATCCTTTTAATTCTTTATTTTTTTGAAACAATAATTTCCGTGAACTTTCACGGTCAGAAACTGCCAAAGTCGCCAAAGGTTGGTGCTGATAATGAAATTGTATGAAATCTTCCAAATTCAAATCAGTGAGAATGTCCACATTCATCAATAAAAAAGATTCATCGCCCAATAATTTTTTAGCTTTAACCAAACCACCTCCGGTTTCTAAAACTTCTTTCGTTTCGTCTGAAATCTGAATTTGAACACCAAAATCATTGTTCTCTTTTAGATAATTTTTAATTTGTTCAGCAAAATGATGCACATTTATCACAAACTCATTTACACCAAAATCTTTTAAATATTCAATATTCCGTTGTAGCAAAGTTTTTCCATTTACCATTGCTAATGCTTTAGGATGATGGTTTGTAAAAGGCTTAAGTCGCGTACCCAAACCAGCTGCTAAAATCATGGCTTTGGGCAATCCTGAAGTGGGAAATGTAAACATAATGTAAAATTCATCGGGAAGATTCCCGGTACATAATTATTGAGATGGTAAATATAAGCGTTTTTGAAATTTTCAGCTCATTTTATTCGTCATGATTTTGTGAATTACTTCTATATTCTTATCTCTAAAGTTCAAAATAAGGCAAATGCCTTATTGATTGGCATAATCCTTTTCTGTAATATTGTCTTATTATAATAAAATAATTACATGATTGACCGGATTTATCTCTACTTATTTATATAATTTGTTCAGTATATTCTATAAAAATAAAAATTATGCCCTCTATCCCAAATCATCTTTTCAAACTTTCTTTATTCTCTTCTTTTGTGAAAATCAAAGGAAGTTTTTTTCTCATTTTAATCAGTTACATAGTTTGTGGACAAACAGAAGTCTCACACCTTAGTCCACCCAAAACCCATTGGCAGTCCTTTGGATTTCACAAACAGCCAAAGCAGGTCGCTATCGCCTATTACAAAAGCGACAGTTTGGGCTACGAACCTGCAATGTTCGAAGTATTTACGTTCAACGAAAGCGGATATATTATCCAAAAATATCTGCGTATCTATGGCAAATACGAAAGCGAAACTGCCAACAATTATGTCTATAAAAATGGCGTATTGGACAGTATCAACACTTTGGCTTCTGCCCAAAATAGTACAAATTTTTAAATAAAACAACCTTTTAACAGTAAAAATCAAAAACTAAAAGAAATGAAAACCATAAAAAACATCCTGTTTGTAGCCGTTTGTTTGATAGCAAACACTGCCTTTTCACAAAACTATATTCCTTTTTATCCTGCCGATTGGGAGTTTAAAAATGAGGTGGATTTGGTGGATTTTTCGCAGGTAAAGAGTGTAACGGCAAAATACCTGACCATTGATGACAACAAGGAATATCCCATTTACGAAACCTATCTGGCTTGGAATGGCACTTATCAACTGACAGATTACCAGTTTGTCAATTACAATAATAGCTATGCCGATTTTGATGTGAAAATCAATTATGAAAATCCTAATGGCAACGCATTAAAATCAGTCAAAATCATCAACCCGAACACACTTAAATCTTTAGAAGAATGGAAATATACCAATGGTTCTTTTGATGTGGAGAGGATAACCGTAAAACGCTATCTGCTGAATGTTCCCGAGCCTGATGTGTTTGAAGTGCAATATGAGGGCAACGACGATGATTACACACAGGAAACCGTTTACACACCGCAAAAAACGATTGAACGGCAAACCAAACGCTGGTATAAACGTAACGAAAATGGCAGCTATCAAATCATAAAAAAATTATATCTCGATAATTTTCTCGACCAAACCGATAGCTTGGTATTGAACCAAAACCAAAAGAAGCTGGCTCATTATGTCATCAACTTGGGAATAACCTCCAAAACCGACTATAAATACCAATCCCGAAAAGTAGAAGTAGCAGGAGATGAATACGATTATCAGCAGTTGGAACGCATTGTAAAGGACGGAAAAGATACCGAACGCTACGAATATGAATACGACAGCAAAGGCAACTGGATAGTACGTAAAAGATATAAAATGAAAAACGACCAATGGGAATTTGCCGACATCATAAGACGGGAAATTGAGTATAGAAACTAAAAAAAATGAATACAATGAACCCAAAAAAATATGTCATCGCATTGTTTGCAACGGTAATGTTGCTGAGCTGCACAGAGAACAAAAAAGAAGAAAGTCTTCCTGCAAAACCACAAGACGTAAACAGTGTGCAAACCCTGATAAAAGGGAAAAAATATACCACGCAAAAATTAGGTTTTTACGACATCATTATCGTTGATGGCGAGAAAGGTGTCAAATGGATAGACGTAGCCGAAAAACAGAAACAGCTTGCCAAAAATCCCGATGACAACTTTACAAAAATGGAACTGGAACCGATTGAAGAAGAATTGAAATTTGGCGTTCAGTTTATCAATGACACGGTAGCTACTGTTTTTGTGCGAGATACGAGCTTCGCAGCCACCTACGTGGTGAATGATGTAGTAGGTCAATATGACGAAGTGAAAGAAGGAATAAAAATCCGTTTGACCTATACCGACCCGTTGTTTTCGTTTGGCGGTGGAGAACCTATGGAAATGACCGTTACTTATGTGGTTATTGGTGCAGATGATAAACGTTTATTGGTACAAACACCAAGATCCATTGACAGAAAGCCATTGATAAGTTTGCTTAAAGCAGAGTAAAAAACACCCAATCCGATGAAAGAAAAGTTACCACTCAACGAGCAAGACATCAAAAAGCTACGGAAATACCTACTGCCGACTATATTGTTTCCGGTAGTAGTAATAGGAATGTTTTATGCTTTCTTTTCGATTTTCTTTAAAGATACAGGCTTTTTTCAAGACAAGATTGGTTTGTATATGCTCGTGGGCTTTAGTGTATTTTTCTTTGGCATTATTGCTTGGATGATTTGGGGTTATGCCATTGATTTGCGGAGGGGGTTCAAATACCGTATTGAGGGCATCATAACCGACAAAGAATTAAGAGTACATACCTCTACCTCACATTCTTCGGGCAGTAAAACAGGCAGTGCGAATACCAGCAGTTCCACCACACGACATTATTCTGTATATATAGACGGTGTGCAGTATTCCATAGAGCAGGAACATTACGGAAAATTAAAAGTAGGTGCAGCTATCATCATCGAAAAAGCACCAAAATCACACCTTACCTTATTTTTAGAAGTAGGAAAAACCGATGAATTGCCACCCGAAAAATCAATAGAAGCTGATGACGACAAACGGAAATTTTTGAGCAGTACACCGAGAAAAGTATATTTTACACAAGACGATTTCAAGGCATTGAAAAGAGGGTTTTGGGGCAAAGCAAAATTCAGATTGATTGTCATATCGGCAATGGCATTTTTTGTTGTGCCGTTTATGGTGGGTGATTTGTCGATTATGTTAGTTTTCCTGTTTCCGTTGATGCTGATTGCGGTATATCAATTTTGGAAATTCAACAAGGAATGGAGGTTATACTACCGCAACAAGCAATATGCTTACAAAGAGGGCATTCCAGCTATTGTACAAGACAAATCCAAATACAATCGTTCAAGCTATGTGAAAACTTCGCAGGGAACTATCAAAGTAAATGAAGAACTGTATAGAAAATTAAATGTTGGCGACAAAATCATCTTATACAAACCCGCCAAAGGCAAGCAGATTTTGAGTGTAACCACGGCTGATAATAAAGAAATCTATGTGATGTAAAATGAAAACAACCCTCCAACATATCGCCATAGCTTTTGCTTTGCTATTCTGCACTGCGGCATTTGCCCAATCCTTGCCCGACATCAGCTATCGGGATTACGGTTACAGCAAGCCTGTAAAGCAGGTGGAACAAATATATTACAGCATTGACTACGACAGGGACGGTAGCGTGGAAACCGTAGAAAAAGTTGAAAAAGTAATTCGGAAGTTCAATGCTGACGGCGATATCGAAAGCTACGAAAACCAAAGTTTTCTCGATGACAGTTGGGCAAAATCCCAAAGTATTTACAAAAAAGGTCGTTTGCATCAACAAGTGTGGACACACAGCAATCCGTACCTCAACCGCACTTATACCTACGTGTACGACAAGCAAAGCAGAATTACCGAAGAAAAAATCCGTTTCAAAGACGGAAGCAAAAGCTATATCAAATTCCGTTACAAAGACAGTTTATTGACTGAAATAGAAGCTGATATAGACGGTACGCAATCCGTTACGGAGCGTTATTATTCCGACAAAGGGAAATTAGACAAAGAAATCCATTACCAAAAAGTACCCAACGAAGCCGACATCGTAACTCATTATTTCTACCTCGAAGACAAGGAGATACTATCTTATGTAGCACCACAAAGCTATTTTTATGCAACGGCATATCTGAAAGATAAAATAGGAAATAATGCAGGCGAAATTAAATTTAAGCTCATCGAAGAAAGCACCGCTCAAAGCAAGCTCTTGAAAGGTATTCAGCGGTTTGACCAGGAAGCTCCGCAGGATAAGTTGCCTTTCGGTTTGCAGGAATATTCCGAGCAGACCTTACAGGCTTACGAAAAGAATAAAGATGAACTTAA
>JAVEUZ010000066.1:0-8372 GCA_034005285.1 Flavobacteriaceae bacterium
TGAATTTGCTGAACTTTGTTTTCGTAAAACTGATTTAGTTTTTGATAATCGTCTTTTGTGTAGCGTTTTTTGTTGTCTTGTTCAGTTCGTTCAATGGTCAAACGATTATACACAACCAAAAATCCACCTTCAATTTTTATGGCTTCAATTCTTGACAAGTAAAATAGAGTGTCTTCAATATCGTCAAGATTGATGTTTACTTTAAACAAACTTGAACTTTTCTCGTAAGCGGTTTTTAGTTCTTGAACAGAAAATTCAACTAACACTTCTTCTTTTGTAGATTCTTTTTCCGAAGTATTCACATTACTTTTTTCATAGAGAAACTCAACAATGAATTTTGCTAAAGCGTGTCGCTTCTCTAATTTTTCTTTCAATAATTCTTTCGGGTGTAGTGAAAGAACAGCAACGTGATTTTTTGATTCTAAACCTTTTCGCTTAATCCAATTTTTGATTGCCCAAAAATTGAAAATGGTTTTCATCTTATTGGTGCTAATATCGTCAAGCCCTTTTTCTTCCGCTTGTTCGTTCAGTTCTTTGATGTGAAATACTTTTTCTTGTTCTTCAATTATTGGAAGCAAAAAGTTTTCAATTTTACTGAATGTGTCAACTATGTTGAACGAACGATTTTTGTTTTCTCCTTTTTTGATAAAAGCAGTCAAATCTTTTGCATCGGCTAAAATCTTTTCTTCACGCAAAAGATTGACAATATTTATCACTTCTTCTTTTACAATTCCTAAATGGTCGCTGATATAGTCAATTCTTGATTCTGCCGCCTCATCGCTCGCTTGTTTTCTGCTTTTGCTTGAAAAAATTTTCTTGATAATCCGAACACCTTTTTCCTTTTGGTTTCCAACAAATTTTTCCGAAGCATTGATTTTGTCAATGGCTTCTTGTGCATTTTTTGCAAGAATACTATTGGCAAAAACTCGTGGCATATTTTGTCCACGTTTCAAATATCCTGCATCTTCCAACGCTGCAATGGCTGTTGTTACCCGTGTTTCAATTTCAACAACATTGTCGTCCCAACCCGCTTTTCGTGCAATTTCCAAAGCGGAATTTGAAACCGTTGAACGGAATCTTGTTATCTCTTTTATTGCTTTCCAAACTTGCTGAATTTCTTTAATGGAAAGTTTTGTTTGATTTAAAAGAATAAAGTGTTTGCTTAAATCTTCTTCGTTAAACAACACGAAACAATCAGCTGTAATATTTTCATCTCGTCCTGCTCTGCCTGCTTCCTGAATGTAGTTTTCAAGTGAATCGGAAATTTCATAGTGAATGACCATTCCAACGTCTTTTTTATCAACACCCATTCCGAAAGCAGAAGTAGCCACCATTATTTGAGTTTCTCCATTGATGAAGGAATCCTGGTTTTCAGATTTTTCCTGCTTATCCATTTTACCGTGATAAGGTTTTGCACTAAAACCGTCTTCTTTCAATCGTTCTGCAAGCGTGTAGGCCTTTCGTGTTCGTGAAACGTAAATGATTGTCGGACATTTTTTTTCTTCAATCAAGTCTCTCGCTGCCTGGTATTTTTCCTCTTCGTCTCCTTTTTCAAATACTTTGTATTGCAAATTTGTTCGTGATGCTATTGAAGTAAACAATTCAAGATTAAGTGAAAGTTTTTCTCTGAAATAATCTCGTATGTCTTCAATTACTTTTTGTTTTGCTGTTGCTGTGAAACACGAAACAGGAATGCCGTCTTCAAGATTTTTCTTTTCTTGAATGGATTTGATGAAATCTCCGATGTATAAATAATCAACTCTAAAATCTTGTCCCCACGAAGAAAAACAGTGAGCCTCGTCAATTACAAAACGTGCAATTTTTCTTCCTAAAACTAATTTCTCAATCGTTTTTGAGCGTAGCGATTCTGGCGATATATAAAGAATGGAAGCCGAACCCTCTTCAACTCGTTCAAAAGATTTTGCTCTTTCAATCGGGTCAAGCAAACCGTTTATTGTAACTGCGTCTGTAATTCCAACTTTTTCAAGATTGTCAACTTGGTCTTTCATTAGCGATTGCAAAGGCGAAATCACAATCGTCAAACCTTTTGAAGTTTCTCCGCTCATCAATGCGGGTACTTGAAACGTAATTGATTTTCCGCCACCTGTCGGGAAAATTGCAAGTATAGATTTGTTGTTTATCGCAGCTTTAACCGCTTTTTCTTGTAACGGTTCGCCTCCGTAACTTCTGTAAGAATCAAAACCGAAAAATCTCTTTAGTCCTTTGTGTGCATCTAAAACGCTGTTACAATATTCGCAACCGCTCACACAAGGTTTGTTTCTCAAACGAAACATTATCCGTTCAACTTCGGGATAATTTTTTAAAACCCAAGGTGGTGTTATGGAATGTATTTTTTTGTGCTGAACAAAAGAATTTATCAGCGATAAACAGTAAGCAAGTTCAATCGGTTTTTCTGAAATTATTCTTGCTAAGTCAACTTGTTCGCAAAATTCGTTTTTGAATTTTTCACGAATTAGTTTTTCAATGTCTGCACTTGTGCTGTTGTATGCGATGTAACGGAAAAAAGAGCGAAACTCTTTTTTGTCGTTTAATAGCAAATAAAAAATTTGTTTGAGTGTGTCGTCTGTCTGTTTGAAAGTAGCGATTTCGTCATTCAACAAATCTTTCGCTTTGATTGAATCGTTCAACGGATTGTTTGTGTCTTCCGATTGAAGTTTGTCGTCTTTGAGTAGTTTATGATACGGTTTTGTCGGGAAAAGCAAAGGCGAAAGAAACAAAGTGTCAATAATGTTAGCGGAATTTATTCCTGCGTCATTAAGTGCTTTGCCAATGTATTTGATATCGTGATTGAAAATATTGTGTCCGCATACGAATTGTGTGCCATTAAGAAACTGTATAAAATCCGTTACCGAAGTTTTATGGAAAGAAGCACCATTATCTTTGACACTTCCGATGTCAAGAACTTTCCCGCTCTTAGGTTCAATCTCCGTATCTATGAATGCAATTGAGTTCATTTATAGTTTCAACTTCTTTATTTTATCTGCTTTTCAATTCATAAATCTTAAACCAATAAAAAAACGCTTCCGTATTGGATTTTTTCAGTTTGTTCAATTTGTTGTTGAGTGGTTCACTAATTAACCAATCTTTCATTTCGTTTGGATTTCCAAACTTGTCAATCGTTTTTACATTGTGTTGTATCAATGCAGAAAGGTAAGCCGCTTTTGAAGCGTGGGCTATTGCTTTTTCAATGTGATAGCTTTCAGAAAAAATAAAACTGCCGATACGTTGAATACCGTTTTGTAATTCTTCAAAATTTCCTTTTCCATCCGTTCCTCGCGTTACAATACAAAGTGCGGTTTGGTAAATATCTTCTAACACCTCATTTTCAGAAATTTTGTTTGCATTGCGATACGCAATTTCAGTTTTTGCAAAACGATAAAAAGTAGTTTTAATGGTTTCAATGTCGTTCACTGCATCAAACAAGTTTCCGATGTCGTAAAGCTGTTTGATGATTTCCATACTCATACTGTCGTCTTTTTTGAAGTAGGGAATACCTGTGGTGTTGGGTGCAAAAGCTGTGAGTTTGTCACCCAAAATATCTTCCAAACTCGGAACATTTACATTGAGTGCTTTGCCCGATTGAGGAACAAAATTAGATTGCACAGGAAGTGAAATGAGTTTTTTATAGTTTACTTCTTCAAACAAAATATCCAACAACACATATTCTTCATTTTTTTTGGTTTTGTGCAAAGGCGTGAAGAAAAATTTGTAATGCTCTTTTTTGATTTTTGAATTGGTGCTTCGGTGTTGTAATTCCTTTCTCAAAAAACCTTGCTCTTGTGCGATTGTATTTAAAATACTTTCCAAATTTTCAATTTCATTCGGCAGAATGATGTCAATATCAATAGATAAACGTTTTGTAGAGTTAAAATGAAGCATTAAAGCTGTTCCGCCTTTGAAAACAAAATCTATCTTTTGTTTTACCAAGCCTTCCAACAGCAACAAAGCACGGATAACCTTTTCTACAAGGATTTTATCCGCATTGCGATGTTGTTTTGATACTTGGTTAAGCCACTCGGCTGATATTTCTTTCTGATTTATCATATTCTATATTTTGGCAGTAAATACTTAATGCTGCCATAAATTTGTAATTGTTTTTACAAATTTGGTTAGTTCTTCTTTCTTTCTTCGTCTGTCGGCATAGCGAAGCATTTTACTTTGATTTATGGTGTATTTAGTAAACGCTTCTTTGAAAATTGTCCGCATTTCTGCACCTTGTTGAGCCGAAAAAATCACATCATCACTAAAAATGTCCACCAACATTTTTTCAATGGTTGCGGTTTCTATACCGTTAATATTTTGTGTTGGGGATTCTGAAATAAGTGGTTTTACAATAAATACTTCTTTTTCGTTTACTATGTATTTTTCTAAAATGTCATTTGTCGGCTCAATGAAAACTGATTTTTTGATTTCTCTTAAAAAATAGAAAACCGAATTGGTTGTTTCTTTATCCGTTTCCACCAACACAAAAAAACGATTGGGCTGATGTTGCATAAATTCGTTGAGAATAGAAGTGTTCCAAACGCATAAATTGGCATAAGGAAATTCAGCTTTTAGTTTTTTGAAGATGTTTTTTGTTGCCGATGAAATTTCGGGAATGTAATTTTTGCCTTCGCCCAATGTAAATTTCCCTCTGCCGATACGTTGCAAAACGCCCGATTGCACCAACGTGTGAACACGCCAATTTACCGTTGTCTGCTTGATGTCCTTTTCCGTTTGTTCGTAAAAGGCAACAATGTCCTGCGTTTCAAAAACAGCCTTGCTTTTGAAATGGCGTTTCATTTTATCGGTATGTAGTTTGTCTGTTGCGATGACTTCTTAAATTAAATTTTAGGCAAAGATATAAAAAAACTATGAAACGGCAGTAATATTGATAAATTGCCGAAAATTAGTATTATGGGGTGGCGGGTGGGCTTGGGTGCGGCTTGGACAAAATTAAATGTGGTGCAATAGCGTTGGCTTTGTGTATCGGCTTGCACCTCTTTTAATTTTGCGAAGCGTTGGCAATTTTCCGTTTTTTTGTCAAACGGTTGTCTTGGCTCGAAGCACGGTCAGACCATTACCGATAACGTTTCGAGGCTTGGCGAGAGTGCGGGCTTGAATTGAGTAAAAGTTCAATTCAGACCGAAACTAAGCCAAAGCCAATTTCTATTTGCTAATTTAAACAAAAAGCCAATAAAATTGGCTTTTGGCGACTTAATATGCACAAAAGTTCAACTTTGCACTTAACCCCGCATTTCGCCAAGCCTTTGTTGGCAGTAGGTTTTCTTGTCATCTCCATTTGTTTACGTGTTCCACTTTGTCGTCAAATTGTGCTGCCAATGATTTTACTCTTGATTTCAAAAGTAACTTTCTTCCGTCAATTGTCCTTGTAAAAATCAAGTCGCAAGCTCCTACAAGTCTTTCCCATTGGCTTTGGAAATATTCAGCTATTTTTTTGTTTCGTCCGAGTAATTCGGGAACGGAATGGTAATCCTTTTGTTTAACGAAAAGCATAAATCTGTTTTTTCTGATAATTACATATCGTGGGTTGTCAATAGGGGCAATAATTTCCTGTAAAGCATTTATGAAAGTTGATTTGTCAAAAGTTGTCCCACCCTCTAAATGGCAATAAACAGCACCAAAACTGTCAACACTTGATACAACTTTTAATTTTGAATTGTCTGTATGAATTACGTTTGCTTTAATTAGTGAGTTAAGCAACGCTTCTCCGATTTGTCTGATGTCTTTTGAAATGTCACGATATTTAAAATACAGTCTTAAAGTTTTAAATGTCATTCTCCCAAAAATAGCCATTCCAATAGCTCCGAAAATTGCAAGGAAAACATACAAATCTTGAATGGTTTTTATATTTCTTGCTGCTCTGCCAAGTCCTTGTAAACTTTCTAAACCAAAACCAACCAATCCTGAACCTAAAGTCGCTAAAAGGTTGCGAATTGTTTTGTTTAAATACATAGACTTAACCGCTTTGTATTCCTTTTCTTCGGGAAATGGGATTTTGATTTCTTCAACAAGTGTAACGCCTGTTTCAAGTGCCGTTTTCCATCTTTGTTTTAGACTTTCTCTGTCGCCTGCGTAGGAAAACATTTCAACATTCTTTTTCTCCGCTTCTTCTTTATGATGAATGTATTCTGATAGATTTAAACGCCCAATTCCATTTTCAATTCCGGGTTCTTCTTTGAATGAAACACCTACAAAACTTCTGAATCGTCTTTTAAGTAAATCAAAATCGTCTCCGCCTGTGGGTGAAGTGGGGTCAATACAGACCAAATGCCATATATTCCCTGTCTTTTCGCTATTTCCGTTTTGTGTTCTTATTGCTCTTCCACGCATTTGATTTGACAGCACAAACGAACCTACAAAACTTGCCAAGATTAAAGAATTGATTGCTGGAGCGTCCCAACCTTCTCCAAGCAAAGATTTTGTTCCTATCAATACTTCAATTTCTCCACGCTGAAAGATTTGAGTTACTATGTGAACAATGTCGTGTTTGAGTTGCTCGGTTTGACTAATTAAAATGTAATTGCTGTCAAAAGGAACAGGATTTGAATTGATTTGAGTTATACCATATTTCGCTGCTTTTGCTTCAAATGCTCCATAAGCACTAACAGGAAGAATAATCATTGAACCTGTAAGAACTGCAATTCTTTTATTGTCCTTATTTTCTCGTCTTAATTTTTCAAAGATTGGAATTACACCGATTTTATTTAATTCAAGATTGTTGTCTGGAGAGTTGATATAAAACTCTTTACGGATGAAGTCGGAAAGAATTACTAAACGTAAGTTGCTTCCTAAATTTTCATATTCAAAATCAACAATTTCCTTAATACCGTTTAGTTTGCTAATGCTTGAAGTCAAAAATCCAGTAACTCTCTTGTTTTGCGAAAAATTTATTTGTCTTCTTTCAATTGCTCCGTATCTTCTTAGTCTGTTTTCAAGGTTTTTTTGATGTTCTTCAAATGCCTTAAAGTGTTCCTTTTCTTTATAGAGATAAAAATCTAAAAGCGTTTCAATCCATTCGTAATCGAGTATGGGAATTTCAAATTTCTTATCTCCGATTACTTCAAGATGTATTTCGGGAATTTCTTTATCGTTGGCTTTTAGAAAAATTAAACAAGCTGAATAATAGGAGAGGTTATTATAAATCCAATCTAACTGCTCTGTCGGGTTTTGACAAATGGGATGTTGTTCAATTGCTTTTATGATTGTTTCATCACTTTTTATTTCCTGAAAAAGCTTTTCAATATTTTGTCTAAAGTCAACAATGCTTTGATTTTCTTTCTCGGTAGGAAGTGTGAAATACACGTAATCTTGGTGAGGACATAAATCGCCTTCAATTACCAATTCAGGAACGGAAATTTCTGTGTCAACAGGTCCGTTTAAGTCAATGTATCGTTGCCATTCTGTAGCTGTAACGTCATAAGGTGGTGTGGCTGTCAAGCCAACAATAATTGGGTCTAATTTTTCTTTAACTTTTGTCAGCGTTTGCCACCATTCATTTTTTAAATGGTGTGCTTCATCCACGACAATTGTCTTGATATTTTGTGCTTTTAATCCGCTTACAATGTTTTCAAGATTAGGATTTGTTGCTCTTCCATTTCCGTTTGCTTCTTCTGTTTCTTCTTCTTCGCTTTCAAGTTCTTCTTCGTTAATTCTCCAATTGTTACAAGCTGTGTGAAGACCTTGATAAGTTACAACTGTCATAAATTTTGGATTGCGAATGTCTCTCGAAATCCAATCAGGTGTCAAGTTGGTTTGAAGAAACAGTTCGCAAAATCTTTGTATCCATTGGTTACGAATAGCAATAGTTGGAGCAAGTATTAAAGTCGGCTTGTTTAGTTGTATGGCTACTTCAAGTCCTAAAACTGTTTTACCCGAACCAGGAGGAGCAATTACGTGTAAATGTCCGTCAGTTAAATGGTCTTGTAATTCGTCAAGCACTCTTTGTTGGTATTTTCGCCAACCGTATTTGAATTTTATGTCTTTCGGATATTCTGTCAATGTAGTGGTGTCTTTTTAAACTTACTGCCAACGGACCGCGTATTGGCGATAGTGGCGGATTAGAAAGCCAAAACTTTCAATTTTGCACTAAGCTAAGTAACAGCCTTTTATTATTTTCTAAATTTATGAAAAAAGGAAATATAAAAGGCTGTTGCGACAAAAAAAGGAGAAACTTTCAATTTCTCCCTTAACCCGCCATTTCGCCAATACGATGTTATGTGTAGGCTGTGTGTCCTGCGTTACCACAGGGTACGAAGATATAAAAGTTCTTTGAAATGGTAACACAACTTTATCGAAGATGATAGGCTTTAGGCAAAGTCGGAAACGAGCTGTCCCCCAAAGAAATGGGC
>JAVEUZ010000022.1:0-39776 GCA_034005285.1 Flavobacteriaceae bacterium
TAATCTTTAAGCAACATGGTTTGAGCCAAAGCAAGTTTTGACAGAAAGAGTTGGTTTTCTGCAGCAATAATCTGTTGCTTTTGCGAAGCATCTGTTGCCATAAGCTCGTACATGTCGCCTGCGGGAAGATTTCCGGCATCTATGAGTTGTTTGGTTCTTTCAATATTTTCGGCCGTTATTCTGTTTTGTGCTTCATAAACTTTAAGTTGTTCTTTGCTAAGAAGTATTTGCAGATAAGAATTGGCAACAGACAACATAATATCATCTTTCATTTTATCAAGCCGATATGTATTAGCCATTTTGTTCAGTTTTACCCGTTGCAGGTTTTTCCAATTTGCCAAGCCGTTAAATAGATTTATACCGGTATTTATATTTGCCGAAGCAGATTTAAAGGTCTCATTTTCAAACTGATTTGTTGCCGGGTTAATGTTGGCTCCAGTGTTTATTCCGTAGCTTGCCGTTCCTTGTAATCCAGGAAGAAAACTGCCGATTGATTCCAATTTCTCTGTGTCAGACACTTTTAAATCGAGTTCAGACTGTTTAATAGAAATGTTGTTTTCCAACACGTGTGTGACACATTCTGTTAGTGTCCATTTTTTTGTTTCCTGAGTAAACCCAGATAGGGAATATGTCAGAAAAACAAAAGTTATAATAATATTGACGTGTTTTTTCATAATGTTGAAATTCGGAATTTAGACTTAAATTTCATTACATAGGTCGCATATTATAATTTTGTGTTACAGTTCCCCGTAAAATATTTATAAACTGCTAACCGTATTTTTTTATAATAGCTATACAATCTTCCTAATTACTTTATCACTTTTAAAAATCGTTTAACTTCACTTTTCTTCTCCGAAATATCCCGATTTTCCGTTCAGGAAATATCGTATCTCACTATTTAAAAGCGTTTTGACAAAGTTTGAATAATCGAACTTTGGTTATTATTTTTATACCTTTAAAATAAAGTTTTTTATGAAAATATTTTTGGGAGTTCTTATTATAGTTCTGTTGTTGATTTTCATCTCAGGATGTGCCACAAGCCAAAAACTTAATACACTAAAGCCAGAGCCGGAAGATGTTTTTCCGGCTAAATATGAAGCTGAAACTTCTTTTGTAAATCTTCCGGTATCTATAAAGCTGAAAGACATTGCTTATCAAACCAATAAGTCTTTGAACGGACTTATTTATAACGACTCAATTCTTGAAGACGATAATCTCAAGTTGCAAGTATGGAAAAAAGCTCCGATAGAAATTTTGGATGAACAAGGAAAAATAAAAACGGTTCTTCCACTAAAAATAAAAGCCCATTATCGGTATGGGTTTGAAAAACTGGGGATTAAACTTTATGATACAAAAGAGTTCAATATGGACGGCACGGCAATTTTGATTAGCCATGTAGGTTTGACCAATTGGCAACTAAGAACCAGTACCGCCATACATTCTTTAGAGTGGAACGAGAGTCCGAGTGTTGTAATTTCCGGAAAAAATTTCCCTATCACGTATTTGATAAATCCGGCAATACGTTTATTTAAGTCTAAAATTGAAAAAAGTATTGATGAAGCAATCGGCAAATCGATGAATTTTAAGCCTCAGGTATTGGATGCCTTAGATAAATTGTCCATTCCGTTTCAGATTAGCGATGCGTTTGAGAGTTGGTTAAGACTTGTTCCCATTGAAGTTTATGCGACAGATGCCCGATTGAAAGATGAAACTATAGAAATGGAAATGGGGCTTAAGTGTATCATGGAAACCCACATTGGACATGAACCTCAAAAAAAATTTGACAGAGATAATGTTATTCTGAAGCCTGTAAAAGAAATGCCCAATCGGGTAAAGGCAAATATCGTGGCGGTATCGACCTATAATAATGCATCGAATATTATAACTAAAAATTTTCATGGGCAGGAATTCGGCGAGGGTAATAAAAAAGTAAAAGTTCAAAAAGTAAACCTTTGGTATAAAAATGAAAAAATAATTATTGCCCTTGACCTCGTTGGCTCTGTAAACGGAACGATTTACCTCACCGGATTCCCTCAGTATGACGAAGAAACTTCGGAAGTTTATTTTGACCAATTAGATTACGTACTGAACACCAAAAACGTGCTGATGAAAACCGCCAACTGGATGGCTCAGGGATATGTTTTACGAAAGCTCAGAGAGAGCTGTCGATATTCTATAAAATCTGATATGGAAGAAGGCGAAAACCAGATTAAAAAATTCTTGAGCAATTATTCTCCTGTAAAAGGTGTATTTATTAACGGGAACATTGAAAGTTTTGAGTTTCAGAAAATGGCATTAACAAACAAAGCTATTATTGCTTATCTCAAGGCAACCGGAAAAATTCAGATAAAGATTGACGGAATGGAGTAAACGAATCTATTCGGATATTGGCTGACAGTTTCCGGATTTGTTTGTGTTCTCAGTAAATAAAACTTAGCTTGAAAAACTCAGGCTATTAAGCCTACTAATCCGATTAATTAGTTTCACCCTTCTTGTTGAATTTCATTTTGTAAACCACATAAAAAACAATGGCTACAAGTGCGTATGGAAATATCATTAGATAGACAATCCCATTGTTAATGGCTTCGCCTTTCGAGCCACCGTCTTCGGTCTCGAGAACCGCACGACACATAGCACACTGAGCCTTGCTTTCTATCGTAAATAGAAAACAGAGTATAGCGTACAGAAAATATGAGAAGGGTTTTTTAGTGAGCATAATAAGGGGAAATCATAATATAAACAATAACACCGCTAATGGCTACATACAACCAAATAGGGTAGGTGATTTTGGCTATTTTTTTATGTTTGTCAAAACGTTCAGCCAGTGCTTTTACAAAAGTAATCAAAACCAAAGGAATGATTCCGATAGAAAGAATAATGTGGGTAATGAGAATGAAAAAATAGACATAACGCATGGTTCCTTCTCCGCCGTATGGGGTGTGGTCTGAGGTCATGTGATATGCCACATACATCAACAAAAATAAAATCGAACAAGCGATAGCACTCTTCATAAGATTTTCGTGAAGTTTTCTGTTTCCATTTTTAATTGCAACAACGGCTGCAACAAGAAGAATGGCAGTAAAACCATTTATGGTTGCATATATAGGAGGTAAGAAACTTAGCGGTTCTACGTTTATTCCGTAATCTTTGAGCTTAATGCCGAAGAGCATTGCCACCACAAGCGGAATAGCTATTGACAATATAATGATGAGCTTATTGTATTTGTGTTCGATTTCGTGCTTCTTTTCCATTCTATTCTTTTAATAAAACTTTAATATCCTGTTTTAGTGCCTCGATTCCTGAATCTTCCAGACCGTCATAATATACAATCGGGTTTCCAAAATTGTCTTTTCTACTTCTGATATTTCCATTTTTATCAATTAGGGCAAACAATCCCGAATGTTCAAAACCACCAGCTACTTCTTTATTTTCTCCGGCATAAAGGTTAAATCCTTTGTTGGCTATACCGAAAATATAGTCTTTATCTCCCGTAAGGAAATGCCAGTTAGGCGAAGTAACACCCAAATGCTCTGCATGGCTTTTTAAAACTTCGGCGGTGTCATAATCAGGATTTATGGTAAATGAAGCGATGCCAAAATCAGGATTATCTTTAAAATGTCTTTCGAGCTTGAGCATATTCTGATTCATAATCGGGCAAATTGTCGGACAGGTAGAAAAGAAAAATTCTACGACATAAACTTTCCCGTCAAAGTCTTTTTCTGAAATTTCTTTTCCGTCTTGGTTTGTCAGTATAAATTTGGGTGCTTTGCCAATTTCCAACAGCAAATCCGTTGAGGTTTCTTTTTGTCCGGGAGCACTTAATCTGTCTGTTTTTACGACATCGTCATTTTTAATTCTGTCAATGATTCGTGGAATGAAGATAATCCCGAAAACCAAAATAATAAAAGAGATGCCTATGTATGATTTGTTTTTCATTTGAATATATTATTTTTTTCTGTCTGCCGAATTTTTTTTCAATGCCAATCTGTATTCCGCCAGAATAACCTTGATGTCGTCTCCCATTTCGTTGTGCAAGTCTGCCGCTGAAATTGTATTATAACCTTCTTTGTATTCGTGTTCGCCTTTTCTGTTTTTTCCTCTACGACCTCGAAGGTTTTTGTTTTTGTCTATAATATACACAAAAGTAGTTCCGTAATCTTTACCTATCGGATTTTCTAATTTTAATGTGTTATAAAAGCGTTTAATATCTGATGTGTCTGCATAAATGTAGTGCCATCTTGTGAGGTCTGAAATTCTGCCTAATTCATCTTTTATTTCTTCAACATGGGTTTGTGTTTCTTGAGGACAAACCAATATCAGTTGAAAATCTTGAAAATCTTTGACTTTATTATAAATTTTTTGATTCAGATTGAAGGCATTTCCTTTATGAGCTTCAATATGATATCCAGGGAAACCTAATACTGTGATTTTTCCTTCTAATAGGAAAGTATTTCCTTGTTTGTCTTTCCATTCGGGCAATTCCTGAATTTCTTCTACCAGGATTGGTAATTTTACAAAACTATGTACGCCACTGGCAAAAAAAAGGTATGCCACTATGGGTAAAATAAATAGGGAGAACAACACAATTTTCTTTTTCATCTTCTTTCGTGATATTTTATACAAACATAAAAAAAGGCACGCAAAGCGTACCTTTAAAATGTATATATTATTTTGTTAAAAGTTCCATTTTATAATGTCAGTACTAAAAACAGTGTAAACATAATCTCCTTCTAACAAGAAAATAAGAGCAATATATAATGCCAAGAAAACAAATGTCCAGACGATATAACGTCTTAGGTTTGCTTTTTCGTCTCTCATGTGCATAAAATCCCAAGTAATGTAATATGCTTTTACTACCGTAAGTAAAAGAAATATAAGATTAAGCGGAATCAGATAGATAAATCCTGAAAAGAGAATGTTTAGGAGCGTTGCACCCAAACCTCCTTCAAATGGAGTCATCCACGGGGTCATAAGTGAAGTAGGTTTGTAAATACCTAATATAACTTCGATTGCGGTCACTAAGGAAAGAAGTATTAAAACACCCCAGATTTTCTGTTCGTTTGATTTGAATTTCAGTTTACCTCTGAATATTGCAAGATTTTGTGCGTGTGCCATGATTTTAATCTTAAACTTAAATTATACAAGATAGAAAAAGGTGAATACGAATACCCAAACCAAGTCAACAAAGTGCCAGTAAAGACCAACTTTTTCTACCATTTCGTAACTTTTTCTTTTTTCATACGTTCCTAAAAGAACATTGATAAAGATTATGATATTGATTAGAATCCCGATAGAAACGTGAAATCCGTGAAATCCGGTGATAAAGAAGAAAAGGTTGGCAAAGAGTTTATGACCATACTCATTTCTTACATGTGTTGCTCCTTCAACGACATATTTGACATCGTTAAGTCGTTTTAACGATTCTTCTCTGGTAAGGATGGTTTTGTGCCTTTCTTTGTTCAAGTCAGGATGCACACCGATTTTGTCGTTTTCTTCTTTGTAAAGAACTTCTGTTCTTATCAACAAATCTGGATTGGCTTGGAATCCTGCTATAACTTCATTCACAGAATATGAAGGCAGTGTGGTTTTGTCTGATGTAAACCAGATTCCGGTACTTCTTGTGTTTTCTACTCTTTCTTCGTTTAGGTCTAAAGCAAATGCGGAAAGCTCTACACGTTTTCCGTCTTTATCTATAAACTGAAGGATAGAACCACCTTTTGTTTCAACGGCTCCATAGGTTCCAAAAATAAAGTTTTTCCATTCCCATGCCTGTGAACCTACGAAAATCATTCCTCCTATGATGGTTAAAAACATATAGAAAGCTACTTTGGTTTTCTTCATGTGGTGTCCAGCATCAACGGCCAATACCATCGTTACAGATGAGAAGATTAGAATGAAAGTCATCAATGCCACATAAAGCATAGGTAAATCTTGACCGTGAAGAAAGGGGAAGTGATTAAAAACCTCATCGGCTATAGGCCAGGTATCAATAAATTTAAATCTGGTAAAACCATAAGCTGCGAGAAAGCCTGTAAATGTTAAAGCATCGGATAGGATGAAAATCCACATCATAAGTTTTCCATAACTAGCTCCCATTGGTTCGTTTCCACCGTCCCAAATTTTTTCGTCAGTTGCAGTAACTGTTGTTGCCATAGAAAGAGTTTAGTTTAAAAAGTGTTCAAATTTACATTTTTTTTCTATTAATAGAAACAGAAAAATAAAAACAATAAAGTCCACAAAACTCCGAGAAAATGCCAAAACAACTCAGCGAGTTCAATTCCAAGGGTTTGCGTAGCTGTATATTTTTGTTTAAAATGGTTATAAATTACAATTAATAAAGCAATTGTGCCTCCAAAAAGATGTGCAAGGTGCAGGATAACAACAACATACAGAAAAGAAGTTGTTACGGTACTTTCACTTCCCGTAAAAAAATATCCAGCATCAATAATTTGTTTAAAACCGATAAATTGCATAATTACAAATGCCAAACCAAGCAATAAGGTTGCCCAAAGTGCGTAGGTTGTGTTTTTGTGTTCACCTTTTTTCATTTCTTTTCGGGCAAACCAAAAGGTGATACTGCTTATAATTATGACTAATGTGCTGATATAGAATGCAGAAGGAATTTCGAAGTCCTGCAACCAGTCTTTTCTTGAAGAACTCACCACATAAGCACTTGTAAGTCCCGCAAACATCATTACCATACTAATCATAGCAAACCAAAGCATTAGTTTATAGCTTTGATTTTTTCGCTGTTGATGTTCTTCTACAGACATTTTTTCTGCTTTTCTTTTAAATATTTCTGCCAAAATAAATCAAAATTAATGTTTAACGTAAAAATTTATCTGCTACATATACCAATTGGAGTAAAGTTATATACAAAACACTTACCATCATCAGTTTTCTTGCTGCTATGGCACTCATGTGCTGATACAAACGGAAAGCATATATAAGCATCCATATCCCTAATCCTAATACTATAACAGCCGATACCGGTGTGAGATATAACCTGCTTCCTGTAACGCCAATATGCGGATATATAAACGGAAGTAAAGAAGCTACAATGAGCCAAAAAGTGTATAATATGGTTTGCAAAGCGGTTGCTTTATTCTTTTTACCTGTAGGCAGCATAAAGAATCCGGCTTTTTTATAATCGTCATACAAAAACCAGCCTATTGCCCAAAAATGTGGGAATTGCCAAAAAAATTGAATGGCAAACAAAGTTCCGGCTTCTAAACTAAAATCGTCTGTAGCAGCTACCCAACCCAACATAAAAGGGATGGCTCCCGGTATGGCTCCAACAAAAACTGACAATGGGGTTACAGTTTTTAAAGGCGTATAGACACTTGTATATAGAAAAATAGAAATTGCGGCGAACATGGCTGTTTTCGGATTGATATTATATAAGATAATTAATCCGATGATTGTAAGTAGGGCAGCGATTATAAAGGCGGTAGGAATAGAAAGTCTTCCGGCGGGAACAGGACGATTTTTGGTTCTATCCATTTTGCTGTCGAGGTCGCGTTCTATAATTTGATTGAAAGCATTTGAAGCTCCAACCATACAATATCCCCCAATAGCAAGCATAATCGGAATTTTCCAATCTAGGGTAGCAATATCAAAAATCCCTAAAAAATATCCTGCTAAAGAAGAAAAAACTACACTAACAGATAATCCTGCTTTTGTGATTGCCTTAAAATCAATATACCATGATTTCGCTTCCAAAGACTCTGAAACTGTGTTTGATGCTGATTTCATTTGTTTGTTTACTTGTTTCCGAGGTTTTTCGGAAACTTTGCAAAGATACAAAATGCAAAAGCATTCAATTGTATCTACTCATCGTTTTTCTGTTAAAAATCAAAATACCAGTTAAATAAATCAGCTCTTAAACCAACAGAAAACCATGTTGTGTCGTTTTTAAAAGCCGTTGTTGTGTCCTGTGTTGGGTCAAAATTTCTATAAATAACACTACCAAATAATTTAAGGTTCGATGTCGGATTAACTAAATAACCCGCTTGCAGGTCGGCAATAAAAACATTTGTTTTATTACCCTGTCCGACTACGACACCATTGTTATACGGACGATTTTCGGTATAATTTTTATAAATGTTCGAGCCATAATTATTCCCATTCTCTTCTGTGTCAAAATCAAGTCCTCTGCTTCCAAAAGTTATTTTTGCATCTGCAAACCACCTCCCATTGAAATAACGAGCGATGGCAATAAATTCTTGAAAATTGGCACCCCATTGATGTCCTAAACTCTGATTGTTATGACCGTAATTGGTGAGTGGGTCGCTGTGAGAATATACATACGGACGAATGCGGTTGTACTCTAACTGAAATAATAAATTATCTACTTTGAATGCGTTGTAATACTTTGCTCCAATCTGGTATCCATATTTGTTTTTCCAACTTTTGTTTCTGTCTTTAATTTCTCCCAACGAAAATTCGTCTAAAATAAATTGTCCGTAAAAATTAAAACTGTTGTTTAGTTTTACTTTTGAAGTGAGTCCGATTACGGCGTTTCCACTTCGAGAGGAAGAAGCAAATTCTACCGCTCTGTAAAATATAATTGGATTAACAAAGTTCAAATCGAATCCACGATTGTTAGTGTTTGCCCATACTACCGACTCAAAGAGTCCCAGATTCCAATAATCGGTAACATTCCAACTCAAATAGTGACTTGCCATATATTTTGTGGCATAGCTGCGTTCATCTTCTGTTTCTGAACGCAAGTCTTTTAGCCAAGTATATGTATTGGTGTATTTTATTTTCCAGAATTGGGTGTTGATTTTAAAGAACGGATAAGGTGAAGCACCGTCACCCATTAACAACGAACGATATCCGTCTCCAATAAAATTTCTGCCATAACCTAATTGCAAATCGATAAAGTCTGAAGGAACAAAGGTTAGATTGGCTTCTGCCAAAGGAAAATCGTATGAATCGGTTTTAAAGTTTTTGGCAATTCCGATACCCGGAATGACAGCAGGATTGCCTCCGGTTGGGCGGATGCTTTCTGCATATTGGTTGAAATAATCCGCAAAACGCCCTTGACTTTCATAAATGCTCGTGGTGAAAAATAAGTTTTTTCCCAAACCTCCTTGAGCCTGAATTCCGCGTGTGTTTTGATATGTGTATTTTACATCACCCGGCGTGTTTTTTCCCAATCTTAAATCTACAAACGGATTAATTGTAAACCAATAATTTTCGCCTTGTATCTCGACAGTATGTTCATTCCAAAGTTTTCTGCCCCACCAACCGGTTTTGTTTTTTTTAATTTCCTGTAATTTTTTTTCAAAATCATGATATTGGGCTACTTGTGCATAGGTGAATGGTTTTGAAGCTGTATGATTGTTTGTTCCCACAACATTCATTGCTGCATCAAACTGAGCATACAAACTATGCGAAAAAGGAATGTTTAGATAACTTTTAAATTGCGGATTATGAAAGTCCGAATAACTCTGATTTATTTGTTCAAGTTCGTTTGATTTATTCTGAGCAATCACTTGTCCGAATGAATTTGCGGAATTTTTGGTTTCGGTAATTGATTGTTCGTTCTGATTTTCTTTTGAAATTCTCTCATCAGGATTTATCAGCGGAATTGTAACTCTGATAGTGTATCTTGCGTATGTTGGTCTGCCTCCGTATGTGGGTGGCGTGATTGTAGGCATGTTTTTGACAACTCGGTCTATTTCGTTTTTTAGTTCAGAATGTGTTGCGTCATCATATAGTAAATTAAATTTTCCTTGGTTGTTTATTTCAACTATTGCAGAAAAAACACCTTGATAATTTGACGAAGCCAATTCTTCTGGAACTTTAAAGTTTTGAAATATATCTTTTTCTACTTTATAGTAAAAACACTTTTCGAGTTCTTCATTGTATTTTCCTTCACAATCAGGAAATACAGGAAATTGCTCTATGTGTTTTTCCTGAGCTTTGTTACTTTGAAAAAATAGTATTGCAAAAAGTAAAACAATATATTTCATGAGATATTTTTAATAGTTTTCTTTTCCAACATTTCCTCTGGTTATGGCTTTCGCAGAAGAGGTTCCAATTCTTTTTACGCCAAGTTTTATCATTTCCTGAGCTTCTTCAAGAGTTCTTACACCGCCGGCTGCTTTGATTGGAAGAGGTGAAGCATTTTCGAGCATCATGATTATTGCTGGCAGAGTAGCTCCGTTTGGTTTGTTGTTTTCTGTTTTATAAAAACCCGTAGAAGATTTTACAAATACACAACTATACAATTCTTCTTTAAAGTTTGAAAGAATTACATTTTTGATAAGAGCTGACAGTCGAACAATTTGCTGGTCATTGAGTGCGGCAATCTCTATTATCCACTTAACGGTTTTGTTGTGTTTTAATCCCAATTTTGTACATTCTAAAACTTCATTTTTTACCAAATCTATCTCCCCCGCTTTGAATGCTTCATAATTACAGACAAAATCCAAATCATCTGCTCCGTCCTCGATGGCTTTTTCTGCTTCGGAAATTTTTGATTGCAAATTAGATTTGCCTTCCGGAAAATCAATTACTGTGCCGACTAAAACTTTGGAAACTGCCGCATCAATAATATTCCTTGCGAGCAAAACCATGTCGGGTCTTATCATAATAAGCTTGAAATTTTCTTCTATAGCTTCATGTATAAAGCCTTCTACAATTTTTTTATTTTCTTCTTTTGTTAGACCAGCCTGTTCAGGAGTTTTAAGATACGTTGAGTCTAAATACTGTTTTATGTCCATGGTGGTAAATAAATAAATCCCACCGAAGCGGGTGTTTCTAATGTACTTTTTCACAACAGCGTTATTGTTGTTCTGCTTTGGCGTTTAATCTTAGTTTTAAAAAAAACATTAGCACCAATGCTGTCAGACTTCCTAAGGTATTTGCCATCACATCTGCCCATTCAAACATTCTGTTCGTTGTAAAGACTTCTTGAAATACTTCGAGAATAAATCCGAATACTACACTAAGAATGAAACTACTAACAATAGCAGAAAAATGTTTTAATGATTTTGATTTCAAAAACAAATACCAAACAACCGCCAGCAAAAAATATAACACAAAATGTCCGTATTTATCACCTTGCTCTACCTTTATTTTTGGGAGTTTGCTCAAACTTGCAAGACTCAGAAAGGCAATGCAAAAATGCAAAGAAACAAGGATTAATAAAACGTGTTTTTTTTTAAGCACCTATTAATTCTTTATAAGCGTCGGCATCTAAAAGACCTGTTACTTCAGATGAATCAGAGATTTTAACTTTAATCATCCACCCTTCACCGTATGGGTCAGTATTTACTTTTTCGGGTGTTACTTCGAGCGAATCATTAAACTCTATGATTTCACCTGAAAGAGGTAGAAATAAATCTGAAACTGTTTTAACAGCTTCAACCGTACCAAAAATTTCGTCTTTAGACAAAGTTTGATCAAGTGTTTCTATTTCGACATAAACAATGTCACCCAATTCTTTTTGTGCAAAATCAGTAATTCCGATGGTTGCAATATCACCATCAAGGCTTACCCATTCATGGTCTTTAGAATACTTTAAGTTTGTCGGTATATTCATTTTCTTTAATGTTTGATAGTTAATAAATTATTTTTTTGTTTTAGGGCAAATGTATATTTTAGATTTATATTTTTAAAATATTTTAGGTTCTTAATTTCCAAAATTATATCTCAATGTAAATCCGGTTCTGATGTTTGTCATCGGGAATGCAGTAGATATTACAGCTTTTGAGAACATGTGGTCATAAAAGAAAATCATTGTCAATTGCTTGCTGAAAGCATAATCTGCCGTTAATTTTGCGGACCAAATGTTTTGACCGCCCGCCAATTGATTGTTGTCATAATCTAAATAGCGTACGATGGTTTTGTTATCTCTAAAAGATGCATCTATACGAACATTTATATCACTTTTTATTACTCCCGTAGGGTTGTCTGCTAAAGACGAAGTGATTGTGACATCTTTGAACCTATAACCCAAACCAAGCGTATATTCTACACCTTTTTGTTCTGTCAATAGATTGTTGTCAAAACTTAAAGACAACGCTCTATCGGTTTTCATTTCTGCCAGAATTTTAAACGAATTCTGCATTTCCATATCCAATCTTATTAAAGGGTTGAATTGCTCTACAAGATTGATATTTGAAACCAACGTTTTGTTGTAGAAATTGCCGCTTTGGTCTGCCATATTAGGGTTCATATCATATTCAAAATTTGAACGGAATGAGTTAACCGTATATGAAGCTCTGTAACCATGTTGGATTGAGAATCTGCGGAATCGGTCTTTAAAAAACTTATATCTCATCAATCCGCTATATTTAAGAGTCCAGTTAGGAATAGGGACATCTCTGAAAATTCCTAATGAAACATCTGCGACATCTTTGCCTGAGTATGCAGAGAGAAATGCAGGAATCAACACGGCTTGATTGTTTTTTCCAAATCCTTGCGGATAACCGAAGTTAGGATTGGATGGGTCGTCTATAGTTGGAAAGTCTGTAGTTCCATAATAATTCTCTGCCAATCTGTTTGCTATTTCTAATCTGTTTGCTCTGAATTGTTCAAATGCAGGCGAACTATTTTCATCGCTTTTCTGAAAAGCGGTTTTAATCATAGATGTAGAAATAGAGAAATTACCAAAATTATATGGTGAACGAGAGTTGTAAATGCCGTCTGAAACGTCAAACTGCTCAGAAAAATTATCCATATAATTTCTATCTGCCACCAAATCAATTGTTAAGTCAGGGAATAAATCAACTTTTGCCGTAACGTTTAATTGCTTATTGGTTACTTGTGTGAAATTTTGGTTAAAGTCCTGATAGTTGGTAAGCCAACCATTTTTGGCAGCTATATACCTAATCTCGTCCTGAGCACCCATTACAAATTCAAGTGAGGGTTTAGACGAACCAAAGAAACCAATCATAGGTAGATAACCCGGTAAAACAGTTCCTGTGTTGTGCGTATAATTCACCTGAATGTTCTTTACGCTTGTAACAACTCCAATAAGTCCGTCAAGAAAAACACTTCCTTCCGAAGTTTGATTTTGACGTGTGTTTTCAATTCTCTCTCCCGGTCTTGGCGGGGTTGATCTTGGTTGCTGTGTAGGTCTTTTGGAGCTTTTGGTCAAGCCAATATATTTGTAGAACAAATCCATATTAAGTGCTGCATTAATTCTGTGAGAACCTGAATTCTGTACAGTATTACCCAGATTATATATAGAGCCGTCTTCTGTTTCTACGCTCGATAATGCCAAAGAAGCTCGTTGCCAGTTATAACTACCGGTATAGGTATAGTTTGTTTTTAGAAAACTTAAAAATGGCAATTTGTTTAGTGGTAACTCATAGTTTATAACCAACTGTTGATTGTGTTGATTCGGGTCTCCAACAGCCCAATAATCATCCCAAATAGTGTTGGTGTTATCCGGATTCATCTCAGCATCCATGTAGTTTCTTACAATGTTATTTGTTGAAGCCGAATAATTTATTTTGAGTGATTTTGTTAGATTAAAATTAAAACCGTATTGATAATTAAAAAGATAATTTCTTTGAAAAAGTGGGTCTATCCCTATCCCTTGAACCTCAACTTGTCTAAATTGCTGTCTGTTGAATTGTCTGATAATATTCGAGCTGAAATTTATGTTGGAAGGCAGATAATTAAAGTTAAAATCGCTTAAAAGTTTCCAATATTGCGATTTTTTCATAAAACCAACATTCTTCAAGGGTTCTACAGGTTTGTTTTGAAAAGTATAGGCATAATCTGCCGAAGTATTTGTCTGCTGATCTACATAGCTTTCAATTTCATAATTGTGGCGTTCTACTTTGTTGTATGAATGAGAGAGCGTCAAATTTTCTACGTCATAAACTCTTGGTTTTTGCTCTGCACCCCTTTCTTTTCTTACGCCAATAAAATTTATACTTCTCGTTTTAGTATAATCAATGGCTCTATTTCTCATGTTTTCTCTTTCTGCTTCGTCAGAAGTAACATCAAGCAATTGTTCTAACCTTATGTCTTGATAAAACGGATCATATTCTGGTGTAATACTTTGTTCACCGATTGCATAATTGAACGGAAGGTTGATTCCCCATTTTGGAGGCATCATTTTCCCTAGATTAATATTCGTTACAATATTATATTGTGTCATGTCTTCACGACTTCTTTCATTCGGACCTTGTTCAAGAGCTCCAAATCCAATTGTGCTCATCCTTCCAACAGCAGAGATGCTTGCTAAATCAGCAATATTAGAATCCATATTTAATACCGCAGCCATACCACCTTTGTTGTTCATGTCTGAAACCCGTAGCTCGTTGAACCAAACTTCTCCTCGAATATCTCTTGGGGAAGAATGTATCTCAGTATTGTCAGTCCCGTTCTTCAGTCCAATCATCAGCGTTCTTATCAGTCCGAAGTTTGGATTTCCTTTAATCCCCAATCTCAGTTTTGCTGTTTCCTTATTTGCCATAGACGGGTCTAAATCAACCTCATCTACAAACCTTATCCCCAAGTCATCTTCTATAGGGGCGTTGGGTCCAAGTGATAATATTTTAAGTTTTGTAAGTAGATCGAGAGATAATTCCATCTCATTTTCTTTTGGCCAAACTTGTTCCGGAGTGGCATTTACAGAAAAAGGAGTAACTTTAAGAGGAATCTCTACCTGATAGAAATTTTGTGTAAAGTCGTTTCCGAAACGGATAAATGCTATCATTTCGTCATCTTGTAAACCTGCCATTTCAGGCATAGGGAGAGAGCCTTCTGTGTTTGGGTCAGGAAGTTGCTCAGCATGCAAAAACATTCTCAGTTTTTTAAACTGTCTGAAATCCATTTCTATGTTTTTGAAAACTGCTCTTGAGTCTCCGGGTTCCAATCCGCCCAATTCTGAAGGGTTGTTGTTTTTCTTTGAAATTCTCAATGAAAGTGATTGCTCGTTTTGATTTACAACTGTATTTTGATTGTATAACTGTTCTCTCTCAACCCCGGGAGGCATCACATAGTTAATTGGGCTTCTGCTGCTGTTCTCCAAAACATTTACTGCCAATACATCAAGTGCCGTATTATCATCATCGTTATTGTCTGAAATGTCATAATCAAGAGAACCATTATACCTACGCCATTCTCCTCTTACAAGTTCTAAAGTTCCAAATCTAACGGTTAATTCTTCTGAAAAACCGGTCAGAAACATTCTGGCAAATCGTATCGTTCTGAAGTCTGAAATTTCACCAATTTTTCTTTCATATAACTCGACAGGTATTTTAAATTGAATCCATCTTGCGTCTGTAGTTTGATTTCCCGGTCCGGGAATACTTGGTGTAGATGTTCGAATGTCTGTGATATAATTTTGACCTACAGACATGCCGGGTCTAATGTCAATGCTGTATTCATAATACGCATTGATGGTGTTCATGGTATTGTCACGGTTAATATCTTCGGTATCGGGTAGTGTCGAGTTACCTCTATTGTTGTCTGCAATATCGACAGGGGAGTTGTTTTGTAAACCGTTATAGTGTTTATATCGTTGCAATACATCTCCCTGAGCATTCAGATAAAATTGATAGTTGTCTGCAGCAGGGTCTTCAAGTCCAGCAAATTGCGGAAATTGTAAAGCTTCTTCATCATCTGTGAGTCCGTCTAAACCAACATCTTGTGCAGTTCGGTTGGCATTATCGGTGTCAAAAGCATAGATGAGCGATTGAGAAGCGGGTACTTTACCCCATATTGTTGGAATTGTTGGCTGAGAAGAACCGACTCCGGGCATTCCATTCTCATACATTTTGCGACCATCTTTTAATACGTCTTCTGAAATCTCACCTAAATTAAAATAAATTTTACCCTGATTGGTAGCATTTGTAGCTCCTGCTCCAACATAAGGATCTAAAAGCCAAAACTGAATATATTCAACATTGCTTTGTTCAAAATTGGTAGAGTTTATTGCCCGCATAACACCGCCAAAGTTTTCTTCGGGGTCTGGAAGCGTGTTTGTTCCGGAGGCATTAGGATTAAAGTTATACGGACCTCTTTCCTGAGGATAATATGTAAGGTCTAAAGTGTTAATTACCGTAGTTTGTCCTTGAACAATATCTGTATAAGGAAATAATTCGTGAATAAAAACTCTTCTTGTGCGGTTTGTTGCCAAATCTTCATCTGAAATACCTCCCGGTCTTTGTCCGGTATAAAAAATAGGGTCAATACTGTACCAAGAAAGTTTTGCTCTTCGGTATCCGTAACTCAAGTCGTTAGCATTTCCGAAGAAGTTATACGGACTATTGGCTTCATTTCTTTCGGGTACACTCGACAGACTCCATGCAAATGGAGATTTCATGTCTATGGTGTTTTGTGAACCTTCAAAATCATCAACGTAGAGGGTAGATTCGCCGTTAAACTGGTCTGCTTTAGGAGAGTCAGGCTTTAGAAAAGCAACTTCCCCACGAAGCGAAATGTTGGATGGGACATCAGTATCTACAAAAGGTAATTTGTTTGCCAAACGTGTCAGAAATGGCAGTTCTGCAGAATAATTTGCATTGACACCAAATATTGTGTTGTTTACAGATTCTTGTCCAAACGAAGATTTTTGTGTAAATGGTCTTTCTGTCATTTTTAAGAAAGTGGCTCCGACCTGAAATGTTTCTGAAAACTTGTGTTCGGCATGAATACCAAAGAATCTTCTGGTTTGCTGACCAAAAACCGCATTGTTTTCAACCGATATTTCTATTGGTGTTCCTGATGCTTGTAAAGAAGGGTCTAGGATTCTTACTCTTCCCAACTGATAATTAACGGTATAATCAACTCCTTCAACCAAGACACGTCCGCCTGCACTTACAACAACCGAACCTCGAGGTATATTAAATCCTCCAATAGGGATGCCGTCACCTCCCATTGATTTGAAACGTCCTTTTAATTGGAACTTATTTTTTTCACTTTCTTGTAATGCGAGAGCTTGTGTACCGGTGTACATGGTTCTGAACACATATTTCGCCTGATTTTCATTATAAGATGCCGGAACGTCATATTGTTCTGCACCGGTTGAGAGTTTGTTAAACAGATGAGAGCCAAATGGTTCGGCAGTTGTAAATATAATCCTTCCGTTTTGAGTATCTACCGTTAAACCTTGAACAAAATCAAAAAAACCATCTCCGCCTTCCTGAGGGTCATTGTTATAATTAAGTCTATCTACATTAAACACTTTTAATAAAGGTGTTTCTGCCACATCTGCGGGTAGCGTGCTACTCCCTGCCGGTGTGATGTAGTTTAATGGCGAAGGATCTGTATATAGAATATTAAATCTGAAATCTTCTTGTTCTAATTGATAAGCACCGGGAATTTGATATATGTTTTTCATCATCAGATTCCAAACTGGTTTCTGAACGCTGGTCAAGTTGCTTTTAAGCATTTTCAATATCAAACTTTGTGTGATAGGGATGCCACCGTTATCTACTATGGTAGATTCTACGCCGTCGTTTCCAAATTCTCCCACCTGATAAACATCATCTCCTATGGTGTATTGATAGGCAACCGCTAAAACTTCATCATTGCTGAGTTTTTGTTGAAGTGAGATATATCCCAATTGCGGATGATATGTAAACTCACTCGAGGTCAATTTTCTTGCATTTTCCAATTTGGAGTAATCTATGCCTTCATTTACAGTAATATTAAAACCGGCACTGGCGGTAACTATTTCTCGAATTGCCGGATTTAAAAGCCCGGATCCTGAGTTTATCAATGCCGGGTCAAAAAAGTTATTAGAGTTTTTTGAAGGCGTATTAGGGGCTATAGCCGAATTAAAAACTGCATTGGGATTGAGTCCTACAATTTGGTTGTCCGGAATTCCGATTAACCTTGCTTCACCTAAGTCTTGTAGGGCAATGATGTTTCTTAGATTGTTCCCTTCTTGTCCTGTCGTAACCCTGTTTTGGCGGTTTGTAATCCAAACTTCAATGCGGGTTATTTGAACTCTACTGTCTATAAACGGATAGTTTCTTAAAGAGGTGTCGTATCTGTTTCTGAAATACTGCGATAAGAAAAAGTGTCTATCTGCATCATAATCTAAAGCAAATATCTCGAAGTCTTGTAAAGTTCCTCCACCTTGTGCAGTAACAGAACGAGTTTGAGATTTTTGTTCCGAAAAGACTCCGGTTACGGTTGTTTTTCCAAATTGCAACTCAGCTTTTACCCCAAAAAGACTTTGAGCACCTCTCACCAATGTATTGTTTAAAGGCAAACTTACGTTACCCACTTCTATCTTCTGTAAAATAGCATCTTCATCGGGTGTGTACTCGAGTTTAATGATGTTTTGAAAGGCAAATGTTGATTGTGTGTCGTAATTGGCATTGATGTTAAGACGGGTTCCGACTTTTCCTGTAAGACTCATGCTGATTCTTTGGTCAAAATCAAAAGTAGTGTTTGAGCGGTTTCTGGGTGAAAAGGATGGATTGTCTTGTTTGGTATGCCTTACTCCAAGATCCATTTCTACAGAACCTCTGGGTTGAACATCGATGGTATTGCTGCCGAAAATTGCTTCAAAAAGCCCTGAATTTACATAATATCTCGGCAAAAGATTTCTTTGTTCGTCTTGAGAACCCTCTTTTTTACCCTCCATGGCATCAAGCTTCTGCTTAAAATAATTTCTGATAGATTCTTTCTGAACCAATTCTTCATATTCTTTTGGCGTAAGAATTAAAGGATAGTTAATATTGTAGTCGTCAAAAGAGCTGTTAAAGATATATCTATCAGAAACAGGGTCATAAACATAGGCTGAAAGTATGCTGTTAGGGTTGTTTAAAATTATTTTTCCCATAGAAAAACCTATTGTGTCTTGCAGCATAAGATCATCATCGTCTTCCTGAGAAAAACCGTTAAAACCTGAGAGAAAAATCAGTATAATGAAACCGATTTTTATTGCTGATGCAGAAATTTTATTTAAAAACGTTTCCAAGTATTATAAATTTTTTAATGCTTGTTTAATTATTGTTTCGACAGTTGCTTCCGGCTGAACTTTAATAACTCTATCGATTGCTTTCTCTGCCAATTTTTTGTTAAAGCCCAATACCTCCAATGCAGATAACGCCTCTTCTTTATTTGTATTGTCTGCAATAAAAGAAACTTCATCTATGTTGTAGAGTTTTAACACTTTGTCTTTTATGTCCAAAATAACTCTCTGAGCAGTTTTGGCACCTATTCCTTTTATTGATTGTATAGACACGACATCGCCACTTCCGATTGCTTGGATAATCTGTTTGGGTTCCATCGAAGACAACATCGTTCTGGCAATTCCAGTTCCGATTCCGGATACTGAAATGAGCAGTCTAAACAATTCACGTTCAGATTTTTCTACAAATCCAAACAAAGAGTGTGCATCTTCTTTAATCTGCAAATGGGTATAGAGTTTTACCTGCTCAGAATCCGGGAGCAGTGAATATGTGTGGAGAGATATATGAAGCCGATATCCAACACCGTTAGCATCTATGACAACTTCAGTGGGGAATTTCTCTACAAGTCGGCCTTGGATATGAGCTATCATACCATTGGTTAAAGTTAGCTTCCAAATGTAACAAAAATCTCTGACTACAAACTATCTTTGACGAGAATAACCTTGTTTTTTGTTAAAAAACGACTAAAAAATGTTATAACCTACATACAAAGGGTTGTTTTTTGCTATGTGTTTCCTATAAAACAGACAAAATTTAGACAACCAGATTCGGGTTTGTAATATAATTACAAATTCACCTGCATAGATTTATAGCGTTTTTCTTTTTCCTGAGCATCAACAACTGCCACAGCAGCCATATTCACCATTTCTTCTACGCTGGCTCCCAACTGAAAAATATGCACGGGCTTGTCTAATCCTAATATAATTGGACCGATAGAATCTACCTGATAAAGCTCTTTAAGCATTTTATAGTTAATATTTGCCGATTCGAGATTCGGAAAAATAAGCGTGTTTACTTTTTTGCCTGATAATTTTGAAAACGGAAATTTATCTTTCAACATCTCAGGATTTAAAGCAAAGTCTGCCTGAATTTCACCATCAACAATAAGGTTGGGATAATATTTGTGTAAATATGCTACAGCTTGTTTTACTTTGACAGCACTTTCATTTTCTGACGAACCAAAATTTGAGAACGATACCATGGCAATAACCGGTTCCATACCAAACATTTTAACCGTTTTGGCATTCATTAAGGCAATTTTTGCCAAGTCATCAGCAGTAGGGTTGGGGTTAATGGCAGTATCAGATAAAAACATCGGACCTCTATTTGTCATCATCATGTTGGTTGTGGCAATTCTTGAAACGCCAGGTGCCCTGTCTATAAGTTGCATAATGGGTTTTATTACAGAAGGATAGCTTCTGGAATAGCCTGTAACCAGTGCGTCTGCTTCACCGGTGTTGACCATCATTGCGGCAAAATAATTTCGTTCACGCATCCATTTTTCGGCATCAAGCAATGAGATTCCTTTGCGTCTTCGTCCTTCCCAAAATGTTTCGGCATATTGCAGTCTTTTTTTGTCACCTTCTTTTGTTTTAGGGTCTAAAATCGGCACATCTGCTGTAAAACCAATTTCTTCTTTAAGCTCCATTATCACTTCTTTATTACCTAACAAAATTGGTTTTCCGATTCCTTCTTCATATACAATTTGGGCGGCTTTCAACACATCAAGATGGTCTGCCTCAGCAAAAACAATGCGTTTTGGGTCTGTTTTGGCACGATTGGTAAGCAAACGAACCATTTTATTGTCATTGCCCAAACGTTCTGCCAGTTCGTTTTCATATTTTTGCCAGTCTGAAATCGGATTTCCTGCAACTCCAGAATCCATTGCCGCTTTGGCAACAGCCGGAGAAACTACCGTGATTAATCGAGGGTCAAACGGTTTCGGAATAATATAATCACGACCAAAAACAAGTTTTGTTTCGCCATAGGCAATGTTTACTTGTTCTGGCACAGGCATTTTGGCTAATTCTGCCAAAGCACGTACTGCTGCCATTTTCATTTCTTCATTAATCTTTGAGGCTCTAACGTCAAGTGCACCTCTGAAGATATATGGAAATCCAAGTACGTTGTTTACTTGATTAGGATGGTCAGAACGACCCGTTGCCATCACGATATCTTTTCGGGTTGCCATTGCCAAATCATAATTAATCTCCGGATTTGGATTTGCCATAGCAAAAACAATCGGATTCTCTGCCATGCTTAAAAGCATTTCGGGCGAAAGTATGTCTCCGGAAGATAATCCGATGAAAACATCTGCTCCTTTTATGGCTTCTTTAAGCGTAGAGATAGATTTGTCTGTAGCAAACACCAGCTGTTTGTCTGAAAGTCTGCTGTCTCCTTTTTTCAAAACTCCTTTGCTGTTTAGCATGAAAAAGTTTTCCGGTTTTGCTCCAAATGCAACATATAGATTTGCACATGCTATGGCTGCAGAACCTGCCCCCGATACCACAATTTTTACGTCTTCAAGTTTCTTTTCTGCCAGTTCAACAGCATTTAACAATGCCGCAGCCGAGATAATAGCTGTTCCATGTTGGTCATCGTGCATAACCGGAATGTCGAGTTCTTCAATCAGTCGTCTTTCTATCTCAAAAGATTCAGGAGCTTTGATGTCTTCAAGATTAATACCGCCGAAAGTAGGAGCTATGTTTTTTACGGTTTCTATAAATTTGTCTATATCTTTTGTGTTTACTTCAATGTCAAAAACATCGATGTCTGCAAAAATTTTGAAAAGTAATCCTTTTCCTTCCATAACCGGTTTTGAAGCTTCCGGACCGATATCTCCAAGACCTAAAACCGCTGTGCCATTTGAGATAACTGCAACAAGATTTCCTTTTGCCGTATATTTATATACATTATCAACATCTTTAGATATTTCAAGACAAGGTTCGGCAACCCCCGGAGAATAAGCTAATGATAAATCTCGTTGGGTTGCATATTTTTTGGTAGGTACAACTTTGATTTTACCAGGAGTTGGCTTGGCGTGATATAGTAGGGCCTCTCTTCTTTTTGTGTCTTTGTGCATAATAATGTCTCTTAGAGATAATAAGCAAAGGTAACAGAATAGAAAGGAAAAGTAAACATACTGTCTGTTTTTATTTTTGGTACAAATCAACAAATTGATACATTTTTTTATGAAAATTATTGATTGTTAATAAGATAAGTTTTATAACTGTTTTCTTTGACAAAATTTACCCGAGCCATTTTATTTTTTATATATGAAAGGCGTATCTTTGAAATTCCTGAAAAAATATGATTATGAATAATGAAAAACGCCTTTTTCTTCTGGATGCTTACGCATTGATTTTTCGCGGATATTATGCTTTTATTAAGAATCCGCGTATCAACTCCAAAGGAATGGACACCTCTGCTATTATGGGTTTTATGAACTCTTTAATGGATCTTATCAAACGAGAAAAACCCGAGTATTTGGCAGTAGCATTCGACAATGGCGGAAGCAAAGTGAGAACCGAAATGTTTCCTGAATATAAGGCCAATCGAGACGAAACTCCTGAAGCTATAAAAATCGCAGTGCCGTACATTCAAGAAATTCTAAAAGCAATGCACATTCCAATTATTGAAAAAGAAGGAATTGAAGCAGACGATTTGATTGGAACTCTTTCTAAACAAGCCGAAAAAGAAGGGTATAAAGTGTATATGGTTACACCGGATAAAGATTTTGCACAACTTGTATCGGACAATATTTTTATGTATCGACCGGCACGTATGGGTAACGGAATCGAAATATGGGGTGTTGATGAGGTCAAAGAAAAGTTTGAAATTGAACATCCTGAACAAGTAACAGATTTTTTAGGAATGATGGGAGATGCCATTGATAATATCCCTGGACTTCCCGGAGTGGGAGAAAAAACAGCAAAAAAATTCTTAGCAGAATTTGGCTCAATGGAAAATCTTTTGGCAAACACAGATAAACTGAAAGGTGCTTTAAAAGAAAAAGTTGAAGCCAACGCAGAACAAGGATTACTCTCAAAAAAACTTGCTACGATTTTGCTGGATTGTCCAGTTGCCTTTAACGCAGAAGACTTTGAACTTACTAAACCGGATATAGAAAAAACAGATGCTATTTTTCAGGAATTGGAGTTCAGACAGATTAAGAGCCAGTTTGATAAATGGTTTGGAAGCGGTAATGAATATGACGAAATTAAACCAAACGGAAACCTTACATACTCTGAGGAAGAGAAAGAACAGAGAACGGCAAAAAAAACTAATGAAGAACAATATGATTTGTTTGGGTTTTATGAAGAATCCAATACGGCTTCTTCCTCGACTATTGGATATGATACACTCGAAAATACTGAACATTTTTACCAGATTGTGCAAGGAGATTTGCCAATAAAATTGCTTTTACAAAACCTTCTCAATCAACAATCGGTTTGTTTTGATACCGAAACTACCAACATTGATGCGTTGAATGCAGAGCTTGTTGGGATTGCATTTTCTTATGAAAAAGGCAAAGGGTTTTATGTTCCTTTTCCGGAAAATCAGGATGAAGCTCAAATTTTAATAGATAAATTCAAACCTTTTTTTGAAAATGAATCGATTGAAAAAATTGGTCAGAATATCAAATATGATTTGAAAGTGCTTTATAGATATGGTGTCAGCGTAAAAGGTAGTTTGTTTGACACGATGATTGCTCATTATCTTATCAATCCGGATATGCGGCACAACATGGATATTTTGAGTGAAACTTATCTAAAATATTCGCCAAAATCAATCGAAACGTTAATTGGCAAAAAAGGGAAAAATCAAAAATCTATGCGTGAAGTAGAGATTGAATTGGTTAAAGAATATGCTGTTGAAGATGCTGATATTACTTTGCAGTTAAAAGAAGTGTTTGCACCTATACTCGAAAAAACCGGAACTAGAAAGTTGTTTGACAAACTTGAAACGCCTCTGATTCGGGTTTTAGCAGCTATGGAAACAGAAGGAATTAATTTGGATGTTAATTTTCTAAAATCGCTATCTTCAGATTTAGACAACGACATCAAAAAATTGGAGCAAACTATTTATGAAGCAGCCGGATTAACATTCAATCTGGCATCTCCCAAGCAATTAGGCGATGTTTTGTTTGACAAATTAAAAATAGGGGGAGCCAAACAGAAAAAAACCAAAACCGGACAATATGCTACAGGTGAAGAGGTTTTGAGTTATCTGGCAAACGAACATCAAATTGTAAAAGACATTCTCGACTGGCGACAATTAATTAAATTGCAAAACACTTATGTTGAAGCTTTGCCACAGCAAGTCGATGCCAAAACACAACGTGTGCATACAGATTATATGCAAACCGTTGCTGCTACAGGACGTTTAAGTTCAAACAATCCGAACTTGCAGAATATTCCGATTCGGACAGAAAGAGGAAGGCAAATCAGAAAAGCATTTGTGGCAAAAGATGAAAGTTATGTTTTGCTTTCTGCCGACTATTCTCAAATTGAACTTCGTGTGATTGCTTCTCTGAGTGGTGAAGAAAATATGATTAAAGCCTTTGAAAACAATGAAGACATTCACCGCTCTACGGCTTCTAAAGTATTTAATGTACCTCTTGAAGAAGTAACCAAAGAGCAACGTTCGCATGCAAAAACCGTAAACTTCGGAATTATATACGGGGTTTCGGCGTTTGGTTTGAGCAATCAGACTGCTCTTTCTCGAAGTGAAAGTGCCGCTTTGATCGATGCATATTACATTACATATCCCAGATTAAAAGAATATATTCAAGGGCAAATAGGTTTTGCGAGAGAAAATGGTTATGTGCAAACTGTTTTAGGAAGAAGACGTTATTTAAAGGACATCAATTCTGCCAATGCCGTAGTTCGCAGTGCAGCGGAACGAAATGCCATAAATGCTCCCATACAAGGAAGTGCTGCCGATATTATCAAAATTGCAATGATTAATATTTATAATCGTTTGCAAAATGAAAGTTTTCAAAGCAAGATGCTTTTGCAAGTACATGACGAATTGGTTTTTGATGCCTTTCAATCCGAATTGGACAAACTGAAATTACTCGTAAAACACGAAATGGAAAACGCTTTTAAACTAAATGTTCCATTGATAGTAGATATGGGAGTTGGGCAAAACTGGTTAGAAGCACATTGATTGTAACAAAAAATGCCTCTCAAAAGGAGGCATTTTTTATATTTCTAAAACGGTATTAATTAAAATCTGCGTCAGTTACGCCTTCGTTGATTTTTACGTTATCCATTTTAATGTCTAAGTCAAAACCAACATTCATAACAATATTATAAGGTACTTTTACTCCGTTTACATCTCTGTAATCTTTATAATAAATTCCGCTGTTTCCTTGCGGTGTTTCGGTTACTTCAGAAACTTTCAATCCTGATTTCACATCAAAATAGATTGTTGTTTTGTCATCGACAACAGCATAAGCATCAGAACCATCAATTGATTCAATACCTTTTACGGTCAGACCTTCTTTGTTCAATAGTGCTAATTCAGGAAATGGGTTTGCAGATGATTTCATGTCTTCCAACATTTCTCCCTGAAGATCCATTCTTTGACCTTGTTGAACCATATAGCCTGTGTTGTCGTTAACGACTTGTTTCATTAGGCTCATGCCACCCATTGAAATTTCAACAGCCATTTTTCCGGTTGCCAATTTGTTGGTATATGACAAAGGAGCAGGAGCACCGGGTATGGTTGTAGAACCTTCAGATAAGATGGTTTTTACACCTTCTACTTTGGATTTTCCGCCAATGGCGTTAATATATTTTTCAATTACCGATTTTGCTGTTATGTCTGCACTTACCGATTTTGCTTCCGGTTTTTCTGTAGGATTACCAAATTTGTCAAAATATTTAATCGGGATGTTCAAGCTTTCTAAGCCTGGTAATACATCAGAAGCTTTACCAACAACAATGATTCTCAAGTTGTCTTCTTTGATGTATTTTTTAGAAGATTTTAAAACATCGTCTATTTTTACGTTATTAATATTTCTGATGTAATTTTCATAAAAATTGTCAGACAAGTTTTGAGTTCTGGTTTGCAGAGCATAACGAGCAATTGTTGCGGGTCTTTCAATCTGCATTACAAAATTACCTACATAACCTGCTTTTACATTTTCCAACACATCTCTGGTTACTTTTTCTTTTCGGATGCGTTTAATCTCTTTGATCATCTCTACCACCGCACTATCTGTAACAGCATTTCTAACCTGAGTGGTTGCCAAGAAGTTACTTACATATTTGTTTCCTCTAATGCTTGATCTGGCACCGTATGTCCATCCGTGTGCTTCACGAAGATTCATGTTCAGGTAGCTGTTAAAATCACCTCCTAAGATTTGATTTGCTAATATGGTTGCAAAATAGTCTTTGTCTGTCATTTTTAGATTGGAGATATTTACAATAGCAATTTCTGACTGGACGGCATTGGGCATATCTACAAAATTGATTTGTGTATATTGAACGTCTTTGGGGTCAGAATATGATTCCTGGGGTGCAATACCTTTTCTCCAAAGGCTGAATAATCTTTCGACGTCGGCTTTTACTTCATCAAATTTAACATCGCCCACAATTACTAAATAAGCATTCTGTGGCGTAAAATATGTGGTATAATTCTGAACTATATCCTGTAGGTTTATGTTATTCAGGGTTTCTTCAGAAACATATTCTCCGTTTGGATGCGATTTTCCGTATGTCAAAACACCTCTTACTCTTGATGCAACAGATTGAACGCTTTTTTCCTGAGACTTTAATCCTTCGATAAAACGGTCTTTTTCTTTGTTAAATTCATCTTGTGTGAATAATGGATTTAAAGCACCGTCTGCCAATAATTCCATAATTCTTTTAGAATATTTTGAAAGACCGCTTGCATAAGCACCGTTTGAGCTAAAATTAATCGAGGCTCCTAAAAAGTCAACTTCTTCGTTAAAGTCTTCTTTAGAGATGGTTTTAGTGCCATTTCCCATTAAAGAACCTACCATGTCAGAAACACCTTTCTTGTCTCCTTCTGCATAGGGTGCGTTGTCTATAGTAAGGTTATAAGAAACCCTTGGTAGTTTGTGATTTTCTACAACCAAAACTTTTAAGCCGTTTGGCAACTCGAAAGTTTGAGGTTTTCCGATGTTAATTTTTGGTGCAGGCCCTGGTTTTGGCATGGATCTATCCTGTGCTGTCATAGTTATAGTTAGAAACAGGCTTGATAAAATTATAAATATTTTTTTCATGATTTAGTTTAATTTTGAGCTTTATCAGATTGAGGTGCGTAGTCCAGAATTAATCGCTGATTTGAATTTAAAAATTTTCTGGCAGCTTCTCTTATTTCTTCTCGTGTAATAGAACGGTAGATTTCAATTTCTGTATTGATTAAATTGACGTCTTTGTAAAGCATAAAATAGGTTGCTAAATTTCCGGCAATACCTTCTACGGAAGCATTTTGGTTTATATATTGACTTTCGTAGATATTCTGAAGTTTTTGAAGTTCTTTTTCAGAAATCAATTCGGTTTGTAAACGTTCAATCTCCTCGTCAAATTCTTTTACCATATCATCAATAGTATTTGAGCCCATTGGCAATCCGTAAATAATATACAGGCCGTAATCTTCTTGACTAAAGTTGAATGCCCCAACTTGCAACGCTGTTTTGTTGTCGTCAACCATTCTTTTGTATAAGCGAGAACTTTTTCCGTCGGATAAAAGAGTTGAAATCATATCCAAGACTCTTGCTTCACGGGTTTTCATAGACGGAGTTCTATATGTAACAACAGCCATCGGAATTTGAATGTTAGGATCTTCATAACGTGTTCTGATGGTTTCAGTAATTGGTTTTTCTTCAAAAGTTTTTCTTTCAATAGAAGCTCCTTTCGGGATAACACCAAAATACTTTTGAATCCATTGTTTTGCTTGGTTTGGGTCAAACTGTCCTGCTACAACTAATACAGCATTGTTTGGCACATAGAATTTCTTGTTGAAATCCTGAAATTCCTCTAAGGTTGCCGCATCAAGATGCTCCATCGAACCAATGGTTGCCCAACGGTATGGGTGGTTTTTGAACATTAATCTTTTTACTTCCGCAATCAGATTTCCGTAGGGTTGATTGTCAACACGAAGTCTTTTTTCTTCTTTTACAACTTCGTTTTGTGTGTCAACACCAATTTGGTTGATAACAGGATGCAGAAGTCTCTCAGATTCCATCCACAAACCTAATTCGAGATTGTTTGAAGGGAAGATTTCATAATAATACGTACGGTCGTCTGACGTGTTGGCGTTGTTTGTGCCTCCGTGTCCGGTTACGATTTTGAACCATTCACCTCTTTCGATGTTTTTGGTTCCTTCAAATAGCAAATGCTCAAAAAAGTGAGCAAAACCTGTTCTATCAGGTCTTTCATCTTTTGCCCCAACGTGATACATTACAGAAGTAATCACTACCGGTGCCGAATTGTCTTGGTGCAAAATCACATGCAACCCGTTTTCTAAATTGTATTCTTCAAATTCGACTTTTTGGGCATTTGTCGTCGCCCCAAACATCAGTACTGAACTCAAAGCCATTACTACTTTTTTCATAAATATTAATATTTGTTTTTTTTAAACTCTTTAAAGTTGGTGTGCAATTTCGGTATTTTGTTACGCATTGCCTAAATTTTTTTGCAAAAGTTAACAAAGCAAAATAATATTTTACCAACAAGTTGTATGATTAATAAATAGTTGTATATTTGCAAACTCAAAAAATTAAATAAAATTTATTGTTATGTACGCAATCGTAGAGATAGCAGGGCAACAATTTAAAGTTAGCAAAGACCAGAAAGTATTTGTTCACCGTTTGGCTTCAGAAGAAGGAAGTAAAGTTACTTTTGATAAAGTAATGTTGCTTGATAACAACGGCACAGTTACTATTGGCGCCCCGGCTATAGACGGAGCTTCTGTAGAAGCCAAAGTTCTAAAACACCTTAAAGGTGATAAAGTAATCGTTTTCAAAAAGAAAAGAAGAAAAGGTTACAAAAAGAAAAATGGACATAGACAATCATTGTCTCAAGTTGAGATAGTGTCAATTGATGTAAGTGGTGCTACAAAGGCGGCTTCTGTAAAGAAACCTGCTAAAAAAGCAACTGAAGACGATTTAACCAAAATTGAAGGGATAGGTCCAAAAGCTGCCGAAGCATTAGTAAATGCAGGAGTATCTACTTTTGCATCTTTAGCTAAAAAGTCGGCTGATGAAATTAAAGAAATCTTAGTGAATGAAAGTACGACTTTGTCTCACTTAGACCCTGAAACTTGGGCAAAGCAAGCGGAACTTGCTGCTGCCGGTAAATGGGATGAATTACAAAAATGGCAAGATGAATTAAACGGCGGTAAAGAAGTTTAATTTTTTTAATAATAATATCTAAAAACAAATTATCATGGCTCACAAGAAAGGTGTCGGTAGTTCCAAGAACGGAAGAGAATCAGAATCGAAACGCTTAGGTGTAAAGATTTTTGGCGGACAAGCAGCTGTTGCCGGTAATATTATCGTTAGACAAAGAGGTTCTAAACACAACCCGGGAGAGAATGTTTATATGGGTAAAGACCATACTTTGCACGCTAAAGTGGACGGAATAGTGAAATTCCAAAAGAAAGTAGGTAACAAATCATTTGTTTCTGTGCTTCCTTTTGAAGCATAATTAAAATGCAATAATTTAAAAAAAATCTCTAAAATGTTTTAGAGATTTTTTTTTTTGATTTTAATCGGCTTCTTCATCGGAAGCTTTCAGAAAATCATGCGATTTTTCTTTTAAATCTTCTATTGTGTCTTGGGTGCTTTCTGAAAACGAATCGATTTTTTCCCGAGCAGCATCCACAACGCTTTCTGCAACATCTGCAATCTTTTCTGAGATGTCAGAAACTTTTTCGGAAGCTTTTTCTGCGAAACTCTCAACTTTTTCAATTGTTTCAGGCATTGCTTCTCTCACATCGTCTATTTTTTCTTCAATAAAATGTTTGGCTTTGTCAGCCAATTCAGAAGCAGACTCTTTTATGTTGTCTATAGACGCTTCTGCTTTTTCGGCTTCTTGATGAACAGTTTCTTTTGCAGAGCCGAAAAGATTTTTAAAAAAATTACCTAATCCCATAATTTAGTGTTTTTGGTTATTTGTCAAAATTATAAAAAAAACACTTATTAGCTGAGTTCGGTTATTAACTTTTTAACTCAGGTTTTTAGTTTTGAGAGGATGTTCTTCAAAGATGTTTCCGGTTCTTGACAGCTTTGATTTTGACATAAATAATATAAGGTCTTGTTTTCTATAAGTCGCTTTTGAAATAAAGGAATATTACTAAGGGTTTTGCTTCCGGCTAAAACGATATCTGGGAGATACATTGCGTTTAATGTTTTGATGGCTTTATCGGCATCGTTACCGCAAATAATAAGCTCTCGGTTTTTTGGGGATAAATCCATGTAGCAATCTAACCAATTAGAAAAAGCGGAAGGATAGTTGATTTTTGGGATGATGTTTTTCAGCATATTTTCGGCAACAATTCGATATCGGAAGTTTTCAAAATAAACACTCAGTCGCAAAAGATTTTTTGTCATTACAGAATTGGATGCGGCAATAACATTGTCTTCCAATTCAAAATGTTCGCTAATAAGTTTTTCATCTAAATCTGAGGTAAATCTAAAAAATTGTTGTTTTTCGTCATAAAAATGATCTAAGCAATAATCAGAAAGATTTTTTGAGTGGAGAAGCCATTTTTCGTCAAGCGTAGATTCGTATAATCCTAAAAATGCTTGTATGACCAAGGTGTAATCTTCTAAAAATCCGTTTTGTGTTGCCTTGTTGTTCTTATAAGAATGCATTAAATTTTGTTCGGGTTGCCATATTTTGTTGACAATAAAATGAGCGTTGTTCAGAGCGATTTCTAAAAACTTTTCATTTCCAATAGCATCATAAGCATCGACAAACCCTTTGAGCATCAGTGCGTTCCAAGAGGTGATGCATTTGTCGTCTAAATGTGGTTTTGGGCGTTTTTCTCGTTCTTTAAAAAGTTTTTCTTCCCACTCTTGTTTCAAGTTTGCTAAAGTTTTTTTGTCTATATTTAGCTTTTCGGAAATAATCTCTAATGAAAATTGACGAATTAAAACATAGCGGTCATTTTCCCAATGTCCGAAATCGTTTATGCTGAAAACTTCTTTAAACAAATCAAATTCATTACCAAGTAATCGCAGTAACTCTTCTTTTTTCCAGATATAAAATTCGCCTTCTTCCTGATGTCCTTCCTTGTTAAGGCTGTCGGCATCGAGCGAGGCATAAAATCCGCCAAAATCTGTGAGCCATTCTCTTTCGACAAAACCAAGTGTTTTTTCAATAATCTCTTTATAAAGTATGTTTTTTGTTAGTTTGAAAGCTTCTGCATAAAGAGAAATCATCTGTCCGTTGTCGTACAACATTTTTTCAAAATGTGGAATATGCCATTTTATATCTATCGAATATCTCGAAAATCCGCCACCAACAGTGTCGAAAATACCGCCCCAAGCCATGCGAATTAGAGTGAGGTTTATGTAATCGAGTAATTCGGTATCGTTTGTTTGAACGGCATATCTAAGGAGAAATTGATAATTGGTGGGCATCATAAATTTTGGAGCATAATTTTGTCCGCCAAATTCATAATCGAAAGTAGTTTTCCATTTCTGAACCAAATCCCCGATTATCGTTTCATCATACACAAAATATTTCTCATTGCTCTGTATTGTAGAGATTGTTTCGAGACCTTCGGCAAGCCGGTCTGCATATTCATACATTTTTTCAGGCTGTTCCTTGAATAGTTCAGACAGTTGTTCGAGGGTGTTTATCCATTGAAGTTTTCTGAAATAAGTTCCGCCCCAAACAGGTTTTCCATCCGGAAGACACACTATGTTTAAAGGCCATCCGCCTCTGCCGGTCATTAGTTGCACGGCTTTCATATAAACAGCGTCAACATCGGGACGTTCTTCTCGGTCAACCTTTATATTGATAAAATTTTGGTTCATTATTTCTGCAACTTCCTGGTCTTTAAAACTTTCATGTTCCATAACATGACACCAGTGGCAGGCAGAGTAACCGATGCTTATAAGTATGAGTTTGTTTTCTGTTTTGGCTTTTTGGAGAATTTCGGGTTTCCAAGCTTTCCAATAAACAGGGTTTTTTTTGTGTTGTAATAAATATGGACTAGTTTCTTTATGTAATTCGTTCATCTTTGTAAAAAAAAGCGTTCCGGTTAAAGGGAACGCTTGGCTTTTAAGAGATTTTTTTGCAATAGGTTACTGCGTAACTCAGGTTATTATTCTACCTCAAATGTAATTTTTACATTAACTCTGAATTCAGTAATGTTACCGTCTTTTACTACCGCATTTTGTTCCTGAATATAAACAGAGCGGATGTGTTTTACTGATTTTGTTGCTTGTATTACAGCGTTCTTTGCGGCATCTTCCCAGCTTGTCGCAGAGCTCGCCAATACTTCAATAACTTTTAAAACTGCCATAATTTTTGATTTAAATTAAAGGTATAAAGATACGGACTTTTATGGTAAAGTTAATGAAGTGATTTAAACTTTTTTCTTAGCCTGCCTGTTCAATACCCAATATCCTAATATTCCGCCGATTATCGAGGCAGTGAAAATTCCGATTTTTGCCTGCGTAATATGTACATCTTGGGTGAATGCCAGCGAAGTAACAAACAAAGACATTGTAAAGCCAATGGAAGCCAGCAATCCTAATCCGAATAGGTTCTTTATATTCATGCCATTCGGGAAAGGAGCTACTTTTAGTTTTATAAGTAATAATGTGAACCCGACCACGCCTATAACTTTTCCGACTAAAAGCCCGAGTGCTGTGCCCAAAGCTACATTAGTGCTAAACAGTTCTTCCGGATTAATTGAGACAGAAACGCCTGAGTTTGCTAAGGCAAAAATGGGGATAATTAAAAACGTCACAAAAGGGTGCATTACATGTTCCAAATGTTGTAAAGGTGTCATGGCTTGTTTTGTGTCTGTATTTATTTCTTCTAAAATGTGTAATTGTTCATTGGTTAAAACAGGGATTTTGTTATCGGGATCAACAGCTTTAAACTTTTTTAGCTTATTTGTGATTTTTTCAATATAAGAATCTTCTTTGATTCTGACATCTGCCGGAATGGTAAACGCAGCAAGAACAGCGGCAATTGTTGCATGAACACCGGATAACAAAAAAGCAGTCCAAACACCTATAATTCCTATAATGGCATAGAATAGTATGTTTCTGATTCCCATTTTGTTGCCCAAATACATTACGAAAACAAAACCAATCCCGATGAGAAGACTTAGCACTGAAATTTCTGAGGTATAGAAAAATGCAATAACCAGTACGGCTCCTAAATCATCTACTATTGCCAAAGCAGTAAGGAATATTTTTAATGATAACGGCACTTTGCTTCCCAATAAATATAAAATCCCTAAAGCAAAGGCAATGTCAGTAGCCATAGGTATTCCCCAACCTCTGTGTACTTCTCCTGCAGGGTTTAGTGAAAGATAAATTAAAGCAGGAACAATCATCCCGCCAATGGCTGCCACAATGGGTAAAAGTGCTTTTCTGGGGTTTGAAAGTTCTCCTCCTACAATTTCTTTTTTTAGTTCTAATCCTACCACAAAAAAGAAAATAGCCATAAGTCCGTCATTTATCCAATGGTGAAGATTGTATTCTAAGAACGTTTTTCCATCGAATACAAAGCCGAATTTGTGACTAAAGAAATTGAAATATTCTTCAGACCAAGGTGAGTTGGCAAGTAATAATGCTACTATTACACTAATTCCTAAGACAATTCCGCCCGATTTTTCTTGTTGTATAAATTTTTGGATAGGTTGGGTTACGTTGTCAATAGGATATTTTTTTTGGCTTGTCATTATTTGTGTTTTTTGCTTTGGCAAATGTAAGTGTTTTTAAAAATAAGTTTTTAAAAAAAGCTCTGATATAACTAATCTTATTCATAACACTAACTTAACACAGAATTGAAATTCTTAACGGAATTTTGCATTAAATTTCAAATTTGTAGATAATGGAACAAATATATGTGGTGATGCTCGTGGTAATAGTAGCATTGGCTGTTATAGATTTAACGGTGGGTGTTGCCAATGATGCAGTGAATTTTATGAATTCAGCCATCGGTTCTCAGGCTATTTCTCTAAAAACAACCATGATTGTTGTCAGTTTGGGTGTGCTTGTAGGAGCTTTGTTCTCGGGAGGAATGATGGAAATTGCCCGAAGTGGAATTTTTGTTCCGGCTATGTTCAGCTTTGATGATGTGATGATTATTTTTCTTGCAGTAATGATTTCTGATATCATATTGCTGGATGTTTTTAATTCTCTTGGGTTACCCACTTCTACTACGGTTTCTATTATTTTTGAACTGTTGGGAGCTGCTGTATGTTTGGGGGTATATAAAATTGTTACCTCAGACGATGGTTTTGACACTTTAGGCAGTTATATCAATACTGAAAAAGCCACTGCAATAGTCATTACAATTCTTCTTTCTGTTGGACTTTCCTTTGCATTGGGGAGTTTTGTTCAGTTTTTTTCCCGTTTGATATTTTCTTTTCAATATGAAAAAAGAATGAAATATGTTGGAGCTGTTTTTGGCGGATTGGCCATTACAGCGATTTCATTTTTTATACTAATTAAAGGGTTGAAAGAAGTGTCTTTTATTAAAAAAGATACTTATGAGTGGATAGTTGCCAATCAAATTATGATATTGTTGGCTTTATTTTGTGTATTTACGGTAACATCACAGATATTGATTTCATTTTTTAAGGTTAATGTTTTAAAAATTATTATTGTCATAGGAACTTTTGCATTGGCATTGTCTTTTGCAGGGAATGATATGGTAAATTTTATTGGAGTTCCAATTGCGGCAATCAATTCTTATGAAATATTTACAAATAGTGGGGTAACTGACGGTAGTGCTTTTATGATGACAGCTTTGGCTGAAGACAATATTGTAGCATCACCCTTCTTTTTGCTTATCGGAGGTGTTATTATGGTATTGACCATCTGGACTTCTAAAAAAGCACGCGGAGTGATTGAAACCGAAGTAAATTTGTCTCGACAAGGAGGCGGTGCAGAGAAGTTTTCTCCCAATATCGTTTCCAGATTTATAGTAAGAATAGCAGTGTATGCCGGAAAAGGGATAGACTATATCACACCAAAATCGTTGCAATCAAAAGTTGATAGACAGTTTGAAAAAAAAGAAATTAAAAAGAGCAAAAAAAATAATGAGCCAGCTTTTGATATGGTTCGTGCATCTGTCAATTTGATGGTGGCTAGTATATTGATTTCTCTTGCAACCTCTATGAAACTTCCGCTTTCTACAACCTATGTTATTTTTATGGTTGCAATGGGTACTTCATTTGCCGACAGGGCGTGGGACAGAGATAGTGCCGTATATAGATTGGCGGGCGTGTTTAATGTAATAGGAGGTTGGTTTGTTACTGCCTTTGCAGCATTTAGCTTGTCTTTCCTTATAGCATTTGTTCTGAAAATAGGACAAACATTTGCTTTCATAGGGTTGTTGGTGTTACTCGGAATTTTTCTTTATAAAAGTACCCGTATTTATGCTAAAAAACAAAAGGCAAAAGATGAATTGTTGAAGCTGAAAAAAGAAGATATTGTAACAATTAACGAAATTATTAATGAAAGCTCTGACCAGATTTCAAAAGTAATAGACAACGTTAATGAAATTTATGGCGATGTAATAGATAATCTCGGATTACAGGATTTAGGAAAATTAAAAGAAAATAAAAAAACGGTTAAAAAGATTGAAAAAGAAGTAGATGAACTGAAAAGCAATGTCTATTATTTTATAAAAAATCTTGACGAGACCTCTGTCGAAGCCAGTAAGTTTTATATTGTGATTCTGGGTTATCTGCAAGATATAATTCAGTCAGTAGAATTTATTACCCAAAACAGTTATTCTCATGTTAATAACAATCACAAACAGCTTAAATTTAATCAGATACGCGACTTGAAAAGTGTAGATTACGAGTTAAATAAGTTGTTTAAAGACATTCGGGTTATATTCGAAAAATCTTCTTTTAATCAGATAGACGATATTCTGATACGCAAAAATCAAATTTTGGACAATGTTTCATACCTTATTCAAAAGCAAATAGAACGCATAAGAACAGTAGAAACCAGCCCGAAAAACAGTAAGTTGTACTTTTCGTTACTACTTGAGACCAACGATTTGATTAAAGCAACAATGAATCTGCTTGAGCTTTTTAAGGAGTTTGACCAACACGCAAAATCAAAGAGATAGATAATTTGTTGTCATACCTTAAAGTTTTTATGTTTTTAGAGCCTGTTTAAATTTGTATTGTAAAAGTTTATAGGTTATTTTTGAGTTAGAACAAGGCAAATTTTTAAAGGATAGCAGAGCTGTCGTTTCAAAATTTAACATTCCTACCGAGTAGGTAGGAGCGACCCAAAAGAAGCATAAACAAATTATTAGATAAATTTTAAACAGGCTCTTAGTTTGAAAACTTTTATCATTAAAATAAAACAGCTGGAAATTTCTGCTTCTATCGGTAGTCGATTGTAAAAAATCTTTATTGATTCAATGCTTCAACAATAATTTCTTGGTCGTTCAACATTTGTCTCAACATATTTTCAATCCCACTTTTTAAAGTAAAAGTAGATGAAGGACAACCGCTACAAGCACCCTGTAAAATCACTTTGACTCGCTTTCCTTCTTCTGCATAAGAATCAAAAAGAATGTTGCCACCATCTGCCTGAACCGCAGGTTTTACATACTCTTCTAAAATATTGATAATTTGCTGTGAAGTGTTGTCAAGGTTATCAAAATTTGTAATCTGTTGTTGTTGCTGTTTCGGACTTTCTTTAAGCCTTAATTCGTCTGCTATAACGCCACCGTTTTCAATAAAAGTCTTGATAAAATTTCTTGCTTCATTGGTAATTTCCATCCATTCAAAATGTTCATATTTGGTGATTGATACATAGTTTTCATCCAGAAAAACTTCTTTTACAAAAGGCATTTTAAATAATTCAATCGCCAAAGGAGAAGCTCCCGCCTCGTCAATGTTTTTAAATTCAATAGTTTTTGAAACCAAAAGTTTGTTAGAAACAAATTTCATAACATTCGGGTTGGGTGTGCTTTCAGAATAGATTGTAACAGGTGTTTTTTTGTTATTTTCTTCTGAAATATTTAGAATTTTCCCGCCGTTTTTTATAAATTCTTTAATTTGCTCAGAAACAGCATCCTGAACATCTTCCCAAGTAACTATATTATAACGTTCGATGGCAATAAAGTTTCCTGAAATATAAACAGTTTTTACAAAAGGTAAATAAAAAAGTTGTTGAGCCAACGGACTGTTTGTTGCTTCATCGATATTTTTAAACTCTAAACTCTGGTTTTGAGTAATAAAGTCATCCAACTCAAACTTTAGAATAGAAGGGTTTTGTGTAGGTTTTATTGTTATGTTCATTGCTTAATTTTTTATACTTTTTGCAAATTTAACAAACACGTGGATTATAAATAGTTATATTTGAAACTTTAAATTTCAATTAACAAAATATTATATTTAGCATAACAAGATAAATAGATAACTACACTCAAAAACCCTTATGAAAACAATATTACGTCTTTTATTTCTGTTTGGTTTTTTTGCAGGATGGTCTCAGGCAGACTTAGTTGTAACAAAAACGGATGGTTCAAACACATACACAGCGGGAGAAACGCTTACTTATACCATAACTTTGACAAATAACGGGCCGGATGATGCGGTCAATGTGCATCTGGAAGATATTGTTCCTGACGGAATAGACCCGGATACAGTTAATTGGACAGGAGATAACGGAACTTCCGGAGTTGGTGATTTGATAGATGATTTGGCTTTACTACCAGTGGGTGTAGTAATTGTTTATGAAGTGATAGTTCCAATACCTTCAGATTTTGACCAAGCAACCGACCTTGTAAATACGGTTGTTGTTACCAGCGACACGCCAGATCCAGACCCCGACTGTCCAGAATGTACAGATACAAATACGCCTAATCCTTTGGCTAATTTGGTAACCGTTAAAACCAATGGGCAAACACAATATGTTCGTGGTGAAACAGTAACTTATACTATTACAATAGTAAATCAGGGTCCCAGTGATGCATGGAATGTGGTGGTGTCTGACCCGTTGCCAAACGGAATATCAATTATGTCTTGGAGTGGAACAAACGGTTCCTCAGGAACGGGTGCCTTATTGGATAACATTCCTGTTTTTGCTAATGGAGAAACGGTTGTTTATACCGTAGAAATTTTTGTACCTATTACATTTAATATAAATTCCAACTTAGTCAATACGGTTATTGTATCAAGTGATACACCAGACCCTGTGCCTGCTTGTCCACAATGTACAGACACCGATACGCCTGCTCCGAGATATGTTACAATAAGTGCTACTCAATATACTGTGCCACAACTTGTTCAGGATGTGCTTATTGATTCAGATTGTGCCCAAGTGAGTAATTTTACATTTAGTGGTTCAGGTACTTGTGCTCCTATAGGGTATTTCAAGAAGAATAATTCAAATTTTCCATTTAAAGAAGGTGTGATTATCCGGACTGGAAATGCTACTTTGTCTCAAGGGCATTATAATGGTGGTAGTATGAGCGATAACTGCCCTTCTGGTTCTACAGATGCCGGACTACAAGCTTTAGCGGCTTCACAGGGTCAGACAGGCTCTATTAATAATGCGGCTTTTATACAGTTTAATTTTACCCCTTTAACAGATAATTTTAGCTTTAATTTCTTGTTTGCATCCAACGAGTATGGAACTTTTCAATGTGGTTATACAGATGTGTTTGCATTCTTTTTGACAAATCTTGATACAGGAGTAACTACAAATTTAGCAGTAGTGCCGGGAACTACCACCCCTATTTCTGTAACGACTATACGCAACCAAGCTCACAACGCTTCATGTGCTTCTTCTTATCCGGAATATTTTGGTCAGTTTAACCAAGCAATGCCTATGCTTGACACTCCAATCAATATGGTGGGGCAAACCGTTGTGATGACTGCAGCATCGTCCGTAATTCCAAATAATAATTATAGAATACGTTTGGTTATTGGAGACTACTTGGATGATCTTTATGATTCTGCCGTTTTTATCGAAGCGGGTAGTTTTAATGTTGGTACTGCAAGTCTTGAAGGGATAGGAGAGTTTGAAGGCTTTGGAGATTTTACGATTGAAAACGGAACAGCTTTGTGTTCTACCAGTGATTGTAGGATTGTTCAGGCGGGTACATCTCCAATATCCATTGCAGACTATACTTGGACTCACAATGGCGTGGTTATTCCGGGGGCAAATACATATCAGTTAGAGGTTTGTGAACCCGGAGAATATCAAGTTACAATATCTATCGGAGGAACATCTGGTTGTACACAGGTTGATACTATGATAGTAGAAATGTTACCGCCTCCCGATATTAATGACCCCGATGATTTAACTTCTTGTACAAATATCTTTGACCTGACTGATAATGAAACTTTAATTGCTAACGGATTGGTTGTTTATTTCTCATACCACCATTCTCAAGCTGAGGCTATACTTGGAGAAAATCCTATTCCTAATGTTACAAATTATTCAGGAACAGACGGAGAAACTATTTATGTCTCGATTACAATTTCCGGGATAGATTGTCCATTTGTCTCGTCTTTTCAGTTGATTGTACTTCCTTGTTCATTATTTCCTTTACCTACCGATATTCCGCCGTTATGTGATATTGACGGTGATGGTTTTGAGGTTTTCGATTTAACGATATCAGATTTAAATGCTTTGAACGGTTTAGATTCTTCGGA
>JAVEUZ010000067.1:0-8272 GCA_034005285.1 Flavobacteriaceae bacterium
GAAGTTTTGTGCAAATTCCCTTTGGTACGGCATTGATTAGCTTTATTATTCTCATTTTTGTTATAGCTGTTCTTACATTTATTATATGGCTTATTTACAGACTCATATATGGCAGATTGCTTAAAAAACTTAATAATAACTATGAAGAACTCAGAAAAAATGATTTTTAATTAAACCCAATATATTTTGTTTAAAATGAAAAACCTATTTACCTCCCTTTTAATCGTTTCAGGATTTATCAGTTATGGGCAACAACTCGAAAAATCTCTTCTTTGGGAAATTTCCGGAAAAGAAATAACCAAACCTTCTTACTTGTTTGGTACAATACACATAACCTGTGACGCTACATTATCGCCTTTGGTTATGAAAGCTCTTGATGACACAGAGCAATTATTTTTGGAAGTTGATATGGATGACCCGGGACTGCAAACAAAAATGATGATGGGAATGATGATGAAAGACGGTGTAACTATGTCTTCTTTAGTAAACGAAGAAGATTTTAATGTGATTGATACTTTTGTAAAAGGAAAAATTGGGGTGTCGGCAAAAATGTTGGACAATATGATTCCGATGGCAATTTCAACAATGTTTATTCCGTATTTGTTAGAATGTCCGATGCAATCTGTAGAATCTGAACTTTTAAAAGTAACAAAAGAGCAAAAAGAAGAAGTTTACGGACTTGAATTAATTGCTGACCAAATCAAACTTTTCAACACAGTACCTTATAAAGAACAAATGGAAGATTTGATTAAAGCAATCAAAGGAAATCTTGAAGAACACAAAGAGGAGATTTCAAAAATGATGGAGCTATACAAGCAACAAGATATTGAAGCTATGCTGAAAATCTCAAAAGAATCTGACAGTTTTAAAAATGATGAATTTGAAGAATTGATGCTTAATGACCGAAATAAAAAATGGATTCCTGTTATGGAAAAAGCTATGTTAGAAAAATCTACCTTTTTTGGCGTTGGTGCCGGACATCTTGCCGGAGAACAAGGAGTAATAAATCTATTGAAGAAAGCTGGATATATGGTAAAACCTATAAAATAATTTTGTAGGTTTTCACAAAGTTTGAAAAATCAAACTCAGGTTATAACAAAAAACCTCTCGAATTCTAAGAATCGAGAGGTTTTTTTGATATAATTTAAACTATAATTATCTGTTAGTCGGTCTCGGAGCCCATCTGTCATAAGGTGTCATGTCGAAGTTGTTTACTTCTTCCATAGTCAATCCTAATGCTTTGGCAACTCCTTCTCCGTATTCAGGATCGGCTTTGTAACAATTTCTGATGTGTCGAATTTGAATAAACACCTCGGCTCCTCCTACCTGAGCGGCAGTATTTTTAAAGAGCAAATCTGCTTTTCCGTCGGCTTTAATGATTCGGAACAAATCGCCCGGCTGGGTGTAGTAATCCTCATCATCGTCTCTAAAGTTGTGTGCATACGCATCGCCAGAAAGTTCTAAAGGTGGTTCTTGAGCGTGTCGTTGTTCTTGCCAAACACCATAACTGTTTGGTTCATAATGCAAAGTGTCACCATAGTTACCATCTACACGCATCGTACCGTCACGGTGGTATGCAAAATAAGGACATCTTGGCTTGTTAACAGGAATCTGATAGTGATTTACGCCCAAACGATAACGTTGTGCATCACCATAAGAAAACAATCTTCCTTGTAGCATTTTATCAGGAGAAAATCCGATACCGGGAACAATATTGGTAGGGTTAAAAGCTGCTTGTTCAACATCGGCAAAGTAATTTTCCGGATTTTTATTCAATTCAAATTCGCCCACGGGAATCAGCGGAAAATCTTTTTTAGACCATACTTTCGTCAAATCAAACGGATGGAAACGGTACGTTTTAGCTTCTGCTTCAGTCATGATTTGAATGAAGAGTTTCCATTTTGGAAAATCTCCACGTTCGATGGCATCAAACAAGTCTCGTTGAGATGATTCTCTATCCATTCCAACAATTTTAGCTGCCTCTTCATCTGAAAGATTTTCAATACCTTGTTGGTTCACAAAATGAAATTTCACCCAATATCTTACATTGTCTTTATTGATAAAACTGTATGTGTGACTTCCAAAACCGTGCATGTGTCTGTAACCTCTTGGAATACCGCGGTCGCTCATAGTGATAGTAACCTGGTGTAGCGATTCCGGAAGCAATGTCCAAAAATCCCAGTTGTTGTTGGCACTTCTCAAATTGGTTTTTGGGTCGCGTTTTACAGCGTGATTCAAGTCAGGAAATTTCATTGGATCTCTAAAAAAGAAAACCGGAGTATTGTTTCCTACCAAATCCCAAATACCTTCGTCGGTATAAAATTTTAAGGCAAAACCGCGTATATCTCGCTCAGCATCAGCTGCACCTCTTTCACCGGCAACAGTTGAAAAACGAGCAAACATTTCGGTTTTTTTACCTATTTCACTAAAAATATTAGCTTTGGTATATTTGGAAATATCGTGAGTTACAGTAAAAGTACCAAATGCACCAGAACCTTTGGCGTGCATTCTACGTTCAGGAATAACTTCTCGGTCAAAATTTGCCATTTTTTCCAGAAACCAATAGTCTTGCAACAACATCGGACCTCTTGGACCGGCAGTCTGTGCATTCTGATTGTCAGGAACAGGAGCCCCTGTTTGTCTTGTTAGTTTAAGTTTTTTTTCCATTACTTTTTGTTTTTAATTGGTTGTTTTTAATTTTATATTCGAACTCATTTAGGATTAAAATCTGTCAGAATCCTAAAAAGGATTGTTTTTTAGACCTCTAACTTACAAAAAAAATAGAACTTTATATTACTCTTATTTAAACTTTTTTCAACTGTATAGTATAAAGTTCATTTTGACAGTGGTAAATTACAATTACTATCAGAATCAATATTATTTTTTCTATTGATTTTATTTATGGTCTGATAATAATTTTATGATATAGAATATTTTTTGTCTTTTTTATAAAAAACATTCTCAACTAAAGTATTTTTAATAAAATGGTTTAAAACCCTTTGCATTGAAGGTTTAACCAACAGGAATTACTTTATATTTTCTTGGAGTGTATGGTTAGACTTAGGATAAAATATCTGTATGAGGATTCGTTATCAATCAAACACAGATTTTTTTGAAAATTAAGAGCCTGATTATAATTATGAGGTGATTACATTGCAAAAATTACAAACCTGACAGGTCTGTAAACCAAATATTTACAATAAAGATTTTCAACTCTTAATTCGCATTTTAAAACAATTTCGATAGCAATCGGAACAAAATTAACAAAGGATTTGACAAAGTTTAAAATCGGATTTCAGGTTATTTGTCTATTTCCTTTTATCGTGTCCTCCTTTATATTGTCGCAACAATTTTCGGTTAAAATCTTCTTCAGCTTTTTTGAGTTTTATTATTTTCACCGGACTGATAACAACCTTTAAATCTTGAATAAATCTCTTTTTTAACTGATGGGTTTCTTCTTCTAAAATCTCCATTTGAGCTAAAATCTCTATGGCTTCCTTTTCTGTAATATTTGCAGAATCTGATTGTCCACGAAAAAACTTCATGCTTTTGGCTCTCAAATTGAATTGTTTTTCTTCAAAAGTATTATAAATAGGCCAGAATTTTTCGGCTTCCGCAGGGGTTAATTCCAATTCTGTAGTTATAAATGCAGTTTTTAAAGATTTTATCTGCTCTTTTTTCTCTTTAGAGGGTTGTGCATATATGGTAAAAGCACTTAAAAAAAATACTAAAAACGGAATGATGGTTTTCATAATCATTGTGGTATTATTCGTTTAACAAAAAATCTATATAGTAATCATTATTAATTTGATTTTCAATAATTTCAGAATCTAACTTTAAATCAATACTAAAATTATTCAGGTCACTATCTTCCATCAAAACCATCATATCGTAAGTATCCATATTTTGACTTAAATAGTTCTCAATTTGATCTACATCGGGAAGATTTCTCTTAGAATTATATAAAAATGTCATTCCGACAAGCAACAACATTATCGCAACCATCCCGAAAATAGCTCTTTTAAAATACAAACTTCTTACAATCGGTTTTTGAGCATTTTCAGTTTTTTGCAAGATTTCTTTTTCCAAATTATCAAAATAACCGTCCGGGGTTTTAAATCCGGATGAAATTTTTGGATAATTATCAAGTTTAAAATATTTCATGCTAACAACTTTTAAATTATGACATTAATTTTATCAAATGGTTTAATGATTATTGATATAATCTTCTATTTTTTTTACCGCATGATGATAAGAGGCTTTCAAAGCTCCGACAGATGTTTCTGTGATTTCGGATATATTTTCATAAGTTAACTCTTCAAAATATTTCATCTTAAAAACCAACTGTTGTTTTTCAGGTAATAAAGAAATGGCTTTTTGAAGTTTCAACTGTATTTCGTCTCCGTCAAAATATTCATCTCCTATTAATTTTTCTGTTTCAGACCTGATAAACTCTTCACTTGTCTGACTATACATTTTTGATTTTTGTTTGATAAAAGTCAGAGCTTCATTTGTGGCAATTCGGTATAACCAAGAGAATAATTTGCTTTCGCCTTTAAAATTTTCAATATTTCTGAATATCTTAATAAATGTGTTCTGCAACACATCGTCAGCATCATCATGATTCAGAACAATATTTCTGATAATATTATAGAGTGGCTTTTGATATAACACAATCAGCTGTCTGAACGCTTCGTTCTGCGTTCCGGGATTTATTAAATCGGCTACCAATTTATTATCGTCAGTCAAACTTTTACGTTTTAGAATATCAAGTAAGCAATGTATTTTGAATCATTTACTTTCATTTAGATTAAAAACACCTGCTTAGAGCCTGTTTAAAATTTATGTAATTTAAATATTATTATTTTACATAAGACAAATTTCTTTGTACAAGGTTTAATGAGGTTCTGCCGATATATTAGAGTCAGAAAAATGTGCAACTGTCTTAATAGGAATATATATTTCGGTTTTCCATTGAGGAGATTTGGATGTTTTAAGGCTGTTTACAACATAAATCTCAGAAAAACTACCCGTATAATCAATTTCCAAATCATGTTTTTCGATATAAGCAAAAGCTGCATCCCAAGCTTTTTTACTATGCTTGTAATCACCTATAAGTGTTACTTTTACAGCTTTGTGTGTCTTTGCTGAAGATTCTGTAATCTCGCTGTCGGGCGTTGTGAAAATTTCTTCTTTGGTAGGTATGCAGACAGAAAACAAAACTTTATTGTTTTTTTCGTCGTAAGTATCAAAGATAACCCTTGACAATCCGGCTCTCTCTATGGCATTTTTATTAAAAAAATCTTCTAAATAGGGTAGAACAGAATTAACCTTAGGGTAAAATCCTGCAATATCTGTTTCCGCTTTTATTTGCAAATAATGAATGGCTTCTATAGTTACGATTCCGTTTTCTTCAATCTCATAGGTGTTTAATTCTTCCGCAAGAACTTTGTTTAGATTTTTAAGCCCTTCTTCTTGTGTTTTTCTGATTTCTAACGGAATACCGCCTGTGATATTTTTTTTGATTTTTTCAATAAAACTCAGTTCACCTTTGGTCGTCCAGATTATTCTGGTTTTATTGTTTTCTATCGATTCGAAAGTCCAATTATTTTGACTTTTATGACCGTTAAACCAAACGATGTTTTGCATCAGGCTGTCTTTTAGAACCTTAGTGTTTTCTATTTCTTCTATATAGTCGTTTCCGGTGCATTTTTGAAGCGAAGAATTAATATCGCTACAGTCAAGAATGATTTTTTTTGTCTGATTGTAAAAACAAAATGCCTCCCAGTTTTTAAGGTCTTTTACATATTCAAAAATTGTATTTTCAGAAATCTCAGACTCCGTTTCTGAAGTAACCGTATAGGAACTGCTTTGCGTCAATATAAATATAGAACCGGTAACGACAGTAAGAATAATAAGCAGTAGTAGATATTTTAGAATTCGCATAAAAAATAAGGTATAATAACAAAGTAAAGGTAGGATTTTTTTTTAAATGAAGTAATTCAAACTTTTTTCAATTGTTTAGATTATCATAAAAAAAATCCCGATTCGTAATAGAACCGGGATTTCTAAAAATAAATTTTTACAATTATTATCCTCTTCTTTCTTTAATTCTTGCTTTTTTACCTGTAAGATCTCTGAAGTAGAAGATTCTTGCTCTACGAACTTTACCTCTTTGATTTACTTCTATTCTTTGAAGAGCAGGCATGTTTACAGGAAAAATTCTTTCTACTCCCACAGAACCTGACATTTTACGGATTGTAAAAGTTTCTGTAGTACCTGAACCTCTTCTTTGAACAACAACTCCTTTAAAAAACTGAGTTCTTGTTTTTTCACCCTCTTTAATTTCGTAATACACTGTGATTGTATCACCGGCTCCAAAATTTGGAAAATCTTTTTTAGTTACAAATTCGTCCTGAACGAATTTTAATAAATCTGCCATAACTGTTATATAAATAGTTGAAAATCAGAGCAACATTCACGGTTTTCGCCAGAGGTTGGTCTAATGTGGGTGCAAATTTATGACATTTAATCAAATATACAAAAAATACAAATGAATTTTAAGCATCGTAGATTCAATAAATAATTCCAAAAAACTTTTCAGGTAGTCTTATTTTCAATCGATTTTTTTTTTTTTGGTTTTATCGCTTTAATTTGATTTCGTTTTTAAAAATTTTCGAAGATTTTTTTCAAAAGACAGAAAAAAATTAGGTAGAAATATCAGTTCTATAATATATGATTTATCTTCTGAAAACCCTACAAAATACAATAATTTTCCTAAAAAATACGACAGAAAACTATTAAACAAAACTCAAGATTATATAATTTTAAAATAATTTTACGTTATATATCAATCAGAAACCAAATTCAACTAATTTTGTATTAAAATTTAAGTAAAAAAATACTATGGAAAATCAAAATCAAAACAATAACTCTAAACTGAAAGCTATTATTTTAATTCTTTCATTATTGTTATTAGGAAGTTTGGGTTATATGTATAAAATCATAAACGACTCAAAAAAGATGGAAACCGAAATGGTTAATGAAACAACTGCCAAAGAAGAAGCATTGTCTGAATTGGCACAACTTAAAACAACTTATGATACGGCTATTGCAGAAAACACCTCTCTTTCTGAAGAGTTAGTTGCCGAGAGAGATAAGGTTGTTAAGCTCATGGAAGAAATTAAAGCAGTCAAAGGAAGCCCGGAAACGATTGCTAAATACAAGAGGCAAATTGCCGATTTGCAATCGAAAATGAAATCGCTAATTGAAGAAAATGAAGTTCTAAAACAGCAGAATGAACAACTTATGACAGAGATTGACAGTACCAAAACTATTTTGTTTGAAGCAAACGAATATAACCAAGTTTTGGTTGGACAAAACGAAGAACTGTCAAAAACAGTTGATATTGCATCCAAACTTTCTGTTCTAAATCTAAAAACAGGTGCTTATAAAGTAAGAAGTTCGGGCAAAGAAATAGAAACAGACAAAGCGAGAAGAGCCGATATCTTGAAAGTTAGTTTTACTATTGCTGAAAATAAAGTAGCAAAATCCGGAGATAAATTATATTATGTTCAGATTATAGATAGTAAAAACAATGTATTAGGAGAAAAGAAAAATATTGAATTCGGAGATTTATCTTTGGTTTACAGTTTCACCACTACCGTTAGCTATAACAATAATACAGTGAATGTTTCTGAAAACCTAAAAGGTGATAGTTTTGAAAAAGGAAATTATTTTGTTAATATTTTTGACCAAGGACAATTAGTATCCAAAACAAGTTTTACACTACGATAATTAAAAATATAAGTGATATTAGAAAAGCCGTCTCTTTAAGACGGTTTTTTTGTTGATTTTTATTTCTGAATACTTCGTAGCGTTTATGTATATTTACAATGATTTTTTTTTACAATATTATTAATTTCATAAAATATGAAACTTAACCTTATTATAGATACACTTCAAGAAATAGCTCCTTTAGAATATGCCGAAGATTTTGATAATGTCGGACTTCTGACCGGAAATCCTCATCAGGAAATCAACGGAATCTTAGTCTGTCACGATGCCTTAGAAAATGTAATAGACGAAGCCATTCAAAAAAATTGCAATCTGGTAGTCTGTTTTCATCCCATTCTTTTCTCCGGATTAAAAAAGATTACAGGTAAGAATTATGTAGAAAGAGCCATAATTAAAGCAATTAAAAATGATATTGCCATTTATGCTGTTCATACGGCATTGGACAATCATAAAAACGGTGTAAATAAAATTATCT
>JAVEUZ010000023.1:0-39079 GCA_034005285.1 Flavobacteriaceae bacterium
TCATCCAGAAAAACAAGTTTGTGTGCCACATCATTTTCAAGTTGTGACAAAACCCTCGCCAGATGTACCCGTTGCTTTTCGCCTCCCGAAAGCGTATTGTAATTCCTATTCCTGAAAAGCTCGACATCGGTTTTTTTCATGGCAGCTTCAATCGCATCCAAATCTGATTTGGTCGGAACCGTATCAAAATAAGGATAACGCCCCATAATAACAACATCTTCTACCGTAAGCGGAATGTCATGATTATATTGCTGAGAAAATTTGGCTTTATGCTTTGGCAAAATCTTTTTGTCCCATTCTTCAAAAGTTTTTTTCTTAAAGAAAATAGGCTCATCATGCTTATCCATTTCATTTGCCAACATAGAAAGCAAAGTAGATTTTCCGGCTCCGTTTGGACCGGCAATCACCACAAAATCACCATAGTTTACAGAAATATCTATATTCTTCAGGATAGATATTTTTTTGTGAGCATACGATATTTTGTGAGCTTCAAGCATTATAATGATTTTTTGTTTTTGATAAGAATAGCTATAAAAACCGGTGCACCAAGAATTGCCGTTAAGATTCCTATTGGAATTTCAGACGGAGCCACCAAAGTTCTACTGATAGTATCGGCTCCAACAAGCAAAATACTTCCGAAAACCGCCGATAACGGCAATATAATCTGATAATTGGATTTAAAAATAAGCCTTAAGATATATGGAACAATCAAACCTATAAATCCGATTGTTCCAGAAAAAGCCACAGCAGTTCCTACCATCAAAGCCGTGAAAACTACTATCTGCTTTTTGATTCTTTCCACCGGAATACCGAGATGCTTGGCATCATTTTCCCCCAACATCATTGCATTAAGCGACTTCCCACGTCTGATGAGAAAAAAATATGAAACCAACATCACTACAAACAAAATAGTGTTTTTGACCCAAGTAGCTCCCGCCAGACTTCCTAAATTCCAGAACGTCAAATCGCGTAACTCTTCTTCTTTGGATATATAAATCAAAAAACCGGTAAAAGCAAAGCCCAATGCCGTAATGGCAACCCCCGAAAGCAGCATAATGACCACATTGGTTTTTCCGTTTATGGTAGAAATACGATATACAGAAATCATTGTGAGCAACGACCCGATAAATGCCATCATGCTCAACAAATAAAAATGAAAGTCTTCGTGAATATATGGTTTGATGTAACTTCCTAAAACAATGGTGATGGCTGCAAACAGCGTAGCTCCCGAAGTGATTCCGATAAGATCGGGCGTAGCAAGCGGATTTTTAAACATTCCCTGCATACAGGTTCCCGAAACAGCCAGCATACTCCCGATTAAAACTCCCATTATGATTCTCGGAAGCCTCAGATCATACACAATATAATGGTCGGTTTCCGAAATATCCGGATTTGAAACAAAAGCACTTTTCAGGATGTCGAATACCGTAGTTTCAAATTCATAAACTCCCATAAAAAGGGAACTTACAGATATAACGACAAGCAGTATAAAACTGATTATGAGATATAACGATACCTTATTTGACATTACCCCGATATAAGCTTGTTTAATGTTGCAGCACCTTCTCCCGCTCTTGGTCCGAAACCTGATAACAAAGCTCCGTCCATCGAAATGATATTTTTGTTCCTACCGGCGTTTGTTTTCAGGATTCCGTCAATTTTCAAAGCACCTTCAACACCTCCCAAACTTTTTAATCCGCTGTCAAAAAATAAGATATAATCAGGATTTGCAGACAAGAGGGCTTCGGGAGTCAAGGGTTTGTAATCGCCAAAACCCGTAACGGCATTTTGTCCTCCGGCAATAGTAATCATTTTGTCCACCGGAGTATCTTTTCCCGAAACCATCATCATGTTGGCTCCGCGGGCATAAACGAACAAAATTTTCGGAGCTTTTTTCAATGGTTTTACAGCCGATAAAGATTTGTCGATTTTTGAAATCAGTTCTTTATGATTTTTTGCTCCCAGAATTGCGGCAATTTCTGTAATTAAATTTTTGGTTCCCTGAATTGAAAGTTCCTGTTTCAAAATATGTGTTTTAATCCCGGATGCTTTTAACCTTGATGCCAAATCGGGATTCATATCTTTTTCTGATGCCAGAATCAAAGTAGGTTTTAACGCCAGAACAGATTCAATGGAAACAGAACGCACGTGTCCTAAATCTTTTGCGGTTAGTGTCGCAGGATACGAACCGGTCACATCTCTGCCGACAATTTGTTTTTCAAAACCCAGAGAACAGACAATTTCTGTAATAGCACCGCTCAAAGTTATGATTCTTGTTTTATCTTCTTTCTTTTGAGACCATATTAACTGGTTTCCTAAAATTAAAAAACAAACCGCAAAAAGTATATTTTTCATATTTTTAATAAATCTAAATAAGTGCAAAACTACCATTTTTTAACGGTTTAAAAACCTAAAATCTCTTAAAATTTTACCATAAACCTGAATTCGATTAAAAACAATCAACTAAAGCTCCGATTAACAACAGAAAACACCTCCCCGACCCTCCTCAAGGAGGGAGCCGTTGAGTAAACACCCGAAACAGTTCCCCTCTTGAAATCGAAGATTCAACGACTCCTTTAAAAAACAAATAAAAACATGGAGTTATAGGGGTAAGGGGTGTGTCAGGTTATTGTCAATGTCAATATCAATGTCAAATTCCCAATCAACCAATTAACCAATTAACCAATAACCAAAAAACACCTCCCCGACCCTCCTCAAGGAGGGAGCCGTTGAGTAAACACCCGAAACAGTTCCCCTCTTGAAATCGAAGATTCAACGACTCCTTTAAAAAACAAATAAAAACATGGAGTTATAGGGGTAAGGGGTGTGTCAAATCATTGTCAATGTCAAAATTCAATGTCAAAAACAGTAAACCTCCAATCAACTAATTCCCCGATTCCGCTTCGCTTCCTTTAGGTTTGTTGTTTATAAATTTGAAGGAAAAAGAGAGGAGTATTGCAGAGATGTTCACCCCTTTTAATCAACATTTTAACCAATTATTGATAATCGAGTTCGGGTTATAATTAATTCTGTCTTAAAATAGGTTAGAATTTTTATATAGTTAAGCTACCTTTGCAGTAAATTTTTCCGGATTATGTTTGATGTTAAAAAGATAAGAGAAGATTTTCCGATACTGAACCAACATGTAAACGGCAAACCGCTGGTTTATTTTGACAATGCGGCAACTTCTCAAAAACCATTGGCAGTCATCGAAGCCGAAGTAAAGTACTATAAAGAAATTAATGCCAATATTCACCGGGGCGTTCATACACTTAGCCAATTGGCAACAGATGCTTATGAACATTCCAGAAATACCATACAAAAACACCTGAACGCAGTTTATCCCCATGAAATAATTTTTACTTCAGGAACCACGCAAGGAATCAATCTTGTTGCCAGTGGGTTTGCTTCATTAATAAATGAAGGAGATGAAGTTATGATTTCTGCCTTAGAGCATCATAGTAACATTGTGCCGTGGCAAATGCTATGCGAAAAAACGAGAGCCAAACTCACAGTCATTCCTATGAATGAAACAGGTGAAATCATACTTGAGGAATTTGACAAATTACTGTCGGAAAAAACCAAAATTGTAGCCGTAAATCATATATCTAACGCATTAGGAACCGTTAATCCGATAGCATATATTATAGAGAAATCGCATCAATTTGGTGCTGCGGTTTTAATTGACGGTGCACAATCAGTACCGCATTTGAAACCGGATGTACAAACTTTGGATTGTGATTTTTATGTGTTCTCGGGACACAAAATGTGTGGTCCTACCGGAACAGGGGTCTTGTACGGAAAAGAATCCTGGTTAAATAAGCTTCCTCCGTATCAAGGCGGTGGCGAAATGATAAAAGAAGTAACTTTTGCGAAAACGACCTATGCCGGATTGCCACATAAATTTGAAGCCGGAACTCCAAATATCGCAGGGGGAATTGTTCTGGGCAAAGCGGTAGATTATCTTAACAATATCGGATTTGAAAATATTTCCAAGTATGAGCACGAGCTACTCACATACGGAACAGAAAAATTATTAGAGGCAGAAGATTTGAAAATTTTTGGCACTTCAACAGACAAAGCTTCAGTAATTTCTTTTAATTTAGCAGATATTCATCCGTATGATGTCGGCACAATTATTGATAAGTTAGGAATAGCAGTACGAACAGGACATCATTGCACCCAACCCATTATGGATTTTTATAATATCCCGGGAACCATCAGAGCGTCATTTGCTTTTTATAATACAAAAGAAGAGATAGACCGTTTGGTGTGGGCAGTGAAAAAAGCACAGACGATGTTGTCATAATTTTAAAAAAATGAAAGTAATCACCTTATTTTTTCTTAGTTTGATTTTAGCAAAAGGGGGCTGTAGTGATAACGGAAAGATTGAAAAATCTGTAATAGTTTATGAAGCCATGTCAAGAGGTTTTTACCGCATTATTAAAATTGAAGACAAAAAACTCTATGTAGCCTCTTCAAGAGCTGAAAAACCCGAAGAAATAAAAATATCAAAAAAAGACTGGGCAGATTTGGTTGATGCTTTTAAAGAAATTAATCTACAAGAACTAAACACCTACAAACCACCGTCGAGTAAACGTTTTGTAGATGCCGCTCCACATGCCGGATTCAAAGTTCAGTTAGATGGTTCTTTATACGAATCGCAAATATTTGACCATGGCAATCCGCCTATAGAAATAGAAAACTTCATAAACAAACTGATTTCATTAACTTTAAAAGAAAGCTATGACAATCACTGAAATACAGGATACTATTATTGATGAATTCTCGTTGTTTGACGACTGGATGCAGCGTTATGAATATATTATTGAACTCGGAAAATCTCTTCCCATTATTGAGGAACAGTACAAAACCGAAGAAAATATTATTAAAGGATGTCAGTCAAAAGTATGGTTACATGCCGAAAAAAAAGATGAAAAACTCTATTTTACCGCAGACAGTGATGCTATACTGACCAAAGGAATAATAGCTGTTTTAATCAGAGTTTTTTCCGGCAAAACATCCGCAGAAATATTGAATTCCAATACAGACTTTATTGATAAAATAGGGCTAAAAGAGCATTTATCACCCACAAGAGCCAACGGGTTGGTTTCTATGATTAAGCAAATCAAACTATACGCCTTGGCATTTGAAACTAAAAAATAAATTTGTTATTATGGAAGAATTTGAAGATAATATAAGTTTAGGTGAAAGCATTGTCGGAATTCTTAAAGGCATATATGACCCCGAAATTCCGGTTGATATATATGAGCTCGGACTCATCTATGACGTAATGGTAAATGAAGATAATGATGTAAAAGTTCTGATGACTTTAACCTCACCAAACTGTCCGGTTGCAGAAAGTTTGCCACAAGAGGTAGAATTAAAAATAAAATCTTTGGATGCTGTTAATTCTTGTGAGGTCGAAATTACTTTTGATCCACCCTGGTCAAGAGATTTGATGAGCGAAGAGGCAAAACTTGAATTAGGAATGTTATAAGCTATAAAGCTATGGAAGAAATTGTAAATCGTATAGCCAATAGTGCACTCGAAATTTTTGATTTGGAAGATTATTACCCCGAAGGGAAACGCTTCTCGGTAGATATTTCTCAATGGTTATATGAAGGTTTTGTCTTGCGAGAGAAGGAGTTTCGCAATAACCTAAAAGACCACGATTGGTCACAATATCAAGACTGTTATGTGGCATTATATTGTTCTACAGATGCTATTGTTCCTTCATGGGCATACATGCTCGTAACAACCTATCTGAAAGATGTTGCCCGAAAAGTCTTTATGGGAACACAGAATCAATTAGAAATTTCATTATATCAAGAAATCCTCAACAAAATAGATTATTCTCAATATAAAGACAAATCTACCATTATAAAAGGTTGTTCAAAAAAGCCCGTTCCACAGGAAGTTTATGTATTGGCAACACAAAAATTAATTCCTTATGCCAAAAGCATTATGTTTGGAGAAGCCTGTTCTTCTGTGCCTTTATATAAAAGAAAAAACAATGTGATTTCGTGATTTTTTTCTTAATAATCTAATCTCGATTGTTTAAAATCCGGTTCACACCAAATTTTAACAAAATCTGTCGCTTGATTTATTGTTTTTTTGTTCCTTTGTACCCGCATTTTAAAACAGAAACAAAAATGAAAAAAATTTCAGTTGTATTGTTGGGCGTTTTTGGATTGGTTTGCGTCTCAGCACAAGAAACAGAAAAGGAAAATCTAAAAAAAACCGAAGAAGCCTTAGCTAAAACTACAGAAGAACGTGAAAACGGATGGGTAAAAGGCGGGACTTTTACAGCATTGGCAACTCAATCATCTTTTGATAATTGGTTGGCTGGTGGGCAAAATAACTTTGCAGGAAACTTGGGTTTAAACTACGATTTTAATTATAAAAATGATGTTTGGACTTGGGACAACAAATTAATTGTTGCTTATGGTATAACCAAAATCAAAGGAGCCGAATCCCAAAAAACCGATGACAGAATAGAGTTTAACTCTCTTGCCGGTAGAAAAGCTTCAGGCAATTGGTATTATTCAATGTTTTTCAATTTCAAAACCCAGATGGATTCCGGATTTGACCCAGAAACTCAGTCTGATAAAATTTCGCACTTCTTTTCGCCTGCCTATTTTCAATTAGGTCCGGGTATGTTGTGGAAAAAAAGCGATAACCTAAAAGTGAATATTGCACCGCTTACTTCAAAATTGATTATAGTTCACGACCATTTTACAGATTTTAGCGAATCTTTTGGTGTAGAACAAGGAAAATCGAGCCGTTATGAGTTAGGTGCCGCTATTGGAGGTTATTATAAATTCAACATCATGGAAAACGTTTCGGTAGAGAACATATTAAATTTGTACTCAAACTATCTTGAAGAACCTAAAAATGTTGATATTGACTATCAATTAAACATTGTGATGAAAATCAACAAATATCTTTCTACCAACTTTGCTTTCCAAACCATATATGACGACAATGCCTTTAGAGGCTTCCAAACTCGTCAGGTGATTGGGGTTGGTTTAAACTACGGATTCTAATTCACTATAAAAATAACAAAAGACTTCACAAAAGTGAGGTCTTTTTTTTTGCGTATTTAGCAGAACTTATATCTTTGTAATAACCATCTCTACTCTTCTGTCCAAGTCCGGACTTCCCCCTAAAGGTTGGGTGTTTCCATATCCTTTAAAAATCATTCTTTCCTTTGGAATTTTTTTAAAGACAAGGTATTTATAAACGTTTTCTGCCCGATTATGTGAAAGTTTTCTTTTCTTGGTTGCTTTATCTATTGCTTCTGTGTGGTGTGGTGGCGTACAACACACATGCCCCTGAATCTCAATGTGAAGGTTCTTGTGTCTGTGAAGCATTCTTGCCATTTTGTCAAGTTCATTCTTACATTTAAGTGGCAACACACTACTGCCTCTCTCAAAAAGTATATCAGAAAGCATAATACGGTCGCCCACTATATGACCGGCTTTAAAGTTATTATACACTCCAGGAATTGGGATTACCTTTGCGGGTAAAAGATTGATTACCACATCTACCCTACGGTTTTTTGACCTCAATGCCGTTACATCATCTGCCATATCATCTTCAATTAATACCCTGCCTTTTCCTTCTATGGTTACAATAATTTTATTTTTAACACCACTATTTACAAGATAGTCGTGCACGCCCTGAGCCCGATCTGTCGAAAGTTTTTTATTATAATCTTCTTTCCCTACATCATCACAATATCCATAAATCTGAATGCTTTCAACACGAGTGCTGTCCATCTGTTTTATAAATGCTATAACCTCTGTTTGCTGGTGTTCTTTAATATTGGTTTTATTTGTATCAAAAAAAACAGAGTAAACCATTTCTTCTTGTGCAGAAATAGTCAGAAATTGCATCAAAGCAAAAAACAAAACTAAAAACCTCATTTTCTTAAAATTTTATTGTACTCAGGTATGTTTGTCAATAATTGAGCCGCTTTTTTTACTTCCGGATTGTTTTGTATATAATATTTATAAAGCCCCTCTTTATATTGATATCTTTTTATTAATTCGTCTTTCAACAATTCCTTAATTTCAGATTTTTGAGAATTTAATTGTTCCGATTCTGTATTCTGCAAGGCTGTAAGCAATGCCTGATATTCTACTTTGATATTGTTGTCAATCTTTTCCTTTTGGGCTGTTTCAAATGTCTTTTTTAAAAGTTTTTCGGTTTCTGTGTCAAAAGAAAAATTCTCTTTTTTTAGATAAGTCTTGAAAGCTTCAAAATCAGTATCAGTAATATTTGGAATTTTAGTTCCTAAATCAGGATTTTTATAGTAATATGTAGTTGCAAAATTAAAAATAGCATCATTATTCTGAAGAGCTTCTGCTATGGCACTCATCTTAGACTCGTCCATTTCCATATCGGGTTGTATCCCACCTCCGTCAAAAACACTTCTTCCTTTTCTGGTTTTAAACTCGTTATAATTTTGAGCATCTGTCCTGATGCCTTTTCCTTTTTCATCTCTCTTAGAATAATCTAATGCCTGAATACATCTGCCAGAAGGTGTATAATATCTTGAAATGGTAACTTTCACTTGTGTTCCATAGGTTAAATCCAACGGACGTTGCACCAAACCTTTACCAAAACTACGAGTTCCAACAACAACTGCACGATCTAAATCTTGTAAAGCACCGGCAACAATTTCTGATGCCGAAGCACTTTTACCGTCAACAATTATGACTACGGGAATTTCTGTGTCGAGTGGCTCTCTAGTGGTTCTATAGGTTTGATTGTGTTTGTCTATTTTGGATTTTGTCGTAACGATTACTTCTCCTTTTGGCACAAACAGATTGCAAATATTGACCGCCTCTCCCAAAAGACCGCCCGGATTTCCTCGTAAATCCAACACTATTTTTTCGGCTCCTTTACCTTTTAAATCAATGATGGCTGCACGAGTCTCTTGAGATGCTTTCCGATTAAACTGTGACAGTACAACATAACCTGTTTTGCTGTCTATCATGTCATAAAAAGGTACTGCCTTTATCTCTACCTCGTCCAAAGTTAATTCGGTCTCATTATTTTTTCCCTGACGTGTATATTGAATTTTTATTTTAGTATTTCGTGTTCCGCGAAGCAAGGCTCCGGTATCTTCTTTGTAATCGGCAAGTTTAATGTCGCCAACCTGAAAAATCTCGTCTCCAGCTTTTAGTCCGGCTTTATCTGCCGGATAATCTTTATATGGCTCACGGACAATAATCTTACCGTCTTTTCGGGTAATCATAGCACCAATTCCTGTGTATTCTCCGGTGTTGTTAATTTTAAACCTTAACACGTCTGCTTCGTTAAAATATACCGTATAAGGGTCTAATTCTGCAAGCATGTTTTTAATGGCTTTATCCATCAACTCTCCCGGATTGGTTTCGTCAACATAATTCATATTAACGGTTTTAAACAAATTGGTAAAAATTTCTATTTGTTTGGCAATCTCGAAAAAGTCTTCCTTAAAAGACGAACCCACAAAGATAAATCCGGATAAAATAACCGGAATAATATAGCGTTTTTTGATTTTTTTAAACATGTAAAATGGTATTATGTTTTTTGGTTAACTTCATAAATGCCTGAAAAACGGCATCTAAATTAAAAATAAAATCGAAACAAACTGTTGATATAACGTTAAACCCTTCTTACAAAGTATCATTTGTCGAATCGGGATTAAAAATTAGGTCGGTTAATGTCTTTCAAAAATTTCTCAAACAAAAGACGGGTTTTTTCCATCATTTCGGCAAAACTGATGGTTTCTTTTGATTGATAAAAAAACATCATAGCATAGGTTTTATCCGTATTTTCCAATAATAAATGTTTATTCAAACGATAACATTCTCGAAGCAACCGTTTATAATAGTTGCGGTCAACAGCCTTTTTAAAATATTTTTTAGAAACCGAAACCCCAAAATTTATCTTTTCGTTATTGTCCAACTCAACCGACACATAAACCAATCGCAACGGATATTTTGACACCGATTTCCCTTCGGTAAAAATCAAATCTATCGTTTTTTTGCTTTTGAGCTTTTCGTGTCTCGGATAGGTAAATTTCATTTTTCACTGATAATACCACAAAGGTAAACAATACAGACTCGTCTCACAAAACAAGAAAGATTTTACTAACAACCTGAGGTTCGATTATTCAGACTTTGGCAAAAAGCCAAATAATGGTTAAGCCTAAATTTTCTACATTTTTAGTTGCCAAATTTATTTTACATTCAGCTTTTTATTATTTAATTTAGCTTCCTTGAAAACACATCGGCTGCCTTCCGTCTAAATCGGACTTACCACCTAATTTATCTGCTAATGACTCTGAAACTACATACGAGCAACATCATCGACATTTTTTCAGCAGACACCGAAACGGCACTCGAATTGCCTTTTGTAGATGACGGCATTTCGGCAGGATTTCCCTCGCCGGCATTCGATTTTGTGGATATAAGCATAGACCTCAACAAGCATCTTATCAAACACCCTTCGGCAACATTTTATGGCAAAGTAAAAGGCGATAGCCTCAAAAATGCAGGCATACACAATGGTGATTTGCTAATTATCGACCGAAGTTTAGAACCCCAAAACGGTAAAATTGCCGTTTGCTATATTGATGGAGAATTTACTGCCAAACGCATTAAAATTGAAAAAAAGTTGGTTTGGCTTATTGCCGAAAACGAAAATTACCACCCCATCAAAGTAACAGAAGAAAATAATTTCTTAATTTGGGGCATTGTTACACACGTTATCAAAAATGTATAATCAATGTTCGCACTTATTGACTGCAACAACTTTTATGCTTCTTGTGAGCGAGTTTTTCGTCCGGATTTGAACGGGAAACCTATTGTTGTGTTGAGCAATAATGACGGTTGCGTAATAGCCCGAAGCAACGAAGCCAAAGCAGTTGGTGTTCCGATGGGTGCTCCTGCGTTTGAATACGAAAAAGTTTTTCAGCAACACCAAATTCAGGTTTTTTCGGCAAATTTTGCTTTGTATGGCGATATGAGCAACCGTGTAATGACCATACTTTCGGACTATTCTCCCGAAATGGAAATTTACAGCATAGACGAATGTTTTTTGAAATTAAACGGTTTTGAACATTTCAATTTGCAAACCTATGGCGAAGAAATGCGTCATAAAGTAATGAAATGGACAGGTATTCCCATTTCCATAGGCATTGCACCCACAAAAGCACTTTCAAAATTAGCCAACCGAATTGCCAAAAAATATCCCGAAAGAACAAAAAATTGTTACATCATTGACAGCGAAGAAAAACGCATAAAAGCCCTAAAATGGCTAAAAATTGAAGATGTTTGGGGCATTGGCAGACTACATAGCAAGCGTTTAAAATTACAAAATGTTTTTACGGCTTATGACTTCACGCAGCTTTCTGACGATTGGGTAAGACAACATTTATCAATCGTAGGGTTGCGTCTAAAATGTGATTTACAAGGTATTCCAACACTCGATTTGGAAGAAGCTCAACCCAAAAAGAACATCGCTACCACAAGAAGTTTTGAAACCGATTATACCAAATTTGAAGAATTGGCAGAACGAATAAGCACTTTTACAAGTTCGTGTGCCGAAAAATTGCGTAACCAGAAATCGTGTTGCAATTCGCTGATGGTTTTTATAAAGACCAACAGACACCGAAAAGATTTGCCACAATACAGCCGAAATATTGTTGTAAAATTGCCTTTCTCAACCAACTCAACCATTGAATTGTCGGGATTTGCTATACAGGCTCTAAAGAGAATCTTTAAAGACGGTTATGCATACAAAAAAGCAGGAGTCATTGTTCAGGACTTTACTTCCGAAGACGAATTGCAAACCACATTATTTGAAAGTCGCAACGAGCGACATATTCCGCTGATGCAAACCATTGATGAATTAAATCTACAATTCGGACAGCAGAAAATACGCCTTGCTTCACAAGACATAAAACGAGTTTGGAAAATGAAACAACAAAAACTGTCGCCACGCTATACCACAAACATAAACGACATCATAACGATTAATGTTTAATTTCTGTTTTCAAAATTACTTCAAAATTTATACCTTTGCACGCAAATTCTTCCATTTAGAATCTAAAAAATATATTTCTCACCTCAAAATGTTTATAGCATGCAACTGTATAACACAATGCGAGCAGAGGAAAGAGCCGAGCTTATAGAACAAGCCGGCAAACAAAGACTTACTTTGTCTTTCTATGCTTATGCCAAAATTGAAGACCCAAAAAAATTCAGAGACGATTTGTTTATAGCATGGAATAGGCTTGACGCTCTTGGGCGAATTTATGTAGCAACCGAAGGGATAAATGCCCAAATGAGTGTTCCGGCAGAACACTTTGAAGCGTTTCGCGAAACCCTTGAAAAGTATGACTTTATGCGTGGCATTCGTCTAAATGTAGCCATTGAACAAGACGATTTTTCATTTTTAAAACTTACCATAAAAGTCCGCCATAAAATTGTTGCCGATGGTCTCGATGATGCTTCTTTTGATGTAACCAACAAAGGTGTTCATCTCAAAGCAAATGAATTTAACCAACTACTCGAAGACCCAAATACGATTGTGGTAGATTTTAGAAACCATTACGAAAGCGAAATTGGTCATTTCAAAGGAGCCATCACACCCGATGTAGATACTTTTAGAGAATCTTTGCCCATCATAGAAAGTCAACTCAAAGACTATAAAGAAGAGAAAAACCTACTGATGTATTGCACCGGAGGAATTCGTTGCGAAAAAGCAAGTGCTTATTTTAAACACAAAGGTTTTAAAAATGTATATCAGCTTGAGGGAGGCATCATAGAATATGCCCGCCAAGTTAAAAATCAGAATTTGAAAAGCAAATTCATCGGAAAAAACTTTGTGTTCGACCACCGTTTAGGCGAACGCATCACAGACGACATAATTTCTCAATGCCATCAATGTGGCAAACCGTGTGACAATCATACAAACTGCGAAAATGACGGCTGCCATTTGCTCTTTATACAATGTGATGACTGTAAAGAAAAAATGGAAAACTGCTGTTCGGAGAAATGTCTGGAAACAATTCATTTGCCTTTAGTAGAGCAAGTCAGATTGCGAAAAGGCATCCAGAAAGGTAATATGGTATTCAAAAAAGGTAAATCTCCTGCTCTAAAATTCAAACACAGCGGAGAACTTTCGGATGTTGCTCTAGCAACAGCAGACAAAATAGAGAAGCCAAAAACCATTCGCAAACGCATTAAAAGAAAAAAAGTGTTAGTTGCCAAAGTCGGTCATTATTATACAAAAGCCGGCATCGGACTATTCTTGATGGAAAATCAAAATTTGAATTTAGGAGATCGGGTTGTGATTTCGGGCAACACTACCGGAAAGCAAGAGTTTGTGTTAGACAAAATGTTTGTTAACGGAGTAGAAGCTTCAACAGCTAATCCAGGAGACAAAGTAACATTCCCGATTCCGTTTAGAGTTCGTTTATCTGACAAACTATTCAAAATTATATCATAAAACAACTACTTCCTGAAAAATTAAAATAATAGTTTCGGCAGGTAATTTTGAATCTTACAGGTTGTTATTGAGAATCGAATCGGTGTCTTTGGTCGCTAATAACACAATATACGAAGAAAAGCATTTTTTATTAACCTAAATCACGTAGTAGAAATCTATGGCGAAATTTGGGTTTAATCTGTATGAACTGTAACAAAAACAAATTTACACAGATTCTGAACTTCTCAAAAAAACATTATCTTTACACTCTTAATTTTGTTTGACAGTAGTCTTGTTTTAAAAACAAGATGACCAATATATATAAAGCTATGGCATGTACAAGTTGTTCGACCGGGAGCAAAGATGGTGTTCCGACAGGTTGTCAAAATAAAGGTAACTGTGGTACAGACAGTTGCAACAAATTATCAGTGTTTGACTGGTTGGCAAATATGAGTCTGCCACAAGGGCAGCAAGTTTTCGATTGTGTTGAGGTTCGTTTTAAAAATGGTCGCAAAGAATTTTTTCGCAACAGCGAAAATTTATCTTTGGCAATCAGCGATGTCGTAGCCACAGAGGTTTCGAGCGGTCATGATGTTGGAATAGTTTCTCTTACCGGTGAATTGGTAAAGATTCAGATGAAGAAAAAAAATACCGACCCAAACAGTAAAGAAATTCCGAAAATTTATCGGAAAGCAACACAAAAAGACATCGATGTATGGTCTAAAGCCAGAGAAAAAGAAGAACCGGTAAAAGTTAGAGCCAGAGAGTGGGCTATCAAACTGAATCTCGAAATGAAAATTTCTGATATTGAATTTCAAGGCGACGGTTCAAAAGCAACATTCTATTACACTGCTAATGATCGTATTGACTTTCGTCAACTCATTAAAGAATATGCAAAAGAGTTTAATACCCGAATCGAAATGAAACAAGTTGGCTTTCGTCAAGAAGCGTCCCGTTTGGGAGGTATTGGCTCTTGCGGACGTGAGTTGTGTTGCTCTACTTGGCTTACAGATTTCAGGAGTGTAAATACTTCGGCTGCCCGCTATCAACAACTTTCACTCAATCCTCAAAAATTGGCTGGACAATGCGGAAAACTCAAATGCTGTCTTAACTATGAGTTAGATACTTATACTGATGCCCTGAAAGACTTTCCTGACTTTGAACAGGTTTTATATACTGAAAAAGGCAGGGCACGCTGTCAAAAACAAGATATTTTTAAAGGATTAATGTGGTATGCATATGAAGAAAATACTGCCAATTGGCATGTTTTAAGAATCGACCAAATAAAAGAAATCATTGCAGAAAATAAAGACGGTAATAAAATCGTTTCTTTAGAGGATTATGCAGATGAGAACACACCGGAAGTGCAAAAAGAATTTACAAACACCATAGGACAAGAAAGCCTTACAAGGTTTGACCAGCCTAAAAGAAGTAAAAACAGAAATAAAAGAAGGAAACCTAACCAAAATAAAAATGGGTCTAAAAAGTAATTTTTTTATTCTAATAGTCTTGTTTGTCATGATTTCCTGCGATAAAAAACAGGTTTTTGACCAATATGAGAAAGTGGGCAAATCTTGGCATAAAAATCAATCGGTTTTATTTGAATTTGACCCCATAGACACTATAAAACCATACGACTTGTTTTTGAATATTCGCAACAACAAAAATTATCCTTTTAGCAACTTGTTTTTGATTGTAGAAATGGAGCAGCCGGACAAAAACACATTGGTTGACACTCTCGAATATGTCATGGCAAACCCGGATGGAACTCTTTTGGGAAAAGGTTTTTCAGACGTAAAGGAAAGTAAACTTTACTATAAAGAAAACTATATATTTAAAAACAGTGGCGTTCACCGAATAAAAATTCAACATGCCATGAGGCAAACAGGAAAAATATCGGGCGTAGAAACATTAGACGGCGTTATGGAAGTTGGTTTTAGAGTAGAATCAAAATAAAAAAATTAAAATGGCAGGTAAAAAAAACACAGATGATACCACAAGGTATATAAAGCTGTTCTGGAAACTTTTTGCTTCTTTCATCGGGGTTGTTTTGTTGTTCTTCTTTTTAGCTTCTTTAGGAGTATTTGGAACAATGCCTAGCTTTGACGAATTAGAAAACCCAAACTCTAATCTCGCCACAGAAATTATTTCTGCTGATGGCGTAACCTTGGGAAAGTTTTTCCGCGAAAACCGCACGCCTATAACCTATGAAGATTTACCGCAACACCTTATTGATGCCCTTGTTGCAACCGAAGACGAGCGTTTCTACAGCCATTCGGGCATTGATGCCAGAGGAACTCTTCGTGCTTTTGTGTATCTTGGAAAAAAAGGAGGTGCGAGTACCATAACACAGCAGTTGGCAAAACTTCTTTTTCACGGAGAACGTTCCGGAAACCTATTTCAGAAAATTACCCAGAAAGTAAAAGAATGGATTATTGCCGTAAAACTCGAAAAACATTATACAAAGAATGAAATCATCGTTTTATATCTAAATCGGGCAGATTTTGTAAATAATGCAGTAGGAATACGTTCGGCAACAAGGATTTATTTCAACAAAGAACCTAAAGATTTATCCATCGAAGAAAGTGCCTTATTGGTAGGGATGCTCAAAAACCCTTCGCTTTATAACCCAACACGCGAAGCAAGGAAAGAATTGGTTTTAAACCGAAGAAATACCGTTTTAGGTCAGATGGTTAAAAATGGTTATTTAGAAAAAGAAGCCGAAGAACAATTAGAACAAAAACCTATAGAGCTTAATTTTACTCCTGAAAGCCATAAAGAGGGCATTGCTACCTACTTTAGAGAATATCTTCGGGATTATATGCGAAAATGGGTTAAAGAAAACAAAAAACCGGATGGTTCAAGCTATGATATTTATCGAGACGGCTTAAAAATTCATACTACCATAGATTCTCGTATGCAAAAACACGCAGAAGATGCGGTAGATGAACACATGAAAAACCTGCAGGCAGAGTTCTTTAAACAACATCAAAAAAACAAAAACGCTCCTTTTTACAGACTTACCGAAGATGAAACAAACGGCATACTGAACAGAGCTATGAGAAACTCTGAACGCTGGAGAATTATGAAGGAGCAAGGAAAAAATGAAAACGAAATCATCAAGTCTTTCGATGTTAAAACAGATATGCGTGTCTTTACTTGGAATGGAGAAAAAGACACTCTTATGACCCCGATGGATTCAATCCGTTACTATAAACACTTTTTGCGGACAGGAATCATCTCAATGGAACCACAAAACGGACACGTGAAAGTTTGGGTTGGCGGAATCAATTATAAGCATTTTCAGTATGACCATGCCGGACAAGGTGCCAGACAAGTTGGCTCTACATTCAAACCTTTTGTATATGCTACTGCCATTGATCAATTGAATATGTCTCCTTGCGATTCAATTATTGACAGTCAGTTTACCATTCCGAAAGGCAGACATGGAGCCAGTGCCGACTGGACACCGAGAAATTCTGACGGTAAATACAAGGGCATGATTAACCTTAAAACAGCTTTAGCAAACTCTGTAAACACAATTTCAGCAAAATTAATAGACAGAACCGGTCCAAAAGCGGTAGTAGATTTGACTCACAAACTCGGAGTAAGTTCAGAAATACCTGAACAGGTTTCTATTTGTTTGGGAGCCGTAGAAATCACCGTTCAAGACATGGTGGCGGCTTTTAGCACTTTTGCCAATAAAGGAATTTACATTAAGCCACAGATTATTACACGCATTGAAGACAAGAACGGGAATGTTATTTATGAAACCATTCCTGAAAGTCGAGACGTGCTAAGTCAAGATATAGCCTATGCCATCGTTAAGTTGTTGGAAGGCGTTACAGAGTCAGGAACCGGTTCAAGACTCAGAGGAGGTCGTGCAGGATTTAGACATTATGACTATAGATTAATGAATCCGATAGCCGGAAAAACCGGAACAACACAAAACAATTCTGATGGTTGGTTTGTCGGGTTTGTGCCTAATTTATGTACCGGCGTTTGGGTAGGTTGCGAAGACCGAGCCGCAAGATTTGCTAACATTGCTATGGGACAAGGTGCCACAATGGCTCTGCCTGTTTGGGGGATTTTTATGGATAAATGTTATAAAGATTCTAACTTATCTGTTTCTAAAGACCCTTTTGAAAGCCCTAAAGATTTAACCGTCAAGGTAGATTGCTGGAAAACAGATAAAGACACCCTCGATTTTGATCAAAACATTGATGAATTTCAGTTTTAGCAAGAACATAAACACTTCTAATTATTCAAAGTGGTAACAATTTTATATCTTTAGAAACTGTTTAAAATCCGAATAAAAACTAATAAAATGATACGCAGAAAAGTAAATAATGTTCAAGATGCCTTGAAAGGAATTCAAGACGGTATGACCATCATGTTAGGCGGTTTTGGTCTGTGCGGAATCCCCGAAAACAGCATAGCCGAACTCGTAGAAATGAATGTAAAAAATCTAACTTGCATTTCTAACAATGCCGGTGTTGATGATTTTGGTCTGGGGTTGTTGCTTCAGAAAAAACAAATCAAAAAAATGATTTCTTCCTATGTAGGTGAAAATGCAGAGTTTGAAAGGCAAATGCTTTCCGGTGAACTTGAAGTCGAACTCACACCACAAGGAACATTAGCCGAAAAATGCCGTGCCGCACAAGCTGGAATTCCAGCGTTTTTTACACCCGCAGGATACGGAACAGAAGTAGCAGAAGGCAAAGAAACCCGTGAATTTAACGGAAAAATGCACGTTTTGGAACATGCATTCAAAGCCGATTTTTCTATCATAAAAGCATGGAAAGGAGATGAAGCGGGCAATCTTATTTTTAAAGGAACCGCAAGAAATTTTAATCCTTGTATGTGCGGAGCAGCTAAAATAACTATTGCAGAAGTAGAAGAATTGTTACCGGCAGGAGCTTTAGACCCGAATCAAATTCACATTCCGGGTATCTTGGTAAACCGTATTTTTCAAGGAGAAAAATATGAAAAGAGAATTGAACAACGCACTGTGAGACCAAGAAACAACTAATTTGGATAGATATTCATTATTAAAACAAAAATCATGGCTTTAGATAAAACAGGCATTGCAAAACGAATTGCTAAAGAACTAAAAGACGGTTATTATGTTAATCTCGGTATCGGAATCCCTACTTTGGTTGCCAATTATGTTCCGGAAAATATTTCTGTCGAATTTCAAAGTGAAAACGGGGTTTTAGGCATGGGGCCTTTCCCGTATGAAGGCGAAGAAGATGCAGACCTCATCAATGCCGGAAAACAAACCATAACCACACTACCGGGAGCATCATTTTTTGACTCGGCATTCAGTTTCGGAATGATTCGCGGAAAACACGTAGATTTAACCATTTTGGGAGCCATGGAAGTTTCTGAAAATGGGGATATCGCCAACTGGAAAATTCCGGGTAAGATGGTAAAAGGTATGGGCGGAGCTATGGATTTAGTGGCTTCTGCAGAAAATATTATTGTAGCTATGATGCACGTTAATAAAGTTGGTGAATCAAAACTTCTAAAAGAATGTTCGTTGCCGTTAACCGGTGTTAAATGCGTTAAAAAAATAGTAACTGAACTTGCGGTTTTAGAAGTAACTCCAGACGGTTTTAGACTCTTAGAAAGAGCTCCAGGGGTGAGTGTTGAAGAAATTATAAAAGCAACAGCGGGTAAGCTAATTGTAGAAGGTGAAATACCCGAAATGGTTTTAAACTAAAATTCTGTGTTATTCAAACTTAGGATTTTATAATAATTCCTCTCAAAACGGAATTCTCTTCATTTGAATATGAACAATCCCATCTTCAAGATAGGTATCGCTGGTTTGTTGAAAACCCAAACTTTCGTAGAATCTTTTAAGATATAATTGTGCTGAAATAGTAATAATATCTTCTCGAAAAATTTCTTTTACCGCATTAATTGATGTCTTCATCAATTCAAACCCCCATTTTTTGTGGCGATAGATTTCTTTTACAACCACTCTGCCTATTGAAGCTGTTTCAAAATAGTCTCCCGAAGCAAAAATTCTGGTATAAGCCACTATTTTGCCTTGAAATTGTCCAAAAATATGAATGGCTTTTTTATCTTTTCCGTCAATATCCTGATAAACACAGTTTTGTTCTAAGACAAACACTTCGCTTCGCAAACCCAATATTTCATAAAGTTCGTCTGTAGAAAGTTTGTTAAACCGTTTTATTTTAAATTCCAACTCCATAAAAACTTTTTTATAAGAATGTAACCGTTTTGATAATTGACTCCAACTCATGCATTAAATCGCGTTTTGAAGTGGACGGATTGTAACAAAAGCCCTCTATAATCAAATATCGGTTATTTATTTCGTCCCGAATGGCATAATTTATAAAAGGTCCAGACATAAAGTCGTTTTTCATTTCCCAGGTTCCTTTGGTTTCATAGGTTTTTTTCTCGTCTATAATCACATTAAACAGATACGGAGCATAAGAAGACTCTGTTGTCATAAAAGCTTCGGGTTGCATTCCTTTTATGTGTTTTTCGCCGATAGAATCTCGTATTTTAATTATATTGGCAGTAATATCATTTTCTTCAGTGTCAACAGAATAAAGCGGTACTTCATATATCAAAATATTATTACTGCCAGAGGGCATTTCTTTCCGAATCCAAAGAAAGTTTTCTTTCTCTACAACGCTTGTATATGCAGAAGGTATTGAGAGAGAAATATCAAATTTTGCTTGAATACTAGAATCACCCATAACCGATTGTGCTATTCTGTACTGCGTTTCGGCGATTTCAGTATCTTTAAATGTATTTATAATCTGCTTGAAATGTTGTTCTATCAAACCAACAATTTCGATGACATTCTTACCTTTTATATAAACCAAATTTTGGGGTTTGGTATATATATTTTTCTTAATTTCAAAACTTGAGTATTCCCATTTTTCTATAAAAATGATGTTTCTTGACTCCGACAAATCTTCCAAAAACCTTGGATTGCTTTGACTAATGCTAAAAATGGGTTCCTCCTGAGGTAGCCCGTCAACTGGGGAAGCAAACTTATTTCGCAGACTATCTCCAACTTCGCCATTCCACAACTGGTTTTCCATGATAATCAAAATAGCATTTGTCTTGATATTTGATATAGAGTCTGCTCCTCTTTTCTCTTTTTGACAAGAAACAACAAAAACTGTTGCCAGCAAAAGCAAAAAGATTTTTCTCATGGTTTTTAAACTTAGAGGTTCGTAAAAACTTAAAGTGTCTCTCCGTTAATTTTAAGTTTCATTCCGGGTTTAATAACTGTTTTATTATTAATGCCGTTCCATTTTTTCAGGTCCGAAACAGTAACACCGGGAATATTTTGAGAAATGCTGAATAATGAATCCCCTTTTTTAACAATATAATACGTTTCTTGGGGTATTTCTATTTCTTTTTTCTCAACCACTTTATGCGGTTTGTTTTCTGTTGAAGCTATTTCTGATATTTTTTCTGTTTTCAATATTTTGAGTACACTTCCTTCTTTAATCTGTATATCTTCTAATTCATTCCATTCCTTAAGGTTTTCTATACTAACATTATTTTTTTTAGCAATAGTAAACAAATTGTCTCCTTTCAGGATTGTATATAATTTAAAATCTGTCGATTCCGATTCTTGTGTGGTTTGTTTTAAAACCAACTTCTGCCCTACTTGAATTTCGTCAGACTCTAATTGATTCCATTTTTTTAAATCTTCAACCGAAATCTTGTGTTTTTGGGCAATTTCGGCTATATCATCATCTTTTTCAACCACATAAAAAGACGGTTCTGTAGAAACGGGATTGGTTATTATTGTGTCTTTCTGTGGTGTTACATTTGTTTTGGGTGTTTCTTTTTTAGAAACAACTGCCACCCTTTCGGTTGTAACCACCTTTAGTTTTTGTCCTACTCCTATGACATCGCTTCTAAGCCCGTTCCATTTTTTCAAATTAGCAATTGATACACGATAGCGACTGGAAATTCCGCCGAGTGTTTCTCCTTTTTTTACAATGTGATACTTTGTGTTTGTAGAAAAATTTGCGTCGGCATTTGCCAAAGCTTCCATAGTAGAGAATGGTTTTTCTCTCTTGTTAAAATCATGTTCAATATAAGCATAAACCTTTTCTTCATTTGAAACAAAGAGAGCCGCTTTATTGACAGGAAGACGAACATAATGTTTTTTGTCTGCCATATACGGAATAAAATCGCGTTTATATGAAGGATTTAAAAACTGTAATTCTGTAATAGAAATATCCAACACTTCAGAAAGTTGCTTAAAGGACATTTTACTTTTTACTTGAATGGTATCTGTTTCAAAAGTATTCATAACGGCTTTTTGAGGAACAATACCGTGTTCTTTATGAAACTCATACACATACATTGTTGCTAAAAATGCCGGCACATATCCTTGAGTTTCTTTTGGTAAATAAGGGCGGATATTCCAATAGTTTTGTTTTCCTCCGGAACGACGAATGGCTTTTGAAACATTTCCGGGTCCGGCGTTATATGATGCCAAAACAAGATCCCAATCTCCAAAAATAGAATACATTTTTACCATATATTGACAAGCTGCTTCCGATGCTTTCAGAATGTCGCTTCGCTCATCAACAAAAGTTGTAACATCAAGGTTATACTGCTTTCCGGTGGCATACATAAATTGCCAAATTCCTGTGGCTCCGGCTTTTGAAACAGCTCTTGGGTTTAAAGCAGACTCAACAATGGCAAGATATTTAATTTCGAGCGGTACATTATATTTTGATAATGCTTCTTCAAAAATGGGGAAATAATATTGCGATAAAGACATGAGTCTTTCAAAAGAGCGACTGCGATTTTTTAAATAATGTTTGATTACATTCTCCAATCCTGGGTTATAATCAATATTAAAAGCAGATTTAGAGTCTAAAATTTTAAGCCGTTCCTTGAGTAGTTCTGAAGAAAGTTCATAGTCTATTTTGACATCCATATCAAGGGTCTCTACATCTGAATTCATCTCCTGAAACAAATCCTGATTCATAAGTTCATTTACCCATCTATCATCAATACAAGAAGCCATATCATGATGAACAAATGTGCTTTTGATAGAGTCAAGAAAAGTCATTTTGGTCTGCTCAGAACGGATTTCTTTTATCTCAGTTTCCTGAGCTGAAACAATTCCTATAAAAAGTATGGCAAGCGTAATAGTGATGTTCTTAAATCTCATTATGTTGTTAATTGTTTACGATTCAATGTGTTAGTTTATTTGCAAACATAAATTAAAATAACGTTATATAATCTTTTTTTATTGTTAAAAAATTTACTGCGTTTCGGGGTTTTGCCGAAGTGGCGGAAAATCGAATCGGAAAGTTTCGATTTAGACGACACATAGTATAAGCCATTTTCTATTTGCTAAATTATGAAAAAAAGCCAATAAAAATCGAAGATTCACGAATACCTCAAAATAAAAATATAAACTCATTCGTAATTGGCTTTTACGGATTATGAAGTACAAAACTTGCAACTATCACTTAACCCTCCATTTTGCAAATGCCTTGTTGTTGGTAGTCGTTTTTTCTTTTTTCGCTATTCTTTTGTCCAATTTATTATTTGATTTTTAAAACTTTCAAGTTTTACAATATAAAGAGTTGAAAATAAAATAACCCAAGTTATAAAGACCAAAAATATCGCAATTAAATTAAGTCCATTTGTTTTATTTTCAGAATACAAGCATAGAATTCCAAATAGAATTGTTCCGATAAAATTATAAATAAAAGCATTTTTTAAACTCATTTCAATCATTCCTGTTAGAAAATTCCAGCCAATAAGCTTGTCTTTTAATATTATTTTATTTGGTTCGTCAAATTCAATTATTATTTGTTGTGCATGTTCTAATTTAACAAAAATTGAATTGTTTTTTTCAGAATAGCTGTAATTGTATTTATTAAGAAAACTTATTACTTTGTCCTTTTCCATATTGTAATTTGATCTTTCGGTATTTCTGTTTTCATTATGCAAAATGACACACTACTCTTCAATAGCTACAATTCCCGGAAGAATTTGCCCTTCTAACATCTCGAGCATGGCTCCGCCACCGGTAGAAACATAGCTCATTCCGTCTTCGAGTCCAAATTGTTTTACGGCAGCCACAGAATCTCCTCCTCCTACAAGTGAAAAAGCTCCTTTGGCAGTTGATTCTGCAATACTATTTCCAATTTCAATGGTTCCTTTAGAAAATTTTTCCATTTCAAAAACTCCAAGCGGTCCGTTCCATAAAATCGTTTTAGAATTCATAATAACTTCATGAAAAATTTCAAGAGATTTTGGTCCGGCATCAAGCCCTTGCCAACCTTCGGGAATCTTATTTACATCCAAAATCTGTGTGTTGGCATCATTTGCAAAAGCATCTGCCGCTACTACATCTACAGGCAAGTGAACCTGAACGTTTTTTTCTTTTGCTAATTTCAAAATATCTGTTGCTAACTGTAGTTTGTCGTCTTCGCAAATAGAATTTCCGATGTTTCCGCCGAGGGCTTTTATAAACGTAAAAGTCATTCCGCCCCCAATAATCATGTAATCTATTTTGTCAAGAATGTTTTTAATAACAGTTATTTTGGAAGAAACTTTAGAACCTCCCAAAATGGCTGTTACCGGTTTTTGGCTGTTATTAAGAACGCGGTTGAGGCTTTCTATTTCTTTTGCCAGCAATAGTCCGAAGCATTTTTTCCCAGAAAAAAACTTTGCCACAATCGTTGTAGAAGCATGTGCTCTATGAGCGGTGCCAAATGCGTCATTAACATAGACGTCTCCGAGTTTGGCAAGTTTGGCTGCGAAATCTTCGTCACCTGCCTCTTCTTCTTTATAAAAACGCAGGTTTTCTAACAATAGCACTTCACCCGGTTTTAGTGAATTGACAGTTTTCTCAACTGTTTCACCCACACAATCATTCACAAATTTCACAGGAACTCCCAAAATACGAGAAGTTGTATCAACGATGTGGCGTAAAGAGTATTTGTCTTCAAAACCTCCTTTTGGTCTCCCTAAGTGTGACATCAGGATGGCGATACCTCCGTCTGACAAAATTTTGTCTATGGTCGGTTTTGCGGCTTCAATACGGTTTTCGTCGGTAACGTTACGGTTTTCGTCAATAGGTACGTTAAAATCGACCCGTACAAGTGCTTTTTTTGATTCAAAAGAAAAATTGTTAACTGTTTTCATCTGTTAATATTTGTTATTTTTTATGTCAGATGTAATGCCACGATTATGGTTTAATTCCATTTTCCGAATCGTCTAAGCTATGGATTCAGTTGATTGAAACATCTCTAAACGTGCATTTCATTGAAATAAATTCAAATTTATTTTTACAAAAAGTAATTATTGGTGTGTCTGAAGACTATATCCGACAAATATAATTGATATGTTGTTTTGCACCAATTACAATTGTTATAAATTTCCCTAACATTTTAGAGCCTGTTTAAAATTTATCTGATAATTTGTTTATGCTTCTTTTGGGTCGCTCCCACCTACTCGGTAGGAATGTTAAATTTTTAAAGGATAGTTCTGCTATCCTTTAAAAATTTGCCTTGTTCTAACTCAAAAATAACCTATAAACATCTTTACAATACAAATTTAAACAGGCTCTTAACAAAGACGAAAGTTTACTTAAATTTTCTATATACAAAGAACAACTTACCCTAATTATTTTAAATTGGGTAAGTTGGCTGCCAAAATTTAGTTAGTTAATTTGGAGGAAGTAAAACATGGTCAATTACATGAATCATTCCGTTTGATGTTGGAATGGACGCTATAATTTCGGCAATTTCATTGACAAAAACCTTATCTCCTTTTTTAGTTATTTTAATTCTTTGAGCATTTACTTGTCCAAATTCAACTCCGTCTTGTAACAGCGTATTGTTTAAAACCCCAACATAAGTATGATATTCCAAAATGTTTGATAAATCGTTTTTATTTTCAGGTTTTAAAAGATTGTCAACCGTTCCTTCGGGTAGTTTTTTAAAAGCTTCGTCTGTAGGAGCAAAAACAGTAAAAGGTCCAGCGTTACTAAGAGCATCTGCCAATCCGGCTGCTTTCACGGCCGCATATAAAGTAGTGTGCTGGTCACTACCGGCTGCTGTCTGAACAATATTGGGCTTAGAAACATCGTCTTTTACTCCTGACTGTCCTACTGTAGGAGTTTGTTGAGTCTCTGTTGCAGATGATTCACTGCGTTCTGTTGATGAATTGCACGATGCCATGAATACGATAGCCAAAAGTGCTAGAAATTGTTTTTTCATGTTCTAAAAATTTTAAATGAGGTTATAGTTTTTTGAGTATTAATCACTTAAACTTATTATACAACAAAATAAAGTGTAAATATTCTATAATTATATGACAAACATCATATAATCAATATTTTTTTATAATCTCATTTAAAAATTTTTGAAACAAAAAACAAAAGTGATTCATAGAAGATTAATTGCCCAGGTCTGAAACATTGTTTTGATTAATATTTACCCCTAAGAGCCACATTTCACCATGATATGTATTGTTAAGATTTGTTATTTTTAAAGTTTCTGCTGTCTCTCTAACTTTTGAATAACTTACATATACGTAAATATATTTGTTGTGCGGATTAACAAAAAAATTGGCTCCAACCCCTTGTTTTTTCAGATTACTCAAAAACTGTCTGGCGTTTACCGGTTCTGCAAAAACATTTGCCACCAGATAGTATCCTTTTTTCAAATCAGTGTGATTTAGGTATTTTATCTCTTGAGAGTCTATATTGGCATTGGTTTCTTGTTTTGGTTTTTCAACTTGTTTTTTTTCTTCAAAAGAAAGAATATCTGAGCCGTCAAATACTGCATTTTCTTTAGACGCTAAAATCTCTTTTCTTATATTATCGAAATTATACGTTTTTGCAGCAAGCTCATGTTTTACTGTGTCATATTCTTCAGTACTCAATGCTGTAAAAAACAAATGGTAAATATCATTTGAAGACTTTACTCTGATTTTCATCGTGTTTGTAGAATCTTTTACAAAAAACTTATCAGATACATCCAAATTTGTGCTGAAAGCATCAAAGCCCAAAGTGTTTCTGGAAGCCGGAATTCTGTATATATATTCCTTCTCTTCGTGATAAATAGTACTATTAAATATGTTTCCGGTATTTCGCTTTTTGGCTTTCAGGTTTGTCAAGACAGGATGCGTATTTGTTGACAAATAAACCATATCGCCATCTGCATTAAAATCACCTTCGAGAGCAGAGAAAATCATTGTTGCATCAGTTTTTTTATGTGTAATGGTGTCAAATCCTTCCAATAAAAAATCATACGAATTATTCGAAACACTTGCAAAACCATCAAAACTTACGATATGACGTTCCGGCATATTGAGATCTTCTATAACAAAAAATATAATCCATCCGGCAGCCGACCCACCCGTGAGAGTTCCTTGTGTTGCTCTTACGTTGGCAACTGTATAAAAACCAAAAGGATTGTCTAATAGTTTTACATATTCGGTTATATCTGCGTAAGCAACATAAGGAGATTGGTCGGAAGACGGCTTGTTCTTGTATCCGTCAAAAATAATCTCACCCTTTAACGGTGTATATTCATACTTATTAGGAAATTTTATTTTGATATTCTCAACCGGAAAACGGTCTTCGTCATAAGAAATAATTCTGTTGTTCTTTTTGTAACCGCTTTCAAACTTGTATGTACCTGTCCAATACAATCCGGCATAAACAATTTTCTTATCATATTCATTTTTTACAAAAAGTGCTCCACTACTGGAAGAAAATGTTGTCGAATCATCATCAATGTCAATATATTCCATATCAAAATCGTCGTTGGATATATTTTCATGCGAAAGGTCGTTATAAGCATCTTTCGGGCTGTGCTTCTTATCTATTCTGTTGAGAATATTGTTTGCTATAAACGTCATTTCACCCCGAACTTCTCCTTTATATCTGGGTTTGAAAGGAACTTGAACTTGTGAAAAAGCAAGGTCTGTACAGAAAATTGTAAATATCGTTATAACAAATATTTTAATGTTTTTTGTTTTCATCGGTAAAACGTTTAAAACTCTAAAAATTTGACCACAGTGATTTTTATGGGGTAAATGTACTAAAAACATCGATAAAAACATTTGTTTTATCGACAAAATGCAGAATTTAGCAGGTTATTGCTGTTTTTTCTTTCTTTTTAGCTGTCAATATTTGTGAGAATTTGCAGCTAAATTAAAACTCTATTTCTAAATATCTCCGAATTCTATGTCATTATTTTTTTTAAAGTTATATTTGCCTTATGTTGTTTTCAGAAATACTTGGGCAAAGCCATTTAAAAAAACACCTAACAAACACGGTTGATTCGGGGCGAATTCCTCACGCACAAATGTTTGTGGGACCTGAAGGAAGCGGCACATTGCCTATGGCAATTGCTTATGCAAGATATATCTTGTGTCAAAACAAAAACGGAGAGAATATGGGGGGAGATAGTGCTTGCAATCTAAAATTCGAACATCTTTCTCATCCTGATATACATTTTATCTATCCAACAGTTACAACGTCTAAAATAAAATCTAAACCTAAAAGTTTAGATTTCATAAAGGAGTGGAGAGATTTTCTAAATGATAATCCATACGGAAGTTTGTTTGATTGGTATCAAATTTTGGGCGTTGACAACAAACAAGGAATTATTCGGGTTGATGATGCCACTGAAATTGTAAAAACGCTTTCGCTAAAATCTTATGAAGGCGGATATAAGGTAATGATTGTCTGGATGGCTGACAAACTTAATGCAGATGCATCAAACAAGTTGTTGAAAATTCTGGAAGAACCAACAGATAAAACCGTTTTTATTTTAATTGTTGAAAACGAGGGAGACATTCTTCAAACCATTCATTCTCGTTGTCAAAAACTTTATTTTTCAGGAATTCCGGAACAAATAATTGCCGATTCTCTAATTAATAAAAATTTGGCAAACGAAATAAAAGCTAAAAAAACAGCTCATCAGGCTCAGGGTAACTACAATAAAGCATTAAAACTTTTGGATGAAAACCATGAAGATTTACCTTTTGAAAATTGGTTTGTTGTATGGGTACGTGCTGCTTTTCGTGCAAAAGGTCGGGCAGAAACAATCTTCGATTTGCTGAATTGGAGCGAAACAATCGCCAAAGAAGGCAGAGAAACACAAAAAAAGTTTTTATCGTATTGTATAGAAATGTTCCGCCAATCATTATTGCTGAATTATCAAACAAATCAATTGGTATATATGGAGCCTCAAACAGAAAATTTTAAATTAGAAAACTTTGCTCCTTTTATACACGGAAATAATATTTCTGATATTTACAACGAGATAAATACCGCCATTTATCACATTGAAAGAAACGGAAACTCGAAAATTATCTTGACTGATTTATCTATAAAATTAACCCGTTTAATTCATAAAAAATAATTACTATGAACAATCCGGCATCTGTTTTAATTCTTTTATTTCTGGCTGTTACTTTTTTACAATCAGGATACGATAAGTTGTTTTATTGGAAAGGCAATCTCGAATGGCTTAAAGAACACTTCGCACAAACCCCTCTGAGAAATACAGTTCCACTTGTCTTAGTTGTAATTTTAATTCTGGAACTTGTTTCCGGTGTATTGTCTGTGGTGGGTATTATTGAAATACTAACAAATTCCGGAAAAACATACGGATTCAATGCTTGCATAATATCTTGTATTACATTAATATTATTGCTTTTGGGGCAAAGAATCGCTAAAGATTATGACGGAGCCAGAACTATTGCAATTTACTTTATTCCGGCTATATTAGGCGTTTTGCTTTTAGGACCTTCGGTTTCTGTATAAAAAAAGACCTTAATTTAAGGTCTTTCAATAGCTTTGTTCTATAAAATTATCGTTGCATATTTTTTGCCTCGATACTCATGGTGGCATGCGGAACTAATTTTAAGCGTTCTTTGTCTATAAGTTTTCCGGTAACTCGACAAACACCATAAGTTTTGCTTTCTACTCTGACAAGAGCATTTTTTAAATCACGAATGAACTTCTCCTGACGGATTGCCAATTGTGAATTTGCTTCTTTACTCATCGTCTCACTACCTTCTTCAAAAGCTTTAAACGTTGGCGAAGTATCGTCTGTGCCATTGTTTAAATCGTTCATATAGGCACTTTTGATTAATTCTAAATCGTTTTGAGCCTTTTCAATTTTTTTTAAAATAATTTCCTTGAACTCTGCCAAGTCGGCATCAGAGTATCTTACTACTTCATCTGTCATAATTCACTTTATTTTAGAATTAATATTTCTGTTTTTATATCGTCGAATTCAATTTCTATACCATTTTCAAAATCGTCTTCAAAAGTCAACTCATCTGCCAAAGTCTCAGATTTTATATAATCTGCATTAACCATAATAGCCTGTTCGAGAGTTTTTTCCTTTTTTAAACGGATTCTTATACGGTCTGTCACCTCAAATCCGGTATCTTTTCTGATGTTTTGAATCCTATTAACCATTTCTCTGGCAATACCTTCAAGTATTAATTCTTCGGTTAAAGTTATGTCTAAAGCAACTGTTATTCCGTTTGCATTTGCAACCAACCAACCTGGAATATCTTGAGAAGTTATCTCTACATCATCTTTGGCTAAAGTTATATATTTTCCTGAAACTTCAAAGGTTAAGCTACCATTTTTATCAATTTCATTAATCTGCTCCTGAGCAAATCCTTGTATTTCCCTGGCAATCAATCCTATATCTTTTCCGAAACGCGGACCAAGTGTTTTGAAATTAGGTTTAATTCGCTTTATCATTATCTCTGAAGCATCTTCTAAAAGCTCTATTTCTTTTACATTTACTTCAGATTTTATCAAATCGGAAACTGCTTCAATTTCCGAGCGTTGAATGCTGTCAAATACAGGAATAACAACCTTTTGCAGAGGTTGACGCACTTTTATCATTTCCTTTTTTCTAAGAGATAAAACCAACGAAGAAATGGTCTGTGCTTTTAACATTTTGCTTTCAAGAGATTTATCAACATAATTTTCAACATATTTCGGAAAATCGGATAAATGTACGCTCTCGTTATCTTCTAACTTTGTTACTTGTATTAAATCTCTGTAAATCCTATCCATATAAAACGGTGCAACCGGTGCAGAAAGCTTCGAAACGGTCAACAAACAAGTATATAAAGTTTGATATGCTGCAATCTTATCCGTAGAATATTCCCCTTTCCAGAAACGTCTTCTACACAAACGAACATACCAGTTGCTCAAATTTTCCTGTACAAAATCCGAAATAGCTCGGGTTGCTCTTGTCGGTTCGTAATCGTGATAAAACGTATCGACCTCTTTAATTAATGTATTCAGTTCGGATAAAATCCATCTGTCGATTTCAGGTCTTTCAGAAAGTGGCACTTCCTGTTCTGCATACTTGAATCCGTCAATATTCGCATACAAAGCGAAAAACGAATACGTATTATATAGTGTTCCGAAGAATTTTCTGCGAACTTCTGCTACTCCCTCAATATCGAATTTCAGATTGTCCCACGGATTCGCATTCGAAATCATATACCAACGGGTTGCATCTGCTCCGTATTCTTCTAAAGTCGTGAACGGGTCAACCGCATTGCCCAAACGCTTGGACATTTTCTGTCCGTTTTTGTCTAAAACCAAACCGTTGGAAACTACGTTTTTGTATGTAATTCGGTCGAATACCAAAACACCAATAGCGTGTAAGGTATAAAACCAACCACGAGTTTGGTCAACTCCTTCCGCAATAAAATCAGCAGGGTAGAAGTTGTTTTGGTCAATATATTCCTTGTTTTCAAACGGATAATGCCATTGTGCATACGGCATAGCACCCGAATCAAACCAAACATCAATCAAATCTGTTTCTCTGTTCATTGGTTTTCCTGAAGCGGAAACCAACACGATTTTATCAACTACATTTTTGTGTAAGTCAATTAAATCATAGTTGTCTTCTGTGAAATCACCCACTTTAAAGTTTTTGAACGGATTTTCGCTCATCAAACCTTTTTCTACTGACTTGTTGATTTCGTTTACTAATTCTTCTACCGAACCGATACAGATTTCTTCGGTTTTGTCTTCGGTTCTCCAGATAGGAAGCGGAATTCCCCAATATCTTGAACGAGACAAGTTCCAATCATTCGCATTTTTAAGCCAATTCCCGAAACGACCTTCTCCGGTTGCTTTTGGCTTCCAGTTGATGGTTTCGTTCAACTCAAACATTCGGTCTTTGACTTCCGTAACCTTGATAAACCAAGAATCCAACGGATAATATAAAATCGGTTTGTCGGTTCTCCAACAATGTGGGTAACTGTGAACGTATTTTTCGACCTTAAAGGCTTTGTTTTCTTCTTTTAAACGAATGGCAATCTCTACATCTACCGATTTTTCGGGAGCTTCTCCGTCAAGATAATATTCGTTCTTAACATATTTTCCCGATAAATCTCCCAATCCATCAATGAATTTCCCTTGTAGGTTTACAAGCGGAACGGCATTTCCGTCTTTGTCTAAAACCAACATCGGAGGCACTTCTGGAGCGGCTTCTTTGGCAACTTTGGCATCGTCTGCACCAAAAGTAGGAGCAGTATGTACGATTCCTGTACCGTCTTCGGTTGTTACGAAATCTCCCGAAATTACTCGAAACGCATTTTCAGGTGTTTGATACGGAAGTGCAACCGGAATTAATTGTTCGTATTTTATTCCTACTAAATCTTTTCCTTTGGTTTCGGCTAAAATTTGATATGGGATTTTTTTGTCTTCGGATTTATAATTTGCAAAATCTTCTTCGGATTCCGCTACAAAATATTTCCCTCCGAATTGTTTTGCAACCAAGTTTTTAGCTAAAACAACTTGGATTGGCTCAAACGTATATTGATTAAAAGTTCTAACCAAAACATAATCAATATTTGCTCCAACTGTTAGTGCTGTATTACTCGGAAGTGTCCAAGGGGTTGTTGTCCAAGCTAAAAAATGAAAATCCTCCCCTAACCCCTCCAAAGGAGGGGAACTTAACCCGAATGCTTTTATAAGTTTCTCTACTCCCTCTCCTTTGGAGAGGGCAGGGGAGAGGACTTTAAATTGAGCTACAATCGTAGTGTCCGTAACATCACGATATGTTCCGGGTTGATTGAGTTCGTGGGAAGATAATCCCGTTCCTGCTTTTGGGGAATACGGTTGAATGGTGTAGCCTTTATACAGTAAATTTTTGTCGTAAATCTGTTTCAACAACCACCAAACCGATTCCATATATTTGGGTTTGTAAGTAATGTACGGATTTTCCATATCTACCCAATACCCCATTTTTTCGGTCAGGTCATTCCATACATCGGTATAACGCATTACGGTTCTTTTACACGCTTCGTTATATTCCTCAACCGAAATTTTAACTCCGATGTCTTCTTTGGTGATTCCGAGTTCTTTTTCCGTTCCGAGCTCGACAGGAAGTCCGTGTGTATCCCAACCGGCTTTGCGTTTTACCTGAAATCCTTTTTGCGTTTTATAACGACAAAAAATATCCTTGATAGCACGAGCCATTACGTGATGAATCCCCGGAAGTCCGTTGGCAGACGGAGGTCCTTCGAAGAAAATAAAAGGTGTTTTACCTTCACGTGTTTCGACACTTTTTTTAAAGATATCGTTGTCTTTCCACAACTTTAAAATATCGTTGTCTATTACAGACAAATCAAACCCCTTATATTCGTTGAATTTCATTGTAACTTTTTTTCTAAAAAAACAGATTTGCGAAAGTAGTAAATTTTGATTAAAAAACAGATTGAATCAGTTGATTTTAAACCATGTTATGAAGTTTTTTCTATTCAAAAACCTCTTTGAGTATTTCCACAGATTTTGGTCGCCTGAACCCATCGAGATGAAGTGTGTAATAATCCATGATGATTTTGAGCAATAATTGCCTCTCTGAAACCAAAAAAGCCGACTCTTGATTTCTTTTGAGTTTTAAAAGTTTTTTCAGCAATTGTGATTCTTTTTCATTGAGGGTGTTTATTCCGGGATTGCCTGAAAAGACGCCGTTTATCATTTCGAAATACGGTTCAGTGTCTTGTTCTTTTGCAGGATAAAATCCGAGATAGCGGGTTATTCCGATAAGTGTGCTTAGATGAAAATCTGAAACCTGGTGGTGCGTGTCAAGCCACTGTAAAGATGTTTCTAAATATTCGAATAAAGCTGTGTTTTTTTCTTCTTCACGAATTGCTGAGTGTAGCACTTCTGCCAAAAAGATAACAATAGAACTTTTTATAATATTTATCGGAATTGTTTGATATAGATGGCTTACTTTAATTTCTCTGAAATGTTCCAAAGAGCCTTTATTTCTATGCGATGCAATTATTTCGAGTTGTGTTAAAGGCTGAAAAAAAACAGCTTTGGTTTTATTTTTATTTCCGGAAAAAGCATTCGGCACAAAATATGACTTGAGTCCGTCCGATTCTGTAAAACACTTAACAATCAGGCTTTTTTCCTGATATTTTAATGATGAGATAACGATTGCTTTTGTTTTGATTATCATGACTCATCGAACAATCATAACTTTTTTTACTTTGGTTTCCATTCCGTCGTCTGTAGAAATAAAAATCATATAAACACCTGAGGCTACTCTATATTTTCCGAAAGCTGTTGTGTCCCACTCAATGGTTCCTCCTTCGGCAATTTTTTCAAAAACAAGGTTTCCTTCGATGTCTGTGATTTTTATATTGCATTTATCTACAAGTCCACTTATTTTAACTGTTCCCACAAACTCGGGTCTTACTGGATTTGGATACACTATTACGTTATCCAGATTATCACTTGAACCGGTTGCTGTTCCTTTGAATGAAACCGTTCCTCTGTCTGTAACAAAGAAAACTTCTCCTGTTGTGTTGTTAATATCAATATCCTGAATGCCATTGCTTGGCAACGGTGAGTTTGTTTCTGTAAATCTGTAGAGTGTTTCTTGTCCGTTTGGCGAAAGCAGATAAACACCCGCATCGGCTGTGCCTATCCATTTATTATTAGCTCCATCGACCACAATATTTGTAATATACTGATTATAAAGAAGCTCTTGAGCTAAGCCGTCTTCCATAATAATAACAGATCGTGCAACCAAATCGTCTGAATTCAGAAACCTATCTGCACTCGATAAAACCCGCAACCCTCCTACAGAACCTATCCAGACCTGATTTCGGTTGTCTATGGCAATTGCTCTTGTGTCTGTATAAGGATAATTGTTATTGTCTTCGTTTACCACTTTTTTGAATTGCGGATTTGAATTTTCGTTAAAGGCGATAACACCCTCTCTATTTGAAACAAACCATTTGGTGTTGTTTTTGTCGATTACCATTCGACCAAAAGAATTTGATGACGGGGCACTTAAAATATTTTCAAAAGAATATACCTGCCATTGGTTATTGGTTCTTTTTACATTAAGCCCATTTGTGAGTAATGATGATGTTGACCAAAGGTTATTTTGGTTGTCAAACACAAGTCCGTTGATTCTGTGACCAACAAAAGGGTTTGTCGGGTCTTGCTGTAGTGCTGTATTTGACGAGTCGTATAGTGCTACGAGTTCATCATTCTGAAATTCTAAAATTCCCGAATAAAATGATGCAAAATATACTTGGTTTTCATTATTAGGATGATATGCAATTCTTACGATAGATTGTGCCTGTCCTACAACACTGTATGGCAGATTTAACCATCCGGTTTCTGAAAACTTGCTTATCCCGTATGAATCTAACGGAAATGGATTATAGCTTGCACTGTGGTCGCCATAAACAGCCCAAATTGTATTTCCTGACGGTGCTACCTTAATTGCAAATATCTTGTTTTTTGAAGGTCCGTCGGGCAAGAGTTGTTCCATATTGGCTATATTTCCAATACCGATTTCTATAATACCACCCTCTGTAGTACCTATGAAAATTTTGTTCTCCAAAACAGCAACAGATGTCATATTTCCTGTATTTTCGGGCAACTGGTTTAGCGTTATTTGTGTGTCAACAGCAAGATTTTCACTAAAAACAACTGTTCGATCACTACTGCAAACTGCAAAATGATTTTCATCAGAAAAAAGATCATTTGATGCAGTGTTTAGATTATAAATCTGAATAAAAGAAACATTGTTGTGTCTATACACTCCTCCAAATATGTTTAAAAATATTAGTTGATTACGAAATGTTACTGCTTTTTTCCACATTCCGGCATCAAAAACACTCCAAAGATTAAAATCTATCAGATTTGGGTTTGTCAAGTCTGCTGTTCTTATTCCGTTATTTTCGGTGACGGCATATATTTGGTTTTCAAGTACTGTAGTGTTATATACATTTATTTGTTGTCCGCCGGAACCAATAAAAAAAGTATCTCCAAAAAGTCCGGACTGTAAATTAAAAACCGTTATTCCGAATTCTGCAGAAATATAGAGCTTGTTTTCGTGTTCATAAAAATGATTGATTCTTTTTCGGTTTGGCGGTATTCCGCCTTTATTGATAACATCTACATAGCGGATTATGTCTTTGTCGGATTCATTTACAGAAATTATAAGACCATTTTCATATCCCAAAAAGGTCTTGTTGAAATTTTTTGAGTGATAAATCGCCGTTATGGTCATTCCGGAAAGCCCATCTACGGTATTGGTTGTTTTTAAATCATTGTTTACAAGATTTTTGGAAAAGTATGCGTTGTCTGCTGCTGCAAAAACCTTATTTTGTCCTACAGTTATACCGCTGATGTTGTTGTATGAAAAATATCCCCTCCATTGAGAATTGTTCTGAGAGTAGCCTATGGCAGTAAAAATCAATAGAAATAAAAAATATCTTATCTGAAATCTCATTTAAAAATGTATATTGAAATAATTTAAAGTTACAAATATAGAACTCGTTTAAGTCTTTTTTATTAGTTAAAAAGTCTTTTTTTCTTTTCTTGCTTTTTACTTCTCTCCCTCAGCAGAGAAAAATCCAACCATTATGAAGCAAAAATATTCATTTTTAGCCCACTTTTAAAAAACAAAAAAGATGTCCAAACATAGACATCTTTTTTGCAATATAAATTTAAACAGGCTCTTATATTGAAACTTTTTATACGACTCCTTGAGCGAGCATCGCATCGGCTACTTTTACAAATCCGGCGATATTTGCACCCCTCACATAGTCAATATATCCGTCAGCACCTAATCCATATTTCACACACGAAGCGTGAATGTCAGTCATGATTTTTTTCAGGATTCTATCTACTTCTTCTGCCGTCCATTCTATTCGAAGGGAGTTTTGAGACATTTCTAATCCAGATGTTGCAACTCCTCCTGCATTTGATGCTTTTCCGGGAGAGAACATTATTTTATTTTTTTGGAAATATTCGAGAGCATCCGGCGTTGTTGGCATATTGGCTCCTTCCACTACACAGATAACTCCGTTTTCTACTAATTTCTTAGCTCCTTCAAGTGGTAATTCATTTTGAGTGGCACAAGGCAACGCAATATCAACTTTTTGTATCCAAGGAAATTGACCGGGAAAGAATTGTACTCCGAATTTTTTAGCATAAGGTTCTACGATATCGTTATTAGAAGCACGAAGTTCTAACATATAGTCAATTTTTTCTCCTGACACTCCGTCAGGATCATAAATATGCCCGTCAGGACCGGAAAGCGTAACTACCTTTGCACCAAGTTCTGTTGCTTTTGTTACAGCACCCCAAGCAACATTACCAAATCCTGAAACGGCAATTGTTTTGCCTTTAATGTCCATTCCTTTTGTTCCAAGCATGGCTTGTAGGAAATATACTGCTCCAAAACCTGTTGCTTGCGGACGCATAAGAGAACCACCCCAAGACATTCCTTTACCAGTAATTACTCCGGTAAATTCGTCTTTTAACTTTTTGTACATTCCAAACATATAGCCAATCTCACGAGCTCCTACGCCAATATCTCCAGCAGGCACGTCTGTATTTGGACCTATATATTTATACAACTCACTCATATAAGCATGGCAGAAACGCATGACTTCTCCGTCAGATTTACCTTTAGGATTAAAATCAGACCCTCCTTTTGCCCCACCCATTGGAAGTGTTGTTAAAGCATTCTTGAAAGTTTGCTCAAAAGCCAAGAATTTCAAAATACTTAAATTTACAGAAGGATGAAAACGAATTCCACCTTTGTACGGACCGATTGCAGAATTCATCTGGATTCTGTATCCTCTGTTTACCTGAATCTCACCTTTGTCGTCCACCCAGCAAACTCTAAAGGTTATGACTCTTTCGGGTTCTGTCATTCTTAGCAGAACGTTTTTACCCTTATAAATGTCTTTGTCTTCCATAAAAGGAAGGATTGTTTCGGCTACTTCCTGAACTGCCTGCATAAATTCAGGCTCGTTAGGATTTCTTTTAGCAACCGCTTCTACAAAATCACGAATTTTGTCTGTCATGATAAATATAAATTGATTCCGTTAAAAAAACGTTTTCGTTAATTCCCGACAAATATACATTTTCTTAAAATACGGGGGTAATTTTTTTGAAATTCTCAGTGTTTTTATTTTTTTATTAGGAAATATGAAACAAGCGTTCGCTTTTTGTTGTTAATTAAACCTTTTTATGATTTTTTTCATCTGTAATTCAGTATTTTTTAAATTTATTTTCACAAGTGTATTTTGTTTTTATATATTTGTCCGAAATTGTTTTTAAAATTCGACCTATGCTCAAAAAATTAAGTGCATTTTTTGTTCTCCTTTTAGGAATGTCTTATTCTCTTCAGGCACAATTTGGCTTTTCGCATGAGATAGGAGCTATTGTAGGACCCGTAGCATTTCAATCTGATTACGGGGTTAGAGGTGACTCTAAGACTAACCTTGGAAATACCGGCTTCGGCATTGGGTTAATTCACTATATGAATTTTGCTTACCGTGCAGAATGTAACTGTTATGCAAAAGAGACTTATTTTAATGACCATTTTAAAGTAAGAAGTGAGTTGTCTTATAATAAAACAAACCTACAGCATTATGGGCGGTGGGTCGCTTCTGATAAAAATTCTGTAATGGCTCAACAATTAAGAGGAATGAAAGGAAGTACGGCAGTTACTAATATTGGGATGCAGTTAGAATACTTTCCTTTCAGCATCAGACAATTTTCGGCTACACCCGGAAGTTTAGGACCCTTTGTTAGTTTGGGTGCTCAGTTTAGCTATTTTAATCCTGAAGCTTATTCAACCCTTGGTCCTGGTCTTGGAGAATTACAAACAGTAACTCCAGTAAAATATTTAGACGGTGTAACCAATGACTCTGGAACTACTTGGTCTGTTGTTGGAAGTGTTGGTACTCGATATAAACTTACCATCCTATCAGATTTGATGATAGATTTAAGATGGCAGTATTATTTCTCAAATTGGGTTGATGGTCTGAATCCTAATCCAGATGTGTATAAAGAAAACCGTGCTAACGACTGGTTGGTATGGTTAAATGTTGGCTATATTTATTATTTAGATTAAAACATAAGTGTTCCGTTAAAACAAGTTGATTTTCAATTGATTATAATTTAGTTCATTGACATTATTGTAATTATATTTATTAAACAACTGATTTACAGGTGTTTTGTCCAGTAGCGAGATTCCTAAAATCTGTATAATTT
>JAVEUZ010000068.1:0-8169 GCA_034005285.1 Flavobacteriaceae bacterium
AAAACAACACACCTCTCTATTCTCTATGTTCTATTCTCTATATTCTATTCTCCATCATAAGTCATAATGTCATAAGTCTTATGTCTGAAAAAAACTAAATAACACACCCCCTCTATTCTCTATGTTCTATTCTCTATTTTCTATGTTCTATGTTCTATTCTCTATGTTCTATTCTCTATTCTCCATCTTAAGTCATAAGTTGTACGTCATTTTGCTCCGACAGAACGCTCAAACTTAACTTGCAAGTTTAAATTAATTTCTGTAATTTTGTATCCAACTGAATACAGTTAAAAAAAAATGTACTTTATTGAAAAGACAACAGAATTTGATAAGTGGTTTAGGAAACTAAATGACTTGAGAGCAAAAGCTAAAATTTTACTCAGAATTCAAAAATTGGAGAAAGAAGAGCACTTTGGAGATTGCGAACCTGTTGGAGACGGTATCAGAGAACTGAAAATTAATTACGCAAAAGGTTATCGAGTATATTTCAAAGAAATCAACGGAAAAGTTATTATTCTACTCATTGGAGGAGATAAATCAACTCAACAAAAGGATATTGAAAAAGCTAAATATATTTGGAAAAAAATAGAAAATGGAAACATCAAAATTTGACATTGCAGATTATTTGGACAGCAACGAAATGATTGCTGAATATTTAAATGCAGTTTTGGAAGAAGGTAGTGATACTGAAATTGTTACAGCAATTGGACATGTTGCAAAAGCTATCGGTATGACCAAAATTGCAGAAGAAACCGGAATGAGCAGACCAAGTTTGTACAAAGCATTATCGGAAGGAGCAAAACCACAATTTTCTACCATAATGAAAGTTTTGAAAGCTATTGGAGGACAAATACAGATAAATCCACTAACCACATAAAAAACGAACGCACAACAGGGTTTTGCAAAATTGCGGGGTTACGGCTAAGTTGAAAGTTTGTGCTTCGTAATCCGCCACTTAGCCCCGAAACGTCCTATGTTAAAAAAATCAAAACAACACACCTCTCTATTCTCTATGTTCTATTCTCTATTTTCTATTCTCCATCATAAGTCATAATGTCATAAGTCTTATGTCTGAAAAAAACTAAATAACACACCCCCAACCCCTCTAAAGAGGGGAGCCGCGAAGAATGAAGTTCAGGATTTTTTATGATTTCAAATTTTATAGATTTTTTAGATTCACAACATCATAAGTCATAAGTCTGAAAATATCAAAACAACACACCTCTCTATTCTCTATTTTCTATGTTCTATGTTCTATGTTCTATTCTCTATGTTCTATTCTCTATGTTCTATTCACAAAAACGCCTTCAACTCCCCTAATTCAAGTTCTACAGGCTCTTTTCCTTGTTGAAACAGACGAGCTGTCAGGCTTCCTTTCAAAGACATAGAATCACCGTTTACTTCAATCCAACTTCCTTCTCGCAATCCGACAACCGGCTGAGTATTGAGGTGATGAAATTCATTGATACGGGTTGCTCTTGTCTCTCCCATGTGTGTAGAATCGGGTATCGGGTCAAGATAATGCGGATTCAGGTTAAACGGAACTACGCCCAAAGTCTGAAAACTTGGCGGATATATGATAGGCATATCATTTGTCGTCTGTATGGTGAGTCCGCAAATATTGCTTCCGGCACTGGTTCCCAAATAAGGTGTTCCGTTCCGAATAACATCTCTAAGTAAGGACATGAGTTCGTTTTTATACAATTGATAAACCAATAAAAAAGTATTGCCACCGCCGGTAAAAACGCCTTGAGCAGATTTAAGGGCATCAGCAGGGTTTTCAAATTCATGAATCCCTATTACAGCAATATTGATTTTAGCAAAAGCTTCCCGTACTTTACAGGTATAATCATCATGCGAGATTCCGCCCGGTCGGGCATAAGGAATAAATAAAACAGTTTTGACGTTACGAAAAAAAACTTCGAGTTCGGGCAAAAGATATTCAAGATATTCGCCACCGTGAATAGTTGAAGTACTAGCAATGATAAGATGTTTCATAATAGTCTGTTTTTAGCAAAAATACGGTTAATCTCAGTATATAACATATTATTTGTGAATGTCAGTTATTCGGAATTTTAATCTCTTGTAGCTATGGATTAAAAAGATTTTATCGATTTGAGTATCTGTATTACTAGAAAATCTTTTAATCTGTGGAAAAAAACAACAATTTTTAATGCGTTTGACCTACTGTCCCATCAAAATCCGCCTAACAATCAAATCCTTTTATTAATTTTGTTCCAATAGCTACCGGAATAATTCTAATAAGCAAACCCAAGTTACTATTTTCACCTAATTATGACCCGATTAAAATTCATTATAACATTTCTGGCTTTGCCGTGTTTACTTGCTGCTCAGGAAACTTACGAAAAAAACATTATCGGCAGAGTTTATGCAGATTCGGTCTCTGTTGAAGGAATTCAGGTCATTAATTTGATAACAGAAAAAGCGACTTTTACCAATGCTTCAGGAATGTTTTCGATTATGGCAAAAGAAGATGATTTATTGGTTTTCAATGCTGTTCATCTCGAATATGCCCGAAAAAGTATTGGCAGAAAAGAATATGAAAATGGTGTGGCAGAAATTAAGATGTATGCAAAGCTAAATCAGCTCGATGAAGTTATTATAACAAACTATTCAAATATTAATGCCAAAGATTTAGGCATTATTGATTATACTCCAAAATCATACACTACTGCCGAAAGAAGGCTTAGAACGGCTACAAACCTAAATGTTACAGCCAATGTAGGGATGATGGCGGGTGGTTCGATATCTTTAGACCCATTGATTAACTGGATTTCGGGGCGAACGGCAATGCTTAAAAAAGAACTGAATACAGAAAGGAAAGAGCTTTTGCAACAACAACTTGAGTTTTATTTTGAAACGGAATATTATACAGAATCATTGCATATTCCAGAAATTTATGTTGACGGATTTAAGTATTATATTGTTGAAGATGAAGACCTGGCAACCGCAATTTCGACAAAAGACCGAAACAAAATTATGTTTAGGCTGAGTGCTTTGGCGGTAGATTTTCTTTCTTTTTATAACGAATACGAAACCGAAGAAGAGAAAAAGGATTAAAGCCAAACGACAGAATAAGAATCTTCAAGTGCTATTTGGGTTAACATAAATTTACCAATCTTAAAGAAAAGTTGTCAAAAAAACTCACTACTTTTACTCATTATGACAAAAGGAAGTTTGTTTCTTTTTATTCTTGTTCTGACAAGCAGATTATTTGCCCAGAATTTACCGGAAAAACTTATTCAGGGAAAAATAATTACCGACTCAGCCGTTATAGAAGGTATTCATGTTATAAACCTTGTAAACGAAGAATCGACTGTAACCGATGCTTCCGGAATGTTTTCGATAATGGCAAAAGAAGATGATTTGCTGGTTTTTAGTTCGGTTCATCTTGAATATGCCCGGAAAAGCATTGGTAATAAAGAATATGAAACAGGCAAAGTAGAAGTGAAAATGTCTGCCAAAATCACGCAACTTGACGAAGTGGTGATTACAGATTATCCCGAAATTAATGCAAAAGCATTGGGAATTATAGATTACACGCCAAAAAAATATACACCGGCAGAACGTAAATTAAGAACTGCAGAAGAGTTCAAATGGTACAGTCCACTTTTGATTCCGCTTGGTGGAATGAGTGTTGACGGACTGATTAACAGCATTTCCGGTAGAACCGCTATGCTGAAAAAAGAATTAGAAATAGAAAAAAAAGAACGACTTTTACAGCAATTGGACATATATTTTGAAAGAAATTATTTTACAGAAAACCTTAAAATATCTGAAATATACGTTGACGGATTCAAGTTTTATGCTGTAGAAGATTCTGAATTGGCAACTGCCGTATTGTCAAAAGACAGAAACAAAATACAGTTTAGACTGAGTGCTTTGGCTATATTTTTTCTCGAACATCAAAAAGATTTTGAAACACTAAACACAGAAAAAAAAGAGTAATATATGCGACAAAAATTATTTTTCATCCTGCTTTTCGGACTGTTTTCTTTATCGGCAAGCAGTCAATTATCCCGTGAAATATTACGCGGACAGATTGTATCAGACTCGGCAATAGCCGAAAGGGTAACGGTTTTTAACATCAGTTCAAACAAAGGAGCCGTATCTGACGATTTGGGCTTTTTTACCATTTTTGCACGTGCTTCCGACACTTTGGTTTTTTCGAGTGTTGCTTTTAAACAAACATCTTTGGTATTGACCGAGACCGATTTTTTAGTAAATGTAATGAAAGTGCGTTTGGAAGTATTTGTAAACGAGCTTGACGAAGTGGTTGTACGTCCGTTTTCGCTATCCGGCGACCTTGCCAGAGATGAAAAGAACCTAAAAGTCACGATGAAAAAATCAGACATTAATCCGCTTCAAGCTACAGATATTTTGCTGGTTGAAGACAAACAGAGTTCGCTGCGAAACACTGCTATGCCCAACGATGGCAGTATTCAGTACGGAATGGATTTTGTTAGAATAGGCAAAGACATTCTGCGGTGGTTTAAAAAAGATAAGGAAGAAAAGCCGATAGAATTTGTTTCGGATAAAATATTTTCTGAAGCTGCCCAAGAAAAGTTTACTTACCATTTCTTTACCGAAACCTTAGGATTGGAACAAGACGAAATAGGGCTTTTTTTAAGTTATTGTGAAAACGACCCGAAAGTAAAATCCTTACTTTCTCAAAACAAAGAAATAGAACTTATCGATTTTCTAATCTCTAAAAGCGTTGATTATAAAAAAAATATAAAGAATAAAGATTGATAACAAAGAAGCAAAATAAACTTCATAAATTTGTAATTTAAACCTTTGGCAATATGTTTGGAATAGGTGGCGGAGAGCTTGTATTTATTATTCTGGGAGTTTTGATGCTTTTTGGATCTGACAAGATTCCGGAAATAGCACGCACATTAGGAAAAGTTTTAAGTCAGGTTAAAAATGCCACCAACGAAATTAAATCTGAAATTCAGAAAAGTGTAGGCGATGATATAGACCCGCAGTCATTCACCCGTTCTTTTACAGAAAGAATAGAAAAAGTAAAACAAGAAATCACCTCTCCTATAGAAGATATCGCAGAAGATGTTTCTGTAACCCAAAAAATTGAGGAAGTAAAAGAAGATATTGAATCGCTGTCAGGACCGATTAAAAGACAAAAATAATTTTGGAAAAAATAATAGAATTAGATCAAAAACTACTTGTCTTTCTGAACAGTCTGGGTTCGGAAACTTTTGATTTTTTTTGGCTGTTTATTACCAATCAATTTAATCTGACTCCGGTATTTATATTTATCTTCTATCTACTTTGGAAAAAAGTTGGCTGGAAACAATTGGGTATTATCATACTTTTTTTGGCTGTAATAATTCTGATTTGCGACCAGACAACCAATATTTTTAAATATACTTTTGAAAGACTCAGACCCGTAAACACTCCAAACATACAAGATGATTTGCGAATTTTAATCACACGAAAATCGTTTAGTTTTTTTTCCGGGCATGCGTCAAACTCGATGGCAACTACACTTTTTATTTTTATGATTCTAAAAAAACATTACAGATATGCTTTTTTGGTTTTTCTATTCCCATTAATTTTTGCTTATAGCCGTATATATCTTGCTTTACATTTTCCTGCAGATATATTGACAGGCTACCTATTTGGAGCAACCATCGGATACATTTTCTACAGGCTGTATTTGTCCTTTAACAAACGAATGACAAAAGAGAAGATTAACAATATCAATGTCAAATCATAGTTTTATCTTATATCCTAAGTCAAAAAGTCTTATGACGATATCAAATTCGAAAATCTTAAACGTACATTCTTTATCGTAAATCTTACATAAAATCACAACACCCTGCTTACTGTCAAACCGTCTCGAATAGGCAACAATACAGTTTCTACTCTTGGATCTTCTTTCAGATGTTTATTATATTGTAGTATAACCTTTGTGCTTTTATCACCGTCTTTAAGCGATTCGAGTACTTTTCCTGACCAAAGCACATTATCCGACAAAATAATACCGCCTTTATTCATTTTTGGAACAATCATTTCATAATAATTAAGATAATTTTCCTTATCGGCATCAATAAAAACCAAATCAAATTTTGTGTCAATATTAGGTATAATATCTACGGCATTGCCCAAGTGTTGCACTATCTGCTTTCCCCAAGGTGATTTCTCAAAATATTTCCGTTGAAAGTCAACCAACTCTTCTTTGATGTCTATAGTATGAATAACCCCGCTGTCTTGCAAACCTTCGCATAAACATAAGGTAGCATATCCTGTATAAGTGCCAATCTCCAGCATGGTTTTGGGACGTACAAGTTTGGATAACATACTCAAAACCCTACCTTGAAAATGTCCACTCAACATTCGAGGAAGCAAAACCTTTTGATATGTTTCCTTATTTAGCTGTGCTAACAATTCAGGTTCATTTTCGCTATGTTTTGCGACATAATCTTCCAATTCTTCAGATATAAAGTGCATAGTAGTTTATTTATAAAGTTAAATCATCCTGTCTGCAAAGATAAAAAATATGATTTTAGAGAATCTAATCTCTGCTTATCAAACACTACATTATGACACTTACAGACATTCAGAAAAACAAATTAAAGCAATTTGTTTCTTTCATAAACCCGTTTGGAATTAAACCAATACAGAAAAAGTCCTACAATAATTAAGCCTGCGGTTATCAGATACATTGTAGAAAAATCATAAATATCAGCAATATAAGCTCCTGCCATCATTCCAATTCCGATACCTAAATCAAATCCGGTAAGATAGGTCGAATTGGCAGTTCCTCTTTTTGAACTCGGAGCCATATTAATATAAATGGTTTGTAGTGCGGGGAATAAAGTTCCGTATCCTATTCCGATGAAAAAAGCAGAAACACAAAAGGCAAATACACTATGAAACAAGGCAAAACTCACAAAGGCACATGCAATGACCAATAGTGCCACTGCCATAACCTTATGTGTATGTCCTCTGTCAACAAATCTTCCTGATGTGATTCTCGAAAGAATTAGTCCGCAAGCCAAAAACAAAAAGAAAACTCCTGCGTTTTCTATGCCGGTTTGTTTACCGTAAAGTACTGCGAAAGCTACTAAAGTTCCCCAACCGAACGTTATAAAAAGTTGATTAAGAAATATCGGAATTCCCTTGATCAGCATAAACCTATCCATAGACATAGGAGGAATTTTGTCTAATGTTTTTCTTTTTGGAATCTTAATAAGAGCTACTGCCAGTATCGACAAGGCTCCCATAACCAAAGCACACGATATTAGATAATAAAAGCCTTTTTCGTTATAAATAATTACTGCCAAAAACGGTGCTATTGCCATAGCAATATTGGTATTTACACCAAAATATCCGATGCCTTCTGCTCTTCTGGAAGCTGGAATCAGGTCTATAGCAACAGTATTTGACGAAACTGTTGTCAGCCCCCAAAAAAGTCCATGAATAAACCGTAATAAAACGAAATAAAGCACAGAAAAACTAACAAAATAGTATCCAAAATAAATAGATATAAAACAAATCAACCCAAATAAAAAAAGTGGTTTTCTTTGATATACATCAACCCAATAGCCACAAAATGGACGAATTAGCAAAAGTGCAATAGCATAAGACGAAAGAACAATGCCGATTTGTGAAGGTTCAACACCCATTTCTTCAGACAAATAAATGGGTATGGTTGGCATTAAAAGATTAAATGAACATGCCACCAAAAAATTGGCAATACAAGCAATGATGAAGTTTTTATTCCAAATTTTTTCTTTCACAATCATACCGTGAGCAAAGGTACTGAATATAAGACTTGAATACGTTAACACCAATATAAAATCATTCAGTCAACCGAAAACAATATTTTCTATTCGATTATTATAACTGTTGCTTTGTTTTGTACCTGTCCCCCATTTTTCCTGTTCAGATTACAAAATATTTTTGCCTAATCCCCAAGTTTTGTACTTGTTCCGCGAACTGTGCCGCACCCATGAAAAAAGAAAACCCAATCTTTTCAGATTGGGTTTCACTAAAAGAAAGGCGGCGACATACTCTCCCACAAATGCAGTACCATCTGCGCAGTCGGGCTTAACTTCTCTGTTCGGAATGGGAAGAGGTGAGCCCCGACGCAATAACCACCTTAAATTTTTAAGGCAACAGCTT
>JAVEUZ010000024.1:0-38728 GCA_034005285.1 Flavobacteriaceae bacterium
GATAGAAGAAATACTATCTAAAGACAAAGATAAAGGAAATAGATGGCAATAATATTTGGTAAAATTAAAAATAGAAATCATGGGAGAATTTGAGAACTTTGAAGAAAAAATGCGGTATGAGCAGGCTGTAAAAAGGGTTAAGAAGATTAAAGGTTTTTATACTCATGCAGTAGCTTATGTATTGGTTAACTTGTTTATCGTATATTTAAATTTTCGAAATTTACCATCGGGAGAGAGCTATTTTCAAGCTAAGAACTTTGTGACGGCTTTTTTTTGGGGAATAGGACTTTTTGCTCACGGAGTTAGTGTTTTTGGTCAGAATCTGGTATTTGGTAAAAACTGGGAAGAACGCAAAATCAAAGAGCTGATGGAAAAGGATAACAATATAAATAAGTGGGAGTGAGCCTCTCCTTAGGAGAGAACACATTAATTATTAACTAAAATATTTCCCTCCATTGGAGGGGCTAATGGAGGATGAATATACTCATCATAGAAGACGAAAAACCTGCAGCTCGTTTGCTACAGCGTAAAATAGAAAAATTGGGATTAAAGGTGAATACACTTTTACATTCTGTAGAAGAGTCTTTAAATTGGTTTCAACATAACCAACATCCGGATTTGATTTTCTTAGATATACAATTGTCTGACGGACTTTCGTTTGAGATTTTTGAAGAAATAAATATCAAAAGTGCTGTGATTTTTACAACGGCTTATGACGAATATGCTCTCAGAGCTTTTAAATTAAACAGTATCGATTATTTGCTGAAACCTATAGACGAAGAAGAATTGGAATCAGCCATTTCAAAATATAAGGAACGAAGTCAACCACAGAATTTTACTTTAGATTTTGAAATGATAAAAAAGATGTTGACCAATCCTGTTGAGCGTAGTTATAAAAAACGTTTTACGGTGAAAATAGGACAGCAATTGAAACTGATAAATGTAGATGAAATAGAATGTTTCTATAGTGAAAACAAAGGCACTTATTTACACACTATTGACAATCGTGATTATCTTCTCGATACAACACTCGAACAGCTCGAAACCGAATTAAACCCTATTTTCTTTATGCGAATCAACCGAAAATTTATTGTAAGACTTGGAGCGATAAAAGAGATTCAACTTCATAGTAATTCACGTTTAAAGGTTGTTTTGCTAACTTATAAAGATGATGAAGTTATTGTTGCCCGCGAACGTGTTTTAGATTTTAAAGAATGGTTGGGATAAAAAAAGACTGCCCATTTTGATTAGCAGTCTTTTTTAATATTTGGAAATGATTTTTATAATTCTTCAAAATCTTGGTTTTCACCCAAATCAGCTTTCCGTGAATTAATAGTTTTGTGATTTTCATCTGTTACAAATGCCACAAATTCAATATTGTTAGGGTTTGCAACATTGCTCGGAATCGGAACAGAAAATGATTTTGTAAAAGTCTGACCGAGGTTTGTATTTCCATTGATAGGCTCACCAAAAAGAGGTGTTAAACAAGCCCTAAGAACGTGGTTGTGTAGAAGATTTTGTACCGGATTTACTCCTCCAAATAGAGTTGAGCTATAGTTTTCTTGGTCATAAATCAATCCGTTTTCTAAAACATAAACAACCAACTTCAGGTTAGAAAAATCCTTGCTGAACTTAACGTTTACATCCAGATTAATAGTGTTTCCGGAGGTTTCAACATTCATAGCAATACCCAATTTCGGATTTTCACCTTGAGTCAAATTGATAACTTGAGGGATATTATTCTGTTCAAGCGGTGTCCAACGGGTCATTCTGTTTAGTAATGCTTTTGGATAACCGGACATATTAAGATGGTCTTCCAAAGCACTTGAATCAAAATTATAAGGATCATAATTTGCATCCGAAGGATTTGAACTTGAACGGTGAATACCAACCAAAACAATATTGTCAGTCTGAGCTTTAACTAATTCTATTGCATTGAGCACCCTTGTACAGTTTCCGCACCAAGTTCCTGTATAATCTTCTATCAAGACACGCTTAACATAATTGGTTTCCGAACCATCATGGAAGCGAATAGAAACAGGCGAAGAAATTACACCTAAATAGTCTGCATAAACAATATAGTCGCCAACTTCCATAGTTGTGAATGTGTTTTCTTCAATGGCTGTATCATTTACATAGATAATCGCTTCTTCTGTTATATTAGTACCATTATTGGTGAAAACAGTGAAAGTAATTGATTCACCAACAGTTTTAATTGATTTGTCTGCAATTAAACTTATAGACTCTACAGAATCTAAAATCTTATAATCTGTGCTACAAGATATACAGCAGAAAAATGAGGTTATAACGACAAGAAAACCAAATTTATTCATTCGAAATTAGTTTTTAAGTATTTTAACTGCTGAAGAAGCACCTTCTGAAGTTGTAAATTTTGCAATATAAACATCAGAGCTTAATCCGCTTAAATTTAAAGTTTGGTCTCCTTCTGTAAATTTATAATCGGCAACAATCTGGCTACTTATTTTGTAAACTATAAATCAAACAAAATTGATATTACGGCTGGTTATTTTTATGAACAATTCGGAAGCGGAATATTGTTAAGAGCATGGGAGGATAGAGCTTTGGGGATTAATACAGCATTGCGGGGCGGTAGAATTATCTATACACCAACTGATGATGTCAGGTTAACCGCCTTATATGGACAACAGCGAACAGGTTTTGATGTTTCTGACGGAAAGATTTTCGGATTTGATTCAGATTTTTATTTGAGTCAAATTCTAAAACTCGAAAATTCAGATTTATCTTTTGGAATGAACTATGTTGGACGATATGAAAAAATAGATTTGCCAAATCCAGATTTTGACGAATTTACACACGGCATTTCGGGTAGGATAAATTATTCGGTAAATTCATTTTATTCAAGTTTTGAATATAATTATAAGTCAAAAGATGCTGTGTTAAACAGAATTAGTAATACGTTGGACGAAGATTTAATTCGTAGTGGTCAGGCAGTAAGTCTGAATTTAGGATACTCAAAGCAAGGTCTCGGAATTGATGCAACTTTTAGAAGAACTGAAAACATGACCTTTCTTTCAGAAAGAGTCCCAACGGTTTCGGGCGATAACACTAGTTTGAATTTTAATGACAAAGTGCTGAACTTCACGCCGGCATTAACCAAACAGCATCATTCTAATCTTGCCAATATCTATGTTTATCAGGCTCAGGTTGGCGTAGATTTTAAAGACCCTACAATTTTGAAAGTAGGTGAAACGGGAGGTCAGATTGATATTTTTTATGAATTTGCCAAAGACACAAAATTAGGCGGAAAATACGGCACCAATGTAGCTTTAAATATGTCGTCTTGGTATAATTTGCCTGGAGCTTATAGGCTCGTTCCGGCAGATTATGAAACAGATTTCTTTGGAGTAGGAAAAAAGTATTTTTCTGATTATAACATTGAAGTAAAGAAACAACTTTCAGAAAATTGGCGGACAGCTTTTTATTACATCAATCAATACTATAATAAACCGTGGGTTGAAGACGGAAGTTCCGACGTTCGAACAAATATTGTAACAGGAGAAGCGACATACAATTTTGCACCAAACAAATCAATAAGAGTTGAAGCGGAACACATGTGGGCAGATGCCGATTATAAAAACTGGGCAGGCGGAACAGTCGAATTAAATCTGAACGATAAATATTCTTTTTATATATGGGATATTATCAATTATGGAAATGATGACTCAGAAAAACGGACTCACTATTATAATTTTGGCGGAGCTTACCGGATTAATGCAACGCGTATTGCATTAAATTATGGCCGTCAAAGAGGTGGTTTGGTTTGTGTAGGTGGTGTATGCCGTTTTGTGCCAGAAAGTACAGGTTTTTCACTTTCAATTAATACAGCGTTTTGATATAGTTTGAATAATCGCTCAGGTTCTATATATCTTTGGAGATAGGTGATTCTTTATGGATGAACGGAAGAGATTTTCGTTCTCCAATTTGTTGACGCCACATTGCAAAATACAATCCTTTTCTCTCTAATAATTCATCATGTGAGCCTTGTTCTACAATTTGCCCGTGTTCGAGAACGAAAATTGTATCGGCGTGCATGATTGTTGACAAACGGTGAGCAATCAGAATGGTCATCTGTTGCTTGTTTGCCGAAATTTCTTTTACCGTTTTGGTAATTTGTTCTTCGGTGAGTGAATCTAATGCCGAGGTTGCTTCGTCAAATATCAGCAGGCGTGGTTTTCGTAGCAAGGCTCTTGCAATAGACAGTCTTTGTTTCTCGCCACCTGAAAGCTTCTTTCCATTTTCGCCTAAAATTGTATCTAATCCTTTTTCTGAACTTTGTATGATGTTGATTGCAGAAGCTTTTTGAATGGCATCCAGCATTTCCTCTTCGGTTGCATCGGGTTTTACAAAAAGAAGATTCTCTCGAATAGTTCCCGAAAAAAGTTGAGTGTCTTGCGTAACAAAGCCCAATTGCCTTCTAATTCTGTTGTAACGCAAATCTTGTATCGAAACATTGTCATACAGTATATCGCCTTCAATAGGACGGTATAAGCCAACCAAAAGTTTTACCAAAGTTGATTTCCCTGAACCTGACGGACCCACAAAGGCGATTGTGTCACCTAATTTTGCTTTAAATGAAATATTTTGAATAGCATTCTGACCAGCATTTTTATGACGAAAAACAACATTGTCAAAATATAAATGTTGTATTTTTCCAACATCGACAGGTTCTTCCGGACTAAATTCAGGTTCTTTTTCCATGAGTTCATTAAAAAGTTGTAGAGCGGTTTCGGCTTCGCGATAGGATAGAATAATGCTTCCCAAATCTTGTAACGGAATTATGATTCCGGTTGAAATAAATTGCATCGAAATTAGTTCACCGGGAGACAATACATTTCTGAAAATAAGCCAAAGTAAAATAAATAATATAGATTGTTTTAGGATAATCAAAATGCTTCCTTGAAGAAAAGTGAGTGTTCGCATTTTTTTGACCTTTTCCATTTCCAGATTATAGATTTCTTGTGTGTGAGCCTTTAATCTGCGTATCTCAGGATAGGTTAGCCCTAAGCTTTTAACGAGTTCTATATTGCGTAAACTTTCGGTAATGGTGCCACTCATTTGTCTGTTTTGACGAATAAGCGAACGTTGTAGCGTTTTTATAGAACGACTCAAAATACTGGTCAGACCACCTAAAACAACAACACCAATTATAAAAACCGGAATTAGTGCCCAATGTTTGGTAACGGCATACCACATTAAAAATCCGATACCGACAAAAGAAGAGAACAAAATGTTGATAAAAGAGGAGATAAAACGTTCTGTGTCTGTTCGTACTTTTTGTAGAATTGATAAAATTTCGCCGCTGCTTTGGTCTTCAAATTCCTGATAAGGGAGACGAAGTGTTTGTCGCAACCCGTCGTTGAAAATCTGCATGCCAAATTTTTGAACAACCATTCGCATCACATAATCTTTAAACGCAGAAAACAAACGTGAAGCCAATGCAATGGCAATGGCAAGTCCTAATAATTTTAGTACTCCTGAAACCAATTCGTCTTCTGTTTTCCCTTCGGTGTTTAAGGTATAATTATCTATTATTTTTCCAAATATTATAGGGTCGTATAGAGCCAAAATCTGGGCAATTCCTGCTAAAGAAAGAGCTAAAAAAACGTACCATTTATATGGTTTTAAATATTTCCAGATTAGATTCATAACCGAAATTTTGGAATTTTATAAATTTTGTGGCAAAATGCAGAAAAGAAATTGGTACAAATCAGTTTGTTTTCTTTTCTTCTCCATAATTCAAGGCTTTTTCTTCGTCGAATTCGCCTTCCCACTTTGCAACCACGACTGAGGCTAAACAATTTCCGATAACGTTCACAGAAGTACGTGCCATATCCATAAGCTCGTCAATTCCTAAAATTGCAGCAATGACAAAAAGCGGTAATCCAAACTGGTCGGCTGTGGCAATCAGGATAATAAGTGATGCTCTTGGAACAGCCGCAACCCCTTTGCTGGTAATCATCAGCGTAAGGCAAATCAGCAATTGCTGGCCGATAGAGAGATCCATTCCGGCTGCCTGGGCTACAAATATTGAAGCTAAGGAGAGGTATAATGTCGTTCCGTCTAAATTGAAACTATATCCCGTAGGCACAACAAAGGAAACTACTTTTCTAGGTACTCCAAATTTTTCCATATTACTCATAACTTTTGGCAGAGCTGCATCTGAACTGGTTGTAGCAAAAGCGATAGATACTGGTTCTTTGACAGCTTGAATAAATTTTTTAATTGGAATTTTTAGATATAACGCAATTGGTAAAAGTACTCCGAAAAGAAACACTAGTAGTGCCCCATATAGTGTCATAAGCAACATAAAGAGGTTTTTGAGAATTTCAATCCCCATGTGACCTACTGTATAAGCCATAGCTGCACCTACACCAATGGGGGCAAAATACATGATAATATTTGTGTATTTGAACATGGTTTCAGAAAGACTTTCTACGAAATTGACCAGAGGTTTTCGTTTTTTTTCTTCTACCATAGCCAACCCGATACCAAAAATTACGGCAAAAACAACAATTTGTAAAACCTGATTTTCATACATTGATTTTACGATATTTTCCGGAAAAATATCTCTAAAAAAAGCGTTGAGTTTATAAAGCCAATGAATATCTTCTGTAATGTGTTCTAATGCCCTGACATCAGCTTCTTTGGTGACTCCCATGGTTTGAGGCAACTCTTCTTGTGGTATTTTACTGGCATCGATTCCAACCCCGGCTTTTGTAATATTGATGGCTGCCAATCCAATAAATAGTGCAATGGTCGTGGCAGAATAAAAATAAACAAGAGATTTCCACGCCATTCTGCCCACTTGTTTCAGGTCAGAATGTCCTGCAATTCCATAGACAAGTGTGGCAAACAAGATTGGCCCTACGATGGTTTTTACTAATCTGATAAATCCGCTGCTAAGTGGTTGAAGCGATTTGGCTATTTCAGGAAAATCATATCCGATGATGGCTCCGGCAAGGATTCCGAATAAAATCCATGAAGTAAGAGAACGTTGCTTAATGCAATATAATATAAGACTTGCAATACAAACCCACCGAGCTGCGACCAAAACAGTTTCAGGAAATAAGTTGAAGAAATAATCAAGGCAAATTAGTATGGCAGTTACAGAAATTAGTAAAAATGATATTAGTGCGTAGTATTTTGTTTTCATAAAATGGAAGTCTGTTTACAAAAATAAACATTTGGAAATAATAGACAACCCGAAAAGTTTAAAACCTGAAATTCTGTTTGTTTAGATTTTGACTTAGTTTCCTTTGATTCGTTTCCAAAGGTTTTGTAATAGCTCTTTGCCCTTTCCTTTGGTTTTATTTTTTATCTCAAAAGCTTTCACGGTTCTTTCTGTTTTTACAATTTCATAGCTAAAAGTAAAATCGGGGTTTCTTGGGTCATTGTTGAGCATGCCGAAACGCAAGTCGTTAAACAACAGTTTGTCTTCTTTTTGAAAAAGTTGATACCATCCTTCTGATATCCAAATCAATTGTTTAATTACCTTTTCGTTTTCAATTCCGTTTAAAAGTTCTTGGTTCTTTGGATAGAAATCAAACGAAATCGGTTTTGTATCCAAAAAAGAATAATCACCGATATAATATCCGTTTTCAGATTCTAAAACCGTATTCCAGAGTATGATGTTAAAGGGAGAAGGTTTTACGATGATGCGTGAGTATTCGATATTTTCTGCTGCTAATTGTCGGTCAAATTTTGATTTTGCAAGTTGTTGAACCACTATTGTTAATAATAGATAAGAACAACTGATTATAAGTCCGCGATGATTCCATTTTTCTCTTTTTATATTTTCTTTTTTGTAGCGAGAAACTATGATTAGGCAAAACAAAAATGGCAAAGTATATAGCGGGTCAATTACAAAAATGGAATGTAACGAAACCCGATAATCTATCGGATAAAAAAGCCCTGTTCCCCATGTGGTAAAAGCATCTAGTAAGGCATGTGTAAACAATCCGAAAAACCAAAAAATCGTAGCGGTTCTAAAATCGATGCTTTTTTCTTCTATTTTTGATAGCATCCAGCCTAAAATAGGCGAAATCAACAAAAAAAATAAAATGGAATGGCTTAAACCCCGATGAATTTCATTAGCAGTAACTTGGTCAAAAAACTTTCCAACATAAACATCCAAATCGGGAATGGTGCCGGCAATAGCTCCGTATAGTAAAGCTCTGTTGCCTATTTTTTTACCTAAAAATTTTTCGCCTATCGCTGCACCAAGAACAATTTGTGTAAGTGAATCCATTTATGTTTTTCAAATGTTTAAAGAACATTTTCTAAATCGTTTTTCAAAATAAATTTTATTTTGGTACACGATAAAAATCAATGAAATAAGTTTTTTATATTTTGATATAAAGTTGATATTCAGTGTTTTAAAGGGTTGTTATTCAGGTAATGCCTTTAAAAAAAAACCTCTCAGGGAACGAAGATATGCAATTATTAACTGTATTTCAAGCCCGTTTTGTCAATTTCTAAATCTATGAAGTTAATTTGTTCGTTGAGATAGGTAAGTAAAAGATTTATTTTTGCTTTCAATGCTCTTCTGTTTAAAGAATTATAAAACAGCCCTAAGAAGTAGTTTGTTAATTTCTTCTAAACATATCTCTGAATTGATACAAAAGCCGTTCTATCAATCGTAAATCTTCAGTGATGATGTCTGCTGTTCCTGACATTTCCTGTTGGAAAAGGATTTCTTTTTTATAGGAAGTTTCCAATCCGTTTGGAAGAATTACATCAATAAGCAAATTGTTTTCTTTATCAGGAGTAAGAGAAATAGATTTTAGTTGTCCTTTGATGATACCAAATTCTCGGTCGGGATAGTTGGCTAAACGGATATTTACTTCTTGTCCTGTTTTTATTTTTCCCGAATTAAGAGCAGGAGCTTTGATTTTTCCTAAAAAATCCCGCTCCGCAAAGTCTCCCGACTTTGTGGTACTTCTTTCATAGTTTAAATTTTATCAAAGATAGATTTTTTATTTATCTCGCAAAGTAAGAACACTTTGCGGAGCGGGGTTGTAATTATTTTTTAAAGCCCGTTCCACGGCTTTTTTAATTAATTCTGCCGCTGTACGCCTATCTCTTATTGTTTTGTGTTGGTTAATCCCGGCATCTATATAAGGTTGTCGTTCTAATTTTCCTGTTGCAGGGTTTCGATAAGAAAAATATATGTACCAACGCTTTGACAAATCCCCGTTGGCATCAAATATCCTTACTTCGCTGTATTTCCTTTCCATTCGTTTGAAATCGTATTCAAAATCGTATTCAAACGCCAATATTTTGTTTATTTTAAGCACGAAAAAGGGTTTAAAATCACTCTTAAACCCTTGTAAATACTGATGTTTGTGTTTTGTAGCGAGAGGGGGACTTGAACCCCCGACCTTTGGGTTATGAATCCAACGCTCTAACCACCTGAGCTACCTCGCCAAATAAAAAATTTTGTTCTTTGCGGGTGCAAATATAGAATTATTATTAATGGTTGCAAACATCTGAAGATAAAAAATATTTTTGCAAAACTTTTATATTGTCTTTTAATTCTATATATTTCCAAAAAAATTTTTAAATGGATACCAAAATACGTTTTGAATTGGAATTTGCTGTTAATTCTTCTCCACATTTGCTATATCAATATATTTCAACACCCTCGGGTTTGTCTGAATGGTTTGCTGATAACGTAAATTCAAGAGGAGAATTTTATACCTTTATTTGGGATGATACTACAGAAAGAGCCCGGCTTGCCTCAAAAAAAACAGACGAAAGAGTCAAGTTTAAATGGATTGATGATAATGATAAAGACACTGAATATTTTTTTGAACTAAAAATTATAGAAGATGAGATTACAAAAGATGTCTCACTTTTGGTTATAGATTTTGCTTTCCCCGACGAGATAGAAGAATCTAAATTGCTTTGGGAAAACCAGATTTCCGATTTAAAGCATATTATTGGCTCTGTATAATTTTTTTTAATGAGTATATTTGCCCTGAATTTTCAGGGCTTTTTTTATGGTAAATAATAATGCTTCAATAACAGAAACAGTTCCGGATATAACTCATAATCGTGGATTCCTCTACGGAGATGCCGTGTTTGAAACGTTTAAGATTATAAACAAAAAAATTCTATTTTTTGAAGATCACTATTTCAGACTTATGTCTTCTATGAGGATTTTACGGATGAAAATCCCGATGAATTTTACGATGGAATATATCGAAAAGCAAATATTTGATTTATTACCCGAAGGAGGGGGCTTTAGAGTAAGAATGACAGTATATCGAAATCCGGGCGGACGTTATCTGCCGGAAACTAATGAAGTATCATATCTTATCACATTCGAAAAGATTGAGCATATAGCATATCAGGTTTTTGACGAAAAATATGAAATTGAACTTTATAAAGATTTTTATCAACCCAAGCAACTATTGTCAAATGTAAAATCTAATAACAGAATCTTGCAGGTTATTGGGAGTATTTTTGCCAGCGAAAACGGCTTTGACAACTGTTTGATTATGAACGAACAAAAAAATATAATCGAGGCTTTGAATGGAAATGTTTTTCTGTTTTTAGACAATGCTTTAATAACTCCGCCTGTATCAGACGGGTGCATTAATGGTGTTATGAGAAAACAAGTTATTGCTCTTGCAAAAGATATGGGATATAAAGTAGATGAAACCTCTGTTTCTCCTTTCAATTTGCAGAAAGCAGATGAAATTTTTATAACAAATGTTATATTCGGGTTAAAATCTGTTACACAGTATCGCAAAAAAAACTTTAGTACGAGCATTGCAACTATACTTACTGAAAAATTAAATCAAAAAATATTGAGCGAAAGTCCAGATTTGAATTAGAGTTAATTATACAGAGGATTTTCAGGTGCGTTTGACCAAAGCAGATATTCTCCGCCGAGTTTTTCTATCTGTTTTTTCCAGAATGAAGCTGAAGATTTTTTGAACAGCTTATCTTTATATATGTTTTTAACGGCTACCCATGTGTTGGCAGTAATTTCGTCTTCAAGCTGGTTTGAATCCCAACCTGTATAACCTAAAAAAAATCGGATATTGTCTTTTTTTATTACGCCCGAATTGATGTTTCTTTTTGTTTCTTCATAATCACCACCCCAATATATGCCATTAGAAATTTCGATGCTATTCGGTATTACCTCAGGAAGATTGTGAATGTAATAAAGATTATCTTGCTCAACGGGTCCGCCGTTGTATATAGTAAAAGAAGTCTCTATTTCAGGAATTAAGTCGTTTATGCTATATTCTAAGGGTTTGTTCAATATAAAACCTACAGAACCCTCGTCGTTGTGATCTGCTAACAACACAACAGACCTATTGAAAGAAATGTCTGTTAGAATAGAAAGTTCTGCAACTAATAAACAGCCTTTTTGAATTTTCTCTAAAATCATCTAAAGATAAATTTTTGATAAATTTATAAAAAAACATTAAAAAATAAAAATTTTGTCCGAATAGTTGTTTGACGTGACTCAAACAAAAAAGCCTTCCATTTTGGGAAGGCTCAATATGTTTCGTTAAATTAGAAATTTAGTTCACAGAACTTTCTAATTCTGCACCAGCTTTGAATTTTACAACGTTTTTAGCTGCAATTTTAATTGTTTTTCCTGTTTGAGGGTTTCTTCCTTCTCTAGCAGCTCTTTTAGAAACTGACCAAGAACCGAAACCTACTAATGAAACTCTGCCGCCTTTTTTCAAAGTATTTCCAACATTGTTTAAAAATGATTCTAAAGCTAATTTAGCAGCAGCTTTAGTGATTCCTGCATCTGCAGCAATAGCATCGATTAATTCTGATTTGTTCATAATAAATAGTTATTAAAATTGGTTAAACATTATGTTATATAAAAACAAAATTAAAAGGATTTCCTTATCAGACAAGCGTTATCATGGGTTTTTCCAACATTTGTTAATAACTTAAACCCCTTTGTTAATAATGGTTGTATTTCGTCGATTTTTTCTTTAAAAATAGACCAAATCCATTGCATTAGTACGCTATGGCATTATTACTCAGGCTAAGACCGTTCAGCAATTCGGATGAGGTCATTCTTTTTTTTCCGGGTAATTGTAATGATAAAATTTTGACATAACCATCTGCTGCCCAAACCAAAATTTCTTTATTCTCAACGATTACTGTTCCGATAGGGTGGGTGTTTTTTGTAATTTCAAAAGTAGATTCATATATTTTAACGTTCCATTTACGGTCTTCATCTTTTAAAAAACACCACGCCGCCGGATAAGGATTGAGTCCTCTTATTTGGTTATAAATGGTTTTAACATCTTGATTCCAGTCTATTTTGCAGTTTTCCCGATTCAGTTTATAAGCAGTTTTTAAATTGCTGTGTTCGGGTTGTGGAGTAGTTTTTGTTCTTCCGCTTTCAATCAGTCTAAGTGTTTCAACTACTGCAATACTACCCAGTTCCATGAGTCGGTCGTGAAGTTGTCCAGCATTTTCATCAAAAGATATTTCAGTTTCTTTATTTAGAATTATGGCGCCGGTATCGATTTTATCATCAATAAAAAAAGTGGTTACGCCTGTATGTTTCTCTCCATTAATGATAGCCCAATTAATAGGTGCAGCTCCTCTGTATTGTGGCAACAAGGATGCGTGCAGGTTAAATGTGCCATATTCGGGCATGCTCCATACAACTTCGGGCAACATCCTGAAAGCAACAACAACTTGACAGTTGGCGTTATAAGATTTTAGTTCTTCTACAAAAACAGGGTCTTTCAGATTGGTGGGTTGCAATATTTTTAGCCCTTTTTCTAAAGCATATTCTTTTACCGCAGAAATGTTGATTTTTTGTCCTCTTCCGGCAGGCTTGTCCGGAGCGGTGATTACGGCCGCAACTTCAAAGTTGTTATTGAGTATAGTGTCAAGTATGCCTACTGCAAAAGCAGGAGTTCCCATAAAAATAATACGAAGCTTTTTCATGTTGTGTTAAACGGTTGTATATCGGTTATCAGATTGAATTTTTATTTGCTTTTCGTCCAGAAGTTTTCTGAGTGTAAAGATAAGTACGTTTTCTTCAATCCTCAGTTTTTCCATGAGCTCTCTTGAACTTGCGGGATGTTTTTTCAATATTTCGGTGATGGTTTTTTCCGGATTGTCGTTTTTGTTAGGAAAGCCTTTTGTCTTTTGACATTCGGAACATTTACCACAGTTGTTTTCTTTTTTTTCTCCAAAATAATTCAATATAAATTTGTTAAGACATGTTTTTGGAGTAAATACATATTGCATAACAGATTCTAACTGTTCTTTTTTTAGATTATTTTGAGCATGAAGATGTTTTATAATACGATTAATGGTTCTGTCATCTTCTCTTATTTCGAGAAACGTAATTGACGCATCGTTGTTTGCAGAAGAATAAGATACGATTTGTTTGCTGTCGAGTCTTTTCAGTACCGTTTCTACTTCGGCAGTTGTTTTGCCCGATTTTTTGGCAATCAACGGAAGGTTTAATGCCGTGCTTACTCCGTATATTCCGGGATAGGTTCTCAGGATTGCCAGAATTATCTCTTCATCTGTTGGATTGAGACTCATATATCGGATGATTTCTTTGTTTTCTATTAGAAATTGTAAGCTGATTTTTTCGGAATAATCCTGCTCAAAATAAAGAACGCCCTGTCTGTCTAAAAACAAAATACTGTTATAAGTTTTTATAACAGGCAATTGGTAATGAACGCAAAATTCGTGCAGGTTAAATTTGAATGTTTCGCTAAAACCTTCACCATAGGCAATTTTGAAATAATTACACAGTTTTATATAAACGGTTTTCAGGAAATCTTTATCGGGCAACGAATACAAAAACTGACTTTTTGCCATATTTTCATCAGAAAGAGAATATAGTAGAGTAGTATAAGATTCTTCTCCGTCTCTACCGGCTCTTCCCGCCTCTTGGTAATAGTTTTCAAGATTTTCAGGAATCTGAACGTGAATGACTGTACGAACATTTGGCTTGTCAATTCCCATTCCGAAGGCATTGGTTGCAACCATCACCAAAGCTCTCTCTTTCATCCAGTTTTGCATGTTCTTTTCTTTGTCTTTAAGAGGTAATCCTCCGTGATAGAATGTAGCACTAAACCCCCTTTTGCCAAGTTCTGTAGATATTTCATGACATGCCCTTCGGTTTCTTACATAAATAATAGATGGTTCGGGATGTTTTTTTAGAATTTGTTCAATTTTGAAAAGCTTGTCTTCTGTTTTTATATTGGCATACTGAATGTTTTTTCTTTCAAAAGATTTTTTGAAAACAACGGGTTCTTTCAACCCAAGTTGCTCAATAATATCTTGCTGAACTCTTTCTGTGGCAGTAGCTGTCAGAGCCAGAAAAGGCACACGTTGAAAGTACTGTTTCAGGTTTTTTATTTTCAAGAAAGCAGGTCTGAAATCATGTCCCCATTGCGAAACACAGTGTGCTTCGTCTATGGCAATTAGGTTGATGGGAAGATTCTTTAGTTTTTCTACAATCCATTCTTGCTGAAGCCTTTCGGGCGACATATATAAGAATTTATAATTGCCATACATGCAATTGTCAAAAACCGTTACGATTTCGTCGTGAGACAATCCTCCTGTAAGGGATAGGGCTTTAATATTTCTATTAATCAAGCTGTCGGTTTGGTCTTTCATTAGTGCAATCAAAGGCGAAATTACAAGGCATATTCCTTCTGCTGCCATGCCCGGAATTTGAAAACAGAGAGATTTTCCGCCACCTGTGGGCATAATCCCAATCGTGTCTTTGCCGGATAAAACAGATTCGATAATTTCTTTTTGAGGAGTTCTGAAATTTTCAAATCCCCAATATTGTTTTAAAATATCGTATATAATATCATACATTAGTTTGACGAAATTTCGTCTAAGATAAAAAGAATTCTGTTTTCTGGAGTGTCTTTTGGCATTTCGATGATTTCGTAACCAAAATCGAGATAGGTTTCTTTAAGATGTTTGTATATGAGTTTTGATTGTTCAAAATTTTCGTAGCGTTCGTTGTCGCTGATATAAATTTCTTCCCAATGCGGAAAAAGAAAGACTTTTGAATACTTATGTTCATTACAAATATTTCTGAACGAAGCAGGATAGCTGTCGCCGATATAATGCATATACGCAAGTACGTCGGGCAATCCGCGATCTAAAAAAATCAGTTTTTCAGATTTTTCAGAGGCACTGATAAATTGTTTTTTTCTGCCTTCCAGAAGCATTTCACTAAAAAGAATGGGGTTTTCCAGAAATAGCTGGTCAATACCTTGCTCTCGGGCTTTGTTTATGATGTCCCTTGATATTTCGGGGTAACAACAAAACCCTTTTTGTTCTAATAACTCTATAACGGTTGTTTTGCCTGTTCCGGGACCGCCGGTAAGAACAATAACCTGCTTCATTTAGCAAAAATTAAAGCTACAAAAATAACGAAACATATTATAGTGATACAACTTTTGGGCAAATTATATTCAGATAGTCATATCATAAAATTTACAACAGATTGTTACTGCGTAATTTGGGTTTAAAATATAGTAAAGGATATAATTATTTAAATCTATGTAGTATATTTGCGTGTTATATACTTTTTGAAATAAATGGATAAAAAAACAGAAGAATTCTACAAAAGACTAAAGGAAGAATTGAGCAACACATCGTTATGGCCAACGATTTATCTCTATAAATTTATTGTTCCTACAGATACAGAAAAAATATTATCGGTTGAGAACGCTTTTAATAATATGGGGGCGGTTATTACTACTCAGAAGTCAAGAAACGGTAACTTTACCAGTGTTTCTGTTAATGTTAGGATGAAAAACCCTGACAGTGTCATCGAAAAATATAAAGAAATGTCAACGATAGAAGGGATTATCTCTCTTTAATTAAAAAAATCGAAAATGAACACAAACAAAAAAGCTCATGAAGTAGTTGGTTTTCTGGAATACAATGCAGAAAGACCCAGCCTTATAATTCCGGAGTATGGAAGACACCTTCAAAAACTGATAAATCAAGCCACCAAAATCGAAGACCAAGAAGAAAGAAACAAAGCCGCAAAATATATAATCAGAGTTATGGGAACTTTGAATCCGCATTTGCGAGACGTACCCGATTTTCAACATAAACTCTGGGATCAGATATTCATTATGTCAGATTTTAAATTAGATGTTGACAGTCCGTATCCGATACCTACTCGCGAGTTAATCAACCTTAAACCCGAAAAGCTCGATTATCCGCAAAAAAATCCAAAATATAGATTTTATGGCAATAACATAAAATATATGATTGAAGTGGCAAACAGTTGGGAAGATGGCGAACTCAAGTCTGCGTTGATAAAAGTAATTGCCAACCACATGAAAAAATCATATTTGAGTTGGAATAAAGATGTCGTGGAAGATACGGTTATTTTTAACCATTTACTCGAGCTTTCCGATGGAAAAATTAACCTGCACCAATCTGAAGAAGAACTCTCGAATTCATCGGATTTAATGAGAATTAACAAAAAATCTTCAAATAAATATTCTTCCGGAAGCTATAAAAATCAAGCTAAAAAGAAAGTCAATCCAAAGCAGAAAACACATAAAAACACTCCAAAATAATTCTGTCAAACAAGCATTAATTTATTTCTAAATGGGAACTTTTACAATAGAGGGCGGACACAAACTGAAAGGAGATGTAATTCCGCAAGGAGCCAAAAATGAGGCTTTACAGATTTTGTGTGCCGTATTGTTGACCGATGAAAAAGTAACAATCAATAATATTCCGGATATTATAGATGTCAATAAACTTATTACGCTTTTGGGCAATCTTGGTGTAAAAATTCAAAAGAACGCACAAGGTTCTGTTACTTTTCAGGCAGATGAAGTAAATGTGGGTTATCTTGAAACCGAAGCTTTTAAAAATGAAGGAGGTTCTCTGAGAGGTTCTATTATGATTGTTGGACCGTTGTTGTCGAGGTTCGGCAAAGGCTATATTCCGAAACCGGGTGGAGACAAAATTGGGCGACGAAGACTCGATACGCATTTTGAAGGGTTTATCAATCTTGGAGCTAAATTTAGATATAACCGCGAAGATCATTTTTATGGTGTTGAAAGTAACGGAAGGCTAAAAGGTGCTTATATGTTGCTCGACGAAGCATCAGTTACCGGAACTGCCAATGTTGTTATGGCGGCAGTTTTGGCAACAGGAACAACAACCATCTACAACGCTGCTTGCGAACCCTATTTACAGCAATTGTGTAAAATGCTAAATTCTATGGGTGCCAAAATTACCGGAGTAGGCTCAAATCTACTTACCATAGAAGGAGTCGAAAAACTCGGCGGTTGCACTCACAGAATTTTGCCCGATATGATAGAAATTGGTTCTTGGATAGGATTGGCAGCCATGACAAGAAGCGAAATAACAATAAAAAATGTAAGTTGGGAAAATCTGGGGCAGATTCCTAATATTTTTAGAAAACTCGGAATCACTTTAGAAAAAAGAGGCGATGATATCTTTATTCCCGAACACAAAGACGGTTATAAAATTCAAACAGATATAGACGGTTCCATACTTACCATTTCAGATGCACCATGGCCGGGATTTACACCGGATCTTCTCAGTATTGTTTTGGTTGTGGCAACACAAGCTGACGGAGATGTGCTGATTCATCAGAAAATGTTTGAAAGCCGTCTGTTTTTTGTTGATAAACTCATCGATATGGGAGCTAAAATTATTTTGTGCGACCCACACAGAGCGACAGTTATTGGACACAATTTCAAATCTCAACTTAAAGCTACAAAGATGACTTCACCAGATATTAGAGCTGGAATTTCTTTGTTGATAGCTGCTTTGTCAGCAAAAGGAACCAGCATTATTCAAAATATAGAGCAAATAGATCGAGGTTACGAAAGAATAGACGAAAGACTCAGAGCTATTGGAGCTAAAATTGTAAGAATTTGATTTTCAAAATAATATAAAATTAAAACGGGAACCATTATGATTCCCGTTTTTTTTAATTCAGAGCGTCCAAAAGCTTTATTCCAAAAATAAATCCATCTCCGGCATAATAACTACCTTGATAGGAACGGATATAATCTAAACGGAATATTTTAAACTTCCCAAATCCTAATCTGTCAAGTCCTACACTAAACTCTTGATAGGGTTTTATTTCGGGAATTCCCAATTGATGATAGCCCAAAATCATTGTTGATTTTAATTTATTCAGTAACGGAATTTTATTCATAAAATAACCTTCATCGTTATATTCTGTATGAATTTCTGTATAACTATCATTCGTGCTGTGAGAATAATAGGGGAGTAGGTTATAAACGTTTAGATAGCGGTCGCCGTTATTAACGTGGGTTTGGTTGCCATTAAAGTGTTTGTAATCTACAAATGAAATGTTTTCAGCATTAAAGAATTTACCGGCTTTAAAGTTTAAAGCTATATTTCCTTTGTTTGCCAAAGTGCGTTCGTAGAAAATTCGTCCTGAAATTAAATTGTAGTTATAATGGTCTTCGTTCCCCGCAAATCCTTTTTCGTAAGCTGCAAAAATACTTGGGTATTTACTATTCCGGATGTTATATTTTCCATCTGGTCTCGAATAATATTTTTGTCCGAAATTGATACGAGCTGTTACATTAAACTTGACCAAATTATGTTTTTCGATAATTGCATCTGTATGATTTTCTGACGCAACCGGATTGTTTGATGTGTATTCTTTACTCCGTTTAATCATGATATAATCAGTATTGTTAAACAACGGATTTCTTTCGCCATATTCAAGCGACGACCACAGATAAAGTCCGTTTACAACTTCTTGCTGATATGTCGCTTTTACAAAATTCTTTTCATACAGCTTCATATAATTATCTTTAAAAAACAAGGTGCTTACCGAATTAACAAACTGGCTGATGGGTTTGTTTTCATTAAACTGAGCAATTTGGTTTCCGCCTGTTACAGAGAGATAACTATTGGTTTTGTTGTTTAATCGCGTTTCGAAAAAACCGATAGTTCTAAATCTTTCATCTGCAAAACCGTATTGAAGACGAGCTCCGAAAGAGTAATATTTTCTTGTTTCCTCATTGTGTTTAGAATATGAGATTCCGGTAGAAAGATTCCAACCTTGAACCGTATTGAAGTGAACAAGTTTGATTAGTCCTTCATAATTTATATTCCATTTATCATGAGAATTACGATAGTTATAACCAAAAATAAGTTTGCCGAATTTGAACTTGTTGTTTTTGGCATCGATAGAATCCATATATGGTTTCGATTTTCTCAGGGTTTGAATACTGTCTTTTTTGAAATAATCGATGCTTTCTTCCAACGTAAGCGGTACGGGTCTCATGTTGTTCCAGTAAATGGAATCTTTTTTATTTGCTAAGTTTTCAAAACTAAGCACTTCCCGTCCAAAAGTCTTTTTTTCAAAAGAGTCTTTAAAATCGTAGTTGCTATATACATAAGTAAAAATTCCGTCGAACAATATTCCAAAAGCACCGGCTTCAATCTCAAGACTTTGAATGTTTTTTGCCCAGACTTTAGAGTTTTTATTATAACTAAATGTTTGTTTTACAGTCATATTGTTCATAAACTCTTGTTTGATTCGATAACCTTTCAGGTCGAGTTCTACACCATAAACTGCCCAACTGTCTTCGACTATAAAAATTATTCCTTCAAAAACAGGTTCGTTATCTCTTTTTGGAATTACTTTTATCTTGTTAATCAGATGATTATGTTCGTCAAAAAAAACGCCTTCCAACGTATATGTATAATAGTTAAAAGCGTTGTCTGCAATGGGTGAAATGACTTTCGAGCCAAAATCGACAAGATTATCATAAAGGTCAAAACGTGTGGCTCCGGCAGTATTGTAGCTAAAACCATTGTCGTTTCCACTTATTTTTGAGGCGATGATTTTTTCTTTTAGGTTGTCCGGTTTTTCAAAAGAAATTTTTGAAACTGTTTCAGAGAGATAAATTATTCCGGTTCCGGTCGAGTCGAGCAAACCATCCATATCGCCAATCTCTTGTCCCATAAATTTTTTAGGCATATTTCTCAATTTGAACAGACCTTTTGAGTAGAAATCGGCAGTGAATTTTCCTGTTTTTTCAGAGTTTTCTTTCCTGAATTCAATAGCTTTTCTAATGATTTTATTTGCAGGATTATCTTGAAGGTTCAATACAACTTCGTCAAGAGTATAGCTTTCTTCTATGAGTTTTACGTCAAGAATGTATGGGTGTTTTGTAATTTTTAAATTGTGTTTTTGAGTTTTATATCCCAAAAGCTGAAAAATTACGACAACTTGTTCACGATTATGAATGTTTAATTCATACAATCCATTTTCGTTTGAAGTAGTTCCGACGTATGTGTTTTCAATATAAATATTCGCAAAAGGCAGTGGCAATCCATTTTCGTCTGTAACGATTCCTTTTAGTTGCGAAAAAAGGTTAAAAGAAAGAGTTAAGAGCAAAAGGGTAAATTTTTTTTTCATGAATGTTTTTTTACTAAAGACGATTTTGATTGTATAAAGGTTGTATGAAAATTATTATTTTAAAAATGATAGCAAAGCCAATTCATAACTTTTCATTCCAAATCCGATAATAACTCCTTTTGTATTTGGCGAAATAAAAGATTGATGTCTGAATGTTTCTCTCGAAAAAGTATTTGAGATATGCACTTCCACAACCGGAGTTGAGATTGCTTTCACGGCATCTCCAATGCCAATTGAGGTGTGCGTATATGCTCCCGCATTCAGAATGATGCCGTCATAAGAAAAACCGGTTTCGTGAAGCTTATTGATGATTTCTCCTTCAATATTGCTCTGATAATAAGAGAGATTTATTTCAGGATATTTTCTTTGAAGGCTATTAAAATACGTATCAAAACTTTCAGAGCCGTATATTTTTGGCTCTCTTTTTCCTATCAAATTCAGGTTTGGACCGTTAATAATAATAACATTCATGTCTTTTTAGTTTTTTGTAAAAATAGAAAAACCGTTTCACAATAGAAACGGTTTAGAATTATTAAATAAAATTCTTTTTAGAATTTGATTCCAGCAGAAAGTTGGATTACTTTGTTGGTTATTTCGGCATCTTTTGCCGCTTCACTAAGTCCGGCAACATATCTTGCCTGTACAAAAAAGTTATTGGTTATGTTGTATGCCAAACCTCCTGCCAAGGCAAAGTCAAAGGTTTTTGATTCAAACTGGTCGGGAACATTTTCATTTATCATAAATGAAAATTGAGGTCCTGCTTCGAGGCTCAGTTTGTCTGTTATCAGATAAAATTTTGCCAATACCGGAACGGTAATATAATCATACTTAATGTCTTTGACAGCATCACTATCTACTTTTGCTCCTTGTGAAGAATACAGAAGCTCCGGCTGGATGGAAAAGTTTTGGAAAATTCCCAGCTCTAAAACAGCACCAAAATGAAAATTGGTATAATGACTTAGGTCATAAGTGTTGTCTCCTTCCAGCGTCGAAAAGTTTACCCCTGCTTTAACGCCGAATTGCAACATTTGGGCATTCGACGAAGAGAATCCCGTAATAGTTAACAGTATTATTATTAAACTCTTTTTCATAGTTTTTAGTTTTTAATGATATTTATAAAAACTGAAAACAAAACTGTTTTATTGTTTTGCCCCTATAATATAAAATGTTAAAAAAATGTTGACAACCTTGTTGATAACTCTCAAAAGTCTTGTTGAATCTAAAAAAATAATGCTATAAATTTGTTTTGTTAACTTTAAAACATTTAAAAACATGAAAAAAATTATTTTATCAATTTTAGCTGTTGTTGCATTTGGAACAGCTAATGCACAAGACATTAAATTTGGTGCAAAAGCAGGATTAAATATCTCGAATTTAACAGGAGATACAGAAGACACAAAGTCAAAAATAGGTTTTCATTTAGGAGGTGTTATAGAAATTAAGATTACAGACAAGTTTTCAGTACAGCCAGAATTGTTGTTTTCTACTCAAGGAGCTAAATATGAGGAGAGTGAAAGTTTTGGAGGAGAATCCTATAAATATGAAACTACAATGAAATTAAATTATTTGAATATTCCAATTATGGCTAAATATTATGTGGCTGAAAATTTTAGTATTCTTGCAGGACCTCAGGTAGGTTTCCTAATGAGTGCTAAAGCAGATTGGGAAGAAACTTATTCTTTTGGAGGAACAACTGAATCTGATTCAGGAGAAGAAGATGTAAAGGACTTTTATAAAGGAATTGACTTTGGGTTAAATCTTGGTCTCGGATATGATTTTACCGAAAACATATTTGTTGAAGCAAGATATAACTTAGGCTTGAGTAATATAGCTGATGTTGATAATTATAAAGAAAAAAACTCTGTATTTCAAATTAGTTTAGGCTATAGATTTTAGTTTACAGAAATCAACATTTTAATATTAACAAAAACCTCTCATTCTGGGAGGTTTTTTTATTTCTAAGATTTTCCGTTCTTTGTGATAATGAACTGGAATCACTACATCAAAAGTTTTCAGCAGTATCTGAAATTAGAGCGTGGTCTTTCGCAAAACACCATTGATAATTATTCTCTGGATTTGCAAAAGCTGACCCATTATCTCGATGACCACCAGATTAATATTTCTCCTGTAAATATCAGTGAAGAAACCATTCAGGAGTTTATATATTATATTTCTAAAGAAATCAGTCCGCGTACGCAAGCCCGTATTATTTCCGGACTCAAAAGCTTTTTTTCGTATCTTATTTTCGAAGATTACAGAAAAGACTACCCGATGGAGCTGATAGAAACACCCAAAACCGGACGTAAATTGCCCGATACACTTTCTGTCGAAGAAATAGATGCTCTGATAGATGCCATAGATAAATCAACAAATGAAGGCGAAAGAAACCGAGCTATGCTCGAGACACTTTATGGTTGCGGGCTTCGTGTTTCGGAACTGATTAATCTCAGAATATCAGACTTGTTTTTTGACGAGGGTTTTATTAAGGTTACCGGTAAAGGCGACAAGCAACGCTTTGTGCCTATCGGAAATCATACAATGAAATATATTAATATTTATATAGATGAGGTAAGAACTGGGCTTTCAATTCAAAAAGGATATGAAGATATTTTATTCCTGAACCGGAGAGGAAAACAGCTTACGAGAGCTATGGTTTTTACGGTAATTAAAAATCTTGCCGAAAAGATTGGGTTGAAGAAATCTATAAGTCCGCACACATTCAGACATTCTTTTGCAACCCATTTACTTGAAAACGGAGCCGATTTACGGGCTATCCAACTTATGCTCGGACATGAGTCTATCACAACGACAGAAGTATATGTGCATCTCGACAGAAAGCATCTTACTAAGGTTGTTAATACCTTTCATCCCAGGGCAAAATAAAAAAACAGCTCCCAGATTTTGGAAGCTGTTAAAGGAATATTTTTTAAAAAATTATTTTGCAATATTAACCGCTCTGGTTTCTCTGATAACGGTAATTTTCACTTGACCCGGATAGGTCATTTCAGTTTGAATTTTTTGTGATATTTCAAAAGAGAGTTTGGCTGCCATATCATCAGAGACTTTTTCGCTTTCTACAATTACACGCAATTCTCTACCCGCTTGAATAGCATAGGCATTTTTTACACCGCTAAATCCAAACGCAATGGCTTCGAGGTCTTTTAGACGTTGGATATAAGAATCCAATACTTGTCTTCTTGCTCCCGGTCTTGCTCCCGAAATAGCGTCGCAAACCTGAATAATTGGAGAAATAAGCGATTTCATTTCAATTTCGTCGTGGTGAGCTCCAATAGCGTTGCAGACTTCTTCTTTCTCGCCATATTTTTCTGCCCATTGCATACCCAAAATAGCGTGTGGCAATTCACTTTCCGTTTCCGGAACTTTTCCAATGTCGTGCAATAATCCGGCACGTTTGGCAAGTTTTACGTTTAACCCTAATTCGGCAGCCATGATTCCGCAGAGTTTGGCTACCTCACGGGAGTGTTGCAATAGGTTTTGACCGTAAGATGAACGATATTTCATTCTTCCTACAATTTTTATTAATTCAGGATGCAAACCGTGAATCCCTAAATCGATTACGGTACGTTTTCCCACCTCGATGATTTCATCGTCAATTTGTTTGGTTGTTTTGGCAACAACTTCTTCAATTCTTGCTGGGTGAATACGTCCGTCTGTTACTAATTTGTGCAGAGATAAACGGGCAATTTCTCTTCTTACCGGGTCAAAACAAGATAAAATAATGGCTTCGGGTGTGTCGTCAACAATAATTTCCACGCCTGTTGCAGCTTCTAAAGCTCTGATGTTTCGCCCTTCACGACCAATAATTCTTCCTTTTACATCGTCAGATTCTATGTTAAAAACAGAAACGCAGTTCTCTACGGCTTCTTCTGTTCCAACTCTTTGTATCGTATTGATGATTACTTTTTTAGCTTCTTGTTGAGCGGTTAGTTTTGCTTCTTCAATAGTTTCCTGGATGTGAGCCATTGCCTGCGTTTTGGCTTCGGCTTTAAGGCTTTCTACCAGTTGTTCTTTGGCTTCTTCGGCAGACATTCCGGAGATTACTTCGAGTTGCTCTACTTGGCTTCGATGAATACGTTCTAATTCTTCTTGTTTTTTATCTAAAATTTCTATTCGATTGTTGTAATCGGCAGTTTTACTTTCAAATTCTTCAGCCGATTTTTTGGCTCTTGCCAATTCATTTGAAACCTGTGATTCTTTGTCGCGTATGCGTTTTTCTACTTCTGCTATTTTTTTATCTCTTGATAAAATTACCTGTTCGTGTTCTGCTTTTAATTCAAGAAATTTTTCTTTGGCTTGCAAAAGTTTGTCTTTTTTTATGGCTTCAGATTCTGTATTGGCATCTTTTAGTATGGAAGTTGCTTCTTTTTTGGCACTTTTAATTAGGTTCGACGCATTACTTTTTTCTATAATCTTGGCAATGCCGAAACCGCTTCCTAATGCGATAATTCCGACAATAATTGTTATGATTTCCATTTTCTGATTTAAGGTTTATATATAAAAAAAGCCTACATTAGATGATTGCATAAACTCGTTATGACAAGGTTTGGGCTAACTCGCTGTTCAAGGATTCCCGTACTGGCGGGACTTGCTTTAGTAACGATGATTCACCCGTTTTAGTTGTTGGTGTTGAGTTTATCAAATTAGAAACTAATGTAGGCAGTATCTTTGTGTTTTTTAAGAACGTATTATTTTGCGAGATATTCAGCTAAAAAATCATCAATTTGTTGTAGTCTGAGTTTTGCTGTTTCACTTTCTTCTGTTTTTGAAAGTTGACTTTGTTCTACCTGTGAAGCAAATTGTAAGGCACACATTGCCAAAACATCTTGCTTGTCTCTAACAGCATAGTTTTGCTCAAACTGTTTAATCATCATATCAATTTTTTTAGAAGCTTTCCTTAGACCTTCTTCTTGCGATAGGTCAACAGTCAAAGGATATACTCTGTCTGCAATAGATATTTTGATTTTTAATTTTTCATTCATACTTTTTTATTCAGACAAGTGAATGATACACTGGTCAATTTCTCGTATTAATGAGTTTATTTTTAGCTTCGTTTCTCTTTTATATTCATTACTGCCAGACAATGAATAAGCCGATTTGAGTGTGTCATACTGCTGCTTTAGACTTTCAATTTCTTCCGATTGCTGCAGTATAACCCCATTGGATTTTTCTAATTCTTCTCTCAAAAAATTGACATTCATTTCTGATTTTTCAACTTTGCCGATAAGCTTTTTTAGCTTATTCTCAAGAGAATTAACAATTTCGACCAAATCACTCATAACAGATTTATATCCATTAGTCAATCTACAAATTTAGTATTCATTATTAAGGAACACAAATAAAATATCAATTTTTTTAATTTTTTTATTTATTAACTTCGTCAAACAGCCTTGATTATACTGCTTTTGAATATAGATTTGTTTAGTCTTGCAAAATTAAATAGATTTCGCTATGTTAGCTCATACAAAAAACCGCAAAATTTGTAAAGTAATTTGGGTTAAAACAGTTTCTTGGAACATGTTTTGTTGTCTGAAATTTATCGAAAAATTTAGATGAATCCAATAATATATTTGTGAGTCAATAAAGTTTTTATATGAAAAAAATTTGTTTATTTCTTTTTACGACTGTTGTGCTTTACGCTCAAGATTATCCTGTAGATTATTTTCGTTCTCCTTTAGACATTCCGTTGTCTGTTTCGGGAACATTTGGAGAGTTGAGGAATAATCATTTCCATTCCGGAATCGATTTTCGTACACAGATGAAAGAAGGCTTACCGGTTTATGCAACTGCCGACGGTTATGTTTCTCGTATAAAAATTTCGACTTTCGGTTATGGAAAAGCAATTTACATTACACACCCAAACGGTTATACAACGGTTTATGGCCATTTGCAAAAAGCACAAGGAGAAATTGAAGATTATATTAAAAAACATCATTATGAAAAAGAGTCTTATGAAATAGAAATGTTCCCTACTATATTTGAACTTCCGGTTAAAAAAGGTGATTTAATAGGGTTGTCCGGTAATTCCGGTGGTTCCGGTGGTCCGCATCTGCATTATGAATTTAGAAATACCCAAACAGAACACATTATTAATCCGCTTTTTTTTGGTTTGGATAAAGCAGTAAAAGATACAAGAGCTCCTGTTGTAAATGGTTTGATGGTATATCCATTGGGTGAAAAAACAGTGGTAAACCAATCTGAGAAACCAGTAATTGTTTCTTTGTCTTTGCAAAAGGATGGCAGTTATCTTGCGTCAAGAATTGTAGCTAACGGTGAGATTGGTTTTGGACTTAATACGCACGATCTTTCGGTAAATAATTATGGAAAAAATGGAGTCTATGCTATTTCTGTACACGTCAACGGAAAGAAGAATTTTGAAATTAAATTTGATACTTTTTCTTTTGATGAAACTAGACATATCAATAATTATATTGATTTTGAACAGTTTAAAAGAACCGGAAACCGTTTTCAAAAGTTGTTTTACAAGAAATCATACGATCTAAGTTTGGTGAATAAAAGTTCAAATAGTGGAGTTGTTAGTGTTTTGCCTAATGTTGTTCAGAATTGTAAGATTGAAATATCAGATTATCACGGAAATAAAACTGTAGTAAACATTCCGGTTCAATATGTAAACCAAGAGGCAAAAATTCTGAATAAAGAAAAACAAACGCCTTATAAGATAATGTCTGATAATGACCATAATTTTGCAAAAGAAAACGTTTCAATTTATATTCGGGAAAAGACTTTTTATAATGATGGAGCTATTGATTTTGAGATAAATGGCGATGTTGTCAGTATAGGAGATAAATATATTCCGATTCAGAAAAACATTGTGATTTCAATAGAAAAAAGCGTTGAAAATCCTGAAAAATATTTTATAGGAATGATAGAAGGAAATAAAATAAATTATATAAAAACCTCATTCAAAAACAAAAAATTCTCGGCAAGCAGTCGAAATCTCGGAGATTTCAAATTGGTAAAAGACAGTGTTTCACCGAAAATCACACCGATTCAGTTTCAAGCTGGAAAGTGGATGAGTACTCAAAAATATTTAGAATTTTCCATTTCAGATGACTTATCCGGCATTGCTTCCTATAATGCTTATCTCAACAATCAGTGGATTTTAATGGAATATGATTATAAAACTAAAAAACTCACACACGATTTTGACGATGGTATCGTTAAAGAAGGAAAAAACGATTTAAAACTGATTGTTGTCGATAATGTGGGAAATTCAACTATATTTGAATCCCATTTTTTTAGAAGTCAAAAAAAATAATTCTTCATTTTGAGAACAAATTTTATTATAGCGTTGTTGTTATTTACAGCAGCTTCTTTTTCGCAAACAGCACGTATTAAAGGAGTTATCCTTGATGAAAATAGTCAGCCCGTTGAGGAGGTTTCTGTGTCTTATTCAAGTAAATTTACCACTAGTAATGCCAATGGATTTTACTTATTGAGTGTTCCGTCCAATCAAAAGGTAACGATTGTTTTTTCGCATATCACATTAAAAACTGTAACTTTAACAGTTGAGCTAAAAGCCAACGAAGATTATGAACATAATTTTGTGATGAAAGCCAACGAAGAACAACTTGGCGAAATAACTATTATTTCCGGAGGGCGAAAAAGGGTAGAAGGTATTACCACCATTGAACCCGCTGTTATCAGTAAAATTCCGGGAGCAAATGCGGGAGTCGAAAATATTTTGAAATCATTACCGGGCGTTATTTCCAATAATGAATTAAGTACGCAATACGCTGTTCGAGGCGGAAATTATGACGAAAACTTAGTTTACGTCAACGAAATTGAAGTTTATCGCCCGTTTTTGATTCGTTCCGGTCAACAGGAAGGTTTAAGTTTTACTAATACCGATATGGTTCAGAATGTCGATTTTTCTGCAGGCGGTTTTCAGGCAAAATATGGCGACCGTATGTCTTCTGTTTTGGATATTACTTATAGGATTCCCAGAGGTTTTGGAGCTTCTTTAGAAGCCAGTCTTCTCGGAGGAAGCCTAACGGTTGAAGGGGCTTCAAAAAATCAAAAATGGTCAAATATTACCGGAGTTCGTTACAGAGATAATAGCTTATTGGTAAACAGTCAGGAAACAGAAACCAATTTCAGACCTACGTTTGCCGATGTGCAAACCTATCTGACTTTTAGACCTAATATTCGTTGGCAGTGGAGTTTTCTCGGAAATATTTCTCAAAATAAGTACAAATACCGACCGCTGTCACGACAGACCAATTTTGGTACTATAGACGAACCAATCGCCTTACAGATTTTTTATGACGGACAGGAAAATGACAATTATGAAACCTATTTTGGAGCATTAAAAAGTACTTTTCACGTAAACGATAATTTTACCTTAAAGTTTATAGGTTCTGTGTATCACACTTTGGAACAAGAGTATTTTGATATTTTTGCGGCTTATTATCTGGGTGAAGTTGATAGCAATATCGGTTCTGAAACTTTTGGCGATGTAACGTTCAGCAGGGGAGTGGGGACGCAACTTAATCACGCCCGGAATGATCTAGATGCTTTAATCGTGAATGCTGAGGTAAAAGGATTTCACAAGATTGAAGACCATAATATAGAATGGGGTTTCAAATATTCAAGAGAAGATATCCGCGACAGATTGGTAGAGTGGGAGGTTATAGATTCTGCGGGATTTTCCTTAAATCCGCCCATTATCGATTTGCCCAATAATGACCAACCCTATAACCCATATCAAGGGCCATTGGTTCCGTATCAATACAAACGTGCAACCAATTATACCGAGATTAATCGTTTTTCAGGCTATGCGCAATGGAGTAAAAAATCTTTTTTGGGTTCGCATGAAGTTTGGTACAATGCCGGTGTGCGTATGCACCATTGGAATATTTCGGCAGATGACACATCAAACAGTTCGATGGTTTTTAGTCCCCGTGTACAATTTGCTATCAAACCCGATTGGAGTCGAGATATGTTGTTCAGGCTGTCAGCCGGTTTATATCATCAACCGCCATTTTATAGAGAACTCCGAGATTTTGACGGAAACTTGCAAACCGATATAAAAGCCCAACAATCTTTTCATTTAGTTGTCGCAAACGATTATAGTTTTAAAATGTGGGATAGACCATTCAAATTGGTTAGCGAGGTATATTATAAGAATCTTGCAGATGTTAATACCTATACTTTGGACAATGTCCGGATTCGTTACCGTGCCAATAATGATGCAGACGCTTATGCTTATGGGGTCGATATGAGACTTAACGGAGAATTTGTTCCTGGAACAGAATCGTGGTTTAGTTTCGGATATTTGAAAACAGAAGAAAATCAGAATGACAAAGGTTATATAGCTCGACCTACCGACCAAAGACTGAAATTCGGAATCTTATTTCAGGATTATGTACCCAATATTCCGAGTCTGAAATTATATTTGAATTTAGTCTATAATACCGGACTGCCTGGTGGTTCGCCTTCGTATGCAGATGCCTATGATTATCAGTTAAGATTGAGAGATTATCGTCGTGCGGATGTTGGTTTTTCTTATGTTTTAACAGAAAATAATGACCAACGCCCAGAAGGACATTGGCTCAGAAAATTTAGAGATTTGTCTTTGGGCTTAGAAATTTTCAATCTTTTTAATAACCAAAACGCCATTACCAATACTTGGGTGAGAGATGTTTATACTAAAAATCAATATGGTATTCCGAATTATATGACCACACGAGTATTTAATGTGAAACTGACCGCACGATTGTAGATTTCTAAAAAAATATTATCTTTGAAGCATATCTCATCACAGTATGAACACTTTTTTTAGGATATTAATATTTATAAATGCTTTTGTTCTTCTTTCGTGCAAAGAAGAAAAGAAAGAGCAACCAAAAGTTATTTATGAAGAGTCTGTTGCAAAACAAGTAACATCAGAAATAGAGAAAACAGAGCCTTCGCAGATAAAGATTGCAGATTTACCCATTCATATAGAAGGTACTAATTTTTTATTACATCCGGTTGGCGATGTCAGAGTTTATGAAAGCAATGGAAAGCTATATGGTTCAAGTCGAGCCAATTCTGTGAGTTTTTCTATCTCTAATTATAATCGTTTTGAGTTAACCGGATATTTGGAAAATATAAAAATTCAGCATAAAGATTCTGTGAATTTAAGACTACTTACCGACAAGAAAGTGCAAATTCAAACGGTTACTTATCCTCAAGCATTTAGTGAAAAAACAAAAAAGCAGTTGTTGATTTATACTTTGGTAGATAAAGATACAAATCGTGATGGTATTTTAGATTCAAATGATATCAAATCACTTTATATTAGTGAGATTGACGGTAACAATTTTACCAAACTTTCATCAGATTATCACGAATTGATAGATTGGAATATTATTGAGCCACAAAGCAGGCTGTATTTCAGGACTATCGAAGATATAAACAAAAACGGGGCTTTCGATAAAAATGATTCTCTTCACTATCATTTTGTAAATCTTTTACAAAAAGAATGGGTAATTGAAAAATATGCTCCTGTGAATTAATTTTCCGAGCTAAATTAAAATATCACTTTCCAAGTCAGAAACCCCGATGTCAAAATCCATATCCATTCTGTGCATCAATTCATAAATTAGTCGCTTATACCAATTTTCTGATTTGGGGTGAATGTATATTTTTTCGATAAGCTTTTGAACATCGATATTTATTTTTAGTCCTTCGTTGATGGATTTGTATCTGGCACTCGCATCTGTAATGATTCGGACTTCTTTTTCGTAATTAAAGGCTTTTCGCTTAAACAGAAACGGGAAAAAGGTGTCTTCAAATGGTATGTGTTGTGTTTTGTAATCAACATAATTTACTTCGCCTATATGTTGCTGATAATGCAGTTCTAATCGTAATGCTTCCTGAATTCGCCCAATCGTAGATTGAATTGCCAAACCTTCGTTATCCTTAGTGAAAATCTGCCACATCGCAAATGATTCCACCTCATTAATATGCCAAGAACTGATAACTACATTTTTGCGATGCTCCTTGTAATATTCTAAAAACTTCGGATTGTTTTCGGAGAGTTTTTTGATTTCCTGAAATGTTGGTTCGCTAAAGGTTCCTTCATATTGGTCTTCAAATTTGTCCGACCGAGCCATAAAAAGCTGCTTGTGTAACAGTAAATCCAGAAATTTTGACAAATCCAGATACTTCCAAACAATCGTGTTCGGAGCAAGTGATTTTATTTTAGGATTTTCGATGTACATTTAAAAAGCCTTTGGAAATTTTGTAGAATATTGCCCCAAAGAATAGGCTATAATAAGCCAAATCACAATAAACTTATGAAGTTTGTCTGCAACAACTTCATCTTCAAGAAAATAACCTGCTGTTAAAACCAACACAACGGAAATTACCATAAATAGTGCTGTAAAATACTCTCTTTTCATAAATATTTACTTTTTTAATTTATCTGTGAAAATCTGTGTAATCTGTGAGCCAAATTACTCAAAACTCTGCATTTGCACCAATTTAGAATACATTCCGTTTTTGGCAAGAAGCTCATCGTGAGTGCCTTGTTCTACGATTTCTCCTTTTCGCATGACTACAATCGTATCTGCTTTCTGAATGGTCGAAAGTCGGTGTGCAATCACAACCGAAGTTCGGTTTTGCATCATATTTTCAAGGGCTTGTTGTACTAATCTTTCGGATTCGGTATCCAAAGCGGAAGTTGCCTCGTCCAAAATCATAATTGGTGGGTTTTTCAGAACAGCCCTTGCAATCGAAAGTCTTTGTTTTTGCCCTCCCGAAAGTTTATTTCCGCTATCTCCGATATTGGTTTCGATTCCACCCGGTAAATCTTTGACAAATTCGTAGGCATTCGCAACTTTCAGAGCTTCGATGATTTCTTCGTCCGAAGCATCTTCTTTACCTAACAATAGATTGTTTTTAATGGTATCATTAAACAAAATACTATCTTGAGTAACCAATCCCATAAGTCCTCTCAAACTCTGTAAATTGAAATCTTTAACGTCAATTCCGTCAATTTTGATTTTTCCTTTTTGGACATCATAAAAACGGGTCAGTAAATTGGCAATCGTGCTCTTTCCACTTCCGGATTGTCCAACCAAAGCCACTGTTTTTCCTTTGGGAACTTGAAGTGAGAAATTACTCAATACATTTTCATTTTCGTAAGCAAAACTGATGTTTTCGATAGAAATTCTGTCTTCAAATGTATTCTTTATTACCGAACCTTGTTTGCTGGTAATCGGGTTTTCGGTTTCCAAAACCTCCAAAACTCGTTCTGCTGCTGCATTTCCTTTTTTAACGGAATATGATGCTTTGGAAATAGATTTTGCAGGTGTCAAAACTCCGTAAGCCAAGCCCATATACGTAATAAAAGCTGCTCCCGATAATGTTCCGTCCACCAAAACCATCTGACCTCCATAAACCAAAAGTGTAGCAATGGTTACGATTCCCAAAAATTCACTCATAGGCGAAGATAAATTCTGACGGTTTAGAATTCGGTTGTTCAGCTTGAAAAAACGATAGGTAGAATCTTCAAATTTTTGTTGAAATCTCTTTTCTCCGTTAAATCCTTTAATCACTTTGAGTCCTCCAAGCGTTTCGTCAATAATAGAAAGAAAATAACCTTGTTCTTGTGCAGCTTTGTCCGAATTTTTTTTCAGGGATTTTCCGACCAACGAAATCAAAAAACCCGAAATCGGAATGAAAATAAACACAAATAACGTAAGTTCAATACTGATAAAACACATTGCTCCGATAGTGAATAAAATCGTCAAAGGTTCTCTGACTAAAAGCTCCAAAACTGACAAAAACGAATGTTGAATTTCCAATACATCAGAGGTCATTCTCGAAATCATATCTCCTTTTCGCTTTTCGGAAAAATAGGACAATGGCAACTCAACCGTTTTTTTGTACAAAGCATTTCTGATGTCTTTCAGGATTCCGTTTCGCAAAAATGTAATAAAAAACATTGCCCAATAATTGAACAGATTTTTAAGCAAAAACGTTCCTATGACAATAGTAATCAACACCATAAGCGTTTGCAAAGCTCCGTTTTGTTCCATCGAATTTGTTATCCAATAAGCCATATAGTCTTTTAGATAACTGCCTAATTCCATAATGCCCTCATATTTTGGAGTTTCTGTTATTTTGTTCTCATTTTTGAACAAAACATCAAGCATAGGCATCAAAGTCAGAAACGACAAAGCACTAAACAAAGCATATAAAATGTTGAAAAATATATTCAACCACATATACTTTTTGTACGGCTTGGCAAATCGGAATATTTTTTTAAAGTATTGGCTAATCATATAATATGTCCCTAGAAGGGTGTTTTTAAGTCATTTTTCTATAAACTCATCAGAGCATATCGCAATGCAATTCCGACAATAATGGCAACTGCAAAGCTAATCAATGTTCCCGATAATATATATTCTGTGAGTTTTCGGTCTTTTGCATTGGTTAGGTCTCCGAATCGGAAAATAGATTTTGCTGCCAGCAAATAGCCTATCCCTTCAAAAAAACCTATATTTATAAACAGTACTACGAGTAATCGTTCTGTGATTCCGATGATGTTTCCTGCATTTTTGAGGGACTCTTTACGTTGTGTTTTTTTCTTGAAAGATTCGTTCCATTTACTAAAAAATAGTTTCATTGCAATCGAAGTAACCGAAGTAATCAACAGCAAAGCAATGATGTAGAGCAACAATTTTTCAACAGAAATTACCGATAAAAACGACACTTCAGAAAACCGCCAAAACACCACTCCTGTCAGTACAGAAAAGTGCAACAATTGGTCGGTTATAAATAGTGTTAAAGTGCTGAACCGATTTGTTCGCTCCAGATATATTTTACCTAAATCAATCAGAAAATGGGATAGGACAATAAGTAGAATATAACTAAAAACCGCTTGAAGTTCGGCTGCGAAAAGTAATATTAAAAGCAAAAAATGTACAGCTATATGCAAATACAAATAGACGGATTTATAGCCGTTTTTACTTCGGTCTTCGACCCATTTTTTGGGTTGAAAAACGAAATCTCCTGCCAAATGAGCTAATAGTATTTTAAGAATAAATAGTTGCATCGTCATTTATTGAATCTTGACAAAAGTTTATTGCTTTGAGCACCTCTTCAAACCCTGCTTTTTTTAGCTCACGACTGATTTGGCTTTGTTTTTTATTGATTTTTTCGGCTAATTCCATTTGGGTTAAATCAGGGAAATCCAAAGAAGCACAAACGGTTTTGGCCGTGTTGACATTCCATTTTCCGGTGATAATCATCAATAAATCAAAAATCAGATTTATTTGCCGGTCGGTTTTTTCTGAACGGGTTTTAAGCGAAAAACTTCGTTTTTTGAGTCCTTCAAATGCCTCTCCCGAAAACACAAATGCCTCTCCGTTGGATTCTTTGACCGTACCGGCTACAAAATTTTTTTCTCCGATTCCGATTCCGATTCGCAAGTCTAACAAATCGATTGTTTTTATAACCGTTTTAAGATAAATAGCCACTTTGATGACATTTTCGGGGGCCGTTTCTAACTGAAAACTATCTCCTCTGAAAATTTCCCAATCTTTTTCTTTTGTGCCAAATTTACTCAAAGCCGATTCCAAAACGGGTAACCACTTTTCAACAGCTACCGATCTCGAATTGACAATATCTCCGGTTATAATTGCAGTCATCACTACGTATAAAAGTACAAATATAGTAAATTTCAGTTATAATCATATATATAACCAAAAAGAGTTATAATATTCATTATAGCAAAAATATGTTATAATGTAAATTATAGCCAAAAAGAGTTATAATTTAGTATTGCATTTTGTCTTAAAGTGTAATATCCTCAATAATCCTCTGGATTTTTGAATCTAAAAATGCTTCGGTTTCTTTTACTTTTTCGATGGATTCCAAAGGTTCGTTTACACTGAAATAAAATTTGATTTTCGGTTCGGTTCCACTTGGTCTTGCACAAATTTTACTTCCGTCTTCCAAGTAATAAATCAGTACATTTGATTTTGGAATAGTAATTTCATAAGTATCTCCACTCATTAAATCTTTAGCAACGGACGACTGATAATCTTCAACCATTACTACTCGTTGCCCTGCAATTTCAGACATCGGATTTTCACGTAAATCAATCATCATTTGCTTGATTTGGTTAGCTCCTTCAATTCCTTTTTTGGTAATCGAAATCAAATGTTCTTTGTAAAAAGCATAATCCACATACAAATTTAAAAGCTCTTTGTATAGCGAACTTCCCGATGCTTTGGCTTGAGAGGCAATTTCGCAAACCAGCAAAATAGCTCCGACTGCATCTTTATCACGAACTGCATCTCCAACCATATATCCGAAACTTTCTTCTCCTCCTCCGATAAACGTCTGATTCGGAAAATCACGAATGAATTTTGCAATCCATTTAAAACCTGTTAATCCAACTTTACATTCTACTCCGTAATCTTCTGCTAAATCCAACATCATTGGGGTCGAAACAATCGTAGAACCGATAAACTCTTTTCCCATAATTTTTCCTGCCCTTTTCCATTGTTCTAATAAAAAAGCAGTCATAATAACCATTGTTTGGTTTCCGTTTAAGAGTAGCATTTTTCCGTCCAAATCACGAACTGCCACTCCCAACCTGTCCGAATCAGGATCTGTGCCGACAACAATGTCGGCACCTGTTTTTTCTGCTAAATCTAAAGCCATCGCGAGAGCTTCGGGTTCTTCTGGATTTGGTGATTTAACCGTTGGAAAATCACCGTTTGGTTCTGCTTGTTCTTCCACAATATGAACATCAGAATAACCTTCTCTTTCCAAAACAGTCGGAATAAGTTTTATCGAAGTTCCGTGAAGTGCAGTATAAACGATTTTCAAATTGCGTTTTGCACTTTCGGGTGTGTTGAAGCTCACATTTTTGATAGTTGATTGCACAAAAGCCTCATCAACCTCCGAATCAATATATTGAATCAGATTTTCATTCGCATCAAATTTGATTTCGTTGTATGAAAGATTTTCAATTACTTTAATAATTTCTCCGTCTTGAGGCGGAACAAGTTGAGCTCCGTCATTCCAATATACTTTATATCCGTTATACTCCGGTGGATTGTGAGAAGCAGTCAAAACAATTCCTGCCTGACAATTCAGATAGCGAACCGCAAACGAAAGTTCGGGTGTAGGACGCATATCCGAAAACAGAAAAACCTTGATTCCGTTAGCCGAAAAAACATCTGCAACCACTTTTGCCAACGTATTACTGTTATGTCTGCAATCGTAAGCAATTGCAACCTTCAATTCTTGGTTTGGAAAGGATTTTTTCAGATAATCCGAAAGACCTTGCGTATTTTTTCCTAAAGTGTATTTGTTGATTCGGTTGGTTCCAACTCCCATAATTCCTCGCATTCCTCCCGTTCCGAATTCTAAATCCCTATAAAAAGCATCTTCTAATCCTTTCGGATTTGAAGTCATCAAAAGCTCGATTTCTTCTCTTGTCTTTTCATCAAAAGTCGGAGTCAGCCATTGGTTTACTTTGTCTAATATATTTTGTGGTATGTGCATTTTGTTGTTGATTTGTTGAATCGGTTAAACGATTTGACGATTCAACGGTTAAACATTATTTTGTTCTCTTGAGAGCCTAAAATCTCACAAAAGTATAAATTTTATGATTCTGATTTGTGCTTAAACCTACTTTTGTCAGAGCTGGTGTTATTTAAAGCTCTGTAAATATCAGATTTTTTGCCTATTCTAGCAAGTTGAAACAACTCTAACATCTTTAATATTCATAAAACCAATTATAATGAGATTTTTCCTTTTTTTATTTTTTGGATTCAATGTGTTTAATACTCAAAGTCAAACAGACATTGATACTTCTTTTCAAACGGGAATAGGGTTTAATAATCCTGTTTATTCCATCGTGATTCAGCCGGACGAAAAGATCATAGTAGGTGGTTTCTTTGAAACTTATCAGGGAGTTCCTGCAAAGAGAATTATTCGTTTGAATAGTGACGGAAGTCGTGATACTTCTTTCGATATGGAAGAAGGTTTTGATAATGTAGTCTATAAAATAGTTTTACAGGAAGACGGAAAAATATTGGTGGGTGGACGTTTTGAAAATTATCAGGGAGTTCCTGCTAACAGAATTATCCGTCTGAATAGCGACGGGAGTCGTGATACTTCTTTCGATATGGAAGATGGATTTACAACAGGGTCATCAATAAATTATATTGTCAATTCGATTGTCTTGCAGAATGATGGTAAAATAATAGTTGGAGGGTCATTTACTTCATATCAAGGTGCTTCTGCAAACAGGATTATCCGTCTGAACAATGATGGAAGTAGAGATACTTCTTTTCAGATAAACGGAGGATTAATAGGTGATTTATATGATATTATGATTCAGCCTGATGAAAAGATTGTAGCAGCTGGACAATTTACGCAGTATCAAGGCGTTCCTGTTCGTCGTGTTGTTCGTATAAATCCTGACGGAAGTAGGGATACTTCTTTTGATGTTGGAAACGGGTTTCCGAGTGGAATTTTGTATGCTTTGGCTATTCAGTCTGGTGGGAAGATTGTAATAGGTGGAGATTTTAGTACTTTTCAGGATAATCCTGCACATAAAATCGTACGACTGAATAGCGACGGAAGTAGAGATACTTCTTTTGTTACAGGAGAATGGGAAATAGACAATAATAATATTCTTTCCATTTCAAGTCTTTATGCACAAGCTGACGGGAAAATTTTAGTTGGAGGGTCATTTACTTCATATAATGGAGTTCCTGTAAGCAGACTTATTCGTTTGAACAATGACGGAAGCAGAGATGAATCTTTTGATGTAGGGAGTGGATTTACAAGTTCTTCAAACAACAGGGTTTCTACTCTTGCAGTTCAGACAGACGGAAAACTTTTAGCAGGAGGTTGGTTTTTTAATTATAAAGGAAGTCAAGCTGGTTGTATTGTAAGGCTTTCAACCGATATTTTGTCAGTAAATGAACCTAAACAGGACTTTGTAAAAATATATCCTAATCCTGTTAATAACGGATTCCTTTATGTCGTTTCGGAAGAAAATACCCAAAAGATTCTTCAGATTTATGATGCATCTGGAAGAAAGGTAATTGATAACCTGAGTTCGATTATTAAAATGCAGCTAACTGATTAGATTTCAATGTTTCAAATTTCAGGGAAGGCTTTTTTGGTAAGAAGTGATAGGCAATAATACCTGCAATCAGATTTGTTATGAAATTC
>JAVEUZ010000025.1:0-38010 GCA_034005285.1 Flavobacteriaceae bacterium
GATAGTTTTAGAACATTATTGAATAGATTTGACACAACAGTAACAAGTTGGAAAGGGTTTAATTTCCTGGCTTTTATTGTAATTGGGATAAAGAAATTTTATAAACTTAAAAAGTCAAGATGACTTCGATTTCAAATATAATAATATTGATTCGGATATTTATTAATGAACTATTTTTAACTTTTTCTAATAGAAGTGATTTAAATCATTTCCAATCGATAATCTTTAAGTGCCTGTTTTGAATTTTTCTATAAAAAATGTTTATCAGTTATTTTTGAGGAAAAGAAGGCAAATTTTTAAAGGATAGCAGAGCTATCGTTTCAAAATTTAACATTCCTACCGAGTAGGTAGGAGCGACCCAAAAGAAGCATAAACGAATTATTAGATAAGTTTTAAACAAGCACTAAGATTAAAAAGTTTATTTTTGCAAAAAGTATTTCGTTTACAATGAAAAAAATCTTCACGGTAATTTGTTTTCTCCTGCTTATAACAGCTTGTGATGACGGAGATTTCTCGATAGAATCATTTGATTTTAGTTCTGTCCAGGCAAGTTCTTGCCAAGGAACCAACAACCAGTTTTTTATATTTTATGTAAACGGTTCTGAAAGTCTGCTGCTACAGATTCCGGAATCTAATTTTATAAATGAAATTACCCCCGAAGATTCACCAAGAATTATTCAAATTTCGTCTGCAAACCGTGTTGTTTATAGACTTTATAACAACACGATTACGTCGCAACAAATCTGTTCCGCCATTCCCCCTGCCAATCCCACGGTTGTAGAAGAATGGAATGCTAATTCGGGAATTGTTCAGATAAGAACTTTTGCTAACAGACAGACTAACGAAACAAGCGGACAATCTTTTATTACCGGCTATACACACCGAATTGTATTGATAAACACAACTTTTGAAAAATCTGATGGCAACCAACAGCTATTTTCAGAATTGATTTTAGGCGACTATATAACAAGTGCAACGATACCGAATATTTTGGCTGATTCACCCATTCAAAACTGTCCGGGAAATCTGATGTTTTTCTTTAAAAATTCGGCTTCGCAGGCTTTCGCTTTATCTACTCCTGAAAATTTTATACAAAATACCGCTACACCTGTCGATGAACCCAGAACTTTCATAATCGACGAAAGCGATACAACATTGAAATTTCTGATTTATGATATCATCCCAAATCCGGCAACGTTCTTTTGCGATAATAGCTCTGCTGTGATTCCGGATGCAAATGAAATCTGGTATGCTCTAAATGGGAACAGTGGTGTTGATGGCATTATTGAAGTAACAACAACAGAAAGCTTTGACAACCAAGGAGAAGCTATATTTGTACACAACATCAATTTCAAAAACGTTACTTTTAGTAATGGTAGCGTTACAATGACTTTCGGAAATTTATACAACTTCGGAACGTTTGTTACATATCCATAGTTAGCGGTCAGTGTAAATGGCGGGTAAACGGCTCCGGTTGAAACCTTTGACTTATCTTTAAGGTCGATGCTTCGGTTGAAAGTTTGTGTATATAATCCGTTACTTCGTAAAGCCCCATAACGTTAAGATTATTTTCGATTTTTTTCTTCTATCCACTTGCTCAAATATTTTGTACTTTGCACTGTGTGATATTGCAATATTTGCCCAATAAAATTCTGATTTCTGTGCTTTTTTAAATCGTTTTGAAGTACTTCTAACTGTTTAAAAAAACTTTCGATATGTGTATGAGCAGCAAAAACAGTATTCACAATCTTAAAGCCATTTTCAATCGATTGATTCCAGATTTTTTCATTGTTGTAAAGCGTAACTGCTTTTTCAATAAAATCATCATCATTTTCACAGACTAAACCGTTCCAATCAAGTTTTCCACACATACTTTCCGCACCGATAGGTGTTGTAACAGACGGCAAGCCGTTTTTCATGGCATCGAGTAATTTTCCTTTCAGTCCGGCACCAAAAGGAATCGGTGCAAGACAAACTCTATATTCCTGCATAACTTTCTCAACAGATTCTGCCCGACCTTTGATATAAAATCCTATCTTAGGATTGTGAAGTTGTTCTGCTTTTGGCGTTACATACGAACCATACACATGCAATTCGCTATCTGGTAGAACCTTTTTGATTTCACCCCATATTTTATGTAGTTTTAGAACCGATTGCCAATTGGGTTCGTGCATAAAATTTCCGATAGTCATAAAGTTTTTACGCTCTATAAAACCTGACATTCTCATGGCATCTTTATCAGAGATGGTTTCACTGAAAAAAGGTAAATATGCTAAAGCTTCAGGATTTACTGAGAATGTTTCTGTTAATAGTTTGTATTCAAATTCTGAAATAATAAGCGAAATATCACATCGTAACATAGCAGCCATTTCACGATAAAACATCGTCGAAAAGTAATCTTTGAAAACAAGATATCTGTTTTCCTTAAAAGCCGTTTCTCGAGCTTTTCGCAGAAAATGTAAATCTTCTGTGTCTAAAATTTTAACGGCATCGGGACAATTTTCAGAAACCCGCCATCCGTATTGTTCTTCGGTCATAAAGCGGTCAAAAATAACAATATCAGGCTGCCATATTTTGAGCTGTTCGTCAAAAGAACTGTCGTTAAGTATGATATTTTCGGTAATAATATTTAAATCGTTTAAATTGGCAGAATAGGGAGTAGGCTGTGCCGCACACACAAACCGAATAGTATAATCTCTTTTTAGGAATTCCTGTATGAGCTGTATCATACGCAAGCCCGCAGCTGTACTTTGTGGTTCAGGCCATACCGAACCTATAATGAGTATTTTGATTAAGTCCTTAGGCATTATTGTATAAGCCGAATTGATTGTTACGTATATGAAAATTTTTTGAATTTACTTTCTGTGAGTTCTTTTATAAAAACAGAGGGAGAAACTTTTATATACTTTTTAAATGCTCTTGAAAAAACAGCTCCGCTTTTAAATCCGGCTTCTTTGGCAAGTGCATCTAATGAATATTTCAAAAAGCCGGAATGGTCATTGTTTAATTCATAGATAATATAATTTATACGCAATGTATTAAGATAATCGGCAAAGCTTTTTGCCCTATATTCTTTGATTAAATTAGATAAATAGGTAGTGTTTGTTTTGAGATAACCGGCTAATTTTTCCAAAGAAATATCAGGATGTCTGAATTTTTGTTTTTCTTCAAATATGTTGAGTTTTTCTAATAATTTTTGGACTGTTTCATCTTTTATTTGTTGTGGTTTGGGTATTGTTTTTAAAAATTCAAAAGATATGACTTTTGACTGTTGCATATCTTCAATTTTCCTGATGAGTTCCTGTGCTGTTTTTTTTGCTTTCTTTTGTTGAACAGCATAGACGATAACACTTATTACTAGTATGAGAATAGCTGTTACAGAGATTATGGCAGTTTTGTGCTTCTGGATATATAAAGATGCTTGCAGTTCTCTTTTTGCCTGTAACAAATCTTTGGTTTCATATTCTTTATGTATCTGACCAACAAGATGTTTGTAGCTTTGATTATAGACACTATCTACTTTTACGAGCTGTTCTATATATCTGATTTGGTTGTCTTTATCATTTTTGCTTTTATAGTAATTGATAAGCAGTTCGTAGCTTTCCCGTAAATCAGGGTGCGTATAATTTTGGTTTTCAAACACTTCGTTTATATTCTTAAAATAAGCAATGGCTTTTTCTTTGTCATTTTTGTTCCAAAAGGCTTTCCCGATATAAAAATTACCTACGGTTGCCCACGCAAAATCTTCGTTTTCGTATAGAAAAGGTAATTTTTCTTCAATTTTACGGATGGCTTCGTCATAATGATTCAGAAAATAATCGTTGATTCCCTGTTTGAAAACGATATAATGCCCGTCAAGTCCGGAAAAACCTGCTTTTTGTACGGATAGCAAAGCCGTTTGCAGGATTTGGTTGCTTTCTTCTATGTGGTTGGTTTTGAGTACTGACCAAGCTAATCCTTCTAACGAACTGACATATCCCCGTTGCATATTATAGCTTGTTTCGTCCTGCCCGAAATAAGCAACACATTCTCTGAAAAGATTTTCTGCCTCTTCATAATAACCCAGATAATTTTTGATAACACCTATCAGGTTTTTGATACGGTGTTTTTTGTAGGCATCGTTAGTTTGGGAGATATAATCATTGGCTTTCAGATAATTATCCAATGTTTTTTTGTAGTCTTTTATATTGTGATATACAATTCCTCTGGCAAGATAAGCATCTCCGATAAGAGCTTTGTCATGGGTTTTATAAGCATAATGCAAAGCACTGTCTATAAAGGTAAAACGGTCTTCCTGTTTTTGATAAAAAACAAAGGTTTTGTAATAAGCACTTATCCGTTCATTATTTTTTTCTCTGAAAGCCCGTTGTTTATATTCATTAATATAGATGTGCAAACGGATTGAATCTTTTTCGGAATCAAATGCTAAATAACTTAGTTCTGTATATGAATATTTTGACAAACTATCCTGAACTTTTTGTGCAGAAATATTCCCCGACAGGAAAATCAGGAAATAAATCGGAATCAAAACGAGGTTATTTTTCATTAAAAACGGCATCAAAAAGTGGTTTTGAATCATCAAAAATAATCTTTTTTATTTTTTTATCCAAAAAACACTTTTAAGTCATGTAAATATCTCATTATGTGTTATTTATGTACTAAAATTGATTTGACGATTCTTAAATTTTTTTAAGAATCGTCAAATCAAATTCTTGTAAAAAGCAAAAAATCTTTTTTAGTTCGTTGCATAAAAAATGAACAAAGCCGGCAAAGTTCATAATTGTTAAATCACATAAAAAAATCAATTATGAGAAAATATGCTTTGTTAACAGGATTGCTATGGTGTTTTGTTTCGTGCAGTACAGATGAGTCAGATACTGTTCAAAATACAGATATTAATCAAAGTACATTAAAAGAAATAACCCCGACTTCTGACCCGGATAAGAATTGGGATAAAACGAGACATCACGACAACGACCCGTCAGATGATGACGGTAATTAAAAAAATACGGTTTTTGGGATAAGCCATACAATACATTGCCCGATAATTTTGTTATTGATAAAAATAACAAAAAATATGACGGAGTGGTTATATACTATAACGCATTGCAGGCTTACCGGAAAAACCGTATAGCCGGACAGAACCAAAAAAACAACGGCTTTAAATTTTTGTGGTTTGGATATTTTTGTTAAAGTTAACATTTTAAGAAAATGAAAAAATTAATTTTTACTTTAGCTTTTATGCTAATCGGAAGCTTTGCTTTTGCAAGTAATGTTGTAAATACAGAGAAAAAGGATGTTCTTATTCAGAAAATTACTTTTGAAAAGGATTTAAATTACCATAATTTATCAAGTATAGATTATGTTGAAGTTGAGAGTGGAGAAGATTTATTGGAATGCCGCCTTAAAATAAAAGGCACGATTAATGGTCAACCTGTAGATATAGATATCACTTTTACCAGTGATTCAGGTAGTTGTATTAAAGATTCTATAAAGTTTTTAAAAGAATTAGCGGCTGAAATGTAATTTAAATTTTAAAACATGAAAAAAATATTTTATATATATTGCTTATTGTTCATTGGATTTCAATGCTTTGCAGACACAGCTAAGGTAGGTTCTTTAGATTCAGATAATTTTATAATGATTAATGAAGAGGGGATGCTGGATGTAGAATTTTCGGAAGAGTTACGATTTGATACAACGAAAGAAATTTCATGTATTCTTTATAAGAATGAGCAATCCTTATATGATTGTGAAATTACAATTAAAGGGAATTTTGATGGTAATGAAATAGATATCGTAGTTACAATTTATGACGTTACTTGGGCAGGTTGTCAAACTTTGAAACTCGCAGTAAAAGCCTTTTTAGCTGTAAATTAACTTTAATATCAGAAGAGGTTGTTGTTTAAAACAACCTCTTCTTAACAAATTAAATTAGACAAAAAATGAGAAATAAAATAGTTATCTTGTTAATACTCTTGTTTTCCTGTTGTTTTTCCTTTGCTCAAAGCAACAATCAAGTATTAGCTACGTATGAATTTAGAAATATTAATGATGGAAAGTTTCAAATGATTTTATTAAGAATTGATAAAAATGAGGCTTATTCCGAATTTCATAATAAGACAAAGACCAATAATGATACAATATATATTGATGATTTTGAATCTATTAACTTTAAAATTGAAAATAAAGACAGTATAAGAACCCAATATTATTTAACAAAAAATGAAATAATATTCAGAGACCATATTTATACAAATAATGAATTTATCCCTGTTATAGTTTCTGAAAAAATGCCTTCATACAATTGGGAATTAGAAGAAGGTACTCTCAAAATAGGTGATTTAATTTGTAATAAAGCATCACTTAATTTTAGAGGCAGAAAATATTCTGTTTGGTATTCTTTAGAAATATCTACTCAGTTTGGACCTTGGAAGTTTTATGGGCTTCCTGGGTTAATGGTGAAGATTGAATCGGAAGATAAAAGTATATTGTTTGAATTAGTAAAAGTAGAATACTTAAAAAGCCAAAGAATAAATAAGCCTGTTATGGGAAAAGTCATATCATTTAATGAATATGTAGATTATCAGGAGAAAATTATAGACGATTTTACAGAAAAAATACGGTCAAAATTACCAAGAGGTGCTTCTATTAAAGTAAATAGAGCTGAGTCACATAACATAGAGAAAAATTTTAATTAGCTCACAAAGTATAATGATAGTTTTTGATTTTAGAGAATGATACTAATATAGAATTTTGCACTAAATTTTGTTGTAAGTTCGAATGTGAGTTAGTATTGTTTACTGATACAGAAACAAAATATAATATAGTTTCTCAGAAGAAATACATTTCAGAAATTAATTTCCCGTATCCCTAAAAATACAAGGGTAGTTGAAAGGAAGAAGCGAATGGGAATTGAAATTAAATTTGAATGAGAAGAATAATTCTTTTGAGAAAAAGCTTTAAATAAGTTCATGATGAAATTTTTAAGGATAGTTTTATACATACTTGGTTTTTCGGGTTTTAGTTTTGCCCAAACAGGCAAAAACATATATGTAGAATATAATTTTACAGATAACTCTATTTATAAAGAGGTAAAAGCTGTTTTGATTTTTAATGATACCACATCGATATTTAAAACTTTTTTTGGAGAACCGGAACAAGAACCGGAATTAAAAAACAATTCAATCTTTATAGGTAGTTTGACAGACATATACCAAAAATGTAATAAAACAAAAAATACGCTTGTAACTTACAGAACACTCGAAGATGATGAGATATTAGAAATTAGTGAGAAAATCACTTATTTTAACTGGAATCTTATTTTTGACGAAGAAAAAAAAATAGGAAATTATATTTGTAAAAAAGCGACAACAAAATTCAGAGGGCGTGAATATACCGCCTGGTATTATGAAGATGTGCCCGCTTTTTTTGGTCCGTGGAAATTTAACGGATTACCGGGTTTAATCATTGAAATTTATGACAATACAAAAACGTTTATCTGGAAATGTAGTAAAGTAGAAATAAATACTACTAAAAACATGGAAATACCTCATAAAGAATACTCATCTGTTAGTCTTGAAGAATATGTTTTTAGAGTAAAAGAATATATGGGCAAATTAAGAGCCCGTGTTAGAGGTATTCTGCCACGGGGTGCAGAAGTGAGTGTGCCAAAAAATCCGAGAAGAGGTCTTGAACTTATATATGAATGGGAAGAATAAAAAATGATGGCTTTATGAAATACTTTTTTTTGTGCTTATTCTTCTGTTTTAATTTTTCTGCTTATTCCCAATCCAAAATCAAAGGAAAAATTACAGATGAAAAAAACGAACCGATGAATGGTGTTTCGGTTGTGTTAACCAATAAAGAAACCAAAGCTATCGCAACCTACAATTTTACCAACGAAAAAGGAGAATATGAGCTTGTAACCGATAAGACAGGAAATTTCGGGCTGAAATTTTCTGCTTTGTCTTATGAAGTTCAAACCTTTGATATAACCTTGTCCGACAAACAAATCGCAGAGCAAAACGCCTCTTTGGTATATAAACCATTTGAGTTAAACGAAGTGATTATCAAAGTAGAACGCCCCATAACTGTCAAAAATGATACGATTTCGTTTCTTGCTTCTGCATTTGCACAAGGAAACGAAGAAGTTATCGAAGATTTGCTTAAAAAAATACCCGGCTTAAATATAGATTCCGAAGGAACGATAAAAGTCGGTAATCAGGAAGTCGAAAAAGTGATGATTGACGGAGATGATATGTTCGACAGAGGGTATAAAATCCTTACCAAAAATATGCCTGTCAATCCTGTTGAAAAAGTCGAAGTTTTACAAAGATATTCTAATAACAAACATCTGAAAGGTGTTGAAAATTCCGATAAGGTTGCTCTGAATTTAGTCCTTAAAGAAGATGCAAAAAATACTTGGTTTGGAAACCTTTCGTTAGGTTATGGGGTTGTTTCCGAAAATCGTTACGAAGTAAGGGGAAATCTGATGAGTTTCGGAAAGAAAAACAAACATTATTTTCTGACAAACCTCAACAATATCGGAGTAAACGCAACAGGAGATATAAGCCATTTAATCCGTCCGTACCGATATAACGAGGCAGGAAGTATCGGAGATAACCAAAGTGCTTACAACCTGATGAATTTAAGTGCTTCAAGACCTAATCTGAAAGCCAAGCGAACGGTTTTTAACAATGCGGAAATGGTTTCGCTCAACAGCATTTTTACGCTTTCCGATAAAGTGAAAATGAAAACTTTGGGCTTTTTTAATTGGGACGAAAACGATTATTTCCGAAACAGCTATAATGCTTTTACAGCCAACGAAATTTCGTTTGAGAATACCGAAGATTACACAATGCGGAAAAAAGAAATTACAGGTTTCGGAAAATTGGATTTGAGCTACGATATTTCCAAAACCCAAACTTTGGAATATATCGGAAAATACAACAATTCCGAAGGAAAAAATACAAGCAATTCCGTTTTTAATGATAATTCGATTTTACAGAAATTAAAATCAGATAACGAGCTGATTGACCAAAAAATCACTTATACAAACAAGATAAAAGATAAAAAAGTTTTGCTTTTTACAGCTCGTTATATCAACGAAAAAACACCTCAACATTATCAGATAAATCAGTTTATTTACGAGGATTTATTTTCCGAAAATGCAGATAATATTAAACAATCTACTCAAAACAAAATGCAATATGCAGGTTTTGAAACTCATTTTTTAGACCGAAAAGAAAGCGGAAATTTATGGGAGTTCAAGCTCGGAAATGAGTTCAGAAAAGACCATTTAATATCGGGATTTTATTTGTTTGAGCAAAACGATTTGACAGGACAACCGCAAGATTATCAGAACAATACAAAATATGCAGTCAATGATTTGTATCTGAAAGGAAAATATGCTTACAAATTCGGAAAATCGGTTACTTTTAACTCTAATTTAGAAGTTCACAACCTAAACAACACACTAAAAACAGCAGCTATTGATGAAAGCGAAAATGTATTTTTCGTCAATCCGTCTTTGGGCTTGGATTGGGAAATAAACAATAAAAATAAAATCCAAACCAATTACTCGTACAATACTACAAACAGTAATGTTCTTGATGTGTATGACAATTATCTGCATACGGGATTTCGTTCGTTTTCCAAAGGAACAGGAGAGTTTAATCAGTTGAACAGTTCTTCAATAATGCTGAATTACACTTTGGGAAGTTGGACGGATAAATTTCATTTGAATTTCAATACTTTTTACTCTAAAAACCACGATTTTTTCAGTACAAATACTAATGTGGCTCAAAATTATTCCCAATCGGAAAAGATTTTGATAAAAGACCGAGAAATGTTTTCGGCTTATCTGACAGCAGACCGATATTTGAGGTTTATAACTTCTAATCTGAAAATGAAACTCGGATATTTTCAGTCAGAATACAAGAACATTGTAAACAATTCGGATTTCAGAGAGGTAACTTCGGATAGTTTTGATTATGGTTTTGAGTTGCGTTCGGGATTTTCTGGAATGTTCAATTATCACTTCGGAACATCTTGGAACACAAGCCAAACCAAAGCAGATTCGTTTAAAAATTCGTTTACGGATAACTTTTCGTTTTTAGATTTTCTGTTTACGATAAACGATAATCTTTCAGCCGAAATACAAACCGAACGCTACCATTTCGGAAATATGGAAAGCGGTAGCAATCTGTATTATTTTGCAGATATTATGGTTAGGTATAATATGATTCCGAACAAATTGTCTTTGACACTTTCGGGAAATAACCTGTTTAATACCAAAACATTTGCCAATTATTCGGTTAGTGATATTTCGGTTTCCAAAACCGAATACCGTTTACTCCCGAGATACGTGCTTTTAACAGCTAATTACAGGTTTTAAGTTTACATTCTTACCAACAACCTAAACCGGTTCGCCGTATAAATCAAATTCAGTAGCATCGGTTATTTTTACCATGACAAAATCGCCCGTTTTTACATAGAATTTTGAAGCATCTATCAAGACTTCGTTATCAACATCGGGGCTGTCAAATTCGGTTCTTCCTATAAAATGACCACCTTCTTTTCTGTCGATGATGCATTTAAAAGTTTGCCCGATTTTTTCCTGATTCAGTTCCCATGAGATTTGCGACTGAATTTCCATGATTTCATTGGCACGCTGTTGTTTTATTTCGGCAGGAACATCGTCTTCGAGCAAATAGGCGTGCGTGTTTTCTTCGTGTGAGTAGGCAAAGCATCCCAGGCGTTCAAAACGCATTTCTTCGACCCAGTTTTTAAGGATTTCAAAATCTTCTTTGGTTTCGCCGGGATAACCCACAATCAAGGTGGTTCTGACTGCCATTTCCGGAACAGCCTTTCTGAATTCTTTCAGTAAATTGGTCGTTTTTTCGTAGGTTGTGCCTCGACGCATCGATTTCAGGATTTTATCCGAGATATGCTGCAACGGAATATCGAGGTAATTACAGATTTTCGGTTCACGTTTCATGATTTCCAATACATCCATAGGAAAACCGGTAGGGAAGGCGTAATGCAAACGAATCCATTCAATACCTTCTACTTTTACCAACGCTTCGAGCAATTCGCCCAGATTGCGTTTTTTGTATAAATCGAGTCCGTAATAAGTTAAATCCTGAGCGATGAGAATTAATTCTTTTACGCCGTTTTTAGCTAAATTTTTTGCTTCGTTTACCAGTTTTTCGATGGGTTGCGAAACGTGTTTGCCTCTCATAATCGGGATGGCACAAAAACTACACGGACGGTCGCATCCTTCAGATATTTTTAGATATGCATAGTTTTTGGGTGTTGTAATAAGACGTTCGCCCAAAAGTTCGTGTTTATAATCTGCCCCAAGCACTTTTAATAACTGAGGTAACTCTGATGTGCCAAAATATTGGTCAACATTCGGAATTTCTTTTTCTAAATCAGGTTTGTAACGTTCAGACAAACATCCGGTTACAAAAACTTTATCAACTATACCTTGTTCTTTCTTATCAACATATTCTAAAATTGTATTGACTGATTCGGCTTTGGCATTGTCTATAAAGCCACAGGTGTTTATAACAACAATATTACCTTCTTGCTCATGTACGACATCTTTTCCGCCGGCTTTGAGTTGCCCCATCAAGATTTCGCTGTCATATACATTTTTGGAACACCCAAGTGTGATAACGTTTATTCGATTCTTTTTTAAAGTTTTGGTTCTCATGGCTTTATAGACTCCTATTTTAATCGGACTGCAAAAGTAGTTAATTCTTTCAAAATTAAGACATAAAAAACCACGCATTTACGTGGTTATCTGTTGTTGATTCTAGATTATTATTAACCTGAGTCGGATATTATAAACTAAAAAGAAAAGTAAGCGTCACGTTATTATTCACATTTCTAATACTTGCCGGGTCTGTAAGACCTTGCGAAAAGAAGGCTTCGTTTAAATCTCTTTTCGTATATGTATAAGCTAAATCTAATTTAGTAGAACCAAAATTATATCCTAAACCTGCAGACAAAGCATTTAGGTCGCCTATGGTTTTTCCGTTTTTATACGGACTTTGTTCAAATCTGTATCCACCTCTTAAACTCAATTGTTTAATTCTGTATTCTGCTCCCACTCTAAATTCGCTGGTTATATCGAGTATATTGCTCATTTGATTGTTTAAATCTCTAAAATAAGAATCACTTTTAGGCTTAAACCTTGTGTTGCTATAATCTTTTATGATATAATCGAAACTAATCAATCCGTTTTGACCGAATACGTAAGCTAAACTTCCGGTCCAACTTCCTGGAGTTTGTAGTTTATAAAGAGGATATAAATTGATTATCTGCGGATTAACAATATCGGTGAAAGCCTGTCCTTCTTCATGATTTACAGCGGCTAAAGATTGTGAAAATTCATCGTTTAAGCGAAACCATGTTGGCGATTGGTAAGCAAGTCCTACACGCAAATCATTTGTTACTTTTGCGATGGTACCTAATTGAAACGAAAAACCGTTTCCATAAGTGTACAAGTCGTTTTCAAAACGTATTCTCTGTGTTCCGTTTTCTGTATCATTGGAATTCGATTCGTAAAAACTCTGATACCTATTAAAATCGACAAAGTGAGCGTTTAAGTTCAATCCGAAAAACAAGAAATCATCATATTGTGCGGCGATATTAAAATTCAATTTGCCGTTATAACCTTTGGTTGAAACATAATTTTCCTGATAATAATTTCCGGTAGGCACATTTGATGTGTATAAAGTGTTGTCCATTCCTTCGTCAACAGGATTTATTATATACCCTTCATATCCGAAATAGGCTTGCTGTTCTGCATAACTTAATGAAGTATATGGATTATTAACGATATTACCCAAAGGTATGCCATTTGCATAACTCAGAAAGTAGCCGGCAACTGATGTATTAGGATTGGTACCTGCTGAAAAAACAGAATTTTCAAAATCACCATTATTATCATAATTGATTCCTAAAGCGATTTTTTTCCATTTTGAATTTTCTTCATCATTATGAAATACAAAAACAGCTCCTAATTGATTAAAATCAAAAGAAGAATCTTTTTCAGACTTCGATTGTCCAAAATAATTTGATTTGTTTTTCTGATTGAATGAAGTGAGTGTAAAACCCATCTGGTTGTTCATAAAAACAGCCGAACCGGCTGGATTTACACCAATTGAAGACAGATCACCGCCCAATGCTCCAAAAGCACCACCCATAGCTCTGAATCTTGCCGTACCTGTAAGATTGTCTTGAGAATATCTTACGGCATCTTGAATTTCCTGAGCAATCGTAGCCATTGTTGTGGCAAAAAATGCCAACGTTATCATTACTTTTTTCATAAAAACATTTTTTTGAGATTTGAGAGCTCTATTATGTGTTAAAAAAGGAAATATTTATCAACCGCCTCTTCTTCCGCCACCGCCCGAACTTCCACCACTTGAACGACCTCCGCTACTACCTGAACTAAATGTTCCACTCGACCTTCCGCTTGAATTTGACGGACTATATCCACTATTTCTCGAAGGCGATGATGTTCTTGGTGTTACGTTTGGCGTAGTTTGATTTCTTGGTGATGTGTTTCTTATCGTATTGTTATTACTGCTGTTATTGCTACGTCCGGGATAGTAACCCTGATTATTTGTTCTGGTGCCGCTATTGTTGATTCTTGTACCGGTACCTCTTCCTTGGTTATCTATATTTCGGGTATTATTATACCTCGGACTATAAGTGGCATTGTTTCCTCTGTTTCCTGTATTTGTGTTATATCGACCATAATTACTATTGGCTCTGTTTCCGGTATAATAGGCAGAACTACCTCTTCTTCCTTGATTATAAGAATAGTAATTGTTGTGATAATAATTGTTCCATCCCCAGCTCGGATGATGCCAATTATACCATCCCCAACCGGGACCGTACCAATTGTTCCAACCCCAGCCCCAACCTACATTCCAGCCCCAACCATGACCATACCAACTGTTCCAGCCCCAATACCAATTAGGACCATACCAATTATTCCAACCCCAATACCAACTCGGATACAAACCCCAATTAGATTCATAAACATTTACAACTACATTAGAAGGGTTTGAACCCCATCCGCTGTATCCTCCTCCTCTTTCTTCAACATATACGCTATCCTGATATGACGAATATGAATCTACGTCAGTAAACATTTCATCTTCAGAAATTAATTGTTTAGACTTAAAATATTCTCTATATACATTTGAAGAATTATAACCATCTTGGACATTGGTTTCGGTAGTTCTTTCACTTCTTGAACTATAAATTCCGTCGTCATCATAGTATGAACTACTTCTGTAAGAACCACAAGAGGCAACAAGGATTCCTACAATTCCCATTAAAGAGAATGTATATAATTTGTCGGGGGAAACCTGATAACTTTTCATAACAATCGATTTTTATTGTTGGTCAATACAAATTTAATTAGTTTTGCTGAATTATTGAGTTAAAAAAAGTTAAACAATATTTATGCCAATTTTTAAAGATGAGCAAAAACCTTACTAAAAGAACTGAAGATTATTCAAAATGGTATAACGAACTGGTTGTAAAGGCCGATTTGGCTGAGAACTCAGGAGTTAGAGGATGTATGGTTATCAAACCGTATGGGTATGCTATATGGGAAAAAATGCAGACCGAACTGGATAGGATGTTTAAAGAAACGGGACATTCTAATGCTTATTTTCCACTTTTTATCCCTAAGAGCATGTTTGAAGCCGAAGAAAAAAATGCAGAAGGCTTTGCTAAAGAATGTGCTATAGTTACCCATTATCGTTTAAAAAACGATCCTGAAAACAGCGGAAAACTAATGGTTGACCCAAATGCAAAACTCGAAGAAGAACTCATTGTTCGTCCAACCAGCGAAGCCATTATCTGGAGTACATACAAAAACTGGATTCAATCTTATCGGGATTTGCCACTATTAATTAATCAATGGGCAAATGTTGTAAGGTGGGAAATGAGAACTCGTTTGTTTTTGAGAACAGCCGAGTTTTTATGGCAAGAAGGGCATACAGCTCACGCAACCAAAGAAGAAGCTTTGGAAGAAACCACCACCATGCTCAATGTATATGCCGATTTTGCCGAAAACTTTATGGCAATCCCCGTAATAAAGGGAGTTAAGACCGAAAACGAACGCTTTGCCGGAGCTCTTGACACATATTGTATTGAAGCTCTGATGCAGGACGGAAAAGCATTACAAGCAGGTACTTCGCATTTTTTAGGACAGAATTTTGCAGAAGCTTTTGATGTGAAATTTGCTACTGCCGAAGGTACGCAAGAGTTTGTTTGGGGTACTTCATGGGGTGTTTCAACTCGGCTTATGGGAGCCTTGATTATGACTCACTCTGATGACAACGGATTAGTTTTGCCTCCAAATTTAGCTCCGACCCAAGTGATTATCATACCTGTTTATAAAAATGAAGAACAATTTTCTGAAATTTCAGAAGTTGCAAACGAATTGATGAAGTCTTTCAGAAAATTCGGAATTTCAGTTAAATATGACAATCGCACTACACAAAAACCGGGATTTAAGTTTAACGAACATGAGTTAAGAGGTGTTCCTGTACGCATTGCTATTGGTCCGAAAGATTTGGAAAACGGCACATTTGAAGTCGCCAGAAGAGATACACTCACAAAAGAGATCGTTTCACAAGAAGGAATCGAAGTTTATATAAAAGAGCTTCTCGAAACAATACAAGAATCTATGTTTGAAAAAGCTCGAAAATACAGAAATGAACACATCACAAAAGTAGATTCTTTTGAGGAATTTAAAGAAGTTCTCGAAACAAAAGGAGGTTTTTTGTCTGCCCATTGGGATGGCACTCCTGAGACAGAAGAAAAGATAAAAGACCTGACAAAAGCTACTATTCGCTGCATTCCTCTCAAGAGAGAAGAAGAGACAGGAACTTGTATATTAACAGGCAAACCATCTTTGGGAAGAGTGCTTTTTGCGAGAGCATATTAAAAATTTTCAAAAAAAATATATGCGGTGTTGCAGATATGAAAAATAGTTGTATTTTTGCATCCGCATTCAAGAAATGATGGCCCGTTCGTCTATCGGTTAGGACTCAAGATTTTCATTCTTGCAAGAGGGGTTCGATTCCCCTACGGGCTACAAAGTTCAAAAGCAATATTGAATTAACAAAAAGCCGAATGGCATGGTCCGTTCGTCTAGGGGTTAGGACTCAAGATTTTCATTCTTGCAACAGGGGTTCGATTCCCCTACGGACTACAAAAATATTATTTAATAAAAGAAAAGGATAAAAAATGGCAAATCACAAGTCAGCTATAAAAAGAATTAGAAGTAACGACAAAAAAAGAGTTTTAAATCGTTATCAGCATAAGACAACTCGTAATGCAATCAAAGCATTGCGTTTAGCTACAGACAAAAATGAAGCTTCAGAAAAGTTATCATCTGTTATATCAATGATTGACAAACTTGCTAAGAAAAATATCATTCATAGCAACAAAGCTTCAAACTTAAAATCTAAGCTAACAAAACACGTTGCAACAATAGGAATGTAATAAATTCTATTATTGAAATCAATAACAAAAAGAACCGAATTTTCGGTTCTTTTTTGTTTAACCTAAAATTATGCAACTTGGGTTTAGCTAAGATTTAATTTTAGCTCGCTTTTCAGTTCGTTGAGCATTTCAACTGTAATTGGTTTGGGCATAAAACGAGATACAACTTCATATTTTTCGGCTCTTTGGTGGTCAGTTGGGTCTATAGTAGAAGACAAGATAATCACTTTTGGATGATTGTATTGTGGTGCATTTTTAACAAATTCATCCAAAAAATCCCAGCCGTTCATTACCGGCATGTTTAAATCTAAAAAAACAAGCTGCGGAAAATCTTCACTCCCTGATGATTTTATATCTTCTAATAGTGCCAAAGCCAATTTACCATTTTCTGCCGTTATAATATTTTGAGCAAATTCGGCTTTTATAATGACTTTTTTGCAAAGCATTAGCGTAATAGGGTCATCATCAACACATAAAACTGTATTCAACATTATTCTTTTTTAAAAGTTATAATAAATTCTGTTCCTTTGTTTACACGGCTATTAACATCGATGTTTCCCCCCATAGCTTCGACCTGAGACTTCACGAGATACAACCCTAAACCTTTACTGTCCGGATAGTTATGAAATCTCTGATAGAGTCCAAAAATCTTATCTCGGTTCTTCTCCATATCAATTCCGATACCATTATCTTTGATTACCAGACTAACTGCATCTTCTGTCTCACTTACTTTAATATTTATTCTCAAAGCTCTTTCGGTAGCACGATACTTAATTGCATTTGTTAGTATATTCAATACAATACTTTCTAAATATGCTTTATTTATATGAAGTTTTACTTTTTCGTCTATGTCTATTTTTAGCGTGGGTTTATGAAGATTAATTTGATTATTTAACTGGAAGAACACATTCTCAAACACATCTTTGATATACACATCTTCTTTTTGAATAGACGGATTGTCTTTTATAATCACGACTTTAACCAAATCTTCTATGGTTTCATTGAGTAATTTTGTTGATTTTTTAAATCCGTTCAAAATTTCTTTCAGCTCTTCATTTTCAATTGGTACATCGTCGATTAATGCCAAAAGCCCTGTGAGGTTTGATAACGGTGCTCTAAAGTTGTGAGAGGTTATGTATGAAAATTGCTTGAGGTCTTTGTTGTTTTGGGTTAGTTCTCGAATGAGTTGTTCTTTTTCTTTCTCCTGTTGTTTGTGTTCAGTCACATCTCTTTGAATAGAAATCCAATGTGTAAATTCTCCATCTTTGTTAGTAACCGGAATCATAGAAAAATTCACCCAATATTCTGTTTTGTTTTTCTTGTAACTGATGGTTTCTACAGAACATTCTTTAAAATTCTTGATAGAATTTACAAGTTTTTTAAACTCTTGTTCATCCGATTTATCTCCTTTAAAAATAATAGGAGATTTTCCTATAACTTCATTTGCTTTATAACCTGTCATTTTTAAAAAGGCCGGATTTACATATATAATTTGGGGGATTTCGGTTTTAGAAATATCAATATCTGTAATTAAAACTGACTCTTTGGTTTGTGTAATCACCGTTTCAAGAAGCCTCAACCTTTGTTCTTCTTCTTTTTGTCTGGTTACATCCTGCATCGAACCAATCATCCTTATTGCCTTATTGTTTTCATCCTTTACAAGAAAACCCCGGTCAAAAACATATTTATACGTTCCGTCTGCACACATAAACCGATATTCGTCCTGCCATCTTTCTGTTTTTTGTTCCAAAAAAGAATATAGATTTACAGACATTCTTAGGCTGTCTTCCGGATGAATTCTGTCGAACCACCATTTTGAAGTGTTTCCTACTTCATTTTTAGCATAGCCATAAATTCCGAATATACCTTTGTTCCAGATAAATTGGTCTTCCTGTATTTTCCAGTCCCAGATTGTATCGCTGGTTGCTTTGGACACAATATCATACCGCTCATTAGACTCTATAATCTGGCGGTTGGTTTCTTCTAATTTTTCAAGTATTGAGATGTTTTTTTTATCGTTATTTAAAATTACATATCGCAAAACAAAACCCGCAATAATAACAAAAAATATATCTTTCAAGAAATAAGAAATAGAAATCTCTGAGGCATTAGTAAGAGAACCTGATATTATTCTGTGACCTATAATGGCCATAAATAACATTGAAATAACAAAAATGAAGGTAATTATGTTAGATTTACTTTTCATTACTCAAATATATCTTTTTTATTTTATAAAAACATATAGTGTTTATTATGTTTTGAACATTTTTATTAAGGAATTTGATCTATCCAATTCTCTAAAATCCTAAGATCTTTCTATACCTTGCAAACGACAAACTGTTTTGTTTCATTTTTGAAATAAAAACACTAAGTTCGCAACTTAATCTTACACTTATGAGTCCGAAATTAAAAGTTGTGCTATATAATTTTTTAGGATTTGCACCTTTATATCTTTTAGCCTTTTTTCTGTTAATGTATCTTGAGCTTGTTGATAGGTTTTGGGCTACTTTTATAGCTACAATCTTTGCGTTCATTTTTGCTCCTAAGTTCCAGCGGGACTACAATAACAATCATATTTATATGAATTGGATTTTTATAAAAGGCATCAGGAGGGTTAGGTAAATTTGCATTTAATTTTCTTTTTTCTTTTTGTCCTTTTTATAAACCGGAATAGAATAAGTAATCGTATAGTTTATCCCTACCCCATATTTGCTGTCATAAGTTCTGTTATATCCCGGAATAAAGAGATTGTCAAAATTGTTTGGCTTATTTTCGGAAACAAGCCTGTTTAATTTAACGCTAAAACCCGCATAAAAGTTATTGAAAATTTCTGCTTTTATTCCGGCTACTACCTCAACCCAATGAGCTGAAAGTCCATTATATTTTTGTCCGGAAACCATATTTGGCAAATCACCAAAGTATGGATGTGGCGTATAAATTTTATATGTATTTAGCTCTTGTGAAAATGAACTTACGGCATATCTCAATCCAAGATAAATCTGATTATCCATGTCGAGCCAGTTTTCATACATATTATAATCTGCACCGACTTTAAAATAAGTTCCTCGTGTAGTAAAATTTACCCGATCGTCATCGACTGTTTTATTTTCATTTCCCAACTCACCTGCCAGATATATTTTCTTTGTCATTCTAAAATCTCCTGCCAATTCAAGACCCGTATAATCTTTGTCATAAACTGACCGAGCTAAACGATAGATGTCTATACCGGCACGCAAACCGTATGTTTCTTTGGCTGGCGGAATTGAATCCTGCTTTACAGTCTGAGAAAAAGCTGTGCCAATGCACAAACAAAAACTGATATTAATAAAATATTTTAATATGGACATCTTCTTCAGAATCTATTAATGTTCTTTGAATTGAAATGCTCTGAATCCAATTATCCGAATCAGGTTCAAAAATAAAACCATTTACGGGTAATAGATTAAAATATGTTTTGAAACCGCAGGCTCTCGAAATATAGATTTCGCTTCTCGTATAATTTACGTGTATCATATCTGTATTGGCTTCAGAATCATCGGAATTTATGGTGAATTCATAAACGGTTTCATCTTCAAAGGTTTTAAGCGGTATGGCTATTTGCGACACTGCGTTAAACAGCATAGCCTGTTCAACATCGGGTGATTTTACCTGTAGCTGGATAACATTTCTGGGTACAGAAGGGTTTTCACTATTAAAAAAATCTATAACCAACCTGGGCGTGGTTGGTGTACCGTCTGCACAAATATCGTCTTTTTCACAATTTACAATAAAAAGCGATATAAAAGACACTAAAAAAACGATTCGTATGTTTTTATTCATTCAAACTGATATTTTATCTTTTCTCCAAAAGTACAACATTTTCTACATGGTGTGTTTGCGGAAACATATCAACCGGACGCACTTTTACTACTTTATACATTTCATCCATCAAAGCCAAATCTCGAGCTTGTGTAGCAGAGTTACAACTTACATAAACCACTTTGTTGGGTGCAATTTTCAAAATTTGGTCAACCACATCTTTGTGCATACCGTCTCTCGGCGGGTCAGTAATAATTACATCGGGCGTTCCGTGAGTGGCGATAAACTCTTCATTAAAAACCACTTTCATATCACCTACAAAAAATTCACAGTTTAAAATATTGTTGCGTTTTGCATTTTCTTTAGCATCGATTATAGCTTCTTCTACAGATTCGATTCCGATAACTTTTCGGGCTTTTTTTGATATAAATTGAGCAATAGTCCCAGTTCCTGTATAGAGATCATAAACCAGTTCGTTTCCAGTAAGTCCTGCAAATTCTCTTGTGATTTTGTAGAGTTCATAAGCCTGTTCAGAATTGGTCTGATAGAACGATTTGGCATTAATGCTGAAAGAAAGTCCTTCCATTTCTTCCAGAATATAATCCCTTCCTTTATAAAGAATCACATTTTGGTCATAGAGCGTATCATTGGCTTTACTGTTGACAACATATTGTAGCGAAGTGACTTCTGGAAATTTTTCAGAGATAAAATCGAGCAGTAATTCCCTTTTTTGTTTATCGTCTTCGAAAAATTGAATCAAAACCATTATTTCGCCTATAGAAGTAGTCCGAATCATTAGTGTTCGCAACAGTCCGTAATGATTACGTGCATTAAAAAACGTAAACCCGTTTTCTGTAGCAAAACGTTTAATCTCATTTCTAATACAGTTTGAAGGGTCTTGTTGCAAATAGCACTTTTCTATATCGAGAATCTTATCCCACATTTTCGGAATGTGAAAACCAAGAGCGTTCTCTCGGTCAATCTCTCTGGAGGTATTAATCTCTTTTTCAGTAATCCAACGGCTGTCAGAAAAAGAAAATTCCATTTTATTACGGTAGAAAAATTGTTTTTCGCTCCCTAAAATAGGTTCAAATTCTGGCAGTTCAATTTTTCCGATGCGTTTCAGATTGTTATAAACCTCATCATTTTTATAGAAAAGCTGTTTTTCATAGCTCATATTCTGCCATTTGCATCCGCCACAATCACCAAAGTGTTTACAGACAGGCTCAACTCGGTCTTCAGAATATCTGTGAAACCGAATGGCTTTTCCTTCAAAATAGGATTTTCTTTTTTTGAAAGTCTTAATATCGACCACATCACCTGGAACCACATTCGGAACAAAAATTACGCTGCCATCGGGTGTTTTGGCAACCGAAACACCTTTGGCTCCGGCAGTGAGAATTTCGATATTTTCAAAAACAATATGTTCGGTTTTTCTTTTTCGTGACATTTCTAAAACTATTTCGGATTGCGAAAATACGAATAAGAAATAATTTTAACGAAAATGAATTTTAATTCTGTACAAACTATTAGTCAAGTTTGATATGAAAAGTACCGCTTGTAACAGTAATTGTATTGCCATCGTCAACATTGGTCAGCGTTCCGTCAAAATTACCTTTCAGGACAGAATCGCTACTTTCTGTTACCAATATCGTAAAAGGACTGTTTTCCTTTGAATATGCTTTTCCGTCGGTTGTGATTATAAATCTCCACATCGCTTCTTGACCTATATTCCCTTGTTCTGCTACAAATTCGACTATCCTCAAGGGGTTGTCAACGATATAGCCAAGAACTCTAATGTCTGTATATTCATATCCGGTATTAGGGTCTGTATGAGGTGTTTTGGTTACAGTAATATTATGGTTAAAAACAAAATCTTCACCATTAATAGTAGCAGAAATACTGTTTATAGGCACTTCATTCTTTATTTTGTCATCATTATCAGAACAAGATAGAAGAACAAAAAACAGAGAAGCAACAAAAAGTATCTTTTTCATAATTAGTATGTTGTTAAGTTAAAAATGGGATTTACAAATAAACTATTTTTTTATGTCATTGACAGTAATTAATCGACAAAATGCTTTTTTTTCAGTCAAAAAGAATCTGCACATAAAAATCTCAAGATTATATTAAGCTAATATTTTTATTTTTTAAACAGGCTCTTAGAGTTTTGTGTTTATTTTATAATATGTTTTGACAGATTGTGTTAACTTTGCTTCATTGGGTGATTTCTCCCCGTATAAGAAGGAATTGATTATGTGTTTCTCAAAAAAAATTTTATCATGTCAGTTTTAGAAAAAATTTCTTCAAAAGATTTAATTGAACTCGAAAACCAGTTCGGTGCTCATAATTATCATCCGTTACCTGTTGTTTTATCTAAAGGAGAAGGCGTTTATTTATGGGATGTAGAAGGAAAAAAATATTATGATTTCCTGTCAGCTTATTCGGCTGTAAATCAAGGTCATTGTCATCCTAAAATCACCAATGCTCTTATTGAACAAGCTCAAACGTTAGCTCTGACTTCGAGGGCATTTTACAATGATAAACTTGGAGTTTATGAAAAATTCATAACAGAATATTTTGGTTACGATAAAATTTTGCCCATGAATACTGGTGCAGAAGCGGTAGAAACAGCCATTAAAATCTGCCGTAAATGGGCTTATGAGAAAAAAGGTATTGCCGAAAAACAAGCCCAAATTGTGGTCTGTAGCGGAAATTTTCACGGAAGAACCACTACTATTATTTCTTTTTCAAATGACGAAAATGCCCGTAAAAACTTTGGTCCTTATACAGAAGGTTTTATAAACATTCCTTACAATGACCTCAATGCTCTTGAACAAGTTCTCGCAAACAACCCAAACATAGCCGGATTTTTAGTAGAACCTATTCAAGGTGAAGCCGGTGTTTTTGTTCCCGATGAAGGCTTTTTGGCAAAATCTAAAGCCTTGTGCGAAAAACACGATGTATTGTTTATAGCCGATGAAGTTCAGACCGGAATTGCCAGAACTGGAAAACTATTAGCCGTTCACCACGAAAATGTACAACCAAATATCTTGATTTTAGGAAAAGCACTTTCGGGCGGTGTTTATCCTGTTTCGGCTGTCTTGGCAAATAACGAAATCATGAATGTGATTAAACCCGGGCAGCATGGCTCTACTTTTGGAGGGAATCCTATTGCGGCAGCTGTTGCCATTGCGGCTCTGGAAATAGTTAAAGAAGAAAAATTGGCGGAAAATGCTGAAAAACTCGGAAAAATTTTCAGGGAAAAATTGAACGAATACATTAAAAACAGTAACATTGCAACTTTAGTAAGAGGAAAAGGGTTGCTCAATGCTATTGTTATAAACGATACAGAAGAAAGCGATACAGCATGGAACATTTGTTTAGCATTACGCAATAACGGATTATTAGCAAAACCTACACACGGAAACATTATCCGTTTTGCTCCGCCATTGGTCATAGATGAAGAACAATTATTGGATTGCGTTTCAATAATCATCAAAACGCTGAAAGAATTTGAATAAAACCAAATTTTATTTCATAAGTAAGAAAAGTTTCAGGGAAAACAATAAATATTGTACCTGAAACTTTTCTGTTTTTATATCATTGTTTATTGCCTGATAATCAAAAGAAAACAATTTTAAATCACATTTATATCAAAAAAAGTATATTTCATTCCAACCTTTTAATGCATTTGATGCTCTTTATAAAAAAGACACATTGAGATATGGAAGAAAATTTAATCAATTTATGCAAAAAAATGCATCGACCGTCACAAAGACAGATGTATGAGCAACTTGCCCCGAGATTATATCTCGTTTGCAAGCGATACCTCAAGAAAGAGGAGGAGATAGAAGAAGTATTGGCAGATACATTCTATACTATTTTCACAAAAATCAATCAACTAAAGGAAAACAAAGCATTTTTAGGTTGGGCAAAAAAGATAACAGTCAATCTATGTTTGTTGCAACTTAAACGGAATGTAAACTTCAACATATATCTTGAAGACGTTTCGGTACAACCTTTGGCAGAGAACTCAAACGAAACTTTTTTGGAAGAAGAAGATTTGCTAAAACTATTAAATCATCTGCCCGAAGGAGCCAAAACTATTTTCATATTGTATGCAATCGAAGGATATTCGCATAAAGAAATTGCCGCACAGTTAGCTATTTCAGAAGGAACTTCCAAATCTCAACTCAACGTGTCCCGAACAAAATTAAAAGAGTTAATCGAAGTTTATTACAATCAAAAAACAACAAGCTATGGAAACTAATAATATAGACAAATACTTTAAAAAGTTGTCGGATAATCAAAAACCGAAAGGCTTTTCGAACATGGAAAACGTGTGGAACAAAGTTGAAGAACGTTTGGATAAAAAAGAGAAAAAACGCATTACTCCGTATTTGAGATATACCGGAATTGCAGCCGCTTTGTTGCTGTTTGTCGCTGTTGGAAATTTTCTTTGGAAAGATAACAAAACAACCATTGAACCAAATACAACAGATTCGGTGGTAACGATTGATAAAGAGAAAATAGAAGAAACTTTTGGTGATTCGGTAAAAACAAATGGCGTAAATGCAGTAGCTATACAGGAGAAAGAAACTAAAAATACAAAGTCTGTTCCAATCAAAACCGAAGAAGTTTTCACGATAGTTAAACCTGATCTTAAGGAAGATGTCGTAGCATTTTCTGAGGAAGAGGTTTTCATAGAAGAAACATTGCAAACCCCAACGGGATTACGTTATGTAAAATCTTTAAAGCCTTCTGAAACCGTAGCTTTGGCAGCAGAACAAAAATTGTCAAAAACCAAAGAGCAGCAGGAGCAAACAAATGTTTTAGACAACGAAACCATTCACAGCACAATTGTAGCCAAAATCAACGAGCGTGAAAAAGCCTTGCGAACCATTACCGGAACAGTAACTGAATACGGCATGCCGTTGCCCGGAGCTTCGGTTGTGGTAAAAGGAACCACAAATGGTACACAAACCGATTTGGACGGAAAGTATTCCATTAAGGCAAAAAAAGACGATGTCCTAGAATTTTCTTATATCGGAATGAGAGCACAGCAGCTAACAGTCGGGGCTTCTGATGTGATTAATGTCCAAATGCAGGAAGATAATGTAACATTATCTGAGGTTGTTGTGGTGGGTTATGGAGCTCAGAAAAAGAATAAGTCAACTTCTGTTGTGAAAACTGAGGAACTAAGAGATAAAAAAGTCGTAGCAAATAGAAAGACTGAGGCAGAAACAATAGGTGATACAAATACCAGACTTTCTTATGATATTGATCAATCTTTACAAGGTCAAGTAGCGGGTGTGAATATCACATCTGGTTCCGGAAAACCCGGGGAAAAAGATAAAATAATTATCAGAGGAAAAAGTTCTATTCAGAACGGAGCAGAACCTTTATATATTCTTGACGGAAAACCCATTAGCAGTGAAAATTTAAAGAAAATAAAATCGGAAGATATAGGAGCAATGAATATACTGAAAGATGCCGCTGCAACATCCATTTATGGTAGCAGAGGAGCTAATGGTGTCATTATCATCCAGTCGCAGAAAGATTTAAAGAAAAACGGAAAAATGAAAAGTGACTCTATTAAGATAGAAGACATTCATAAAATATTTCCGCCTGTAGAGATTGACACCGAATCGTATGAGAGTTTTGTTGAAAATCCGTTTGAAAGTGCTTTTGCCAATCCGGTTTCGACATTTTCGATAGATGTTGACAATGCTTCTTATACAAACATTCGCCGTTTTATTAACAACGGGCAAACTGTTCCGAAAGATGCGGTTCGCATCGAAGAAATGATAAATTTTTTCAAATATGATTATCCGCAACCCAAGGACAAGCATCCGTTTTCTATCAATACTGAATACAGTGATGCACCGTGGAATCCGAATCATAAATTATTAAAAATAGGTTTGAAAGGAATAGAGATTCCGAGCGAAAAGCTGCCAAAATCAAATTTTGTTTTTCTGGTAGATGTTTCGGGATCAATGAGTTCAACCAATAAATTACCGCTATTGCAGGCTTCGATGAAAGTATTGTTAGACGAGCTTCGTGATGATGACAGAGTTTCTATCGTATATTATGCCAGTGGCGTTGGCGTGTTGCTCGAACCAACCAAAGCTTCTCAGAAAGAGCAGATAATCAAAGTGATTGACAACTTGAGAGCAAGCGGTGGAACCTCGGGCGGAGCAGGTTTGGAATTGGCTTATAAAATGGCAGAAAAACATTTTGTAAAAGGCGGAAATAACCGCATCATTCTGGCAACAGACGGAGATTTTAATATCGGAAAATCATCCGATAAAGATATGCAAGAACTTATCGAAGAAAAACGCAAAAGTGGCGTATTCTTAACATGTCTTGGTTTCGGAATGGGTAATTATAAAGACAGTAAGATGATGACTTTATCCAAAAAAGGCAACGGAAATTATGCTTATATCGATAATATTCAGGAAGCAAACAGGTTTTTGGGTAAAGAATTTAAAGGAAGTATGTATGCTATTGCCAAAGATGTGAAAATACAGATTGAGTTCAACCCAAAACACGTTCAGGCTTATCGTTTGGTTGGTTATGAAACCAGAAAGCTCAGAAATGAGGACTTTACCAATGATAGTATTGATGCGGGCGAATTAGGTAGTGGCCATACAGTAACCGCCCTATACGAAGTAATTCCGACAGGTATAAAAAGTGCGTTTTATGAACATCAAACAGATTTAAAATATACGCAAACTATTCAAATTAATGAGGCATATCAGAACGAATTGGCAACGGTAAAATTCAGATACAAAAAGCCCGATGGTGATGTTAGTACCGAAATGGTTCATCCCGTTCTGAATCAGAATATCGGCTTAGACAAAGCTTCTAAAGATTTTAAATTCGCCTCATCGGTTGCCTGGTTTGGTTTAAAGTTGCGAGATTCTAAACTTATTCAAGACAAAGACATAAAAGCAATTATCAAACTTGCCCGAGAAGGAATTCAAGACGACACCGATGGATACAAAGCCGAATTTGTCAGACTTGCAGAAAGTGTAAAATAGCGTAAAAAGGCTGTCCGAAAAGACAGCCTTTTTTGTATCTTTGATAAATCTAAGTCATAATAAATATGTATCGTATTTTTTTAAGCCCTCTCTTGGTAGTTATCGTGATGCTCTTTGTGCCTTCTGTAGAAAAAGCGTTGTTTTATTTGCCACTCATTTTCTCATTATCTGTATGCTTGGTCAATCACAGCAAAGTAAAAATAAATAAAACCTTGGGAATTTTTCTGCCTATCTTACAAAGTTATGCCGTTTTCTTAGGATTGGCAGTAGTAGTATTCTTCTTTGACGAATGGTTACAAAAGATATTGGCAGATACAGAAGACGGTATTATGGGCATCGCTTTGGTTACATTTGGAGGTTATTTGGCAGCTATGCTTTTGTTCTATTTTTACACTTATATTTTCCGAGTAACTAATTTGAGATTCAGCTATATGACTATTACCCTTTTTTATGCAGTAGTTGTGATTATAATGCAGGTTTTCTCTAAAAATGAATTTTTACAATTTGGCGTTGAGAAATTTGCTTCATATTTGATTTCCTGGTGTATCGTTATGAGTCTTGCCTTTAGTCTTTCCTTAAATAGAGAAGAATATTTGTTAGTTGTCGAAAGAAAAAAGAATAGTTGATTTTTATCCCTATTTTATGAAACAATAAAGGTTGCCATTTTTAGGCAACCTTTATTACTTAATGTAAATATTTGGTTATTACTGACCAAACATTTCATTAATTTTTTCCTGTAACAATTCTTGATCTTGAAGAGCTTCCAAACCAAAAGTAGAAATAGCCCAAATAATCAGGATAAGATACAATAAGCTTATCGAAATCCCGATAATAGCAAGAATTTTTCCGGTATTTAGCGTAGAGTAATTCGAAAAATCATTCGGATTTTGCCTGTATAATGCCATATCTTTTTGTGCCAGAATAAGAGCTTCTGCTCCGAGTATAATTCCAATTCCATAAAAACAACAAGCTAAGATAGAGAATATTCCCAGTACAAGGACTGCGGTAGCATTTGGTAATTTTTGATTTCCCATAATAACAAAGTTTGATTAAAAGTTAAAGATTAAAAAATTTATATAGATAGCTAACAATCATAATAACTGCATTTAAGATTCCGAGTGCAATAATAACTTTGTGATAGCTTCTGTTTTTATCCAATAAATGTATTCCAACAAAAACAAACAACAAAATTAATGTATAAACTGCTGGAAACATTTTGAAAGCTGCTTGAAACTCACCTTCAAGAAGCAGAAAAAATGCTCTTTGCGTGCCGCAGCCCGGACAGTCTATTCCAAACATCTGTTTGTTCATACAAGGAATCATATAATCTTCCAAAATATTGTTGTGTTTTTCAAAATACAATTTTACAAAAACTGTTTGACAAACCATCTAAATTTTTATTTTTTAGCAAGTTATTTTTTTTTAGCTTTGGTCGATTAAGAATATATCCATGAAATTCAGAATAGGAGATAAAGTTGAAGCTATTGATGAAGATTTTACCGGCGTGGTAATTTCTGTTAAAAACGATGAGGTAGAAATTGAAACTTCAGATGGTTTTGTGATGCTTTTTACCATGAAAGAACTGATAAAACTTGATGACACTCTGATTTTTGAACACGGAGCTTTGAAACAGAATGATATGTTTTATGACAAAAAAAAATCTGATTTGTTACCAAAAAAGAGTCTTCAGTTTAAGACAAAAGCTCCCGAAACAATTCTTGAAGTAGATTTACATATCGAAAAACTGGTAAAAAACTACAAAAGACTTTCTAATTATGAAATTCTAACCCTTCAAACAGAAACGGCACAACGCCAGATAGAATTTGCCATTGCTAAAAAAATTCCTAAAATGGTTTTTATTCACGGGGTAGGCGAAGGAATACTTAAATCTGAATTGGAGTTCCTTTTCAAAAAATATGACAAAATAATATTTAAAGATGCAGATTATCGAAAATACGGACAAGGAGCGACGGAAATATATTTTAAACAATCTTCAAAATAATTGTTCTGCAAAACACAATTGGCAAACTTAGCATATAAAACCACATCGAAATACCGTTAAAGAACTACATATCAACGTATTATTTATTTTGTTGTATGGTTTTTTTTTGATAATTTAGCTTCCTATGAGCATAGCATCTTCTGAAACTATCAGCTATCGGGAAACCGGATATTTTTCGTCTCTTATTTTGGATTATCTGAATCAGCATTCTGAAATTAAAAATTTATACAACCGATTTCCTGATATTGAGAATTTTAAACACCAAATTCAAGAAAAACAGCAGTCGTTCTCTCAGAATAATCGAAATATTTTGGTTCAAGTTTTGAAAAATCAGTATCAAAATTTAGAGATTCCTCTCATTGTAGAAGAGAATATTAAACTTTTAGGCAAACAAAATACTTTTACCATTGTCACCGGACACCAATTAAATCTTTTTACCGGTCCGCTTTATTTTCTATACAAAATCATTTCAACCATCAACCTTTGCAAGGAACTTAAAAATAGTTATCCGGATTATCATTTTATTCCAATCTATTGGATGGCGACCGAAGATCACGATTTTGAAGAGATTAACCACTTTTCGTTTGAAAATAAAACCATAAGCTGGAATAAAGAAAGTACCGGTCCTGTGGGAAGACTTTCTACAAAAGGTCTTGAAGAAGTTTTCAAGGTTTTCGAAAATACTTTAGGATTAGGGGAAAATGCTGATAAGCTAAAAGAGTTGTTCAAAAAAACTTATTTGGAACATAACAACCTGACAGACGCCACTCGTTATTTGGCAAACAAACTTTTTCAAAAAGAAGGATTGGTTATTGTTGACGGAGATTCTAAGGATTTGAAAGAGCTGTTTATTCCTTATGTAAAAAAGGAATTGATGGAACAGGTTACTTTTAAAAATGTTTCAGAAACAATCAAACATTTTGACAATTATGGCGTTCAAGTGAATCCGAGAGATGTAAACCTTTTCTATATTGAAGATACCATTCGAAAACGCATTAGCAAAGCAAACGAAAAATATAAAATTATAGATTCGCAAATAGAGTTTACCAAAATTGAAATATTTGATTTATTAGAAAAACATCCTGAGAAATTTAGCCCTAATGTTCTTTTACGTCCGTTATATCAGGAAATTATTCTGCCCAATCTCTGTTATATTGGCGGAGGTGGCGAAATTGCATATTGGTTGGAATTAAAAAATTCTTTTAAGGCTTTCGACATTCCGTTTCCTATGTTATTATTACGCAATTCGGTATTATTAGCTTCCAAAAAACAAAATGACAAAATGCAGAAGTTAAATTTGAGTTGGCAGGATTTGTTCAAAAAGCAACAAACCTTAATCAACGAAAAGACCAAAGATTTCTCGCAGTTTTCTTTAGATTTTTCTGAACAGAAAGAATTTCTCAAAAAGCAATTTGAAAGATTAACCTATATCGCTTCCAAAACAGATAAATCTTTTATTGGAGCGGTTAAAGCTCAAGAAACAAAACAACTAAAAGGACTTGAGAATCTCGAGAAAAGATTGCTAAAAGCCGAGAAAAAAGTACACACTGAAAAGTTGGACAGAATAATACATCTGCAAAACAAACTTTTTCCAAATCAGAGTTTACAAGAGCGAAAAAACAATTTTTCCGAATTTTATAAAGAGTACGGAAACAGTTTTATTGAACGGTTATTGGCAGAATTAGAACCTTTGGAACAAGAATTTAAAGTATTGGTTTTGTAAGTATGCACATTTACAAAAAACTTTAAGCTTTTAACCTTAAACTTTTAAACAAAAAACTTACCTTTGCACCCGAAAAATAAAATAAAATGGCAACAAACAGAACTTTTACAATGATTAAGCCTGATGCTGTAGAAAGCGGACACATAGGCGGAATTTTAAATATGATTACTGAAGGTGGTTTCAGAATTGTAGCAATGAAATTAACACAATTAACAGTAGCAGATGCTCAAACATTTTATGCTGTGCATAAAGAAAGACCATTCTATGGTGAGTTGGTAGAGTTTATGTCGAGAGGTCCAATTGTTGCGGCTATTCTTGAAAAAGACAATGCTGTTGAAGATTTCAGAAAACTAATTGGAGCTACCAATCCTGCCGACGCTGCCGAAGGTACCATCCGTAAAAAATATGCAAAATCTGTTGGCGAAAATGCCGTTCACGGTTCAGACTCTGATGAGAATGCCGCTATTGAATGTGCTTTCCACTTTGCCGGAAGAGAACAGTTTTAATCTTTTTTCGCAGGAATACGATATATAAAAAGCTGCCAAATGGTAGCTTTTTATGTTGTTTTACCCAATAAGTACATTTATTTTCTTGAGGTATTTTTCTGTGAATATCCCTCCCATTTTTTATATCTGTCGGCTTCTGAATTTTCCAATTGATATAATTAACGTTTTTTTACTATAGTATCGTTTTCAAAAAAACCGAAACCCTGCGGCAGAAAAATTTCAAAATCGTCATATATATTAGAAGCTATTGTATAATTAAACGTTGAAAGTTTTAATCTTTTTTATCTACACTAAAAACATCATAAACTACCTAAAAATCAAATCTTTAATCAAATCTTTTTTTAATTCTTCGTTGAGCATTTTGATTATTTTTTCCTTTCCATACGACAATTCTTCTCGTAAAACTGAAGAAGTAAGAGCCACATATAATGTCGCACCTTTAAGCACTATGTCTTGTGTATAACTATTGACGCCGCTCCCCATAACATCTTTCCAAGCTTGCTGAGCATCCATTTTGTCCATACCAGATTGCAGTTTATTTTTTTTTATAAACTGTTGTAGCACATCACTAATCGAGTTTTCGTTGCTCTGTCTCTTTATCATCAATTCACTTTTAAAGGCTTAAAACGTTTATAATAATAAGTAAGGCTATCATTTTTTAAAACCAAAACAGAATCTTGTATGGTAACAATCTGCTCTGTCCATTTGCCAAAATTGGTTTTGTACTTGAGATAAAAACGATTATTACTGTCTGATAATTGTATGGATTCCTGTGTATCGTTACTCTGAAACGTTCCGTCAAACTGAGGCTGTACTTTTTTTCTGAATCCTTTACCCTCAGAAATTTCAAAAAAATCTATAAACTCATTTATCGTATATTCTTTGACTTTTCCATTGGGCAATTTTACTTTCGCTATTTCCCAATAACCATTTAGCAAATCAATATCGGCTTTATTCACATCCTGTTTACAGGAAATTAGTATAAAAAACACCAAAAATGAAAGCTTTTTAAACATATAATTTTATTTAAAGAAAGAATCTACAAACTCGAACTTGTTAAATACCTGAAGATCGTCTATCCCCTCACCTACACCGATATATTTTACAGGAATCTGAAATTGGTCAGAAATTCCGATAACCACCCCACCTTTAGCTGTTCCGTCAAGTTTTGTAATGGCGAGACTTGTTACTTCTGTTGCGGCAGTAAACTGTTTTGCTTGTTCGAAAGCATTTTGTCCTGTAGAACCATCCAAAACTAAAAGGACTTCGTGTGGTGCATCTGGAACAACTTTCTGCATGACACGTTTCACTTTGGTAAGCTCGTTCATCAGGTTGACTTTATTATGCAAACGTCCAGCTGTATCAATGATTACAATATCTGCATTCTGATTAACGGCACTTTGCAATGTATCAAATGCCACAGATGCTGGGTCGCTTCCCATTTGTTGCTTTACGATAGAAACCTGAACGCGATCTGCCCATACTTGAAGCTGGTCGATAGCGGCAGCCCTGAATGTATCGGCAGCACCCAATACTACTTTATGACCAGCATTTTTAAACTGATGTGCCAGTTTTCCAATAGTTGTGGTCTTCCCTACTCCGTTAACACCCACGACCATAATAACATAGGGTTTTATATTAGGAGGAGTTTCAAATTCGGTTGCTTCTCCCGAGTTGGTTTCAGACAAAAGCCCTGCTATTTCTTCACGGAGTATTTTATTGAGTTCGTCTGTTCCCAGATATTTATCTCGAGCAACACGTTCTTCGATTCTATCAATTATTTTCAGGGTGGTTTTAACCCCTACATCCGAAGAAATTAGAACTTCTTCAAGATTATCCAACACATCTTCGTCAACGGTTGATTTTCCGGCAACGGCTTTTGTGAGTTTTGCAAAAAAAGAGGTTTTAGTTTGTTCTAAACCTTTATCAAGGGTCTCCTTTTTTTCGGAAGAAAAAATACGTTTAAAAAAACTCATTCAAATAGGATTTAAATTTTCAGATTAAAGAGGTTTAAATCACTTCAAAGATAGAAAATAAAAAAGCTACTTCCCAACGAAAGTAGCTTTGATATATATTATAATTTGAATTTACTTACTTTTCAAAAAATTGTCAACATACTCAGGTGACATAACCCCTGACACAAATGTATAAGCTCCGGTTTTTGGAGATTTTACCATTTTAATAGCTTTGGTCAATCTTTTTGAAGATGTTTGTAAGGTTGCTACGGTTTTCTTTGCCATGACTTAATTATTTTATTTCTTTATGAACAGTTACTCTTTTCAATACAGGGTTGAATTTTTTAATCTCCAATCTGTCGGGAGTATTTTTTTTGTTTTTCGTTGTAATATAACGAGAAGTTCCGGGCATACCAGTCGCTTTATGCTCTGTACACTCTAATATAACCTGAATCCTATTACCTTTCTTTGCCATTATCGTATCTTATTATATTTTAAAAGGAAATTTATGAAATAAAACCTTTAGCTTTTGCTTCTTTCAAAACAGCTTCCAATCCCTTTTTATTAATTGTTTTAATCGTAGATGCAGCTACTCTCAAAGTAACCCATCTGTCTTCTTCTGCAAGATAGAAACGCTTTTTCACCAAATTCACAGAAAATTTTCTTTTGGTTTTATTCATTGCGTGAGAAACGTTGTTTCCTACCATCGCTCTTTTCCCTGTAAGTTCACAAACTCTTGACATAATTCAAATTCTTTATATCGTTATTCAAAATCAGGGTGCAAAGTAACAAAAAAGTAATGTACTACACAAACTATTTTTAGTAGTTTTTTAAAATTTCTTTCAGAAGCATCTCTAACCCTTTATTTGTGGCTCTTTCTATAACTTTAGAACGTGGTTGTCCGAAGTTAAAAGTTTCCGAAAACAGTCTGTCGGGTGTAGCAACTGCAATACAAACAGTTCCCAGACTTGCTTCGGCATCTCCTTTTAACGGTCCGGCATTTCCGGTTGTTGCCACGGAAAAATCTGTTTTCATCATTTTTTTGATTCTGCTTGCCATAGCTTCTGCTACTTCTCGACTTACAACACTGTGTTTTTTAATAAGTGATTCCGAAACACCAAGCATTGAGGTTTTAATATCTGTAGCATACGCCACAACACCGCCTCTAAAATAGGCAGAAGAACCGGGAACAGAAGTTATCATTTCTGCTATTTTTCCACCGGTACAACTTTCTGCTACGGCAACTGTCATCCTCTTTTCTGTCAACCCTTTTCCTAAGGCAACTTCTATAGTTTCTCCTTCATCAAAACCTACAATAATGTCATCGATAATTTCTGTAAGCCTTTCTACTTGTTCGTGAATTATATTTTTAAGAAATATTTCATCATCACCCTTAGCAGTTAGACGTAGCCTCACCCTACCCGGACTTGGCAAATAAGCTAATTTTATAAAACCGGGTAAGTTTTCTTGCCATGTTTCGATACGCTCTGCCACTATACTTTCTCCTTGACCATGTGTCATAATTGTTTTATGGATGATAAACGGTCGTTTAAATTCTCTGGCAATTTTAGGGATTATTTCAAAATCAATCAGTCCTTTCATTTCATAAGGAACTCCGGGTAGCGAAATAAAAACCGTATTATCCTTCTGAATCCACATACCGGGTGCTGTGCCAAATCGATTAAGCAAAACCAATGCTTTTGAAGGAACCAATGCCTGATCTAAGTTTATTTGAGAAACCGCAAAATTGAGTTGCTCGAAGAGAGCTTGTATATGGGCTTCTGTATTAACATCGCGAACCATTTTATCGCCAAAATATTCGCAAAGTGCTTTTTTGGTTATATCATCTTTTGTAGGTCCTAAACCACCCGTAATGATAATAAAATCGGCTAAATTCTGAAAATATGAAAGGGATTCTATTATTTGGTTGTTATCATCTCCAACAGATTTTATTTCAACAACCTCTACCCCGATTTTATCTAAGGCTTTAGCAATATATCCGGAATTGGTATCGGTTATTTGACCAATAAGTATTTCGTCACCAATAGTTAGAATTACTGCTTTCATGTTTTGCAGATAAAACAGATTATTTTGATTTTTACGAAATCAAAAAACTACAGGAATTTACAAATCAAAATCTTTGTGTATTTCTTTAACAGCCTCATCGACTTGACGCTCAACACTCTTGAATATTTCTTTGATTTCCTTTCGTTTTCCTTCCCGTTTTGCCCATTCCATAACCTGAATGTTTTCTTCGTAGGCTACATTCATACCCATAAGGTCTAAGGTTGGTTTTATTTTATGAGCATAACTATAGGCTGTTTTGTGGTCTTTGTCTTCAATTCCTTTTTTAATGAATTTCACATCTTCAGGAACTTCATTGACAAATAGCGTTATTATTTGTAAAACAAACTCCGGGTCGTTATCGGAAAGTGCATAGACTTTGGCTAAATTATAATGTAATGCCATAATTACTTAACTTGTATTCTGAATAGTTTTTTTTCTTCTATAAATCCTTCAAGGATGTCGTCTGGATTAACTTTTTTTACACCGGACGGTGTCCCTGTAAAAATAATATCTCCTATTTTTAATGTGAAAAACTTGGACACATAGGATATTAATTCATCAATATTCCACAACATCTGGGACGTATTAGCCTTTTGTACCGTTTCTCCATTGTTTTTCAATTCAAAATTAATATTTTCTAGAGAACTAAAATCTTTTTTCGGTAAAAAGCATCCTATAACCGCTGAACCGTCAAAAGCCTTGGCTTTCTCCCACGGCAAGCCTTCGTTTTTTAATTTTGATTGTAAATCACGTGCCGTAAAGTCAATACCAAGACCAATTTCGTCATAATAATTGTGTGCAAACTTTGTATCAATATACTTACCCACTTTATTGATGCGAACCAATATCTCTACTTCGTGGTGAATGTCTTGACTAAACTCTGGAATTACAAACGGGTATTGTTTCAACAAAACGGCACTATCCGGTTTTAAAAACACAACAGGTTCTTCCGGTCTTTCGTTTTGAAGTTCTTCTATATGATTGGTATAATTTCTACCTATGCAAATAATCTTCATCTGAAATATTTATTGTTTCTAAAGGTCAGATGCAATGCTCCAAAATCATTTAACTCCATTTCTTTGAAGTCGTTGAGCCTATGGTTAAGGTTGTAAATGGGCATTTGATTCGATTATTAAATAGAATTAGAGAAGTTTTGTATTGAGTTTTCTCAACTTAATACCGGTAAGAACCTTTTTAGTATATAATGGAAAATCTGCGTTTTGCAACCATCCAAAATATCCCGGGTCTTCTTCTAACACTTTATCTACTAATGTGCCTTTATATTTTCCGAAGGTAAAAATTTCCTGTAATTTGTCATCCAACGCAATAAATCCGGCAAAATCTACAGATTTTTTACGAGTTGTAAATTCTGAAAGTGATTTTATGTCATTCTCAAGTTCGTCATAACGCTCAAGTTGTGCTTTCAGAATCTCATAAGTAGCCATTGTATCTGCCTCGGCAGAATGAGCATTCTCTAATGATTTTCCGCAGTAGAATTTATAAGCGGCACTTAGAGTTCGTTCTTCCATCTTATGAAAGATGGTCTGAATATCTACCGAAACTCTGTTTTTCATATCAAAATCAATATCGACTCTAAGTAATTCTTCAACAAGCAGCGGAATATCAAATCTGTCCGAATTGAATCCTGCCAAATCAGAATCTTTAATCATATTGTAAATGTGTGAAGCCAACTCTTTAAAAGTTGGTTCGTTTTTTACTTTTTCATCTGTTATGCCATGAATCTGAGAAACAGAAAACGGAATTGGCACACCCGGATTTACGAGCCATGTTTTGCTTTCCTTGTTTCCGTTGGGATATATTTTAAGTATTGAAATTTCGACGATTCGATCCTTTACAATATCAGTTCCTGTAGTTTCGAGATCGAAAAAACAAATCGGTTTATTCAATTTGAGCTCCATCTTATTTTTGATTTTGGAACACAAATATATGTGTTTGGTTTTACTTTTAATCCAAAATCAGAAAGTTTCACACTAATTAACACACCTTAATAAAACTATTATTACTTTTTGTTTTAGAATTCTCTGTTTTCGTTAAAATTTTCTAAGTAATCAGCCACTCTTTTCACAAATTGTCCGCCCAAAGCTCCGTCAACAACACGATGGTCGTAGCTGTGAGAGAGGAACATTTTATGGCGAATTCCTATATAATCTCCGGTTGGAGCTTCAATTACGGCAGGTACTTTACGAATAGCTCCCAATGCTAAAATTGCCACTTGTGGTTGGTTGATAATCGGTGTGCCAAAAACACTGCCAAAAGTTCCTACATTGGTTACTGTGTAAGTTCCTCCTTGAATATCGTCTGGTTTTAGCTGATTATTCCTGGCACGGTTTGCCAAATCGTTAAC
>JAVEUZ010000069.1:0-7718 GCA_034005285.1 Flavobacteriaceae bacterium
AGGTCAGGGTTGGGACGGCACATACAGCGGTCAGCCGTTGCCCTCTACCGACTATTGGTTTACTGTTACGTATGAAGAAGACGGAAAAATAAAAGAATTTAAAGCTCATTTCTCATTAAAACGATAAGTAATTTTGAATATAATCAAAAAGAGGTTGCCAAAAAGCAACCTCTTTTTTTCTCAAATTAGTCAAATTTATTATAAAAGGCAGAGAAGAAATCGTTTTCGTAATACAATCGACTTTCATATCTTTGAAGCCGAATGTCGCAAGTTAAAATCATAGAATGTCCACGTGATGCCATGCAAGGTATCAAACTTTTTATACCTACGAGTAGAAAAGTCAATTATATACAATCGCTTTTACGGGTTGGGTTTGATACGATTGATTTCGGTAGTTTTGTTTCACCTAAAGCTATTCCACAGATGCAGGATACGGCTGCAGTTTTGGAACAATTAGATTTATCTCAAACAAGAAGTAAGCTTTTGGCAATTATTGCCAACACCAAAGGAGCAGAATTAGCTTCAGAGCATAAAGAAATCCAATACTTGGGGTTTCCATTTTCAATCTCAGAGAATTTTCAGATGCGAAACACACACAAGACAATTGCAGAGTCTTTAATAACGCTCCAGGAAATTTTGGATATTGCTAATAAAACTAATAAAGAAGTTGTGGCATATTTGTCTATGGGATTTGGCAATCCTTATGGAGACCCGTGGAGTGTTGAAATAGTTGGTGAGTGGACAGAGAAGTTAGCTTCTATGGGAATAAATATTTTATCTCTTTCGGATACTGTTGGAAGTTCTACACCGGAAGTGATTGATTATTTATTTACTGATCTGATTCCAAAATATCCTAATATTGAGTTCGGAGCTCACTTGCACACAACCCCAGATAAGTGGTTTGAAAAAACAGATGCTGCATATAAGGCGGGTTGTCGAAGATTTGACGGTGCGATTCAAGGTTTTGGAGGTTGTCCGATGGCAAAGGACGATTTGACCGGAAATATGCCTACCGAAAAGCTACTTTCTTATTTTACTGCCCATAAAGAAAACACCAATTTGAACCCGATGAGTTTTGAAAGTGCTTATAATGAAGCGACCAAACTATTCGGAGAATTTCATTAAACTTATCGTTTCTTATTTTTAATTTTAGTATCTTTAATAAAAAATATTATGGAACAACATATAAAAGTATTTTCAGGAAGCCAAGTAGAATCTTTGACAGTTCGGAATGTTTTAGAAAACGATAAAATAGAATATGTCGTTAGAGATGATATTCAGTCGGCTATTACAGCCGGATATGGAGGTTTGGATCGTGCTGTCAATATTTTTGTTAGCAAAGAAAACTATGACAGAGCACGCAGACTAATTGAAAAATTAGAATCAGAAGAAGAGTTAGACGATTTTTCTTGAATGTAGATTACATACTATGAAACACAATAAGCTGTCCGGTTACGGATGGCTTTTTGCTTTAAACCTGAGTTAGTTTGATTATTCAAACTTTGAAGAAAGCTTGTAGCTATTAAAAAGTATCTGTTATACTGCATAGAATAAGCTCGACATCCCGTCCGTCATATAATCAAATCCTTCTATTGATTTTGTTCCGATAGCTATCGGAATAGCTTTTATAAGAACCTATGTTATAAAATTATATTGATTAATGTTTTGAAAATCATAAATATAATAATACCTTTGCACACCTTTTTGAAGGCGGGGTTTCTTCATAAAGGAATATTTTAAACAAAATATGTAAAACACTTCTGTTGCTTTTGCCTAAAGAAACCCAAAAGGTACAGAATACAAACGTTATTATCAGCATGGCTGAAATTTTAAAAGAACAGGAAGAATTTTTAGCAAAATTCAACTGGCACAATTTTGAAGAAGGAATTGATGAAGTTGATGCAAAAGAATTAAAAGAATTTGAAGATTTGGTTGCCAAAACTTTTATCTCTACAGACAGTGATGATGTAGTAATGGGAACAGTAGTGCGTATCACAGATCGTGATGCTATTGTTGACATCAATGCAAAATCTGAAGGAGTTATTTCTTTAAACGAATTTCGTTACAATCCGAATCTAAAAGTAGGGGATCAAGTTGAAGTTTTGATTGATGTTCGCGAGGACAAAACAGGACAATTGGTATTGTCTCACAGAAAAGCTCGTACAATCAAAGCATGGGATCGCGTTATTGCAGCTCACGAATCTGGTGAAATCGTAAACGGATTTGTAAAATGCAGAACCAAAGGAGGTATGATAGTTGATGTATTTGGTATTGAAGCTTTCTTGCCAGGCTCTCAAATTGATGTGAAACCTATTCGTGACTACGACCAATATGTAAACAAAATGATGGAATTCAAGGTGGTTAAAATCAACCATGAATTCAAAAACGTTGTAGTTTCTCATAAAGCACTTATCGAAGCTGATATCGAAGAACAGAAAAAAGAAATCATCGGACAGCTTGAAAAAGGACAAGTTCTTGAAGGTGTTGTTAAAAATATTACTTCATACGGGGTGTTTATTGACCTTGGAGGCGTTGACGGATTAATTCATATCACAGACCTTTCTTGGTCAAGAATTAATCACCCGAGTGAAGTATTAGAATTAGACCAAAAATTAAATGTGGTTATCCTTGATTTTGATGAAGACAAAACAAGAATCCAATTAGGTCTAAAACAATTGAGTGCCCATCCTTGGGATGCACTTGATGCGAGCCTTCAAGTAGGTGACAAGGTTAAAGGTAAAGTAGTTGTTATTGCAGATTACGGTGCTTTTATTGAAGTTGCTGAAGGTGTTGAGGGACTTATCCACGTTTCTGAAATGTCTTGGTCAACTCATTTAAGAAGTGCTCAGGATTTCATGAAAATTGGTGATGAAGTAGAAGCTGTTATTCTTACTTTAGACCGTGATGAAAGAAAAATGTCTCTAGGTATTAAACAATTAACACAAGATCCTTGGACAGACATTACTGCAAAATATCCGATTGGTTCAAATCATTCAGGTATTGTAAGAAACTTTACAAACTTTGGTGTTTTTGTTGAATTGGAAGAAGGTATCGACGGATTAGTTTATATCTCCGACCTTTCTTGGACTAAAAAAATCAAACATCCTTCTGAGTTTGTAAACGTAGGTGACAAACTTGATGTAGTTGTATTAGAATTGGATGTTGAAGGAAGAAAACTTTCTTTAGGTCATAAACAAACTACAGAAAATCCATGGGACAAGCACGAAGAAAAATTTGCTGTAGGAACCGTACATAATGGAACTGTAGTAGATTTGGTTGACAAAGGTGCTACAGTTGACTTTGGTGATGATGTGGTAGCTTTTGTTCCTGCTCGTCACTTAGAAAAAGAAGATGGTAAAAAGTTGAAAAAAGGTGATACGGTTGACTTCAAAGTAATTGAGTTTAACAAAGAATTCAAAAGAGTAGTTGCCTCTCATACAGCTATCTTTAGAGAAGAAGAAGAGAAAAACGTTAAAGCTGCAACTGAAGCTGCAACAGCAGCAGACACTCCTGCTCAAACATTGGGCGAAAATAACGCTATCTTAGCCGAGTTAAAAGCTAAAATGGAAAAAGGAGAGAAGTAATTTTCTTTTAAATATTTTTAAAACCGTCTCAATACAGAAATTTGAGACGGTTTTTTTTGTCTATTTTCTACTTTGTAGATAGGCATGATGAGCTTCCTGATACATATATTCTTATTATTCTTAGTTTATCAATTAAAGAATAGAAGATTTTCTTATGATGTTCTTTGTATTTATGGTAATTTGTTATCTTTATCACATTCATAAAGGCAGTGTTATGAGGTCAGAGAATCTTTTACCGAATCAGTTATTGTCTCCGTATATATCTAAGTATAATTTTACGGATTTAACCATATCATTGCCAATAGAAAAGTGTATTCCAGACGGCTCGGTAAAACTATTTATTTATGAATCTGAAAATCATCTGCAATATTTTACAGCCAATGGCAAAAAATTAAATTGGAAAAATGGAGTTGGCGGACATCCGCTTTCTAATGATTGCTATATGAAGCTGGATAAGCCCGGAATTAAAGTAGTTATATGTTATTTCAAAGCAACAGGTTTCTATCGGTTTTTCAAAATACCAATCCATTTGCTTAACAATGATGTTATTCCGGCAGAAGAAATCTTTGGTAGGGAATACAGGATTATTTTATCCATGTTGCAGAACGCTACTACAAATTATGAAAAAAAAAATATTTTAGACCGTTTTTTTTCTTCTCTTTTTTTAAAAAAACAACCACCAAAGACAACATTAATCTCTTTGGCAGAAGATTGTATTCTCAATAACACCGGAAATATTAAAATAGAGCGGATAACTTCGATGCTCAATATTTCTCCTCGCACACTCGAACGTTATTTTATCGAGAGGGTAGGAATGTCGCCAAAACAGTTTTGTAAAGTCATCCGTTTTAATCAAGCGGTTCTTTTGCGAAAACTTCATCCTGATTTTTCTTGGGTAGAAATTATTTTTCGTTGTGGTTATTATGACCAAAGCCACTATATTGGCGAGTTTAAAAGTTTTACAGGGCTTTCTCCCAACCGTTTTTACAGTAAAGACTTTACAATTTCAGAATTATATACAGGAAATTATTTGAACCAGTAATGCTGTCGCATTTTTCCTATTCCTTTAATATAAAACAATATAACTTAGCTTCAAAATATAAAAGCAAATTTACAGCATTAACTCTGAAGGTCTTAGCTATCAGATTATATGTTTGTTGAAATATAAAACTATGGTTATTACCAGAAAATTAGTTTTGTTAAAGTGTCGATTTCTTTTTGATTAAGATGTTTTTGGTTTGATAGAGACTGGTATATGATAGATAAATACTATTTTAAAAATATACAAAATGAAAAATATAACTTATATTCTGCTTCTCATAGCCATTAATTGGTGTTATGCTCAGGTGGGAGTTAATACGACCACGCCCGATGCCATACTTGATGTTAAAGTAAGTGATATAAATAACCCTGATTATACTGACGGAATCCTTATCCCTAGAATAGCACAATTTCCGGCTACAAATCCCGGAGCAAATCAAAATGGTATGATGGTTTTTCTAACCACACTGTATAATGGAAATTCTCCCGGATTTTATTGGTGGGACAATACAGTTCCTGAATGGAAGCCTATAGATTCCGGTGCTAACACTTTAAATCAAGCATACAACCAAGGCGGTGCAGGTGCTGGAAGAATTATTACAGCAATCAGTGGTCCGGTACTTGTGGAAGGTAATGACGGATTGCAGGTAACCGGAACATTTAATAGCGGTGCTTTGCTTGATTTGGAAAATAGCGGAACGCGTATGTTCTTTTATCCAAGAAAAGCTGCCTTCAGGGCGGGTTCTGTTGGAGGAACACAATGGAATGACACTAACGTAGGAGACAATTCTATTGCTTTTGGAAGAAATACTTTGGCATCCGGACAATATGGTGTAGCCTTTGGAAATAGTGCTTATGCTACGGCAGAAGGAGCCACTGCTTTTGGACGATTTACTACAGCATCGGGACTCTATTCTACCGCTTTCGGGAGAGATACTGAAGCATCGGGAGATTATGCTGTTGCCTTTGGATATGGTACTTTTGCAGTTAAAACCATTGCATCAGGAGATTATTCCACCGCTTTTGGGCGGTTTACCACTGCATCTGCAGAAAGTGCCACCGCTTTTGGACACAATACCGAAGCATCGGGAAATTACTCTACTGCTTTTGGGTATGGTTCTGACTATGGAAAAACTATTGCATCAGGAGATTTTTCTACTGCTTTTGGGTACGATACTACAGCCTCGGGTGTAATAGCTACCGCATTTGGAGATATGACTGTTGCATCAGAAATTGGTGCTACTGCTTTTGGAGGATCAACCAGAGCAGAAGGAACTTATTCTACCGCTTTTGGACTAGCAACAAGTGCATCGGGAGACTACGCTACTGCCTTCGGATCTATTACTCAATCATCAGGCTCAATATCTACCGCTTTTGGTCTTTCAACCATAGCATCAGGAGATTATGCAACTTCTTTTGGATACTATACTCAATCATCAGGTTCAGTATCCACAGCTTTTGGAGAAGAAACCATAGCATCAGGAAATTGGGCTACCGCTTTTGGAATAAATACTGAAGCATCAGGAAATGCTTCTATGGTTTTAGGAAATAATAATACAGCTTCCGGAAGTACATCAATGGTTTGGGGAAGAAACAATGAAGCAAGCCGTTTCGCCTCAACTGCTTTTGGTTTTAATACTATTGCTAACGAACAAGTGGCTACAGCATGGGGAGAAGGCACAAATGCTAATGGAAGATGGTCAACAGCATTTGGCTATGGAAATACAGCAAACAGTGAATTAGAAGTTGTATTAGGAAGATATGCTACCATTGGTGCTTTTAATCCAACAGATTGGATTGGCAACAATCGTTTATTTGCAATTGGCAATGGCTCAAGTGACATGAATAGAAATGATGCTATCGTTGTTTTAAAAAACGGATGGACAGGTATCGGACGAAATCCCACTACCAATTTATTAGAAGTTAATGGAAATGCTTCAAAAACCACCGCAGGAGATTGGCTGGCAAACTCAGACAAGCGATTGAAAAAAAATATCCAAACTCTTTCATCCAAAGAAGCCTTACAGAAAATATTAAGTCTGCGTGGAGTAATATATGAATGGAACGACGACCAAACCGGATATACCCGTCCGGAAGGGATTCAATACGGTTTTATAGCTCAGGAAATTGCAGAAGTTTTTCCCGAAAATGTTACAGAAGATAATCAGGGATATCTGCAAACTGCCTATGGCACTTATGATGCTCTTTATGTACAGTCAATTAAAGAGTTAGTAATTCAAATGAACTTGCTAAATGCTGAAATTACCAAGTTGAAAGCCGAAAATGAAAGCTTATTCCAACAAATAAATAATCTAAAAAAATAAACAAAAAATCAAGCGATTCCATGACTTTGGAAAGTTTGCTGCATAAGATTTGTTAGCGAAGTGTTGATATTGATATGCTTAGTCCTTCGTTTCATTTCTCATTACAGAGATTTCAACACTACTACGAAAAGTTTACCTCTATTATGTATCAAGGCACACATGGTTTTGGGCTTTGCCGAAGTGGTGGAGTTTTTACCGCTAAATCTGAATATGAAGCACTTCGCCTCACCAGATGCCAAACTCAAAACCCTATTTGGTGATAGTGTTATTGTTTCTTAATTTCTACTCGTCTGTTTTTTGCTTTTCCGTCTTCGCTTGAATTGTTCGCAACAGGTTTGTCTTGTCCGTAACCTGCGGTCTTAATTCTGTCTGCCGAAATACCTTTGTTTACCAATGCAGTTTTCACGTTTGCTGCACGTTGTTCCGAAAGCGTTTTGTTAGATACCGCACTACCAACGTTGTCAGTGTGTCCGTCAATTTGAATTTTCAATGTCGGATTGTTTTTAAGCATTGCATAAAGTTCGTCTACGATTTTTTTCGATTCGCTTTTAATTGTTGATTTTCCTATGTCAAAGTTGATGTAAAGCGAAAGTATGTTACCCGAATTTACTTTTTCAAACATTTCGTTTGCAGTAATTTCTTGTTTCATTTCTTCAATTTTAGCGACACTCATATAATAGCCGTCAGTAGCGTCAAAATTACCATTAAAATAGTTTAATGTTACCCAATAAGTGCTATCTTCCTTACTCATTTTAAAGGTAGCACCTAC
>JAVEUZ010000070.1:0-7613 GCA_034005285.1 Flavobacteriaceae bacterium
TAGGAATCTCGCTACTGGACAAAACACCTGTAAATCAGTTGTTTAATAAATATAATTACAATAATGTCAATGAACTAAATTATAATCAATTGAAAATCAACTTGTTTTAACGAAACACTTATGATTTATTGTATAGAACTTTACATCGTTAAATCCTTGAATTATCTGAATTTATTTTTTTTTAATTCTTATGATTATTATCATAAAATAAAGTTCAAAAAAGCAGGAATTTTGCTCTCACAAAAACAGAATTAGAATAAACAAAAAACAAAAATTATTAAAGTTATGAAAAAACTAACAGCACTTTTTTTAGTATCACTCTTTATTATTTCGTGTGGTAAAAAAGAAAATTCGGGAGAAGATTTTTCGAAATCATCATCGAGTGAACCGACAAAAACTTCTGATTACGATCCTAAAAGAGGGTTAGGAAAGTATGAAAACATAGAGCTTTCGCCTACACTTGACAAAGAAATGGCAGCTTTAGGAGAAAAAGCATCAGGAACAAAATGCCTGTCTTGCCACAAGTTGAACAGTGACCGCTTGGTAGGTCCGGGTTGGGAAGGTGTAACCAATAGACACAAACCGGAATGGATTCTGAACTTTATTACCAATCCTGACCCAATGATTGACCAAGACCCTGAATTACAAGCACAATTAGAGCTTTGTTTGGTGCGTATGCCTAATCAAAATATAAGTGATGATGAAGCCCGTCAGATTTTGGAATTTATGAGAAAAAACGATGGCGTTCAATAATGCAAACTTAATATATCTAACTTTTAAATATTAAACCATATGAAAAACAATCTAATTAAGTTAACTCTTGCCTTTACGGCTTTAGCGTTCTTAGGAGCTTGTAAGCCCAAGACAGCTTCTGATGCAGTAAGCGGAAATGCAGCTCAGAAAGTGTATGTAGCTCCAGGTGAACACGACGAATTTTATTCGTTCACTTCTGGAGGTTTTAGCGGACAAGTGTCTGTTTATGGAATCCCTTCCGGACGTTTATTAAAAGTATTGCCGGTGTTTTCGCAAGACCCTGAAACAGGTTACGGATATAGTGAAGATACAAAGCCGATGTTAAATACTTCTCACGGATTTGTGCCTTGGGGAGACCAACACCACTTGGCAGTTTCACAAACAGCCGGAGAATATGACGGAAGATGGTTGTTTGCTAACGAAAACAACACGCCTCGTGTAGCCCGTTTGGATTTGACAACTTTTACTACCGCAGAAATCATCGAAATTCCTAACTCGGCAGGAAATCACTCTTCTCCGTTTGTAACGGATAATAATGAATACGTTGTTGCTGGAACACGCTTTGGTGTGCCTTTTGACGATGAAAATACGGACATCCCGATTAGTAGTTATGCCGATAACTTTAGCGGTGCTATCACATTTATTAAAGTAGATGCAGAGTCAGGAAGAATGGCTATTGATTTCCAATTAAAAACCCCTCCTGTAAACTATGACTTGAGCCACACAGGAAAAGGTCCAAGTAGTGGTTGGTTCTTCTTCTCTACATATAATACTGAAAAAGCTCACACATTATTAGAAGTGAATGCTTCTCAAAATGACAAAGATTTTATCTTAGCTGTTAACTGGAAAAAAGCAGCAGAATTGATACAACAAGGAAAGGGAAGAAAAGTAAAAGCAAAATATGCTCATAATGTTTATGACCATAATACACATTCTGCAACTTCTACTATTTTAAACGAAGTAAATGTTCTGGATATTGAAGATTTAGAAGGTATAGCATATTATATGCCTTGTCCTAAATCTCCACACGGAACAGATGTTGACCCTACAGGAGAATATATCGTAGGAAGTGGAAAATTAGCATCTTTGATTCCTGTTTTCTCTTTCTCTAAAATGATACAAGCTATCGAAGACAAAAAATTTGACGGAGATTTTGACGGAATTCCTGTACTGAACTACGAGTCTGTACTTCACGGAGAAGTTCAAAAACCGGGATTAGGGCCATTGCACACAGAGTTTGACTCAAACGGAAATGCTTATACTTCATTCTTCGTTTCTTCGGAAGTTGTAAAATGGAATATCAAAACGTTAGAAGTTATTGACAGACAACCAACGTATTATTCAACAGGACACTTAACTGTTGCAGGAGGAGATTCTAAAGCACCTTTCGGAAAATATTTGGTAGCTTGGAATAAAATTACCAAAGACCGTTATCTTCCAACAGGACCTGAATTGGCACAAAGTGCACAGTTGTTTGATATTTCGGGAGATAAAATGGAATTACTGTTAGACTTCCCGACTATTGGAGAGCCTCACTATGCACAAATTGTTCCTGCATCGTTACTTGTAGATAAGCAAAAACGTATTTACGACATCAATGCCAACAGTCACAAATATGTGGTTAAAAATGAAGAGGATGCTCGTGTAGTTCGAAACGGAAACCGTGTAGATGTATATATGACCACTATCAGAACGCACATTACTCCGGATAATATCGAAGGTATCAGAATGGGAGATGAAGTTTATTTCCACGTAACAAACTTGGAGCAAGATTGGGATTTACCACACGGATTTTCTGTATTGGGTAATAATAATGCAGAGCTTCTCATCCTACCGGGAGAAACCAAAACATTGAAATGGGTTCCAACAAAAGTTGGTATTATACCGATGTACTGTACCGATTTCTGTAGTGCATTGCACCAAGAAATGCAGGGTTATATAAGAGTCTCTCCTGCAGGAAGCAACACACCGCTTCGTTACGGAACCGGGGATAACGCACCTAAATAATTCTTAACAAAAAACTAAAGAGCTGTTTCCCAATAAGAAACAGCTCTTTTAAAATAAACACTTTACTATTATGGAATCAGCACAAAGAACACAGAAAACTTTATACCCTATTTCCCGAATATTAATTGGTATAGCAAGTGTCATGCTGTTTATCGCGTTATTCGTTCCTATTTGGAAGATAGAACTCGATGCTCCGCAATACCCCGAAGGATTAGAATTGTATATCCACGCAGATAAATTAAGCGGAGACAGAGAAATCATCAACGGATTGAATCATTATATAGGAATGAAAGAATTGCACGAAGAGGATTTTATCGAATTTACTGTATTGCCCTATTTTATTATTGCTTTAGGCGTGATTGGATTACTGGCAGCAGTAGTCAATCGCAGAGGATTATTTTTCTTCTGGGTAATCTTTTTCGCTTTGTTTGGAATTTTAGTAATTATTCGTTTTTATTTTTGGTTGTACGATTACGGACATAATTTAGACCCTATGGCACCTATACAGGTACCCGGAATGTCTTATCAACCACCAATGATTGGTTATAAAAAACTGTTAAACTTCGGAGCATTTTCCATTCCAGCAACAGGAGGCTGGATTATGATTGGATCAGTTCTGTTGGCTGCTATCGCATTTATAAAAGAATTTAAATTTAAAAAGAAAAAAACATGAATTTAAGAGCATTGTTGTCAATTACTTTTTTTACCTTGCTACTCAGTTCTTGCAGTAAACAACCCAGACCTATTGAGTTTGGAGTTGATAATTGCGACCATTGTATGATGAACATTAGTGATGTGCGTTATGGTGCGGAACTCGTAACTCAAAAAGGAAGAATTTATATGTTCGATGATATGTATTGTATGAAAGCCTTTTTACAGGAAGAAACTGTTGCAAGAAATCAAGTCCATTCACTTTGGCTTGTTGATTTTGCCACTACAGAAATATTGATTCCTGCAGAAGAAAGTTTTTTGCTGTATAATACCGAATTAAAAAGTCCGATGGGTTCAAATACAGCAGCTTTTGCAGACGAAGAAATGCGTCAACAACAACATTCTGAACACTCAGGAACAATGCTATTATGGGAAGACTATTTCAATTCAAAATAATAGTTTTTTTGTCGGTTTTAGGTTTTAACGCATGGTCAAATACTATTGTGGTAGAAGCTAATAACCCAAAAAAAACAATAAAAGCAGCTTTTGAACAAGCACAAAATGGTGACACTATACTAATTAAACAAGGGGTTTATCGAGAAGGTCCGTTACATTTAAAAAAAGCCGTAGTTATTATAGGAGAAAATTACCCAGAAATTGACGGAGAAAATCAATACGAAAATTTATTGGTTGAGCACGACGATGTTATCATTAAAAATGTTCTTTTTTCTAATTCTGGAAGTTCGAGTTTTACTGACATTGCATCATTAAAAATTAAAGATGCTAAAAATGTTAGTATAGAAAACTGTAAGTTCGAGAACAATTTTTTTGGTATTCATACCATCAATTCAACCTATATTTCCTATATAAACAACAGACTTACTTCAGGAAAAATTAAAGGTAAACCATCAGCTAACGGAATCCATATCTGGAAATCTAAGTTTGTTACTATCGAAGACAATATCATTCAGGGTCATAGAGATGGTGTTTATTTGGAATTTGTCGAAAGTTCAACCATTACCAACAATCAAAGTATTGGAAATAAAAGATATGGTTTGCATTTTATGTTCTCGCATGACAATGTGTTCCGAAACAATATTTTTAAGAAAAATGATGCCGGTGTAGCTGTGATGTACAGCAAACGCGTTCAAATGATAGAGAATGTGTTTACACAAAGCTGGGGAGGTGCCGCTTATGGTGTGTTACTCAAAGAAATTGACGACAGTAAAATCATCCGAAACGAATTTAGCGAAAACACTACAGCGATTTATGGTGACGGAGCAAATCGGATTGAAATACGCGACAACAAGTTTTTACGAAACGGTTGGGCGTTGAAAATCAATGCCAGTAGTAGCGATGCGGTAGTTGTTAATAACAATTTCTTTGGAAACACCTTTGACATAGCTACCAACGGAAAATTAAAAGTAAAATCGTTCAACGGAAATTATTGGGATAAATATGAAGGCTATGACCTTGACAAAGATGGATTTGGCGATGTACCGTTTCATCCGCTGAGTTTATTCTCGGTTTTGGTCGAAAGAAATGAGTCCGCTATGCTTTTGTTTCGCAGTTTTATGATTACGCTTTTGGACAAATCTGAAAGAGTGTTGCCCAGTATTACCCCCGATTATATTAAAGATGAAACACCACTTATGCGACCTGTAAAATTATGATAGAAATAAAGAACTTAAACAAGAAATTCGGAAAGCATCACGTATTGAAAAACGTTTCGGTAACTTCTAAAAAAGGAGAATGTATCGCTCTCGTAGGACCGAATGGATGTGGAAAAACCACTCTTATCAAATCTTTTTTAGGAATGGTTATTCCCGATAGTGGTTCGATTGAATTTGATGGCAAATCTGTTTTGGGCGAATATGAATACCGAAACCGCATCGGATATATGCCACAAATCGGACGTTATCCTGACAATATGACCATCGGACAGGTTTTTGAAATGGTTCAGGAAATCAGACAAAGCAACAATCTAGACAAAGAATTATATGATGCTTTTAAGATTGAAGAATTGGCACACAAGAAAATGAGTACACTCTCAGGAGGAACTACTCAAAAAGTGAGTGCTACTTTGGCTTTTATGTTTAATCCCGAAGTTTTGATTCTGGACGAACCCACAGCAGGGCTTGACCCGTTGGCATCTGAAATTCTCAAAGAAAAAATCATCAATGAGAAAGAAAAAGGAAAACTTATTCTGATTACATCGCACCTTTTGAGCGAATTAGACGATTTGGTCAGCGAAATTATATTTATGCAAGAAGGTGAAATCGAATTTCACAAATCGGTACAACAGCTGAAAGAAGAAACACAGGAAAGTAAACTTTCTAAAGCTATATCGAAAGTTTTAAAAGTTAGCAACAGCAATTAGAAATCTTAAATTTGAAACAAAAAGATTATGAATAAAATCATTAAGATTATTTTTTTAGACATACTTAAAAGCAAAATTATTATTGCATATACCTTGATGTTGGCTGTTTTGTCGTGGAGTTCGTTTGCTTTAGAAGATAACGAATCGAAAGGTTTGCTTACGATTCTGAACGTAATTTTATTTACAGTTCCTTTGGTTTCTATTTTGTTTTCAACGATATATATTTACAATAGTTCAGAGTTTGTCGAAATGCTTTTGAGTCAACCCGTCAAGCGGAAAAAAATTTGGATAGGATTATTTTCGGGTCTTTCATTGAGTTTAATTCTCGCATTCGTAATTGGTTCGGGCATTCCGCTATTGATTTATTCTCCTGATAAAGTCGGAATAATGATGATTGTAATGGGAAGTTTAATCAGTGTTGTTTTTACTTCGTTGGCTTGTTTAAGCTCGATTTTAACCCGTGACAAAGCCAAGGGAATCGGGATTGCTATTATGCTATGGCTGTATTTTGCTTTGCTTTTTGACGGAATCGTACTATTCTTGCTCTTCCAATTATCAGAATATCCGATTGAAAATGCTATGGTAGCCATAACTGCTTTAAACCCGATTGACTTGGCACGGATTCAGATCCTGTTAGAATTAGAAGTCTCTGCGATGATGGGTTATACCGGTGCGATTTTCAAAAAAGTTTTAGGAACTTCAACCGGATTGATTATTTCATTTGTGCTGTTGTGCTTGTGGTTTATCGTTCCATTCTGGATTTCTCTCAAAAAGTTTGTCAAAAGAGATTTGTAAATAGTATATGTATCGTCCTAAAATAGGTTGACCAAAAATTAAACAAATACGGTCAACAATGGAAAGACAAAACACACCACCCTGCCGAAGAAAAAACTTGTAACCGTTTCCGCTCAAGTAATTGAGTTTACTGAATAGATTATTGAGAGGAGTAAAATAATTTTCCTACTTATTCCGAACAACTTATTAAGCCGAATAATTTTTATTCGGCTTGTTTTTTTGTATTTTTGAAAATCAAAGACATTCGGTTTATGGATTCCAAAAAGAAAAATATAGTCAACGAGCCGTCAGAAACCTATGAAGTAACACCCAAAAACGATTCTGTTCAGGAAGAATTGCATCCGGTTTTGGTAGCATTATTAGAAAAATCTATTCAGGAAGCCAATGAAGGAAAGTTAATTCCTCACGAAGAAGTGATGAAAAGAATGAAAGAAAAATTTCCATTCTTGAAATGAGTTACAGAATAGATTGGACTTTTTCAGCTCAAAATTCTTATTTTGAAGAGATTGAATTCATTTATTTGAAGTGGAATGTAAAAGAGGTCGTAAAATTTGAAGAATTGATTGCTGATGAGCTAAAAAGACTCAAGCAGAATCCTGCTATTGGCAAACTTTCAAACAATATTTATTCCCTGACAATTTCAAAGCAAACAACTCTTTATTACAGGATTAATGATAAATCAAAATCAATCGAGCTTATTTTATTCTGGAACAATCTCAAAAATCCCGAAGATTTAGAAAAGTTGCTTTAAATTTGTATCCATGCAGCTATCCGTCATTATCCTTAATTATAACGTCCGTTACTTTTTAGAACTCTGTATTTTAAGCGTACAAAAGGCATTGCAGGAAATAGATGGTGAAATCATTGTTGTCGATAACGCTTCTTCAGACGGCAGTTGCGAGATGATAAAAGAGCATTTCCCGGATATAAAGCTCATCGAAAACAAAGAAAATTCTGGCTTCCCGAAAGGAAATAACATCGGAGTTGACCAAGCCAAAGGAAAATTCATTTGCATCTTAAATCCTGA
>JAVEUZ010000071.1:0-7460 GCA_034005285.1 Flavobacteriaceae bacterium
AAAAGACGATGATTTTGCTTGTCAAACACAATCGCAAGATTGCACTATGAAGAGCCGTATGAATCGAGAGGTTCACGTACGGTTCTGTGAGAGGCTTAGGGGTGAAATTCCCCTTTGCCTACTCGACCTTCTTTCAATCGTTATTTGGTCTGTCGGGTTGTCGTGGTGCGTTGGCTTGGTAGCACTTTTGCATTTTTTGTTTGGCTTTGTGCGGTTGCAAAAATGCAAATGTGCTACCAAATGCGTTGGATTGTCTGTTCGTCATTGTGCAATTTGTGCAATTATTGTGCAATTCATTTTAGCGTATAAAAAGCCCCTGCACCTCTTTGTCCGCTTGGTTTTAGAATGTCCTTTTCAACTAATTCTGTCAAGTCGTTGCTTGCTGTGTTTCGTGAACAGTCATTGAGTTTTTGGTATTCGCTGTTCGTTATTTTTCCTTTGTCTTTTGCAAACAAAACTGCTTTTACTTGTCTGTCGTTAAGTCCAAGTGTCTGCAAGTATTCTGCGTTTAAAATATCTTTTTGGAAAACTGCCCAAATTCCCGATGATTTGTAATAAAAAGTCGGTTTTGGCAAACCCGCTTCAACACAAAGGTCGGTCATTTTTGTAATTCCACGTCCCCACGATTCAATATAACCACTACGATAAAACGCCATTGCAATGTCAGGATTGTAAGGTTTTGAAGAATGTTTTGCTATCAAAGTTTCAATTGTCCAATCTTCGGGAAGTTGTCCTTCGTTCCAAATCATTATTTTGTCTTTGTAAACGCTGATTTGAATAGGAACACCACCCGAATAATCTTTGTGAGCAATGGCATTTAGCAATGCTTCCCGAATGGCATCTTTGGGATATTCATAAGTTTCTATGCGATGAATTTTGTTTTCGTAGCTGATAATTGCTTTGATGTATTTTGTGAAAAGTAAATCAATCGCCTTTTCAATTTGCTCAAACAAATTTCCGTGAACTTCATCTTGGAAAATTAAATCAGCATCATTTTCAAAGAAACCAATTTTGATGAAAGCACCCGTAACAAATTTTTCTGGTTTTGGGTGGAACAACAATAACGCTGCACGTTTCAAAAATCGGTCTTCTTTTAGTTCTAAATTGTCTAAAATTTGCTCGTTGGTATCGGTCAAACTTTCCTCTGAAAGTCGCTGACTTCTTACACCACGCTTTTTGAAAAAGTCAAACGTTTCTTGTTTTAAATCACTTACAGAAACACTTGGAACAAGCACACCGTCCCAACGTTTTCCTTTTTTCTGCAAAATAAATTTGTCTAAGGCTGCACCTTTCAATTCTTGTTTAGTGCTTCCGCTACGGTAATGATATTGTCCTTTGTAACTTACTCCGTTTGGATAAGGTTCGGTAATAATTTCAATGAACTGTTTTTGGTTTTCGGTATGTAAACTCACATCAACCAAAATCCCCAAAACATCACGCACTTTGTTTGGAATTTCTTCTAATAGCTTTTTTGCATCATCAACACCAATAACTTTTCCGTTATCATCTTTGCCAATGAAAATAGTACCTCCGTTTGCATTTGCAAAACCGCAAATCCATTTGAGATATTCATCTCTCCAACTGCTTTTGTATTCTATGTTTTGTGTTTCGGGCATTTTGCTAATTAGGAATGACATTATTATTTGTACTTAATATTGCCTTCCCAATAGCTTCGGCATATTTAGGAGGAACAGCATTTCCAATCATTCTTGCAGTATTGGCAATACTTGTCGTTTTAAAAATATAATTTTTGGGGAAAGATTGTAAAACTGCTCCTTCTCGTAATGAAATTGCTCTATCTTCTTCCGGATGTGCAAACCGTCCGTTTGAAATACTGAAAAACTTGGTTGTTATTGTAGGCGAAGGTCTGTCCCACCACATTCTGCCATAAGAATCTTTAAAATTGACATTGTCTCCTTTATGACATTCCGGAGCTAAATCCGTATCAGCATACGAAAGTCTATTACCTCCGTCTTTTTCAGTAAGAGCAAGTCTTTGAAGATTAATTTCTTTTAGACCTGCAACCGTGTGTGAAAAAGAGGAGTTGTCTTTGTGTCCGGCTTTTACTTTCGGGAAACCGTTATGTTCTCCTAAAACATCTCTAACCGTGAGTTTTTCCCCTTTTGCTTTTATTGGCTTCAATTCTTCTTTTGTAACTCTATTGGCAATAAGTGTAAAACGTCTTCGGTGTTGTGGAACTCCGTAATTACTTACCTCGTGGACATCAAAATGAACTTTGTAATCCTTACTTTCTAACCATTCAATAAAATCTTCCAGTCCGCTTTCAGTTTTTCTCCTCAAAACGCCCGGCACATTTTCCACAATTACATAACCCGGCACAAAATATTCTACAAAACGTCTGAATTCTTTCAACAAATCCTTAGACTTAGACGATTTTTCTTTGTCGGTATTTATTATACTCCAAAATTGGCAAGGACTACATCCGATTAAAACTAAATTTTTGTCGTTTTTTTTTAAGGAAAGCTTTTTTTCTAACTCGGTTTCTTTCAATTCAAAAACATCTGCGTGAATAAATTCCGCTCCTTTGATGTTAGAAGTATATGTTTCTTCACAGGTTTTGTCAAAATCAATTCCTGCAAGAATTTCTATTCCGGCTTGTTGCATTCCGTAGCTCATTCCGCCTCCGGAACAGAAAAAATCAACCGCCTTTAGATTGTTTTTTTGCATTAATTACTTCTTCAATTTTAAAAGCACAAAGTAACAAATTTTTCTCAATATCTTTTCCCCAAAACCGTAATATTTTCCAACCTTCTTTTGTTAGTTGTTCATTTACTTCTTTATCTCGTTCTATATTTCTTTGAATTTTCTTGTGCCAAAACTCAATATTTGATTTGTGTTCGTGCTTTTTTATTTCCCAATCCTTCCCGTGCCAAAACTCACTGTCACAAAAAACGGCAACCTTATATTTTTTGAATGTGAAATCCGGCTTGCCAAAAACGAACTTGTTATTTTTCCTGTATCTCAGCCCTCTTTTCCACATTTCTTTACCGAGCAAAGTTTCGATTTTAGAGCCCTTGCTTTTAACTGCTTGCATATTTTTCCTTCGTTGTTCCTTACTTAATTTATCCATTTTATGCACTACATTTAATAAATATAGTTGTTATATTTGCATAATAATAAAATGTATTTTATATTTGCATCTGATTAACTACATTCAAAGTTAGTAAAATGATTTCAAAACGTAGAGAAAGATTTGAAAAAGTGGCTTCCAATCGGGTTCAGAAAATTATAGATTATCTGAACTTGCTTGGAAATTGTGCCAATAAAAACAATTACGAATACACTGAAAAAGATGTGGAATTGATGTTTAAGGAAATAAACCGAGCATTAAAAGAAACCCGAATTTTGTATGATAAAGAACTAAACAAAACCAATAAAGGTGGATTTAGATTTGAAAAATAACAGCACTATGGAAAAAAACTGTAAATGGTATTTTAAGTCTGAGGGTGGAAGAGATGTCGGACCAAATGACCCCGTGGATGAGAAATTTAAAGGACAGCCGTATTATTCTATCGTAAGAGAAGCTATTCAAAATTCTTTAGATGCTGTTGATGATGATAATCAACCTGTTAAGGTTGATTTTACATTTTTTGAATTGAACAGAAATGACTACCCCAATCTTTTTGATATAGAACAAAATATAAAACAATGTCAATCATATTATCACGATAATGATAATGCCGAGAGATTGTTCAAGGATATGTTGTATTACCTCAACGGAGATGTGGAGGGAAAGAAAAGGTTAAATCTGTCTTGCTTGAAAATTTCGGACTATAACACAATCGGAATGAGATATGATGAAAACAACACCAAATCTCCTTTTTATGCTTTTTTGAGAGCAGGTGGTGTTAGTGCGAAAAGTCAAGGTTCAGGTGGTTCGTTTGGTTTCGGAAAGGGAGCTTACTATACGCTTTCTCCCATAAAAACAGTAATTGTTTCCACTCTAACGACTACAAATGATTTCTTTTTTGAAGGTTCAACAATTTTAACCACTCACAAAAATGATAATAATGAAAAGCTGACAGCTTACGGATATTATGACAACAATAATGGAGAACCAACACAGACATCAAATGATATTCCCGAAATTTTTAAAAGAACGAAAGTTGGTACGGATGTAAACATAATTGGCTTATGGGATGAGCCTAAAAGAAAAAGATTGATGATTAAGTCCGTCCTGAATAATTTTTGGTTAGCAATTCACGACAATAAATTAATTGTTCAAGTAGATGATGTTGCAATAGATAAAGACAATTTAGAGCAGATTATTGATGAATATTTTTCGCTTGACGGATTTGAAAGTGGTAATGCAAATGAAATAGAGAGTTGGAATCCAAAATCTTACTTAAAGGCTGTAAAATATGCAAAAACAAGCGACCAATTTCAATTATTTGAAGAAACATTAGGCACTGTAGGAGCAGTGAAATTCTATGTCTATTTGGAAAAAGGTTTGCCAAACAGGACTTCTTATTTCAGAAAACCGAAAATGGTAGTATACAAACAAACTCGAAGAAAAATAAACGGTTACTCGGCTGTATTTATTTGCGATAATGAGCAAGGAAATGAAATTCTCCGCCTGATGGAAAATCCCGCACATAATGAGTGGAAAAAAGAAAATTATCCTAAAAATGAAGGAAAAGTTCACAAAACAGCCCGTAAAGCAGAGAACGAAATTAGCGACTTCATAAACAAATCGCTGGAATCATTATCTAAAATCAAAACCGGAAAAAAGTTAGCATTTCAAGGGTTGGAAGAATATCTGTCCATTCCCGAAGATTTGCTGGAAAAAGAAGAAGAATTTGATTTTGAAGGAGATTTAAGTAATAACGTTTCAGGTGATATGAGTAATGAAACTACCGATGATGAAACCGGAATGCAAACTACGGACAATGAACCTGTAAAAATAAAACCTACCATAACACAAAAGCAGGAAGTTCGGGAAGAAGCTGAAATTGATGTTAATGAATTTGGAGGAGAGGATATAACCGTAGGGGGAGGCAATGAAAGCGAAGGAGGAAACACAAGCCCGACAGAAATTGGAGATAAAGCAGATAAAGGAGATAAATCAGAAGACGCAACTTTGAGCAAAGCACTTGTAAAAGTTGGCTTCAGGGCTTTAGCCCAAACTGAAAGCAAAGAGTTATACCATATTTTAATCGTTAATTCCGACAGACAGATTGACAATGCCGAACTCGAATTATTAGTGGGTTCTGATAATGACAGGGATGATGGAGTAGAGGTTAGGTATAGTGATTCCGGCACTATCGAAAAGAACATTATTAAAAATATTTCTTTGGTTTCGGGAAACAATAAAATAAAAATCCGTTTTGCCGATAACCTGAAACATTCCGTAAAAATAAGAGCGTATGAAATTCAATGATATAACCTTTCCGCACCCTGTTCTGGGATTGGGAGATGCCGTTTCCGGAAGCATTGAATTGGGCAATCCTGAAATAAACTCAATGCAAGATGTTTATGAAGTGAAAATAAGCTGTAAACACGATAATGCCGACTTGAAAAATTTGCTCAATGAGGATAAAGCAGAATTTTTGTATGAAGTAACCTGTACCAACACTCTTTACAGAAAATTGTTTCTGTGCAACAAAGGTAAAATGGAGTTTGAAATCCCTAAAAAAGAGGTCAAAGGTCGTGTGGAATTTACCTGCTTATTGGTTGCAAAAGAAAGAATACCTGAATATTCTAATGCGGAAGCTCATTCCGATTATGACGGATATACTTTTGATTTAGACCAAGGAGAAGTGTTGGCTTATTTTGGTGGATTTTCGTTTAATGCGGATATAAAATATGAAAAACTGAAAGCGGTTTCATCCTTTATGGAAATCGTGCCAAATGAAGAATTAAAATACACTTATGTAGATTTAAAGAAAAACAAAATTGAAATTCAGTTGCCTATGGAAACATACAATCTTTTTCAAAGTGATTTCATCTCCCAAGAAGTAAAATTTGCTCCTGTTTTTCATTCATCAATTGTTTTAAATGCACTTTTAACGGCTTTGTACAATTTTGATGAACACAAGGATTACCTATGGGCAAAAGTGATAGACTACCGATTGAAAAAAGAAAAACAATTTGAATTATTGGATATCGCTGAAAAAGAAAATATCCCCGAAATAGCACAAAGACTATTAGGAAACCCGTTCAAGCGTTTGTTGGAAGGTTTGAATGTTATTGTTGAACCTGAAAGCGAAGAATAATATGTCAAAACAATTGATTTTTAAAGATAAATACGTTCAAAAACTGAAAAAAGACCTTGCTTCCGGCAATACATTGGAATTTTACAAAGGGAATGAATTTGTCTATGACAAAAAGCAAGTTTTGATGTTGCCAAATATAGAAGCAACTCGGGATTTGGTAAGCCAATTGGATGTGGAGGACGATTTTAAAACGGCAATCGCAATTTATGAGGCATTTGAAAAATTAGAGCCTATCCAAGCATCAGACGAGCGTTTGTGGTTGTATTTGGCTCACGCAGATTTGTATTCGTATATGGTCAAGAGATGGAGTGATGTTTATACAGGGAAATCATCAAATCCGAGTAAATATATTTCTGACCATTGGTTTTTGGATTCCTCTGCTCAAAGTAGTCTTTTAAGGCACGCTTTAGCCGGATTATGGTGGTCAGTCTATTTGTCTGTAGATGAAACAAAAACAGATAATTACGAACTCACAAAAATCTTATTCCGTCAATTGGACTTCCCAACCCGTACACTCGGAACGTACAAACTCGGTCGCCACAAAGAGGCGGTTCTTGGTATTTTGGAATTCATTCAAGAAAATGAAGATTTATTTAAAAGCAAGTTTGAACCGAAAACTCGTTTCGTTACCAAGCATTTGAATGTTATTGGTGGCGTTAAACCGATTTCGTATTATGACCGTCATTTTTTCAAGTCAGAGTTAGAAAAAGTTTCAAAAGAAATTTTCGCTATTTAGTCCTCTACTGTTTTGGGGTGCGGTTGGGCAAAATTAAATGTGGTGTTTCGTGTTGGCTTGTGTGATGGCAAACACCTCTTTTAATTTTGCGAAGCGTTGGCAATTTTTCGTCCTTTCTGTCTGTCGGTCGATGGTTTGTACAGTGGTCTGTTAGGGTTGCTGATAACGGATTGAGGCTTTGCGAAGGAGCGGATTAGAAAGACGGAACTTTCAACTTTGCACAGACGTTAGCAAAAACCATTTTTTCTATTTGCTAATTTACAGTTTAAAAGCAAATAAAAAATGGTTTTGCGGATTAAATGCACAAACCTTGAATTAAACACTTAACCCGCTCTTTTGCAAAACCTTTGTTGGTGGCTGTGCTGTGTGTCCTGCGTTACCACAGGGTACGAAGATATAAAAGTTCTTTGAAATGGTAACACAACTTTATCGAAGATGATAGGCTTTAGGCAAAGTCGGAAACGAGCTGTCCCCCAAAGAAATGGGCA
>JAVEUZ010000072.1:0-7252 GCA_034005285.1 Flavobacteriaceae bacterium
TCCCAAAACGTTTTGTTGGGTATCCTGAAAAATCAAGGTTTGGCAGACGACAAAATTATGTGACGATTTTTCCAACAAAGCTACTTGCTTTTCTATTTTTTCGGGATGCATGAGGTCATCGCTGTCAAACCAATTGATGTATTCTCCTTTGCTGAGTGAATAACCGTAATTTCTGGCACCGTTGCCTCCGGGTTGATGGGTATCAGGACGTACATGAAACTGAAATCTCGTATCTCGTTTGGCAAACGCTGCCACGACTCTTGGGGTATCGTCTGTGCTGCCGTCGTCTATAACCAAACATTCCCAGTTTTGATAGGTTTGTTTCTGAATGCTCTCAAGCGTTTCGGCTATAAGCGTTGCCCGATTGTAGGTCGGAATGATGACAGAAACTAACGGATTCCTATTCATGACTGAGCAACTTTTTTATCTTTATAAGAAATTCTTCCTGAGTATATTCGCTTTGCAATTGCTGATAACAGCCAATGTTTTGCACTTGTTCTTGGGGACTAAGATAAATATTATTTGACTTTAAATCGGCTTTTAAATCGGCTATTTCTGAGATCAAAAAACCGTGTTGTATCAACCATTTGTAGGTAGAACTTCTCTGGTTTAAATATATTTTACAACCTTTAAGAATACCTGTAAAAATATTGCCCAAAGCATGCTGCCTATAACTATTGATGACCAAAGCTGCGGCATTATTATAAATCTCATCAAATTCATCTATTATCAAAAAGTCTTCTATAGGCTGTATGTTTTTGTTTTTTGCTGTTTCTTGCCTTACATTTTCCGTATATAAATTATCTTCTCCGTAATTAAAGAAAACCACATATTGCGTATCAATGTTTTTTACTGAATTTATAATCGCTAAAACATCCAAATGATTGTTCCAAAAGTTTTTGCTGTTGCCAATAATAATCTTGTTTTCTTTAGAAAATGATTTAACTTCAACAGCCCTATTCAAGGGCAATGCAATGAATTCTGGTAAGTAAAAGTTTTTCTTTAAATCTTCGTATTCATATTGGTTGACCAACAAGATAGCATCAATTTTTTGATACAGTTTCTTTTGTTTTTCTGTATCAGAATAGAACTCTCTGTTAAGGAACCGCTTGATTTTTCTTTTGATAAAATTCTTTAAGGAATATTTTTCTAAGGTAATAGGAAATGCATATTGCAAGGTTTTTTTACTTACATATTGATTAACTACCCGCTTATACAACTCATAGCCGAAAAACCGTAAAATCACCTTGGAATGCATGGGTAGTGCCTCTAAATATTTAACTTTAAAATCCCACAATTCGTAAATAACAACACCGTCATAATCAGCAGTTTTTTCTATAAGCAACTGTAAAGTTTCATCGTTTATTTCAAAAATAGTATAATCAACAGACAGGTTTTCGAGCTTGTTTTGAATCTGTTGGTTGTTTGTTCCTAAGAAAACGATATGGTTGTAAAAACCGGGATGTTGATACCGTAAGGTATCGTGCAAAAATTTTGGGTCTGTGTGTATGTGAAGTAGTTTAGAACTATTCATGAATCGTTTTGATTAAGGTTAAGCAGTCCTTTTCACGCAACAATATGTCAAATCCTAAATTTTGATACAATTGCACAGCCGGTTTGTTTTGTTCGAAAACCTGAAGTTTTATGGTTTGTATCTGGTTTTGCTGACTATAAACATACAGATTTTCAAACAATTTTCGTGCAATTCCCTGATCTTGAAAATCAGGGTCAACACTTACATTAGAAACATAAAACATCTTTTCTTCCGTATTGTGATATCCGGCAATCAATCCGATTAGAACCTCACTTTCTAAGGCTTCAAAATTGATTGCCTTATCAAACAATTTTTGTGCATATTCTTCTATATCGATATAAGAATCTAAGGGTGGACGAAAACTCTTATTCGCTTTGAGCAAATGCTCTGTAATCTGCTGAACTGTCTGTGTATTTTGTCTAAAAACCATACTACTCATCTATAAAATGATACGAATTCAAATAGGTCAGAATTTGCTCTTTGCTATTAAACATAACGACATCTAAAATAGACAAAAAATGCACAAAAGGATGATTAAATTGCTTGTACTCAATCGTATCGGTTCTAAAAAACTTCAAGGTGATGTTATGCTGCTTAAAAACTTCTTTTTGATATAAAGCAACTCCCCCACTCGAATTGATATATATATCGGCTTTGAGCTGTTTGCATAGCTCCAGCACTTTTTCCTGACCTTTTAATTGGGTTATCTCTTCCGGTAAAGAAGACGAAATAATGATGGGCGTAGTGATGCCTAAGTATTTATTGACAACCTGAATACTGTTAAAAATATAATCGAACAGATTGGTTTCTTTGTAATCTAAAATTTCGAGCAGATACGGAAAAAACGCTTCAAAATACGGAGCTTTTTTATAGTTCTGCTCAATCTTACGCAGCAACTTTGCTCTGAATTCCTGAAAATTTTCAGTCAGAAACCTTTGATTTACACACAAATAATCTGAGTCTTTTTTTAATGGCAACGTAAAATACTCATCGCTTCCGTTCAAAAGCATGCGATTTCTGTGAATCCAACCTCTTTTTGTAAACTCGATGGCATCATACAAAACAAATTCGTCCACCATATTGATTAACTGAAAATAACCAATATAAGGCAGAAAATAAGGCTGCATGATTCCGATGGTTTTCATGTAAAAAGTTTTTTCAATAGGTTAAAATTCTCACGTGCTTTTTGCTTGACCTGCGGAATTATATTGGTAAGTTCTTGTCTTACAGCTACTTTGTTTTGCCAGCAAGACTGCAACTTCTGAAGTATATCTGATGGTTTTTCGGGGTCGGCCACATAGTCAATCATACCGGCTTCGTTGGCAAACCCTTTCAGTTTGTGTGCTTTGGGTTCATGCCCGTAGTCAATGACCACTGTGGGTACAAATTGACTAAAACCCGATACCGCTGCATGCACACGTCCGCTCACCAACATATCAAAATGCGATATAATGGCTTTGGTAGTCCAGGCATCATAAACACCGTCTAACATAAAGAAACGTTCTGCAAAACCTTTATTTTCGAGTATGTTTTGAATCTGTTTCATTATCGGATAATCCCGCCCATGAATGAGTTCAAAAGGTGTCTTTCCGGGTATAAAACCATTGGAATGCGACATCAGACACAGCGTCACCTCAGGGTTCTGCTCTAAAAATGTCGTGATGGGTTTGATGATAAAATCGTAATCTTCATCATCTCTCGGCCATAAATCAAAGGGGCCTTTAAGAAAATTCCACCCACATACAATCAAGCCAACTATGTTTGATTTATTTTGAAAATCGGGGTGAATCGTTGCTATATTCAAAGATTGTTTGGGCTCAAACAAAAAGGCAGGGCAGCTCAAATCTACCAACTTAGAAAGATGAAATCCGTAGTTATGTAACACGCCTCGGCTAATGGCTTCTCTGTTGGTGACCAAATCAAAGTTTTCGAAAACTTCTTTAGCAAAATCTAAATTCTTCTCCTCGCTAAAAGGTCCGGGCGAACCGGCCAACATAACTGTTTTTTTTCCTAAGAGCTGTGCAACTCTGTCTTTATACAAACCTACCAGAAAACGATTTTCACCTAAAAAATCGGCATTGTCTCCCCATATATCACCACTGAAATCTATAACCAAATCAGACTCAAGCACGGCCTCAATATACGGCGTAGTCTCACGCAACTGCTTCGTCTCTGCATAATGTTTGGCTATTTTGTATTCGTTTTCTGCAATAGTAAGGTCATTTTCGTGAAAACCATAATAATATTCCATTGGAAGTACTGTAACTTTTTCGTTTAAACAAAAACGTTCAGACATTTGAAAAGTTGTGCTGATTTCTGCCTCGGGAAAAATCCGATACAACTCTCTCACAAAGGGTTCGATAATATAATAATTGCCAATATTTCCGAATTCCATTCGTCCCCAATGGAGTGTGCATTGACCTATAATTAAAATTTTCATTTTTAACTATTAAGAGATTGATTGATGATGTCTGAAATTTTCTGTATTTCTGCCGAACTTAACCCCACATACAGCGGTAAACAAAGTATTCTTTTTGATATACTCTCCGCAATCGGCATTTTTTCCCCATTGACAAAGTCTATGGTATTCAATGACGGATAAAAATATCTTCTTGGGAAAATTTGGTTATCATTTAGTTGTTTCTGTGCTTCCAATAATTTTTCTTCCGACTCAAAAATAATTGGATAATAACTATAATTCCACTTTGTGTTTTCTCTTATTTTTATAGTTCCGATATGGGTAAAATCCAATTGTTCCCGATAAGCCACTACCACTTTCTGTCTTTCTTCCAGTATATGATTGAGATAGGGGAAAACCGCCAAGCCCATAGCGGCTTGCAATTCGGATATTTTTCCGTTGACTCCCAATCCGTGAAACTCGAGCTGATTTTTGTGTCCGAAATTATGGCTGTAATACAATCTTTGTCTCAGTTCTTCGTCATTGGCAAACATAGCTCCACCTTCTGCGGTATGAAACAGCTTGGTTGCATGAAAACTACAAGAACTTATATCTCCATAGTCAAAAATACTTTTTCCGTGATACTGAACTCCAAAACAATGAGCTGCATCATAAATAACCTTTAAGTTATATTTTTTTGCAATCTGCTCTATTGCTTTAATATTGCAGGGATTTCCAAAAACATGAGTTGCCAAAATACAGCTTGTTTTTTCTGTTACGGCTGCCTCAATTTTGGTTTCATCTATGGTAAGAAATTCTGGATGTATATCTACAAAAACGGGCGTGCAATTTTCCCAAATTATAGAGGAGGTAGTTGCCACATAACTAAACGGAGTCGTGATGATTTCACCTTGTTTTCCAAGTATCTTTAAGGCTATTTGCAAAGGTATAGTTCCGTTGCAGGTGAGTGTTATCCAATCTATGTTTAGGTAGAATTTTAGTTTTTCTTCCAAGAGTTTCACCAACTCACCCCTGTTGGTTATCCATTGATTATCAAAAGATTTCTGTACCCAAGACTGATATTCTTCGATAGGAGGCAGAAATGTTTTGGTTACGTTAATCATACATTATAATTCTTGTAATTCTACCATTTTTTTGAACCGCTCCGAGCTTTCTGTGAGTTTATCAAAGCTACCTTCTCCAATAATTATTCCTTTATCCAACAAATAAACAACATCAGCATTTTTTATCGTAGAAAGTCTGTGTGCTATAATAATTATTGTTGTTTTTCCTTTTAGCCTGTCTATGCTTTCTTTAATTTCTAATTCGGTTTCGGAATCTAAAGCGGAAGTGGCTTCGTCTAAAAATAGAATTTCAACATTTTTATATAACTCTCTTGCAATAGATATTCGTTGTCTTTGTCCGCCCGACAGGTTGATTCCGTTATTTCCTAATCTTGTATTTTCTTTGTGTTTTAGCGAATCTACAAATTCAAAAATAGAAGATTTTTTTAAGGCTTCTTCAAATTTTATTATGTTTTCTGATGAAGGTTCATCCCAAAATGTAACGTTGTTAAATATCGTATCATTAAAAATAACCGATTCCTGAGATATATAACCAATTTTATTTTGATATGTAAACTGATTGAAATCACTTATATCTTGGTCGTCTATCTTAAAAGAACCTCTATTTGTATGAAGCAATCGGGTAAGTATATTCACCAAAGTAGTTTTTCCACTTCCGCTCTCTCCTACAAAAGCCACGGTTTTATTTTTTGGAATTTCGAGGGTAATGCCATTTAACACCACCGTATCATCGTATTTAAAAACTATGTTATCCAACTTTATAGATTGATTAAAACCAGTAAATGTTTGCAATCCGATTTTTTCTTTATGTAGTGAAATTTCATTTAAAAAACCAGTAATGTTATCAATGGCTCCTTGGTTTGCCAAAGTGTCATTATAGTTGCTTTGCACCATTACCACCGAGGTCAACGCCCTGTAAAAAATGAGTAAACTAATCAGTATAGCCGATATTTTGGTATCGAATAGTGTGATTTGAAACAAAATAACCAAGGCAACAATGCAGACAAGCATGGGTTCTCTAAAAGAACTCACCTTGGTGTTGAGCACGGCCATTTGCAGGTTGGTATGTTGCACATTATCAATAGTTGTCTCGATGGTCTTTCCGTATTGTAAGATTTTACCAGTAGCTTTTAAATATTTAAAATTCTGAATATATTGAATCAAGACTCCGGCAAATTGATTTCCAACCTTAGAGATGTCTTTAGATTTCTCTTTGGTTAATTTATTGATTTTATTAAACACTAAATTCGATAAAATTCCGCCAGCACACACCATTAAAGCAAATTGCCAGTCTATTAAAAAGGAAAATACCATATATACTACTATCATAACGAGCCCTTGCATCATTGATATGTAGTTTTTGTATGTAGCGGCCAAACGCCCCACTTCACCCAAAAAAATGTTTTGAATTTTGCCTATATCTGTTTGTACAAATTGGTTATATCGAAACACAGGAAATTTTTCTACTATACTCATTCTGACACTTTTGGTCAAAATTTGTTGTGTTTTCACCTTATATATATTGGCTTTATACAACACAAATCCCTTTAGTAAAAACACACAAACCAATAACAGCAGGGTTTTCGGGATGGTTAACTCCACGCCACTCCATTGTATAGCATCGGTAATAAACTGTAAATTGCCCATATCTATGCCACCACCTTCGCTATCAGACATTTGTAATAAAGGTAAAAACATGGTAAGTCCTATACTGTCTAAAAAAGCTATGAGAATACTCAAAAGTATCACAACAAGCAATCTTGACCGCAAAATCATATAAAAATAAGCAAAAGAAGAAAAATACTTTTTTATAAATTTCTTTAAGAATTTCATTTCTTGTATATATGCTTCCAAAAGTAGTATATCCTTAGGATATATTAAAATAAAAACTCCCCCTTTTGAAAAGGAGGAGCTTTAAAATATTTTTTCAGAAACTACTGCTTCACTACTCTGACGGTTCTAACATCATCGCCTTGTGATACAACAAGATTATAAACACCCGCAGGGTATTTGTATCCGATTGTTTGGGTTGACATATCTTCAACACTCAAACTCACTGTATCCAACAATCTGCCGGTCATGTCATAAACTGCAACAGACACAGCACTTGAACTGTTTGAACGAACATCTAAGTTGAAACCATCTGTAAACGGATTCGGTGAGGCAATGACAGCAAATCCAAATACATCACTGTCAGGCTTGGTGTATGCAGTATCTCCGCTACCGCCGGGAGTG
>JAVEUZ010000026.1:0-34386 GCA_034005285.1 Flavobacteriaceae bacterium
AAGTTTTTACGTATTTTTCTCTTTAAAAGGTGCGTTTTATGTTTGGGGTAAAATCAGAGAATATAATGCGATATCTTTAGCCAGGCAATATATAAATCTCTGAGGTTTAGACTAATATTAACTTTTAAAACCTTTTATTATGGCAACTTATGAACATGGAATCCTCGGTCCGTTTTCGGGGAAGGTCGGCACCGTGGTAGGTGCTAATTGGAGAGGCAAAAACGTAATGCGTAGCCGTCCTAAAAAATCAAATCGTATCCCGAGCGAAGCACAACAGCTCCAGAGGGAGCGGTTTACTATTGTAGCTCGATTTTTAAGCCCTGTCAAAGGAGTACTCAACCGTTATTTCGGTCAGGCGATTACGTATCGTTCCCGTTATAATCTGGCTACTTCGTATCACCTGAAAGAAGCTGTCCAATGGGTATCAGGTACATTCGAAATCATTTATAACAAAGTGATGATCAGTAAAGGTGACCTGCAAGGATTAAACCAACCTATAGTTACTCCGCAAGCCAATCAAGAGCTAAATATTAAGTGGCAGGACAATTCAGGGCAGGGGATGGCTGCCACCCAAGACAGCCTTTTGGTAGTCGTGTACTCACCTGATTTGGATATGTTTGAATTTTTTGAACAAAGTGCCAACCGAGAAGATACAGAGGTTACGTTACAACTTTCCTCTTTTTTTCAAGGGCTAAATGTACATTGTTGGGCTAGTTTCGTTAATGATGAGCGTAAGCTTTCGGCATCCAGCTCATACTTAGGGGAACAGGACATTGATTAATCTTTAATTTAAAAATCCTCTGTAAACGTTGTTTATGGAGGATTTTTTTATTGATAGCCTTTATCTACAACTTAGTAGGAATTACTATTGCCCTAATGGGAAAACTTTCTCCTTTGGTAGCTGCTATTATAATGCCTTTGAGTACAGCTACAATTATCAGTTTTGTAACAATTATGTCGAATTATTTTGCAAGAAAATTAAAGTGATTTAGAGTTTCTCGACTTGGTAGATTAAGGAATTATCATTCAAGTTTTTTGTCTTCATTGTTATAATTTCCCTCGATTGAAGCGATGTGCATTTTGTATAACTTCGTGCCTGATTCAAAAAAATCTTTTGCTGCCTGTTTCTGATTCCAATTTTCTAAATCTTGGTCAGCGTGAGCTTGTGGAGAATAATTTCTCTGAATCGAAGTTTGTTTTAATTTCTGATAACCCAAAGATTGAGCCATTTCAGAAAGAAGTTCCGTTCTTAGTAATTCCCACGTCTGAAGAGGATTTACTAAACTTTTGTTGTTCAAAGACTCGTAAAGTTTGTCCCAAGCAAATAAAACTTTTTCCTCGTCTTGAAAAACAATGTCGATTTGGTTTAGTCCATTTACAAAATGATAATTTGCTGGATTTCCACGAAGAGAAAATAAAGTTAAGAACAAATCTCTTTTTGCGTCATATTTATTTTGTTCGATGTCAAGTTTTCGACCTGTTTTTACAGCTTTTATTGGGCTTATTTTTATCCAATAAACAGTAAACCCTAAAATTATTAAATTAACAATCCAATAACTGATTTCAAATATGTCTTTACTATTCATTATAGTTTCTTCTGTATTTGTCATATTAAATTCTTTATATTAGATAGTTGATTATGGTCACACACAACGTTTTGGCAATACCTTGTTATGCGATGTGTTTAAATTTCGTTAATATTATTATCAATAAATTCATTCTTATCACTTTCAAGTTTTCGTTGTTCGGTTTTAATTTTTTTAATTCTAACACTTTCTTCTAACATTTCATTCAAAAGTGATTTCATATCATCTATATGTAAATAATTAATTTCAATTTCAATTCCAAAATGATAACTATTGTTTGGATCAACTTCCTTACCTTGCAATTCCGCAAATATATTAGGAGAATTTCCATTTATCGAATTATTATATTCTTCTATTTGTTCTTCTGGACTAGAAACAGAATTTCCTATAATCGAACAGCCAACTAATATAAACTTATCAACATCCTTGAATAATTTGTAATCATCTTTAATTAAATTAAAATTATCTAAATTAATATTTACTGGTACTTGAATGTCATAAAGTTGATATTTATTTTTAAAAACATTGAATATTTCTTCTTTTTCTATATAGTATTTATGAATAAGGCTGTCAGATATTTTATAACTTAAATTTTTTTTTCGTTTTATGGTAATTGATGAAGAGTTCAGTTTTATTGAATTTTTAGTTTTTTCAATTGTAAATCCATATGTAACACTATTTATTTTTAATAAGAATATATTATTATCTAATTTACCAATGTTATTTAGATTCTCAATTTCTTTATAGAATATATTTTCTGTCATTTTAGGGCTTAATCCTAGAAAAAGTGGGATAAAATTTACTGGTTGAGATGTTGGATTTGCTAATGAATCAATATGATTTTCAGTAATACTTTCATTAGTATCAATTTTATTACAACTTATGAAAGCAATGGTGATTGCATAAAGAAATATTTTTTTTGTCATAATATCTATTTTATTTAGTTTTTTTGAAATATCGCTTAAACGTTTGGCAGCTACCAGTAGTATTTCCTTTTCCGTCCTTCATTTTGTCAGAAGTAAAGTCAAAACTAAACCTAAAATTGCTCCAATTAGTCCACTTATAAAATTGTCTCTAAGCTTAGTTTTCCAACTGTTAGAGTTTTTTATTTCTTCACGTAGTTCGTCAATTGTCTGTGATTGTTTTTCGATAGTGTTTGCAAGAGTTGTCAAAGAACTGCTGTCAGAAGAAATTTTGGATAGTTTAACTTTAATCTCTTCTGCTGTCATCGGTCTTATTTGTTCTCCAATTCTCTGAAAAACAGAACCTGCCGCAAAAACTATTTCATTCGATTTCTCAACGTCAATAACTAACAACTCTTTATTGTCAACCATTACAACCTTGGTCGTGAATTTGGGTGTAGGTTTCAAGGTCGTTTTTGCCCTTTCCACCATATTTAAAAGTCTATTTTTGTTTGCACCAATTATTTCTATTGGCTCTCGAACACCAATTACAATTTGTCCGCCTTTGTTGTTGGAAAATGAAGCAATAAGTTTTGACAGTAATAAAGGGTCACGAATGTCCGCCTTTAGTTCAAACGTTTCGTTTTCTCCTTGTTTAATTTTCTCTATTAATTGTTCAGCTGTCATTGTCTGTGCCGTCTTTTAATATTACTGTCAACTCATAAATACACTCATTACGTATTTTGGATTACTTAATTTTCAAAAATAAACAAATTTATTAAAAAATCTCTTTTTAAAGATAAATTAAGTTAAAATAGTATTTCAACTCAAATTACAATTATTTTTCAGAGTATGACAATTATCATATTTTAAAAATTCAGCCTAAAGTACTTTTGTTAACGAAAATAAAATATATAGGTATGAGCGTAATATATATCCTTATTTCAATCAGTATTGTTGTAGCTGTTGCTTTTCTATTTGCTTTCATAAGAGCAGTGAGAAGCGGACAGTATGATGATGATTATACGCCGTCGGTACGAATGCTTTTTGATGATGAACTAAAGAGATCAAACAAAAAACAAATACAAACTACAGAAGAAAAACAAGAATAATTATGGAGACGCAACAATTTTATTACGATAACAAAATTGTAAAGAAATTCATTTATGCCTGTATCTTATTCGGAGTAGTGGGAATGGTTGTCGGGTTATTGCTGGCAATTATGTTTCTATTTCCGAATATGACCGATGGAATTTCATGGTTAAGTTTCGGGAGATTAAGACCGTTACACACAAATGCGGTTATTTTTGCGTTTGTAGGTAATGCCATTTTTGCCGGAGTTTATTATTCGATGCAACGATTGCTCAAAACACGAATGTATAGCGATTTGTTGAGCAACATTAACTTTTGGGGCTGGCAGCTCATCATTGTATCAGCAGCCATTACACTGCCTTTGGGCTATACAACATCAAAAGAATATGCCGAATTAGAATGGCCTATTGACATTGCAATTGCTCTTATTTGGGTAGTTTTTGGTATCAACATGATTATGACTATTCTCAAAAGAAGAGAACGTCATATTTATGTAGCCATTTGGTTTTATATTGCCACTTTTGTAACGGTTGCAGTACTTCATATCTTTAACAGTTTAGCATTACCGGTATCGTTTTTAAAAGGATACTCAGTTTATGCGGGAGTTCAAGATGCTTTAGTGCAATGGTGGTATGGGCATAATGCGGTGGCGTTTTTCTTGACTACGCCTTTCCTCGGACTGATGTATTACTTCGTGCCTAAAGCAGCCAACAGACCTGTTTATTCATATAGACTATCTATAATTCACTTCTGGTCACTCATTTTTATCTACATCTGGGCAGGACCTCACCACTTGCTGTATTCTGCCTTGCCTGATTGGGCACAGAATCTCGGAGTAGCATTCTCAGTTATGTTACTTGCTCCATCATGGGGGGGGATGATTAACGGTTTATTAACGCTTAGAGGTGTTTGGGATAAAGTTCGTACTGACCCTGTTTTAAAATTTTTCGTAGTGGCAATTACCGGTTATGGTATGGCTACTTTTGAAGGGCCCATGCTTTCGCTGAAAAACGTAAATGCAATTGCTCACTTTACAGACTGGATTATTGCCCACGTGCACGTTGGAGCTTTGGCATGGAACGGTTTTATGACCTTTGGGATGATCTATTGGTTGATTCCGAGAATGACAAAAACAAAATTGTTTTCTGAAAAACTAGCAAACTTCCATTTCTGGATTGGCACATTAGGTATTGTATTGTACGCATTACCATTATATGTTGCCGGATTTACACAAGCTTCTATGTGGAAACAATTCAATCCGGACGGAACCTTGGTTTACGGTAACTTCCTTGAAACTGTAACCCAAATTATGCCAATGTATTGGATGCGTGCCATAGGTGGAACTCTTTATGTAACCGGTTTGTTTGTGTTGGTTTATAACGTGTATAAAACGGTAAAAGCCGGAGCAACCATAGAAGACGAATTGGCAGAAGCACCAGTATTGGCTGTCATCAATCCGAGAAGATTAAAAGGAGAAAGACTTCACGCTTGGCTAGAGCGTAAGCCAATCCAGTTTACTGTTTTAACAACAGTTGCTATTCTGATAGGGGGAATTGTTCAAATTATTCCAACAATAGTTGTAAAATCCAATATTCCAACAATCAGTAGTGTAAAACCATATACGCCATTAGAATTGGAAGGTCGGGATATCTATATCAGAGAAGGCTGTGTGGGATGTCATTCGCAGATGGTGCGTCCATTCCGCTCTGAAGTTGAAAGATATGGAGAATATTCTAAAGCGGGAGAATTTGTATATGACCACCCGTTCCTATGGGGTTCAAAACGTACAGGACCAGATTTGCACCGTCTTGGAGGGAAATATAATGACAATTGGCACTTTAACCACATGTGGGATCCACAGAGTACTTCGCCGGGTTCTATCATGCCGGGATATAAGTGGTTGTTTGATAACAAGCGAATGGATTACTCAAAAACTGAGAAGAAAATGAGAGTTATGGCAACATTAGGAACGCCTTATAGCGAAGAAGACATTCAGAATGCTCAGGCAAGTATTGAAAAACAAGCCGCCCAAATCGAGAAAAATCTGCATGCTGATCCTGATTTTGTGAACTCGTATGAAACGAGCAAGAAAAACGCAATTGCCCGAGGAGAAGAGTTTGTTCCTATGAAAAACAGAGAAATAGTTGCTCTGATTGCATATATGCAAAGACTTGGAACAGATATAAAAACAGCTGAAACTGATAAAAAATAAAATTAATATTTATGCTCAAGTTTGTTAAACAACACATGGAATCAATAATAGGTATAGAGATATATCCGATTATTTCCCTGAGTATCTTTTTTATCTTTTTTGTCTTACTTTTTATATGGGTATTTACATATAGTAAAGACAAAATTGAAGAGCTAAGCAATATTCCGCTTGACGAAGATGAGACTAAATCTATAACAGAATAAACTATAAATTATGAAAAAATTAATTCCGTCATACGTTAGGGTTCCTTTAATCTTTTTCCTTGTAATGGGAGCCATGGAATATTTTATTGATTCCGGTGAAAAACCTGCGTTCATAGAATATCCAATGGTAGGATTGTTTCTCATAGTATTTCTTTTTTTACTTATTGCCATAGAAATAGTAATAGGAGCCGTAGATAATGTTACCTATCACTTATTGAGTGAAGAACAGAAAAAACAACTGGAAGAAGCAAATTCTTTGCACTTCACAGAAACTAAATTCTATAAGTACTGGGAGAATAAGCTTACCAGTTCCAAAAGTATCGAAGAAGAAACAGATGTTATGCTCGATCATGATTATGATGGCATAAAAGAATTGGACAATGTGTTGCCACCATGGTGGGTAGGTTTGTTCTATATCACGGTTATTTTTGCAGTGGTTTATATGGTTCGCTTCCATATTATAAAAGATTATACGCAGGAAGAAGAGTTTCAGCGAGAAATGGAAATAGCCAGAGTAGAAGTAGAAAAATATAAGCTTACAGCTCCCGATATGCTGGATAAAGAAAGTGTTGTATTGCTCACAGACGCCACTTCTTTAGCACAAGGGAAAAGCATTTATGATATAAATTGTGTGGCATGTCACAAACCGGACGGTGGTGGTTCTATTGGTCCCAATCTGACAGATGAATACTGGATATTAGGCGGTGGCATTAAAAATGTATTTAATGTAATTATGGAAGGTGGTCGTGACGGAAAAGGAATGGTATCATGGAAATCAATCATTAAACCTGCAGATATCCAAAAAGTAGCCAGTTATGTTTTAACATTACAAGGTACTAATCCGCCCGATGCAAAAGAAGCTGAAGGGGACAAATGGGTAGATGAAGGAGCAGAAGCAGAAGCCTCAGAAGAACCTGATGTTGCAGAAGACGCACAAGCTCAAGATGAAAACTAATTTAGAAATAATCCCGGTATATCCGGGATTAACAGTTTAAAAACAGGATATATAAATGGCAAATGTTCAGGATGAAAGTTTCCGAGATTCGATTGGAACTATAGACAAAGAAGGAAAAAGAGCCTGGGTTTATCCAAAGAAACCAAAAGGATATTTTTACGACAAACGAAAGATATTAAGTTATGTTTTGTTGATGTTTCTTTTTGCCGCACCGTTTGTTAAAATTAACGGACATCAGTTTCTGATGTTTAATGTGTTAGAAAGACGATTTGTTCTCTTTGGTTTCCCTTTTTGGCCACAAGACTTTTATTTGTTTGTAATCTCAATGATTATTGGAGTCGTTGGTTTGGCACTCTTTACTGTGGCATTCGGACGCATTTTCTGTGGTTGGATATGTCCGCAAACCATTTTTATGGAAATGGTTTTCCGAAGAATTGAGTACTGGATAGAAGGAGACAGAGGCTCACAAATTCGCTTGAGCAAACAAAAGTGGGATGCAGAAAAAATTAGAAAGAAAAGTCTTAAATGGACAATCTTTTTCATCATTTCATTCTTGATAGCCAATGTGTTTACAGCCTATCTTATCGGTGGCGATAGACTGTTGTTGATGGTTAGCGAAGCTCCTTCAAATCATACAGGCACATTGGTTTCGCTAATTATTTTTACGTTCGTTTTTTATTTTGTATTTGCTTGGTTCAGAGAACAGGTCTGTATTATTGCTTGTCCTTATGGACGTTTGCAAGGTGTTTTGTTAGATAAAAAATCTGTTGTTGTAGCCTACGATTATGTTCGAGGTGAAAAAGAAGCAGGGAGAGCCAGAATTGACAAACGAGAAGATAGAACACTCACCGGAAAAGGAGATTGTATAGATTGTAAACAATGTGTACACGTTTGTCCGACCGGAATCGATATCAGAAACGGAACGCAGCTTGAATGTGTAAACTGTACTGCTTGTATAGACGAATGTGATTCTATTATGGAGAGTGTAGGCTTTCCAAAAGGACTTATTCGTTATGCCAGTGAAGATGAAATTGTGAAAAAAGAAAAATTTGTCTTCACCGCCCGGATGAAAGGATATGCAAGTGTACTCGTTATCTTGATAGGCGTACTAATTGGTATGTTGTTTTTGAGAGGTGAATTAGAAGCTACAATTCTGAGATTACCTGGACAATTATATGAACATAAAGGAGATAATATCAGCAATGTTTATACATATAAAGTCATTAATAAAACCATAAACGAATATGACAGTATAACTTTTAAACTTGCAGAACCAAAAGGAGAGATTATAATAGTAGGAAGTCAATTTCTAAATGTTCCGGCAGACGGAATGGCAAAGGGAACTTTGTTTGTTGAGATTCATCCGGCATTTATAGAATCGGATAAAATAAAAATAAAAATTGGAGTTTATAATGGTGACGAGTTGATAGAAACGACCACAACAAACTTTATGGCTCCACGTACATTTGATTAATTTAAAATAAATTTGGCTATGAAAATTAATTGGGGAACAAGTATTGTAATAGCATTTGGTCTTTTTATGACCTTTATATTGTATTTTGTTTTTAAAGTACAATCAGACAGTAAATATGACAACGAGTTGGTAACAGAAGATTATTACCAAAAGGAGCTTATGGTAGATGAACGAATTAGAAAAGAACAAGAAGCTCAAGCACTCGAAAATAAAGTAATAATCTTTGCTAAATCAGAAGGAATAGAAATACAATTTCCGGAAGATTTTGAAGCAACAAATATTACAGGAACAGTGTCCCTTTATAGACCGTCCAACCAAAAGTTGGATTTTGAAATTCCGATTTCAATATCCGATTCTCACTTGCTCATACCTAAACACTCTTTGGTGGGCGGTCGTTGGGACATTACTGTTAACTGGAAATATAACGAAAAAGAGTTTTTAAACAGCGAAAACATATATTTTAATTAGGATTCAAATTTGCAATGCTTTATACGGCTTTACTTTTCGGGATTATCAGTAGCTTTCACTGTGTCGGGATGTGCGGTCCTATCGCATTAGTATTGCCTGTAGATCGTTCAAACAATACACGAAAAGTAATTCAAATTATGTTGTATCATATCGGGCGGCTCACATCCTATGCCATGCTCGGTCTGTTTTTTGGGCTGTTAGGAAAAGGATTGCATCTTGCCGGTTTACAGCAACAACTTTCAATAATTATTGGGGTGCTGATGATTTTATTGGTACTGATTCCGGAAAAAAAAATGGCACAGTACAACTTTTCAAAACCTGTTTTCAGACTGATTTCAAAAGTAAAAAGCCACATGGGAACTCAGTTGAAAAGAAAAACTCCCGATGCTCTATTTACAATCGGTTTGCTCAATGGATTTTTGCCTTGCGGAATGGTTTATGCAGCTTTATTTGGAGCCATAGCCATGCAAAATGAAGTGCTTGGTGTTTTGTATATGATTTTATTCGGAATCGGAACAATCCCCATGATGAGTGCAGTAGTTTATGTTTCTGGATTTTTGACTATTCCGGTGAGAAATAAAATTCAAAAAATTATTCCGGTTGTAGTAATTCTTTTGGGATGCTTGTTTATTATGAGAGGCTTAGGAATAGATATTCCTTTTATTTCTCCTTCAAATATGAGCTTGTTTGTTCAGGCAGACCCACATTGTCATCCTTAATTTTGTCGTAATTTGGTTAAACTTAATTAGAAATTATTTGCTTTTCAGGAATTTTGATATTACGTTTTGTACATCCTTTTGATCCCAAATAACAGGAAAAAGTTCTTCTAATAAAATTCTGTGCGAAGCATTTATTTGTAATGCTTTGTTAAGGTGAAACTTTCCTTTTTCTACATCTTTTATCATAAAATATAATCCCGCTAAACGGTATTCTATTTCACTTTCTTCAGCAAAAAATTCAGATGCCTGAATGAGTGTTGAAATAGCAGTTTCAAACTCACCCAAAAACTGAAGAATATCTGACCAAAACAACCATGTGTCAAAATCAGAATCGCCTAACCCGACAGCTTTTCTATAACCGAATTCTGCTTCTTCAAAGAAATTAAGTTCACGGTTAATTGTAGCATATCTTTTCCAATATCGTTGATTTTCGTTGTCGATAGAAAGAGCTTTGTTTACGAAGTATAAAGCTTTTTGAAAACTTTTCTGACGGATATAAAAATCTGTAATAGCAATCCAACCCTTGTCCAAAAGAGGGTCTTCGTGTACAGTTTGGTTATAATATTTTAATGCTTTCGATTTGTCGCCTAATTTTTCATAGCATTTTCCTATCCTCAATAAAGCATAAGAAGTCGGAGCTTCAAACTCCATGGTTTGTTTAAAACAAGCTATGGCTTCTTCAAATCGTTTAAGTCTTTCGAGCGACTTGCCTTTTTCTATATAGGCTCCGATAAAAGTATCGTCAACGATGGTGGCATAGTCAAAACATCTCAAAGCATTCTCATAATCTTTAATGATATAATACAGTCTTCCTTGTTGATGCCAAGCGATTTCACTATACGGATTCCTGTCAATATACCTATTCAAATAGTTTATAGCATCCTGATATTGGTCAAGAAATTCAAAACAATATACTACGTTATACAAAGCAGATTGGTCTTCTATATCATCTTCAAGACACTTTATAAAACAGTATTTGGCTTTTTCAAGATTGTCGAGAAAAAGATATTCCATTCCCATCAGATTATAGACATCTGCAAGGTCATCAGTATATTTCAAGGCTTCTTCGAGTTCGGAAACAGCCAGTTCGTGTCGGTCGCGTTTTGAGTAAATGCTGGCTTTCTGTATATAAATTTCTTCATTATGAGGTTCAATAGCATAAAGCTCATTTAGAAGTTTTTCTGCCTGTTCGAGTTTGTCATCATAAATAAGCATTTCGATCTGAACAAGTTTGAGTCCGGTAGATTTTGGATGCTGTTCGAGAGCTAATTTCAGGGCTTTTTTTGCCAGAGATGCCTTGCCCATATCCAAATAATGAAGAATGATTTCTTCAAATTCCTCAGAATCGAAAAAGAAAACTTTATTAGTTTTTAGCATCGATTCAAATCTAGATAATGATATGTTATAATCGTCTTCTTCGTGACTTAAATGCATACTCAGAAATTTAAAATTTTCCTTCAATAAAATTAAGAAGGAATATCATCTTTTGGGGTTAAGGACTTTTATGTTGTAAACAATTTAATCAACATTTTTTTTTGTGATAAAAAACATAAATTCTCTATGATTGTTTTTGTAAAATGTCGTCCATTACATCCAATATTATCTGACAACCTTCTCGAATTTCGTATTCGGAAATGGTTAATGGCGGAGTGATGCGGATGGCTTTTCCTTCAAATAGCAACCAGAACAAAATCAATCCTTTGTCTTGACATTTCAGTATTACTTCGTTTGTAATTTCTGCCGATTCTGTCATTGCCGCCAACATCAATCCCTTTCCTCTTACTTCTGTAATCAAAGGATGTACCAAAAGCTCTCTGAAGAGTTTTTCTTTTTCGAGTGCCTGCTCCATAAGCCCGGTTTCTGTGACTTCCTGGAGCGTAGCGAGGCAGGCAGCAGCGATGACAGGATGTCCGCCAAAGGTTGTGATATGTCCGAGTTTGGGGTTGTCTGACAATAAATCCATATATTCCGGTTTTGCTGTAAATGCTCCGACCGGCATTCCGCCTCCCATTCCTTTACCCATAATAACAATATCGGGAACAACATCATAATTTTCGAATCCAAAAAGTTTTCCGGTACGTCCAAACCCGGGTTGAATTTCATCAATAATCATTAAAGTTCCTGTTTCTTCGCAACGTGCTTTTACTTTTTTTAGAAATCCATTTTCCGGTTGTATAAATCCCGCTCCGCCTTGAATGCTTTCGAGAATAATTGCCGCGGTATTTGTGTTTATTTTTCTGAGGTCGTCTTCATTGTTATAAGTTATAAAATCGACATCGGGAATTAACGGACGAAAAGGTCGCTTGCGTTCTTCATATCCCATGACACTCATAGACCCCATGGTATTACCGTGGTAAGCGTTGCGGCATGAGACAAACCGACTGCGACCAGTAACACGACGAGCAAGTTTTAAAGCTCCTTCTGTAGCTTCTGTTCCAGAGTTTACCAAATAGGTTTTTTTGAGCGGGTAGGGCATAAGTTCTGCCAAAAGTTTACAGAACGCTACTGCCGGATGTTGGGCATATTCACCATAAACCATTACGTGAGAATATTTGTCTAATTGGTCTTTGATTGCCTGATTGACTTTTGGGTGCTGATGTCCTAATGTACAAGCCGAAACGCCTGCTACGAAGTCGAGGTATTTTTTGCCATTTGTGTTATATATATAAGAACCTATGGCGTGTGATACTTCCATGGCTAGTGGATGTGTTGAGGTTTGAGCTTGATATTTTAAAAAATCTTCTTTCATGTTGTCATTTCTTTTTTGTTGTATTTAGTTTGTGTGAGGGATAGTAGCGGCATCCTTTTGCGGAATAATGTGTAGCAAAAGATACAGTGGATAGCCCGACCGCCTGATTTTATGAGGGCGGACACACCCTGACACTTTTAATTGTCGTTTTCGGTTTCTTTGTAATCTAAAGTTTCTTTTCTTACTTCCAAAGGGAAAATTTCTTTTTGGGCATCAATCTTGGTTTCTTCCAACATTTTGTCGTGATACTCGTTTTCTTCCGGAGGGAAAATATCTTCTTTGTTGAGTATTCGCTCGTCACCACGCCAGATGAATCCACGTAGTTTACGAGCATTTTCGGGCAATTCTGTTTCGGGATATATGTCACCATCAGACTTTTTGAAAAACGTAATTGTTTCAATTTTGTTTTCGTCGAGAATCATGTTGATACTGCTGCAAACACTTTTGTTGATACCGATGAGTTCTTGTTCATCGTTACGCATATAGTAAATGACTTCGGTGTTTTTGACTACATCAACTTCGTGGAGTTTGTTGTCGCGAAATTTTCCGTAGAGAAACTGACCTTTTACCTGGTTGTAGCCGCTGCCGATAGTGTCTTTTGAAGCAATGAAGGTGTTATTGATGACTTTGAGTGAATCGAGCTTTTCGGTTTCTTTGTTTGAAATGAGATGCATGAGGTCTCCGGTCATCTGGTTGTCAAAATTCCACATCACGGGGCTACCGATGAGTTTGGTAATTCCGGTTTGTTCTGATGAGTGAAGCGAATCGCATTTGCCACTCATATCAGTTTTGTAGAATCGCACGTTTGGATAGGCCCTCACAATTCTGTTTTCGGGTTTTCCGGTTACAACAAGCCTTTTTCCGTGTATGTAAAGTGTGTCCAGCTCTACCAATGTCATGGCAACGGCACGGCGGGTCATCATGAGCGAATCTTTATTTCGATAGACTTCGCCATAATGACCTTTTACGATGCTGTTGTTGATAGAGTCGGTAATTTTTACGTTACGGGTAGCCGAAGCAAACTCACGGTTACGGTCATAATAGAGGCTGTCTCCTTCAATGAGGCGGTTGTTATATCTGATGTATGAATTTTTTACAAAGTGTGAAAAATTCTTTTTGGTGTCATAAAATCCTTTTTCTGTATAGATATAATTTTCATCGCTGGTGATGGTAGAAGGACCGAAAAGATAGGCATGACCAGAATTTTCGTAATAATCCAGATGATTGGTTTTAATAATATATTTCGGGTTTGTGATGGTTACTGCATTGCGAAACCGGTACATTTTTGCCTGAACTACATAAGTACCTGCCTGACTTGTTAATACATTGTCTTTGTCTGTTATGGTTCCGCCCGAAGAATAATAGGCTAACTGGCTGTTTCGGTCAAAATAAAATGTTTCGCTTGTTAGCCTTGAGCCAGGCGACTGCATGACCACGTTGCCATTTGCATAAGCAAGTTTGCTTTCGCCATTATATTCGGCATAGGTTGAAGTCATCGTGATGGTATCGCCCTGTATGATACGCACGTTGCCAAAGGCTTTGATATAGTTTTCTTTGGTAAACCAATAGGCTTTGTTGCAATACAAAACCGCACCGTCATGACTGGCTTTTACATTGCCACTCAATAATATAGCATTCGGTATTTCGGTCTGATTCCGGTCTGCGAAATCGGAATATTCTATGATTATCTTTTTGTCTTCTTGAGCATTTCCTATTTGAAACAATAATAGAAAACAGATTATTTTGACTGTATGATTCAATCTATTTTTTTTTCAAAATTAGTAAAAATGCAGAAAGCTTTGAGTTTGTTAAGAATTATTTAGTTTTTGATGTTGTATTCTTTTGGATAGATTCCATCATCAAACAGCATTTTTCATAATGCTTTACTGCTTGTTGCCTTGTATTCAATGCCAAAATAAAAAAGTTCAGAAGTAATTTTAGAGGGGTAACAAACAAAACCTTTTTCCTGTTCAGATTACAAAATATTTTTGCCTAATCCCCAAGTTTTGTACTTGTTCCGGTATTTTTATATCCTCTTTGTTGTTTAAAAACACTTCTTAAAAATCCTATGTGTGCATTTTGTGTGCATTTCCACAAAATAAAAAAGCGTAACTAATTTAAAATTAAATTGTTACGCTTTTTTATTGCGGAGAAAGAGGGATTCGAACCCCCGGACCTGTTACAGTCAACGGTTTTCAAGACCGCCGCATTCGACCGCTCTGCCATTTCTCCAATAAAATTGCTCGTTTTATTTAGCGAGTGCAAATATAGGAGCTTTTTTCTTTAATCCAAAAAATCAATCCAAAAAAATATTACTTTTTTAGATTGCTGTTTCTGAGTGATTAATCGGCTTCTGTAAACTGTTCTTTTGGAACTCTTAACAGTAAAATAAGCCCAATGACGAAAAACAAAGTCAGAAAAGCAACAGAATTTCGCATAGAACCCGTTATTTGGTCTATTGTGCCATAAATGACCATACCAATAACAATACCCACTTTTTCGGCTACATCATAAAAGCTAAAAAACGAAGTAGTATCTTCTGTTTGGGGTAAGAACTTTGAATAAGTAGAACGTGACAACGCCTGAATGCCTCCCATTACCATACCTACAAATCCGGCAGTAAAGTAAAATTGAATAGGCTCGGCTACAAAATAGGCACATACACAGATTATAGCCCAAATACTATTGATGACAATTAATGTTTTGATATTACCAAATTTTTCTGATGCTCTTGATGTTAAAACTGCCCCCAGAACAGCTACAAGTTGAATCACTAAAATGCTGATAATCAATCCGGAAGTTTTTTCACTGTCTGATTTCCAATTAATTTCTTGTTCGCCAAAATAAGTTGCTACTAACATAACCGTCTGCACCGCCATACTATACACAAAAAAAGCGACTAAATATCTGTGTAGTGTTGTGTTTTCGAGTAGTTGTTTCTGCACTTTTCTCAGCTCTCGATAACCGTTAAATAAAACATCTCGTGTTGCTTTTTCGGTTTTTTTATTTCCTTTCGGCAGATGATAAAATGTATATTGACTAAAGACAATCCACCAAATTCCTGTCATAACAAATGACATTTGCATGGCGTGTAGTGCTTCTTGTCCTTCTTTACCCAAAATAATATATAGGTTGATAAGAAGTAAAATTACACTGCCAATATATCCTAACGAATAGCCTTTTGCACTCAGTTTATCTTGTTGCTCTTTAAATGCGATATCGGGCAAATATGAATTATAAAAAACAAGGCTTCCCCAGAAACCAATTAATCCAAAAAAGAAACAGGTAATCCCAAAATATATATTGTTGGGTGAAAACCAGTACATCCCAATACACGATATGGCTCCGAGATAACAGAAAAACTGCATAAATCGTTTTTTGTTTCCCGTAAAATCTGCAATTCCGGAGAGTAGGGGCGACAAAAGTGCCACGACCAAAAAGGCTGCTGCCGTAACATAACTTATTAGTGCAGTGGCTTTAAAGGTTTCTCCCATAAAAATTATATTCGGACTCTCTTTAGGGAATAAGAAACCGTAATATAAAGGAAAAATAGATGAAGAAATAACCAACGGATAAACCGAGTTTGCCCAATCATAGAATGCCCATGCGTTGAGTAGTTTTGTACTGCCTTTGGCGTGTGTGTTCATAATAGTTAATGATAGATTGTTTTGTGTCTATCTAACAAATAATAAAACCTGTTCTTTGTTTGAACAGGTTTATGGTTTAAAAAAAATTATTTGAATGTAACACCATATTTTGCAGCTTCTGATTTAGCTTCAGGAATCCATGTTTTCAGGTTAGAAATTCTTGTATTGTGTGATGGGTGTGTACTCAAAAATTCCGGTGGAGATTGTCCGTCGCTTGATTGTCCCATTCTTTCCCAAAAAGGAATGGAAGCTTCCGGATTATATCCGGCAATTGACATTAATATAAGTCCAATTCTGTCAGCTTCGCTTTCATGACTTCGTGAAAACGGTAACATTCCGCCAAACTGAGATACTCCGGTATAGGCAAGAAGTGCGATTTGCTGTGTTTCTTCAGATTTATTCATCGTTGCTAAGCCAACGCCTACCATGCCGGCTTGCTGTAAAATTCCGGCACTCATCCGTTGTTGACCGTGGTTTAGCAAGGCATGAGCAACTTCATGTCCCATAACGGTTGCTAATCCTGCTTCGTCTTTGGTTACGGGAAGAATTCCGGTATAAACCACAATTTTTCCTCCCGGCATACACCATGCGTTGATGTTATTGTCATTAACAAGTTTATATTCCCATTCGTAATCTTTTAAATAATCGGGTTCGCCTATAGCAGTAAGCCATTTTTGAGCAGCATTCTTGATTTTGATTCCTACATTTTCTACCAATTTGGCTTCTGTAGTGCCGGTTATTACTTTGCTTTCGCTCAAAAATTGACTGTATTGCTGAAATGCAGTTGGAAAAATACTGCTGTTATCAACCAATGCCAAGGTGCTTTTGCCGGTTAATGGATTGGTTGCACATCCCATAACAATAACCATTAGAGCAAATACTGAAAAATTTACTATGCGTTTCATCTGATTTTGATTTTAAAAATTGTCGCAAATTTGAAGTATAAAATTACAAAAAACAATTTAGTACACGATAAAAATATTCATTTTTAGCTTTAGATTCTGTTTAAAATTTATCTAATAATTTGTTTATGCTTCTTTTGGGTCGCTCCTACCTACTCGGTAGGAATGTTAAATTTTTAAACGATAGCTCTGCAATCCTTTAAAAATTTGCCTTGTTATAACTCAAAAATAACTTATAAACATTTATACAATATAAATTTAAACAGGCTCTTAATCAAAAAAGTTTAAATCACTTCTTTGCAAAAATCATAACGATAAGAATAAAAGGGTTAAATGATAATTTTAGTGAAACGGTTTTTCAATATATTCTTAACTTGGCAGAAATTTTCTGCAATGTCAAAAAACAGTAATTCGGTTGTTAAGAATTCAGATATTCCAAAATCAATTAAATCGTTGGGCAGGTTGTTACAACTGGTTTCTCCGGTTTTAGCTGCAAAATTTGCAAGTAGATTGTTTATTACTCCCATAAAATATAAAACTCCAAAACGAGAATTACACATGTTAAATGATAGTTCTCAGGAAGATTTGTACGTTCCGGCAATCAATAAAACTATCAGGATTTATCATTACGGTAATTCGGAAAAAAAGGTTTTGTTGGTACACGGTTGGTCGGGAAGGGGAACACAACTCGTAAAAATTGCTGATGAGTTGTTAAAAGCGGGTTATGCCACTATAAGTTTTGATGCTCCAGCACATGGAAAATCTGAAGGTAGGACAACCATGATGACAGAATTTATTGCCTCTGTACTTGAGTTAGACAAACGATATGGCAATTTTGAGTTTGCAATCGGTCATTCGTTAGGCGGTATGACTATTTTGAACGCAATTAGACAAAACTTAATCTTAAAAAAAGCTGTAATTATTGGAAGTGGTGATGTTATCCAGGATATTGTTGATGAATTTATAGATAAACTAACCCTCAAACCAGAAATTGGTAGAATTTTGAAAAACAAGTTTGAGAAAAAGTTTGGTGAACCCATGGAAAATTATTCTTCTAATGTTGCAGCTCGTTTTGTAGATATTCCCGTACTGATTGTACACGATGAAGATGATGAAGATGTGCCGTTGAAAGCTGCTATAAATATTCATAAATATTTAAAGAACAGCGAGATATTTATTACGAAAAAAATGGGACACCGAAAAATTTTAGGTAACGAAGGAGTATTGAAACAGATTCTTGATTTTTTAAAAAAATAAAAAATTTTAATTAGAGCCTGTTTAAATTTATATTGTGAAAATGTTTGTAGCTTTTTTTTGAGCGAAATGTTTTTTCATTGAATACTACTAAATAATAAATACTTAATGAACTAAACAAGGCATATTTTCTTTTGATAGCAGTGTTCTATCTAATGAAAATATAATGAAATTGCAGCCAAAAAAAGCATAAACAAATTATTAGATAAATTTTGAACAGGCTCTTAAAATTAGTCGTTGAGTGTATTGCTAACTTTCAATCAAATTGTATAAATTTTATCAATTGTAACTTTTTTTATATCTTTAATTCCGAATTCTGATATTTAAGTAGGTGAAAAATATAAAAGTCTTAACGGTTTTGTTTTTTTTTGTTGCTGTGGTAGAGGTTGTTGCCGAGTACTTTCATTATTTTCCAGTAATATATGTTTTTAAGCCACTTATGCCAATAATGTTAATGTTGCTATATACGGTACACTCTTCTGTGCGAAGTGCTTTTTTTTATGTCACACTATCAACATCTATGCTTACAAACGTGTTTTTTATTTCGAAAGAAACCGAATGGCTATACTATGGACTCATAATTTTTATGATACACAGAGTCGCCAAAATAATATATATAGCCAAACTTATTCGTATAAAGGATTTTGTTCCGGTATTGATTTCATCGGTACCTTTTTTGGCGATATTTTTTTATATTTTTTACCAAACAGATTTGTTTGATGCTAAAATGTACGGAATCATTGCGATACACAATGTGTTGATTTCAATCTTGGGTGGGATGGCCTTGTCAGATTACGTAATGAATGGAAATATTGGTAATGAAGACAATATCACTAATTATAATAGTAATAGAAGTGCGTGGTTGCTTATTTGTGTGTTGTCTTTTGCAATGTTACACTTTATAATCTTTATTGAAAAGTTTTATATTGAGCTAAGGATGTTTCGTTCAATGGCAATGTCGTTGAATGCTTTTGCTTACTATGCTTTTTATAGATTCGTAACAGCTATCGAGAAAGATGAACGGACACTAACCTGAGAAATATATAATGAGTTATATTAAGACTTGCAAAACAATACTTCTATTAACTTAAACTAAAATGGCTCTTGAAGTTGTAAATCCTTTCTTATAAGCTTCAAACTGAATATCGATTCTTCCGAGATTGACACCAAAACAGCCAACTTGATTGATAATCACTGTTTTTTCTTCGATATTTTTAATCGTTATGGGTTTGTCCAAAAAAGTATGTGTATGTCCGCCAATAATAAGGTCTATGTCTTTTGTCTTTTTAGCCAGATTGACGTCAGAAATTTTCTCAGGATTATTGGCATAAGCATAACCTAAATGCGACAAACATATAATCAAATCACATTGTAGTTCTTGTTTAAGAATTCTGACCATGTCTATCGAAATTTCGACAGGATCTAAATAAACTGTTTCTTCATACATCTTTTTGTCAACCAACCCGGCAAGTTCAACGCCAAGACCAAAAACCCCTACTTTAATTCCGTTTTTATTGAAAATTCTATAAGGTTTAGATAAACCTTCCATAGCTGTGTTTTTGAAATCATAGTTACTGTTGATGATGTCAAATTTTGCGTGTGGCACTTGTGCTGCCAACCCGCTAACACCGTTGTCAAATTCATGATTACCTACGGTTGTAGCGTCATATCCCATCATATTCATCAACTTAAATTCGAGTTCGCCTCCATAATAATTAAAATAAGGTGTTCCTTGAAAAGTATCGCCGGCATCTAACAACAAAACATTTTTGTTTTCTTGCCGAATCTGTTCTATTAAAGAGGCTCTTTTGACTACTCCGCCCAAATTGGGATATTTAGGATGGTCTGCCGGAAATGGGTCAATATGACTATGCACATCATTGGTATGCAAGATGGTAAGGAGTTTTTTGTTAGGTGTCAAAGCGTGTAATGCCGGACTACTAATCCCGGTAGCAAGTGAAGCAATGACCGAGGTTTTTATAAATTTTCGCCTTTCCATAATTACGGGTTTTCTTCAATTCGTTTACTATGAGAAATTTTGAGGGTATCGTTTTCTTTAAAATAGTCAATTATAACATTTCTTAGTTTATAATCAAGGTCATAAGATTCTTTTGGGTCTAAAAAAAACGTCATATTATCACCGCCATTAGATAGATAATCTGAGGTTACAACATAGTATATTTTGTTGCTTTCCAGAACTTTGTCATTTATTTTTAAGTCTTCTATTTCGTTGTTTTCGTCTAGAACTATATGCATTCCACTTAGTGGGTGAGGTTTTCTATCCCGTAACAGATAATCTGCCAAGTCTTGAATTTTGTCAGAAGATAGTCCGATTACGACAAGATTATTCTCAAACGGCATAATCTCGAATGCATTCCGTGCAGACACATTTCCTTTCGGCAAAATAGAACGAATACCGCCGTGGTTCAATAAACAGAGGTCGATTTTTTTGTTAAATCGTTTCTGAAATAATTTGTCACCACTTTCATAGCAAACATCAGCCATAAAATTGCCAATGTTTGTTTGCCATTTTCCTTTACTCTTGTCTAAAGTCTCCGGACTATAAGACAAAACACTGTCTAAATCATTGTTGATGTGTTTTCTGTAAGGTGTGATAAAAGCCTCAATATCAGTGTTTGAGATAGATTGTTCTGAGATAGGAATGTTTTTTCCTGTGATAATAACTGCCTGATATGATTTTTTAGAACAAGATAGAATTGTTACAAATAACACAAAATATAAAAAAATGAGCAAACAGTTCTTTAATTTTAGCCTCTTAAAACCTATCATTATTAATAAATTTGTAAATCAAGTAAAGGTAAGATGTTTTTAAAGTTAATCAAGAATTTTTCAGCAAAAAGAATATTAAAAAAAAGTTACTCAGAAATTAAATTAAATGAAACAGAAAATAAAATACAAACTGTAGCTGTTCTGATTGATGAAACAGATTTTGAAGAAAAAGACAATTTGGTGTTTGAGTTAGTAACTTCTGGTTTTGATTTGAATAATATTGAAGTTCTCACATTTAAGAATAAATACAAAAAGAAAGACAATATATCCTATTCACATTTTTCGGATAGTGATATCTCTTGGTTAGGAACTATTGAAAAAGAAAATGTAAAAAACTTCAAATCAATAAAATTTGATCTATTGATTAGTTATTATGATAAAAAAAAGATACCTTTATTATGTGTAACTCAACTTTCGGAAGCAGGGTTTAAAGTAGGTTTTTCGTCAATCGATTCAAGGTTTAACCACCTGATGATAGATGCAGACATGAAAGATTACAAGACATTTGTAGGTGAATTAGTAAAATATTTAAAAATACTTAAAAAATTATAATATGCAATCGCTCATAGGAACCGGAGTAGCATTGGTAACTCCGTTTAAAAAAGATTTTTCTGTTGACACGGAAGCTTTAAAAAAAATTGTCAATTTTCAGATAGAAAATGGCGTTGATTATTTGGTCGTTTTAGGAACTACCGCAGAAACAGCCACCTTGACAGATGAAGAAAAAAAGTTAGTCATCAAAACAGTGCTTGAGGCTAACAACGGCAGAATTCCGTTGGTTTTGGGCGTGGGAGGAAACAATACGAGCAACGTTGTTCAGGAATTGAAATCAAGAGATTTTACAGGTTTTTCTGCTATTCTTTCGGTTTCTCCTTATTATAACAAACCTACACAAGAAGGGATTTATAGCCATTTTAAAGCTATAGCAGAAGCCGCACCGATACCTATTATTGTGTATAATGTGCCGGGAAGAACCTCGAGTAATATGCTCCCCGAAACGGTATTCCGATTGGCGAAAGATTTTAAGAATATTGTTGCCATCAAAGAAGCAGCAGGCGATATAGTTCAAGCAATGAAGCTTATCCAGCATAAACCAAAAGATTTTTTGGTTATTTCAGGAGATGATATTATTACGTTACCCATGATTTTGGCGGGGGGGGCGGGCGTGATTTCAGTTATTGGCGAAGGGTTTCCTAAGCAATTTTCGGATATGGTTAGATTGGCACTCGATAGAAAAGTTGACCAGGCATACCAAATTCATTATGCACTGACCGATGCCATCGAAATGATTTTTGAACAAGGTAATCCTGCCGGAATTAAAGAAGTGTTCAAATGCATAGGCTTGTCTGAAAATACTGTCAGACTTCCGTTGGTTAATGTTAATGAAAATTTAGCATTTAGAATCAAAGAATTTGTCTCAAAATTTAAAAATTAGTATAAATTTAAAAATAAATATTATGTTGTCAATAAAAGTTTTGGAAGCTTTAAATAAGCAAATAAAAATGGAAGGAGACTCTTCGCAGGTCTATTTAGCAATGGCATCGTGGGCAGAAGTTCAAGGATTTGAAGGGATTTCTTCATTTATGTACAGACAATCAGACGAAGAAAGAATGCACATGTTGAAACTGATAAAATTTGTCAATCAACGCGGAAGAGAGGCAAAGGTGTCTTCGGTTGAAGAGCCCGAGCTTGATTTGTCAAACTACAAAGCTTTGTTCAAACAACTGCTTGAACATGAGTTGAAAGTTTCAGAGAGTATCAACAATCTTGTAGGAATAACATTGGACGAAAGAGATTTTGCTACACACAATTTTCTTCAGTGGTATGTTTCAGAACAAATTGAAGAAGAAGCCAATGCCCGTTATATACTTGACAAAATCAATCTAATTGGAGATGATAAAGGAGGTTTGTATATGTTTGATAACGAAATGAAAAATTTTATTTCTGCTGTGGCAGATAATGGAATGTAATAAAAAGTGCTAATCAATATCAATCGTTTAACTCAAAGAGTTTAAAACCACCACAAAAGATAGAAATGTCCGTAATATCATTATGTTTTTTATAACAGTTTTTCAAAGCGAAAAATAGTTTTGTATTCTTTCGGAAATAATTACCTTTGCAACTTGGATTTTTATGTGGTGGTTTTACCTAAATTAAAAATATATACATGAGAGTTTTTTTGTCTTTGTTATGCCTGATATTTTTTGCTTCGTGCAGCCAATATCAAAAGGCATTGAAATCTGAAGATGTTGCGGTAAAATATCCGGTAGCAGAATCAATGTATGAAGCCGGAAAATATGCTAAAGCAATCAGGCTTTTTGAACAAATAGCTCCCTCATATAGAGGTAAACCTCAGGCTGAAAAAATGTTCTATCTGTATGCCAAAAGTTATTTTAACACCAAACAATACTATCTTTCGGGTTATCAGTTTGAAAGTTTTGTTTCTTCATATCCAAAAAGTGATAAAGTAGAAGAAGCAGCTTTTTTAGGGGCTTTTTCATACTCTAAATTATCTCCAAGATATAGTTTAGAACAAGTTGATACCTATAAAGCAATCGAAAAAATGCAAGGATTTATAGATAGATATCCGGAATCTACACATTTGACCGAAGCCAATGCAGTTGTAAAAGAGTTGAATGAAAAATTAGAAAAAAAAGCTTATGAGATTGCCAAGCAATATAATACGATTAGTGATTATAAGTCGGCAATAGTGGTTTTAGACAATTTTATTTTAGAATATCCAGGGACGATATATAAGGAAGACGCTTTGTTTTATAAGCTCGATTCGGCATATCAACTCGCAATAAACAGTATTGAATTGAGAAAACAAGAACGATTTGAGTTTGCAAAAGATGCTTACGAAAAATTAATAAGGTTTAATACTGAAACAAAATATAAAGACAGAGCAGACAAAATGCTGAAAGAAATTAATTACCAATTAGATAATAATACTTCAAAATAAAAATTACGACATGAAAGCTATGGATTTGAAAAAAACAAATGCACCAGTAAATACAATAACTTATAACAGAAGTGAAATAGAAGCACCAGTTGGAAATATCTATGAAGCTATTACAATTATTGCAAAAAGAGCCAACCAGGTTAATTCTGAGATTAAAAAAGAATTAATTGAAAAGTTAGACGAATTTGCAACATATAATGACAGCTTAGAAGAAATTTTTGAAAACAAAGAACAGATAGAAGTGTCTAAATTTTACGAAAGACTTCCTAAGCCTCATGCTCTGGCTGTACAAGAGTGGCTTGACGGAAAAATTTATCACAGAGACATTACAAAATAAAAATCAGATTATGTCAGTTTTAAACGGAAAGAAAATCCTGCTGGGAGTAACCGGTGGTATTGCCGCCTATAAAACTGCACATTTGGTTAGACTTTTAATAAAAGCAGGTTCAGAAGTACAAGTGGTGATGACACCTGCTTCAAAAGAATTTGTTACTCCGCTGACACTTTCTACTTTATCCAAAAATCCGGTTTTTTCAGAATTTATCGTTTCAGAAGAAGACGGAAATCCTGTTTGGAATAACCATGTAGAATTAGGAGTTTGGGCAGACCTTATGCTCATTGCTCCGGCTACTGCAAACACCTTAGCCAAAATGGCAAACGGAAATTGCGATAATCTGCTTTTGGCAATATATTTATCGGCAAAGTGTCCGGTATATTTTGCCCCGGCAATGGATTTGGATATGTACAAACACCAGACTTCAAAAGATAATTTTACCAAACTCCAGACTTTTGGTAATATTATGATTCCGGCAGAAAGCGGAGAACTTGCCAGTGGTTTGGTAGGCGAAGGAAGAATGTCAGAACCAGAAAATATTGTTGTATTCCTTGAAAAGCACATTCAAAAGAATTTACCGCTTTACGGAAAAAAAGTGATGGTTACGGCAGGTCCCACATACGAACCAATAGATCCTGTGCGTTTTATAGGAAATCATTCGTCCGGGAAAATGGGATATGATATTGCAAAAGCCTTTTATAATGCCGGTGCAGAGGTAATTTTAGTTTCAGGCCCGTCTTCTCAGAATGAACAAAAAGGGATTGAATGTATCAGAGTGACAACCACCGAAGAAATGTATCAAACTTGTATCCAGAACTTCGATAATTGTGATATAGTGGTGTCTGCAGCAGCTGTGGCAGATTACAAACCAAAAGAGGTTGCTACACAGAAAATTAAAAAAAACGATCCGGAATTTACATTAAGTTTAGAAAAAACAAAAGACATTCTGGCTGAAATGGGTAAACTAAAAAAGCATCAGATTTTGGTGGGATTTGCCTTGGAAAGCGAAAATGAATTAGAAAATGCCAAGTCGAAAATAAAGAAGAAAAATCTCGATATGATTGTACTAAATTCTTTGAATGATAAAGGAGCGGGTTTTGGAAAATCAACAAATAAAGTTACCTTTATCGACAAGTTGGAAAATATAAAACAATTTCAACTAAAAACAAAAGAAGAGGTTGCTGGAGATATTGTTAACGAAATAATAGGTTTATGCAAAATAAAATAAAATTTCTGTTGCCCGTTATACTTTTGTCATTCTCAGTGTTTTCTCAAGAACTCAACTGCGAAGTGAAGGTAAATGCAGAGAGAGTAACAGATGTAAATAAGCAGATTTTTATAACGCTCGAAACAGCATTAAATGAATTTGTAAACAAAACAAAATGGACAAATCTTGAATTCAGACAGAACGAACGCATAAGCAGCTCAATGTTTATCAATGTTTCAGAATTCAATAACAATCAATTTACTGCAACCATTCAGGTACAAGCATCCCGTCCGGTTTTTAACAGTAGTTATTCAACCCCTGTTTTTAATTTTAACGACAAAGATTTTAGCTTTAGATACATAGAGTTTGAACCCTTGTATTACAATCCTAACTCTTTTGATTCTAATCTGGTTTCTGTCATTGCTTTTTACGCTTATATGATATTGGGTGTAGATGCAGATTCTTTCACGCCTTTGGGCGGAACGCCTTATTTTGAAATGGCTCAGAGCGTGGTTACCGTTGCACAAACAAGCGGTTATAAAGGATGGACTCAGTCAGACGGATTTCAGAATAGATATTTTTTGGCATCAGATATGCTTTCAAACACCTTTTTACCTATTAGAGAAGGTTTTTATGAATATCACGCAAACGGATTGGATGTTATGGCTGATGATTTGAAAACCGGAAAAGAAAAAATAAAATCCTCTCTCTCAACAGTAGGAAAGGTTCACAGTGTTAGACCTAATGCCTTTTTGACCCGTGTTTTTTTTGATGCCAAATCAGATGAGATTGTTTCGCTTTTTTCCGGCGGTCCCAATATAACCATAACAGATTTGGTTGATAATCTGAACAGAATTTCACCTTTGAATGCGACAAAATGGTCACAGATTAGATTTTAAGAAACTAAGTTGTTCATTTTTTTCTGAATTACATTATGCCGATATAATATCGGTGTCATACAGATGCTAATATCTTTATCCATACAGAATTATGCCATTATAGAAAAATTAAGCATTGATTTTTCGGATGGATTTATTGTTCTCACCGGAGAAACCGGAGCAGGAAAATCGATATTGCTCGATGCTTTAGAACTTGTTTTAGGTAAACGGGCTGATTTGGCTGTTCTGAAAAATAAAGAAGAAAAGTGTGTCATAGAAACTGTTTTCGATTTAAAAAAATATGGTTTACAACCCTTTTTTTCGGACAACGATTTAGACTATGAAAATGAAACAATTCTAAGACGTGAGATATTGCCTTCGGGTAAATCTCGTTCTTTTGTAAACGACAGTCCGGTTAATCTTTCCGAACTTTCTGTATTGAGAGAAAAACTCATCGATATACATTCGCAACACCAAACACTCGAATTGGCAAACCAGGCTTTTCAGTTTCAATTAATTGATGCCTATGCAGATAACTTGAAAATCAGACAAAATTATTCTGAGCAACTAAAACAATATAAACAGATTTCTGCAAAATTAATTGAATTGAAAAACGAATATAAAAATGTTATACTCGAGCAAGATTACAATTCTTTTTTATTAACAGAGCTTGAAGAAGCAGCTTTGGTTTCGGGCGAACAAGAAGAACTTGAAAACCTTCAAAATGAATTAAGTCATGCAGAACAAATTATAGAAACATTCGGGCAATGTATTAACCTAGCTGAGAATGATGAATTGGGTTTGGTGAAAAATCTGACCGATTTTAAGAATCAGATTCATAAAATTAGTGAATATTCAGATACTTATCGAGATGTTTCGCAACGAGCTGAAAGTGTTCTAATTGAGTTTAAAGATGTCGTTTCGGAGCTTAATAGACTTTCCGAAAAAATAAGTGCCAATCCCGAAGAATTAAACCGAATAGAACAAAAACTACATAAAATATATAGTTTACAGAAAAAACATTTGGTACAATCTGTTGACGAACTGATACAAATTTGCGAAGGTTTGAGCAAAAAGATACATTCGACAGAGCTTCTTGAACAATCCGTTTCTGAAACCGAACAGCAATTGGAGGCAAAAAAGAAGATTTTAGTTGAACAGGCGGATATTCTTCATGAGCGAAGAATTGAGATTACAGAGAAGCTAATTTTTTCTCTTACAGAAATTCTGAAAAACCTCGGAATGCCCCACGCAAAATTTAGAATTGAAGTAATCAAAACAGAAAGTTTTAATGAGTATGGCACAGACGAAATAAGCTTTTTGTTTTCGTCAAATCCCGGTTCAGATTTTGCTTCGCTCAAAAAAGTAGCTTCTGGCGGAGAGATGTCGAGAATTATGTTGGCTGCCAAATCTGTTTTAGCTAATTATACTGCTTTGCCCTCCATTATTTTTGACGAGATTGATACAGGGGTTTCTGGTGAAATTGCAGATAAAATGGCAGAAATAATGAAAAACCTCAGTCAAAATATGCAGGTTTTTGCCATTACACATTTACCACAAATTGCCGCCAAAGGAACTGCACATTATAAAGTGTATAAATCTGTACAAGAAAACATGACTACTACCGAAATTAAACAATTAAACAGAGATGAGCGAATTCATGAAATTGCCCAAATGGTATCGGGAGCTGAAGTTTCTGATTCTGCTATTCGTCATGCAAAGGCATTGTTAGGTTAGCCACAAACTTTCTACTTGCTAAGAGCGATTTTCTTTATAAATGGTTTGATATTCCGTTAGGATAAAATCTTCTATCTCAACATTTAAAAGCGTTTTGACAAAGTTTGAAAAAAATGAACTCAGGTTTATAGATTTTCTCATACGTTTTTTGGTTTAAATTAATTATATTTGAATCATAATTAAACAGACATAATATGTACAATTTACTCAAAGGAAAAAAGGGAATTATATTCGGGGCTTTGGACGAGAATTCAATAGCTTGGAAAACAGCGGAAAGAGTTCATGAGGAAGGCGGAACTTTTGTGCTTAGTAATGCACCTATTGCTATGAGAATGGGAACAATTAACCAATTAGCAGAAAAAACAGGTTCGCAAATTATTCCGGCAGATGCTACTTCTGTTGAAGACTTAGAAAATCTTGTGGACAAAACCATGGAAATTTTAGGAGGCAAGATCGATTTTGTGTTACACTCAATAGGAATGTCTGTAAACGTTAGAAAAGGAAATCATTATACTGAACAGAACTATGATTTTACTTCGAAAGGTTGGGATGTTTCTGCTGTTTCTTTTCACAAAGTAATGCAGGTTTTATACAAGAAAGATGCTATGAATGAGTGGGGAAGTATAATTGCTTTAACTTATATGGCTTCTCAACGTGTTTTTCCGGATTATAATGATATGGCAGACAATAAGGCATATTTGGAGTCTATTGCCAGAAGTTTTGGATATTTCTTCGGAAAAGATAAAAAGGTTCGTGTTAATACAATTTCGCAATCGCCAACACCCACGACTGCCGGACAAGGAGTAAAAGGTTTTGGAGGATTCATTTCGTATGCCGAAAAAATGTCTCCTTTAGGCAATGCAACTGCATTAGATTGTGCTAATTACGCTATAACAATGTTCTCAGACCTAACCAAAAAAGTTACGTTGCAAAACCTTTATCATGATGGTGGGTTTTCAAATATGGGAGTTAGTCAGGAAGTGATAGATACATTTACAGGCTCTTGATCTTAATAAATTTAATCCTGAGGTATTAATTTCTAGACTTTTGGATTTTTGTGATTTTTTAATTTAAAATAAAAATTCATATTTTTATTTCACATCATTAATTTATTTTTTATAGAATTATATTTTTCACCTTTATTAACAACTTTCTTTTAACTAAATTTTAAATTATGAAGAAAATTACATTGTGCTTTGCACTATTTTTTACTGCTATGGTGTCGATGGCTCAACATTCATTTGGGACTATATCGGGACCGGAATTGGTAGCAGGGGGGAGTTCTGTTACGTTAAATGTAAATGATGCTGCAAACTCAGCTGCTGTTCCTGCAGGTGAGTATGCTTCATTCACAATTACAGTAGATTGGGCAAACGATAATAACGCTTATTCAAGCGAGGCTGATTTAACTGTTATTACTTCTACGGGTTCGGTATTAATAGATCCACCGACTTCAGGACAGTTTAATTCCAGTGTCTCTACGGTTTTAACGTTTTCAGGTGGTCTTTCAGGGATTTATGACCCATCGGTTGATGGTACTTTGAACCTTATTTTAAACCAGTCTTGGATAACAAGTAGTGCCAATTGGTCAAACATTGTTGTGACTTTAGCATTGGCAGACCCTGTTCCGGAATGTGCTTCAACACCGTTTCCTGCTGATTTAGAAACAGACGTGGCAACAGGAAATATGACATTTACCTGGTCAGCACCAGCATCGGAACCAACGCCCACATCATATAATTTGTATGCAGGTTTAGAGTCTGATGGTAGTGATTTAGTGTTAGTGGGCAATTTTGAAACAGAATCTGCAGCTTTGATGATTACAGGATATAACACAACTATATATTGGATGGTAGTTCCTTTAAACGGTTATACAGAAGCGTCAGGATGTGATTTATGGAGTTTTACTACCGGTGATGCACCTGTTGGGGTAACTTGTGATAACCCGATTGTAGTAGATACGATACCATATTCATCTGATAGTGATACGGCTGAATATGGAAATGCTTATGTTGGAGCAGATTTGCCTTCGTTTGTTGGTGCCCAATATACTAACGGTACGGGATCGGCTTCTTATTTGTCAGGTAATGATGCAGTATATGCCTTTACTCCAACAGAAGACGGTTCTTTTAATTTTGTAATGACAGCACCTACGGCTGATTGGTATTCATTATGGCTGTTTGAAGGATGTGCACCGTTTACATCTACGGTTGCATATCATACATCAACGACCGGGGCTACTAGAACTCTTCCTGAGATTCAATTAGTTGCAGGGACTACCTATTATGTTGTTATTTCAACATGGGCTGCTCCTCAAACAACTCCGTACAATCTGACTATTACTCAAAATACTTGTACCAATGCCACAGTATCATATACTACGGTAAATGATTGTGACAATAGCGGAGGATTTATGGTAAACGTTGCAGTAACCGATATGGGGACGGCAGCAAACATCACTTTGTCAGATAATCAAGGTAACGATACACAGGCTGTAACAGAAGTAGGGAATTACCTGTTCGGACCTTATACAAACGGTACAGCTGTTGTAATCACAGTTACAGATGATGATGATGCTAATTGTGTGCAAAACAGTACATCAATAACTCAAGTAGCTTGCCCTCCGGACAATATCACTTGTGCAACAGCTTTTACAGTTAATTGCGGAGAGACTATAGAAGGAACATCTGTTGGCTCAACAGGTACTGCTGAAGGGATAGGATGTGGTACTTTCGGGGTTAATGGTGTTTGGTATTCGTTTACGGGTACCGGAGCAAATATTACGGTAACAACTACCGCAAGTTTTGATCACAGAATGGGAATTGCAGTAGGAGATGATTGCGGCTCTTTAACGAATATCGTGTGTCGTGATGCTTCTACGCAAGCAGAAACTTATGAAATTCCTAATACAACACTTGGAGCAACCTATTATGTGTATATTGCTCACTACGCATCAGGAAATACAACAACAGGTACGCACTCTATAACAATTGAATGTGCTATAGTTCCGGAAGATGCTCCTGAGTGTGCCACAGGATTAGTTTCTACCTTGGGAGATTGTGGTAGTAGCGATACAACATTGTCTTGGGAGGCGGTTGACCTTGCTGCCGGCTATTATGTAACAGTAGGTACAACCCCTGGAGGTAATGATGTTCTGGACAGTGAAGATGTGTCCGGTACGTCTGTATCTGTTTCTCAAACAGCATCAACTACTTATTATTGGACAGTTGTTCCTTATAATGTTGTTGGTTCTGCAGATGGTTGCGAAGAAATGTCATATACAACAGGAGACACACCCTGTTATTGTACAGCAGGCGGAGGAGGTACATTAGAAAAAATTTCAAACGTAACACTTATTAATATAGTGACATCTGAAGAGGTCATAAATAACAATTCAACAAGTACGGGAAATTATGAAAATTTCACGTCTGTTGTAGGTAATGTTAATAGAGAAAGTACCTATTCATTTACGGCATCCTTTACAGGCACATCATACCCCAATGATCAAGTGATTGTTTGGATAGACTATAATCAGGATGGTGATTTTGACGATGAAGGCGAGCAAGTGTTAATGACAGCTACTAGCACATCTCCCTGGTCTGGAACTATTGAAATCCCTGCAACGGCAGAAATAGGGCTTACCCGTATGAGAGTGCGTCTTCATGATGCAAATTTAGGTCCTAATATTACACCATGTGGAAATTCAAATTGGGGTCAAGTTGAGGATTATACGCTAAATATCGGAGAACCTTTATCAACCGGTGATTACAATCTGAATTCATTCACTTATTACCCGAATCCGGTTAATGATGTGTTGAATCTTTCTGCACAAAATGCTATTCAGCATATATCGGTTTACAATTTGTTAGGTCAAGAAGTATTGACCAAACAGTTGAATGTAAACGTTGCAGAAGTTGATATGACAGGTTTACCAAGCGGACATTACTTGGTTCGTGTTACATCAGAAAATGTAACTAAAACAGTAAAAGTGGTTAAGTTATAATCCGATTATTTAAAATTTTTAAACCGTGCTTTTGAAAAAAGCACGGTTTTTTTTTATCTATCTTTGTTTGAAATTTTAAGAGATGTATTTTTCTATAATCATACCGGTTTATAACAGACCGAACGAGATTAAAGAACTTTTGGAAAGTTTGACTAAACAAACTTTTATAGAAGAGTTCGAGATTGTAATAGTAGAAGATGGTTCGTCTATAGATTCAGAAGAGATTGTAAAAACATTTACCAAAACACTCAATATATCCTATTATTATAAATCAAATACAGGTCCGGGCGATTCAAGAAATTTTGGTATGAAAAATGCCAAAGGTGATTATTTCATCATATTTGATTCAGATTGTATAATCCCTGAAAACTACTTGCAAACCGTACACAATTATTTGACCCAAAATTATGTTGATTGCTACGGCGGTCCAGATGCGGCACACGGGAGTTTTACAGTAATACAAAAAGCGATAAATTATACAATGACCTCGTTTCTTACCACTGGAGGTGTTAGAGGAAAAAACGAAACTTTAGGGAAATTTCAACCCAGAAGTTTTAATATGGGGATTTCAAAAAAGGCTTTTGAAGTTTTAGGAGGTTTTGGCAATATTCATCCGGGAGAAGACCCCGATTTATCCATGAGATTGTGGAAATTGGGTTTCAAAACGGCTTTAATCTCTCAGGCGTATGTATATCACAAAAGAAGGATAAACTGGTATAATTTTTTTATACAAGTAAATAAATTTGGAAAAGCAAGGCCCATTCTGAATAAGTGGCATCCAGAATACAACAAACTCACATACTTTTTTCCGTCGGTTTTTATGCTTGCATTAGACATGTCAATTATATTAGCACTGTTTGGCGTTTTATGTCCAATTGCTGTATTTATGTTGTATTTTGTCATATTGTTTGTTTTTTCTTCAATCAATAATAAAAGTATCAAAATAGGTGCCTATACGTTAATTGCAACTATTCTTCAATTTTATGGATATGGAATGGGATTTTTGAATTCATATTTCAAAGTGATAATTCTGAAAAAGAATCCTGAGAAAGTATTTCCTGAATTGTTTTTTAAATAAACTAAGTAAAAATGACAAAGATTATCGGTTTAACAGGGGGCATTGGTAGCGGAAAAACTAAAATTGCCAATTATATGGAAAAAAAAGGAATTCCAGTCTATATAGCAGATATAGAAGCCAAAAAAATTTTAGATAATTCTGATGTAATTAAAAAGGTAAAAGAAGCGTTTGATAAAGTTGTGGTGATAGATGAAAAAATTGACAGAAAATCGTTGGCAAATGAGGTTTTTAATAATCCTGAAAAACTTCAAAAACTCAATAATATCATTCATCCGGAAGTTCGAAAACATTTTGCAGAATGGGTCAAAAATCATAAGCAGCATCCTTTTGTTGTCAAAGAAGCTGCCATATTATTTGAATCGGGAAGCTACAAAGAATGTGACAAAATTATAACCGTAACAGCTCCAATTGAAGAGCGTATTAAAAGAGTTATCAATCGGGATAAATCCCCTTATAACGATGTTTTACAGAGAGTAAATAATCAATGGACAGACGAACAAAGAGCAGAATTAAGTGATTATGTGGTTGAAAATATTGATTTTAAACAAACTAAAAAACATATAGATTTGATTATTAAGGAATTAAGTCTATAACAAGTCAACATGGGGTAATGATCCTTAATTTACTATCTTTTCTAAATTTGTTCACATTTCAACACAATAATTTTCACTATTACAATAAACGGGTTTTGTTTATGTTCAATAAATGTCAAATTAGTAATTTTCAATAAGATTTTAACTGTCTGAGTTTTAAAATAGAAATCTTTCGTTTGAGTCATGTTAATATTTGGTTAATCTGTTAAAGAGTTAAATGTTAAAATATTAATTTTGTATTGATGAATAAGTTGTTGTTCAGTACGCTCGTTTTTTTAATGAGTATTTCGTTGATTGGAATTATTTTAGTCCAGTTTTACTGGTTCAATTCTTCTTTGAAGAATAATCAGGAACAGTTTAAATTCCACGTAAAACAGGTTATTGGCAACGTGTCTGATAAATTACAACAACAGGAAGCCCGTCATTTTTTAGAAAGGTTCAACAAGATTGTTGACAGTATGGGGGCAGAAAAAGTGAATACTGAATTTTTAGAATTCGGCTATTTTGAGAGAGATTTAAAAACAAATGAAACCATCATTTACTCAAATAGTATTATTTCTGAAGACTTTTCAGTTTCACCAACGTTCTTTGATAAAAATTTTGACAGTATCAGGATTCGCAGTTTATCCTCCAAAAGAAAA
>JAVEUZ010000027.1:0-33500 GCA_034005285.1 Flavobacteriaceae bacterium
TTTGAGTATCTATTCCTATTTCATTGGTTTCATTCATTGGTTGAAACTATGCACTTTCAGTTTCTAAAAATTTCTGCCACGGATTAAAGGATTTTCAGGATTATGAAAAATCCTTTTAATCTGTGTAATCTGTGGCAAAACAATATTTTTTAATGTATTTGACGTAAGGTTTTTTGACGTAAGACATAAGACGATTTATTATTGCCATTGAATCAAAAAAAGAGTTCATCTAAATCAGAATAACCATATTCAAAAACTATAAATTAAGCTAAAACATTTTGTAGTAAAAGTAAAACAAATCACTTTTTAAATGTTAAAAAGTAATTGCAAAGCTTGTGAGGCTTTAATAAAAGGATTTGATTAATTTTGTTCCGATAGCTATCGGAAATATTTTAATAACCCAGCTCCGGTTAATGACTATCTTTGAATACAAAGATTCTTATGAGAGACTTACAAGATATACTAATAAAAAACGGATACAAAAAGATTCCTTTTAAAGTTTCCAAAACACAACACCTTATTGTTAAAGCCTCTATTAATGGGATAAAGGGTAATTTTATTCTCGACACTGGTGCAAGCAACTGCTGTGTAGGATATGAAAGTATTGAGCAATTTGAACTGAAAGCCAAACGTTCTAAAACAAAAGCGGCAGGAGCCGGAGCCACAGGAATGGATACACAAATTTCTGAAAACAACACTATTAAGTTAGGTCGCTGGAAGACAAATGATTTTACTTTGGTAATCTTTGATTTAACCCATGTAAATACAGCTTTGACTCAATACAATGCAAAACCCGTTCAAGGTATTATAGGAGCAGACATTTTACTGAAAGGCAAAGCCATTATTGATTATTACAACCACTATTTATATTTGTGTTAATTCCGGCAGATAATGTCAAAAATAATAAAAGGCATCTTCTATATGTTCAATCGAGAAGTTGTCTTTTCCTTGTTTTAAAATTGCAACTATATCAAATCTGATTTTTGAATCGGTGTTTTTTTGCCTTACATATTCGTTAGCGGCTCTGACCAAATGCTGTATTTTTTTAGAATTTACAAAATCCTGCGGAAGTCCAAAATCTGCACTCGAACGCGATTTAACCTCAATAATTGCCAGAGTATCTTCTTTTTTTGCAACGATATCGATTTCAGCTTTTTGAAACCTCCAATTGGTGTCGATTATTTCATAACCGTTTTCTTTAAGAAACGCAACTGCAAGCTCTTCTCCCAATTTACCTAATTCGTTGTGTTTTGCCATTATCTAAAAATGAGTTTGCTGTCTTTTTGACTAACTTCCAAAGAAACTTGTCTTCCAAAAATTAAAGCCCTATTGTCCTGAATATGACCGGCAGGAAAATTATAAATTATAGGAATGTCATATTCTTTTGTTACATCCTCAATAATTTCCAAAGCATTTTTTCCCCAAGGTATTTCATTATCTCTCATTTTGGTCATGCTTCCTACAACAATCCCTTTGATATTTTCAAGACATCCGTTGCGTTTCAGATTCATCATCATACGGTCAATATGATATAGATATTCATCTAAATCCTCTAAAAATAAGATTTTATCTGTGCAATCAATTGCCGATGGAGAACCAAACAAGCTATAGAGAATAGAAAGGTTGCCGCCTACAAGCTCACCGTTCGCTTTTCCCAATTTGTTTTGGGTATCAAATGGAATTGTGTAACTCAACTTTTCGCCAAACAATGATTTGCGTAAGGTTTCTTTAGCTTCAAAAGAAGCTCGTGCAATGCTTATAGGCATTGTGGCATGAATAGACTGAAAGCCCAACATATTCAAATGACTGTGCAAAACCGTTACATCGCTAAAGCCGACTATCCATTTAGGATTTTTTTTGAATGTGTCAAAATTGAGTAAATCAATAATCCTTACAGTTCCATAACCTCCTCGTACACACCATATTGCTTTAATATTTGGATTGTCAAGCATTTCCTGAAAATCTTCTGCCCGTTCTAAGTCGGTTCCTGCAAGTTGATGATTGTCTAACCCGATGGTTTTTCCTGTTTTTACTTCCAGCCCCCAGCTTTTAAGCAAATCTACAGATGGCTTCAGATTGTCTTCCAGATTTTTTCTGGCTGTAGAAACAATGGCAACAGTATCCCCTTTTTGAAGATATGGCGGTATAATCATATTTTTTTGAGCATTTACGTGTAAAAATACAAAACATACACAAATCTTAATAATCGAATAGCAAAGTTTTGATAAATATATAGATTCAAATCTCATAAGCGAATGTTAAAACTAATTGGGTTAGTCGTCAATTCTTTACAATTTTATATATATTTGGGCAAAGAACAAAATACTATGAAAAATATCATCATTCCGGTATGTTTTGCATTATTGCTTATAGCTTGTAAAAATGAAGAAAAATCGACAACTACAGAAGAAATTGCAAATACAACAGAAGAGATAATTGATTCCGAAACATCTGTAGAAACATCTCCGGAAAACAATTCTGATAATACGGCAGCTCCCGTAATGTTTGGCAACAAAGAAGTTGCTTTGAATCCGCCACACGGACAACCCGGGCATAAATGCGAAATTCCGGTTGGGGCTCCGCTTGACGGCAGTGGAGGAACAACTGCAAACCCCACCACATCGCAGCCACAAGCCTCAGGTTCGTCATCGTTGCCAAGCAATTCGTTTTTTGCTCAAAAACCGACAGCAACTTCGAGTCAGCCGACACAAACAATAACGACTACGCCGCAACCTACCCCTCAACCTACACCGCAATCACAACCGGCAACGCCCCGTCCTGTTGCACAAACGACAGAACCCGGATTTTCAGGAAAACCGAATCCGGCACACGGGCAACCGGGACATCGTTGTGATGTAGCGGTAGGAGCTATATTACCATAAAAATCTAAAAAGTTTAAATCACTTCATATAAAAAGCATCTCTGTTTGAGGTGCTTTTTGTTTAGTAACTTTTATGAGTTCCGAAGCCATAAGAAATACCAAGTCCGAAATAACTGTTTTTGGAAACATTACCAATAAGTTTAAATCCAAAACTTCTTCCGAAAGCTACTTTCTTTTTCCCGACAGGAATGATTCCGAAATATGCTCTGAATCGTTTCTTTTCAGCTTTAAACCATTTTACGTTTAATTCTATAGGAATCCCGACGCTTGTGTTGCTTATCCATTCTCCGTATTTGTTTAACTCTTCAATATAGCTTCTTTTTTGTTGGTGAACGATTCCCAATCCTGCCGACCAACTGAAAGAAACGTTTTTGTTGGTATATCGATTTCCGTAAAGTAAAGAGTAGTCTTTTATTTGTTTTACATTTACATAAGCCGGGAAAACTAATAAATTAGAGACACCACCACTTCTTATTCTACTATTCTCAATACTGCCAAAATCGGCATATCGAAATGTAATCAAGTGATTTTGATGTTGATAATTCAAATTTGTTCCCAAAAAACCTCCAAAATTACTTCCCCCTCCTAATCCCATAAAAAATTCTCCAAAAATAATGGGGTTCGACTTTTCTGTGTTAATAGAATCAAGTGTTGTTTCCTGTGCAGATAAGAAAAACGGGAAAAGAAAAAGAAAAATGTATTTCATAGTTAAAATCGAATAAGCTCTATCTGACAGATGAACAAAACTACAAAAAGTTGTGTAAAGGCATCATTAAAGTTTTAGCTTAGCATAAAACTGCCTTTTGAGCGGTTTAAACAGAGTAAAAATTGTAATTTTGTGCCTTTAATTTTATAAAAATGCAAAATCCAAAAAGATATACGGTTACTGCAGCACTTCCTTATACGAATGGTCCGATTCACATTGGTCATTTGGCTGGAGTTTATGTGCCTGGAGATATTTATACAAGATACTTACGTCTTCAAAATCGTGATGTAGTTTACATCTGCGGAAGCGACGAACACGGAGTGGCGATTTCGATGAAAGCCAAAAAAGAAGGAATCACTCCGCAACAAGTCATTGATAAATACGACGGAATCATCAGAAAATCGTTTGAAAATTTTGGAATTTCGTTTGATAATTATTCGAGAACTTCTCGTGAGATTCATCATAAAACCGCTTCAGAATTTTTTAAAAAACTGTATGATGAAGGGAAATTTATCGAAGAAGTAACCGAACAATTATACGATGCTCAAGCCGAACAATTTTTGGCAGATCGTTTCGTAATAGGAACGTGTCCGAAATGTCAAAACCCGGAAGCGTATGGCGACCAATGTGAAAAATGCGGAACTTCACTCAATGCAACTGATTTAATCAATCCGAAATCGACCATTACAGGAACGGTTCCGGTGTTGAAATCGACCAAACATTGGTTTTTGCCACTCAATGAGTACGATGCTTTTATGAGAGAATGGATTTTGGACGGACATAAAAACGATTGGAAATCGAATGTGTACGGACAAGTAAAATCCTGGTTGGACGATGGACTAAAGCCAAGAGCCGTAACCCGTGATTTGGATTGGGGAATCCCCGTTCCGGTAGAAGGAGCAGAAGGAAAAGTGCTTTATGTTTGGTTCGATGCTCCAATTGGATATATTTCGTCAACCAAAGAATGGGCAGAAAGAGAAGGCAAAGACTGGACTCCGTATTGGAAAGATCAAGATACTAAATTGGTGCATTTTATCGGAAAAGACAATATCGTTTTTCACTGTGTGATTTTCCCTACGATGCTAAAAGCCGAAGGAAGTTATATTCTGCCGGACAACGTACCAGCCAATGAGTTTTTGAATTTAGAAGGAAACAAATTATCGACTTCTAAAAATTGGGCAGTTTGGTTACACGAATATTTGGAAGATTTCCCGAACAAACAAGACGTTTTGCGTTATGTTTTAACAGCTAATGCACCAGAAACCAAAGACAACGACTTTACGTGGAAAGATTTTCAGGCTCGAAATAACAACGAATTAGTAGCAGTTTTCGGGAATTTTATCAATCGTGTGGTGGTGCTTACGCATAAATATTATGACGGAATCGTTCCATCGCCAAACGAATTTACCGAAGTAGATGAGCAAACCTTAACGGAATTAAAAGCCTATCCAGAGGTTTTAGAAAGCTCTATCGAAAGATATCGCTTTAGAGAAGCCTTAAACGAAATGATGAATGTAGCTCGCCTCGGAAATAAATATTTGGCAGACGAAGAGCCGTGGAAACTCATCAAAGAAAATCCGGAACGAGTAAAAACGCAAATGTATGTAGCCCTACAAATTGCTGCTGCTTTGAGTAGTTTGTGTGAACCGTTCTTGCCGTTCACCTCTCAAAAATTAAATAGAATTCTAAATCAAAATCAGGGAGAAATTACTTGGAAAAGTATCTCTGAAACTTCAGATTTAATTAAAACCGGACACACAATCGGTCAAGCCGAATTATTATTTGATAAAATCGAAGACGAACAAATTCAAAAACAATTAGACAAATTGGAAGCAACTAAAAAAGAAAATACCGCTCAAAACGTACAAATTACTCCACAAAAAGAGGAAACTACTTTTGATGATTTTATGAAGATGGATTTAAGAGTAGGAACCATTCTCGAAGCCGAAAAAATGCCAAAAGCAGATAAGTTATTGGTTCTAAAAGTCGATACAGGAATTGATGTGCGAACCGTAGTTTCAGGAATTGCAGAGCATTTTTCTCCCGAAGAAATCATCGGGAAACGCGTGATGATTTTGGCAAATCTTGCTCCGAGAAAACTACGTGGTGTAGAAAGTCAGGGAATGATTTTAATGACTAACGATAAAGACGGGAAATTAGTTTTCTTAAACCCTGATAAAGACGGAGTTGAGAATGGAGCTTTAATCAGTTAACGATTTGATTATTAACTGATTTTTATTGAATATTTCACGGTCTGAAACTTGAAATTTTAAACCTGAAACAAAAAACTATGAACTGGATTTTATTGATTATCGGAGGATTATTCGAAGTTGCTTTTACGTATTGCATCGGGAGAGCCAATAATGCAGTCGGAACAGAAAAATACTTGTGGTATTTGGGTTTTCTGATAAGTATTGTTGTCAGTATGGGCTTGCTGATCAAGGCTTCTAAAGTTATACCTATTGGTACAGCTTATGCCGTTTGGGCAGGAATAGGAGCAGTTGGAGCTGTCCTTATGGGAATTATATTTTTTAAAGAACCGACCGATTTTTGGAGAGTCTTTTTTATAACCACTCTTATCTGTTCGATTGTCGGACTAAAACTCGTTTCTTCTCACTGATGTTTTTAGTAATTTTGAACAAACTTTAAACTTTTAAACCTTGAATTTCAAACAAAATATTAAAGTCATTGCTTTTGATGCAGACGATACGCTTTGGGAAAACGAACCCTATTTTGAAGAAATAGAAAAAAAATTTTGTGTATTGATGGAAGATTTTCTTTCGCATCAAAGTATTTCGCAAGAAGTTTTTCGAATTCAGATTAGTAACCTTCCGCTGTATGGTTACGGGATAAAGCCCTATATTCTTTCGCTTATCGAAACCGCAATAGAGATTTCTGGAAAAAATTTACCTATAGAAGTTGTTTCAAAAATCTTACAATACGGAAAAGAACTACTTTCAAAACCTGTTATGCTGATTGACGGAATCGAAGATATTTTAAAACAACTATACGGAAAATACAAATTGATTGTCGTTACCAAAGGTGATTTATTAGACCAACACAGAAAATTACATAATTCGGGGTTGGGGCCTTTTTTTCATCATATCGAAGTGCTTCCTGAAAAAGCAGATGAAGATTATCTGAAACTTTTAAAGCGGTTAGAAATTAAGCCTGAAGAATTTTATATGATTGGAAATTCGCTAAAGTCTGATGTGTTGCCAGTTTTAAATATCGGAGGTTATGCTACGCATATTCCGTTTAGAACGACTTGGGCTCACGAGCGAATTGACTTTGAAATCAAGCACAAAAACTTTAGTTCAGTTGAAAAAGTTTCGGATATTTTGGATTTATTGTAAGATGAAAAAGCTGATTTTCATACTGTTCTTTTTTGTGGGATTTTCCGCTTTTTCTCAAATTCCGGAAGATTTGATAAAAGAAAATATTTTCAAAATCGAAAAAGCATTAGTTGAAAAAGACACGATTGTTTTACAAGAACTTTTGCATTCCGATTTGACTTTAGGACACTCCAACGGTTGGATAGAAACGAAAGAATCTCTGTTTGAAGATTTGAAAAAAGGAAAGGTGTTTTATTCATTTTTTGAAAAAGTTTCAGAGGTTGACTTTACTTTTTCTTCCGACGAAATGATAATCACACGAAGAGAAATAAACGCATACGGAACAGTTGATGAACATGAGTTTATAGTTAAACTAAATGTTCTTGAAGTATGGATTTTACAGAATAACTCCTGGTTACTTACAGCAAGGCAGACTGTAAACAGAAAAAAATGATTTATTACCGTAATTCTGAAAGTGTAAATTATTCTCCCAACAAAACCCCCGAAATATTCCAAGCACTAAAGCTATTGCCTTCGGGGTCACCTTGAGGAATTTGTATTTTCATGGTATGTGTTCCGGCTTTTAAATCTCCCATTTCTATAAAAATTGGGTTGGTTACTGTTCCAGGACACCAGTTTGACCGACTATAATCTGAAGATGAAAGTCCGTTGTTGAAATTGCCCGATGCCGGATTGAACAACCGATATGAGCCACATTCTGTTCGCCACGGAATAAATGAAAATACTGTTTCACCATTTAAGGAAACCGTATTGCGTTTCGGTAAAAATTCATCCCCGTTTGCCCAACCGCCATGACCGGTTGTAATATATCTGAGTTGTGCATTTTTAATATCTCTTTCTAAAGTGAAAGTTACTTCCAGACCTTTGTCACTGTTAAACATCGTTGCATATTCTTGTCCAGCCATTTCCATAACATTGGTTGTATTAAAAAGAGGTAAGACAAAAGTGTTTTTCGGACTTTGTTTTTCTTGGTTATGAATCGTAATTTCCATCGAAATTTTATGTCCGCCTTTGTCATAATTTCCGATAAAAGCACCTACCCAAAGTTCTTGATTGCTCAAAACCGTATGAAACTCTGAAATATCCTGACGATACGGAACGGTTTCGTGCCATTCAGTATCCTTTAGTGCTATATGATTGTATTGCTTGATACCAAAAGGTGTAAAAAACCGCATCAACTCAATAAGTGGCAAATAGTTTTCTGTTGCTATAACACCTTGATATTTTTTGTTATTTCCGTTTTCATAGATTGGTAGTGTTTGGACACCGTTTTGAAGTCCGTCAAAAAAAGATTTTTCCCTATTCTGCGGAATCACAAATACAGAGCCTGTTCGGTCGTAGGCATCGCCGTTCGATTGTTCAGAAAGTCCTAAGAAGATTTGACTTCCGGCATTAATTTTCGGAAATTTTATTTTTCGTAGTACAATAGTTCCGTTGGCAAACCGCATGATGCTGTCGTTCGACTTTGATTCGCCGGAAAAGTTAATAATTTCGTTCTTAAAAATTTTAATTGTTGTAAAACGGCTTTTCCAAAGTAAATCGCGATAAGTGAGAATATCTTCAAAACGGTTTACAGTTGGAATTGCTTCTTTAGGCAGTTGTTTTAATTTTTCAACTTTAGTTGCTGAAATAATATAGTTTCCGTTGCGGTTCATTTCAAGAACCAATCCAAGATTTTGCCCCAGAATTGTAGGAGCTCCTTTTGCTTTGAGCTCATCAGTAAACCATAATTCGATGGTGTTTGAGTTAATAATAGTTTTGGCTTTTTTACATGTGAATCCTAATATGATTTTTGTCTCTCCAGTAATTTCAAAAGATTGATTTGCCAAAGAAGTTGTGTCTTTCAGGGCTATATTTTTTTGTTTGGTAAGCTGAGTAACCTGTATATACATGCGGTCGTTGTGATTAATAAAGATTTGCTCATAAGGGAAGTCTGATTTACCTAAGAAAATATTTTCTGAAGTAAGCAGAGCACTTTCTTGATTTGCAAAAAGATAAATATAATCCTGATTTTCAATGACTTTTCCGTTGTAACTTTTCGAATAAGTCACCTTATAATTTTGTGTCCATGAATTCTGAACAATCATAATTATCAAGGCAAAAAACGTCTTTTTTAAAGTTGGATTTGTAGTAAAAAACAACATAAGTCGAGATTAAACAGTTACAGCCACAATTTACATAAATTCTTCAAAAAGTAGAATTAATTAGGTTCTAAATTTCTTCATAATATTTTAGTTCTGTGAGCCTCATGTTATAGGTATTCATAAGTTTTTTAAGATAACTTATCCCTTACAATTAGAAAACCTTTGCTAATTTTGTGTTTGAATTTATTTAGATTATTTTAACTGCTTTGCCGGTTGAATAAAAGCTTCGGGTGAAGCAGAAAATAGGGGTTTTTTTAAAAACAAATTAAATTTATGTCTATGTCGCTCAAACTTAACAATATAGAAAGAGTAAAAACTATCTCTAAAGAAGACTTTTATAATAATTATGTAAAAAAGCAAAAGCCCGTTGTGATAGAGCAACTTACTAATGACTGGTCGGCTTATGAGAAGTGGAGTCTTCAATATATAAAAAATGTTGCGGGAGACAAGATTGTTCCGTTGTATGACGACAGACCTGTTTCGCATGAAGACGGTTTCAACGAAGCTCATGCCAAAATGAAAATGAGTGATTATGTTGATTTACTTCTCTCAAAACCTACAAATTACAGAATATTTCTATACAATCTTCTGAAAGAGGTTCCTTCTCTAAAAGAGGATTTCAAATGGCCCGATATTGGATTAAGACTTGTAAAACAGCTTCCTATGTTGTTTTTTGGAGGAGAAAATTCTAAAGTATTTATGCATTATGACATAGACTATTCTAATATTTTGCACTTTCACTTTCATGGAAAAAAAAGATGTGTACTTTTTGCTCCTGACCAAACACCATATTTATACAAAATACCTCATGCTCTTATTTCGAGAGAAGACATCGATTTTGACAATCCGGACTTTGAAAAATGGCCTGCTCTACAAAAGGCAGAAGGCTTGGTTTGCGAACTTAATCACGGAGAAATGCTTTATATGCCCGAAGGATACTGGCATTACATGAAATATCTTACTCCCGGATTTTCAATGAGTTTACGGGCATTTCCGAGAAAAGCAACCAATCTATCAAAAGCAGTTTATAATATTGTTGTTATGAGGCACTTTGACAATCTGATGCGTAAATGGAAAGGACAATCATGGATTGATTACAAAAACAAAGAAGCTATTAGAAGAACGCACAAAAAATTAAACATTGTTTAAAATTTACCGGTGTTAAATTTAATTTTTAAAGGATAGCCTGAAAGCTATCCTTTAAAAATTTTATCACTAAAAGTATCGTAAAACCTTTTATAGCTCTAATGCTTTTTTCGGATTGTTATCCATTAAAAGTTCAACCGGATTTTCCAGTCCCTCTTTTACGGCTACCAAGAACCCAACGGATTCACGTCCGTCGATGATTCTGTGGTCATACGAAAGTGCAATATACATCATCGGGTGAATTTCCACTTGTCCGTTTACCGCAATTGGTCTTTCGATAATGTTGTGCATTCCTAAAATTCCCGATTGAGGAGGGTTGATAATCGGAGTTGACAACATACTTCCGAAAACACCTCCATTTGAAATGGTAAATGTACCTCCTGTCATTTCGTCCACAGTGATTTGTCCGTCTCTTGCTCTGATAGCCAAACGCTTGATTTCAGCCTCAATTCCTCTGAAAGTCAGGTTTTCCGCATTTCGGATAACCGGAACCATAAGTCCTTTTGGTCCTGAAACCGCAACCGAAATATCACAGAAGTCATACGAAATTTTATAATCTCCGTCAATCATCGAATTCACATCAGGATACAACTGCAACGCTCTTACAACCGCTTTGGTAAAGAACGACATAAATCCTAACGAAACTCCGTGTTTGTCTTTGAAAGCCTCTTTATATTCTGCTCTTAATTTGTTTATCGGAGTCATTGTAGCCTCGTTAAAGGTAGTAAGCATAGCGGTTTCGTTCTTTGCCGAAACCAAACGCTCTGCCACTTTTCTGCGAAGCATCGAAAGTTTTGTTCTTTCCGAACCTCTGTTTCCTCCTGTTGGAGTTCCCATAGAGGCTTGAGCCTGAACAGCATCTTCTTTGGTTATTCTTCCGTCTTTTCCTGTTCCTTTAACATCGGAAGGACTAATATTTTTCTCGTCTAAAATTTTCTTGGCAGCAGGCGAAGCTGTTCCGGTTGCATAGGTCGCTGGAGCTGGTTCAGCTGCTTTTGGAGCTTCAACTTTTTTCTCTTCAGCTTTTGGAGTTTCTTCTTTTTTAGCCGGAGCATCTCCGCTTGGTTTTGCAGCAGCTGTATCAATCAAACAAACAACTTGTCCTACTGCAACTGCATCACCTTCTTCCGCTTTAAGCGTAATAATTCCGCTTGCTTCAGCCGGAAGCTCTAATGTTGCCTTGTCAGAATCAACCTCTGCAATAGCTTGATCTTTTTCAACGTAATCTCCGTCTTTTACTAACCAAGTAGCAATCTCTACTTCGGTAATGGATTCTCCCGGTGAAGGGACTTTCATTTCTAAAATCATAGTTTATAATTGTTTTAGCCTCTCCCCAACCCCTCTCCAAAGGAGAGGGGCTAAAAAGGAGTATTTATTTTACTTATGTTTAAATTTTGGCATATTCCACTTCTTTAAGAATATAAGGACCTATAAATTCACTTAATCCCTTTTTGGAAACCACATCTACTTTCAACTTTAGCTTTCCAAATACGGACTCAATATAGTCACAAAAAGCCAAGAAAGATTTTAAAGTCTTTTTGTCTTTGTCAAAATCAACCAAAATATCAACATCGCTTGCTTCTGTCTGCTCTCCTCTCACATACGAGCCAACCACACCGATTTCTGTAACACCAAAATCCTTTATTTGGTCTTTGTGCTGTTCTATCTCTCGCAATATGTCATTTTTGTCAATCATATAACAAAGATATTGTTTTTTGTTTAAGATTTAGGTTTCGCAACTTTGAACTTTAAACCTTAAACTTTAAACCAATTTATCTAAACAATTCCTTATCAAATACCATTGCAATGGCAGCCTGATGACGTTTTTTGGCTCTGGTGCTACTTCCTGCTGCTGGTGCTGCATACGGTTTTGGTGAAGCTACTCTGAATTTTACCAAATCAAAATTCATCAACATATACCCGTAAGCTCCCATATTTCTCGGTTCTTCTTGTGCCCAAACATAATCATCTACATTCGGATACGAAGCAATTACTTCTTTTAATTGCTCAACAGGCAACGGATATAATTGCTCCAAACGAACAAAAGCTACATCTTCTCTGCCCAGATTTTCTCTTTCTGCCAACAAATCGTAATAGAATTTTCCTGTACAGAAAACAAGCGTTTTTATCTTGCTTTTATCTACATTATCGTCAATTATTTCTTGGAAAGTTCCGTTATAAAGTTCCTCTTTTGTGGAAACTGCTAAAGGGTGTCTCAATAAACTCTTCGGAGTAAAAACAATAAGCGGTTTTCTGTAATTCAGGTGCATTTGTCTTCTCAATAAATGGAAGAAATTAGCCGGAGTCGTACAATCAGCCACGAACATATTGTTGTTGGCACAAAGTTGTAAATAGCGTTCCATTCTTCCTGATGAATGTTCTGCTCCTTGCCCTTCATATCCGTGAGGAAGTAGCATTACCAATCCGTTTTGGTTGTTCCATTTATCTTCTGCAGCCGAAATATACTGGTCAATCATAATTTGAGCTCCGTTTGAGAAATCTCCGAATTGAGCCTCCCAAATAGTCAAAGTTTTCGGACTTGCTAGTGCATATCCATAATCAAAACCAACCACTCCATATTCTGAAAGGAAAGAGTTAAAAATATTAAACTGACCTTTTGCTTCTTTTAAGTTTTTCAGTAAAATTACTTCTTCTTCCGAGTCCTCTATTTTCACCACTGCGTGTCTGTGTGAGAACGTTCCTCTTTCCACATCCTGACCTGAAATACGAACCGAATAACCTTCTGTTAAAAGCGAACCATAAGCCAATAATTCTCCCATAGCCCAATCGAGCTTGTCGGTTTCAAAATACATCGAATTTCTGTCCTTAATCAGACGGGAAATTTTGTTGATGAATTTTTTGTCAGACGGAAGATTCGTAATCTGCTCTGCAACCGAATCCAAAGTAGTTTTGTCAAAAGTCGTATTTACTTTTTGAAAAACATTTCCTTCTTTAAGTTGCTTAAACCCTTCCCATTCGTTTTGCATAAAGGGAGAAATAACCGTTAGTTCATTTTTACGGGATTCTGTCAGGTTTTCTTCTAATATATCTTTATAGTCTTTTTCGATTTTAGTTACATAATCTTGAGTAACGATATTTTCTGCAATAAGTTTTTCTGCATAAATATCTCTCGGATTTTTGTGTTTTGCAATCTCTTTATATAAAATTGGTTGGGTAAAACGAGGTTCATCACCTTCATTATGTCCGTATTTTCTATATCCTAATAAGTCAATGAATACGTCTCTTTTGTATTTCATTCTAAACTCCAACGCAAATTGCATCGCATGTACAACAGCCTCCACATCGTCAGCATTTACATGTAAAACAGGAGAAAGCGTAACTTTAGCAATATCGGTACAGTAAGTCGAAGAACGCCCATCTAAATAATTGGTTGTAAATCCGACCTGATTGTTAATTATAATATGAATTGTTCCTGCCGTTTTGTATCCGTCGAGTTGTGCCATCTGTATGATTTCATACACAATTCCCTGTCCTGCAACAGCTGCGTCTCCGTGAACCGCAATCGGAAGTACTTTTGAAGTGTCCTCAGCGTAATACATGTCTTGTTTTGCTCTGGTAATCCCTTCAATCACAGCTCCAACCGTTTCTAAATGCGAAGGATTCGGTGCCAAGTTTATGTTGATTTTCTTTCCACTTTTCGTCACTCTGTCTGAGGTCAATCCTAAGTGATATTTTACGTCTCCGTCAAAAAACTGGATGTCGTCATAATCTTTTCCGTCAAATTCAGAGAAAATATCTTTGGTGCTTTTTCCGAAAATATTAGCCAAGGTATTCAGTCGCCCTCTGTGAGCCATCCCCATTACAAACTGCTCCACACCTTTTTCGGCAGCATTTTCGATTAGTGTATCCAGAGCTGGAATTAGCGATTCTCCTCCTTCAAGAGAAAAACGTTTTTGTCCGACATATTTTGTGTGTAAGAAATTCTCAAACGAAACTGCCTCGTTTAGTTTTGATAGGATTTTCTTTTTCTCCTCTTCCGTAAAAGTCGGAGTATTCGCATTGACAGACAACCAGTTCTGAATCCATTTACGAATTTCAGGGTCTCGGATGTACATATATTCGATTCCGATGCTTTGACAATATACCCGATTTAATTTGAAGATGATATTAGCCAAAGTTGTCGGCTCTAAACCTATCTGTTTGGCTGCATCAAAAACTGTATTCAAATCCGAATCTGACAATCCGAATTGTTGAATGTTTAAATCAGGAGAGAAAATTCTTTGGTCACGAAGCGGATTTGTCTTAGTAAATAAATGCCCGCGTGTTCTGTACGCATCAATTAAGTTAAGTACCCCGAATTCTTTCTGAATTTTATCGGGAACTTGTCCGTTTGTTCCTTGAGTGTTCACATAATCTGCGAACTCGTTGGCAAAATCTTCTCCGTAAGGCGAAGTTCCGAAATCAAACCCTTGAAAAAAAGCTCTCCAACTGGGTTCCACACTATCCGGACTAACCAAATATTGTTCGTATAAATCTGAGAAAAAATTGGTGTGTGCTGCGTTTAAAAATGAAAACCTATCCATAATTTTTTGAAAAAGCAGAATGAGTTAAAAATAGTTTTGCAAAAGTACAATAATTGGTACAATCTTTTTATTATTTTTACACAGATTTATGTTTTTATAATCGATTAAATATAGGCATGAGATACTGTGTGATTTTATTGGTTTTTTTTGGGTCATTTTTTGGGTTTTCACAAGACAATTCGCCTAAATCAAAAAGTGATTTTTGGCAGCATGTGCGTTTTGGTGGCGGACTTGGACTTGGTTTTGGGAGCGGGTATTCAAACATCATGGTTGCACCGAGTGCAATCTATGATTTTAATGAATATTTTTCTTTGGGTGTCGGAGTTCAATACAGTTATGTTAAGGAAAAAAATTATTTCGATTCACATTTATATGGTGGCAGTTTGATAGGACTATTTAATCCCATTCCTGAGATTCAGATTTCTGCCGAGTTAGAGCAACTCCGAGTGAATAACACTTATACGCAATTTACGCCTAAAGTTGAAAATAATTTCTGGAATACAGCTTTGTTCTTAGGAGCCGGTTATCGCACTCAAAATGTAACGGTTGGTGTTCGGTATAATGTTTTATATCAGGATGATAAAAACGTCTATAGCCAAGCGTGGTTCCCGTTTGTGAGAGTTTATTTTTAATACCAACTCACAACCTCTTGACTTTTGGGGTTTAAAGTCGATTTCTGAACCAAACTTTCTGCCATTCTCTTTTCAAAATCAGAAAAGTAACTTGCTCTGCCAGTTCGCCCAAATCTGAACCATCAAGTTTTTTAACTTCATTTTCAGAAACATCTATAATATATAGTAAATTCAGGTATTCGGCAAATTTGAACTGGATGAGTTTAAACACTTTTTCCTGAAGTTCTATTTTTAAATTTATAGGCGAACCCGATACCGGAAAATCCAAAGCTTCGTTGGCAAAATTAAAATCCTTATTAAGCTGTTCAATCAACTTAATATATAGATTCTCTTTCTGTGCTTCTGAAAGCAGTAAATCGGTGTTTTCGGGAGATCTCATTTCCATACCTGCTATACATTTCGGGTCATAAGATTGTTGGCAAAAACTCTCAGAACTTCTCTTTTCTCATCTTTAATATCCATTTCTTCCAATGTTTTCAATGCTTTTTCTGTATAACATTTAATCACTTCTTGAGTAGCTTTTGCTGCACCCGAAGTATTGAAGACTTCTTTGACAGAATTTATTTTTGCTGTATTGTCTGAGGGTTTTATAGAATAAAGATGTAGTAGTTGTTCCTTTTCTTCCGGTTTAACTATTTCAAGAGTTGAAAGATAAAGATATGTTTTTTTGTTCTCGATAATGTCTCCTCCGACTTGTTTTCCAAAGGTTTCCGGATTTCCAAAAGCATCCAAATAATCATCCTGAAGCTGGAAAGCAATACCGAGATTGAGACCGAAATCATAAATTAATTCTTTATTCTCTTCTGATGTTTCTGCTACAATAGCTCCCATTTTTAAAGCAGCACCAACCAAAACAGCGGTTTTGTATTCTATCATTTTTAAATACTCACCTATTGTTACATCATCACGATTTTCAAAATCAATATCCCATTGCTGTCCCTCGCAGACTTCGAGTGCTGTTTTACTAAACAACTTTGCCAATGCCTGAAATATTTCCGGTTTATATTGTTCAAAATATTGATATGCGAGGATAAGCATTGCATCTCCTGAAAGTATTCCTGTATTCACATCCCATTTTTCATGAACCGTTTGGTTTCCGCGTCTGAGGGGAGAATTATCCATAATATCATCGTGAATCAGCGAAAAATTATGAAAGATTTCAACCGCCGCCGCCGCCGGTAAACCCTTTGTGTATTGCACATCAAAAATTTCCGTAGCCATTAAAGTCAAAACCGGACGAAGTCTCTTGCCACCCAAAGACAAAATATACTCAATTGGGTTATAAAGGTTTTGAGGTTCTTTTATAGAAGGAAAGTCGGAAAGATATTGTGAAACAAATGACTGATATTGTGAAACAGTATGCATACCAATTGGGGGTTGTTGTATATTTTACAAAAGTAAGACAATTTCATATAAAACTCGAATATAATTTTGGTCAGAATTATCTATGGTAATAATCTACAACCATGAAATTCTGAAAACCATATTTAGACTTTGAAAGAATAAATAGTTTTTCAAATTTAAATCACTTCACTTAGAGCCTGTTTAAATTTGTATTGTAAAAATGTTTATAGGTTATTTTTGAGATAGAACAGGGCAAATTTTTAAAGGATAACAGAGCTATCGTTTCAAAATTTTACATTCCTACCGAGTAGGTAGGAGCGACCCGAAAGAAGCATAAACAAATTATTAGATAAATTTTAAACAGGCTCTTATAACATATCTGTATTTTTGCTTTCTAATTCGTGTCAACTTGAAACGCTTTTTATCCCTTTATTTAGATTCTTATCGAGGACTGTCCAAACCGATTTGGATGCTTTCGCTTGTGATTTTAATTAATCGAATCGGAGCGATGGTAGTTCCGTTTTTGAGTATTTACATGACACAGGCTTTGGGATTTTCGATTAAAGAAACCGGTTATGTTTTGAGTTTTTTTGGGTTGGGTGCAGTAACGGGCTCTTGGCTCGGAGGTTGGTTTACCGATAAATTCGGGTATTTTAGAATTCAGGTCTTGAGTTTGTTTTTTATTGTCCCGATTTATTTTATTCTTCCGGAACTGAAAACTGTCGAAAGTCTGGCTATTGGGATTTTCTTTTTGAGTGTCATCTCAGAAACTTTCAGACCTGCCAATTCGGTTGCGATTGCTTATTATGCAAAACCCGAAAACCTGACCAAAGCATTTTCACTCAACCGTATGGCAATTAATCTTGGTTTTTCGATTGGTCCAGCTTTGGGTGGAATTCTGGCTTCGATTTCCTATTATTGGCTTTTTTATGGTAATGCTGTGGCTTCGCTAATTGCTGGAGTGGTGTTTTATCTCTATTTTAATAACAGAAAAACCAAATTTCCAAAAGAAAAAACTAAGACCGAAGCTATTTTACTCAAAGAAAAAGCTCCGTCACCTTACAAAGACAAAAAAATAATGTTGTTTTCACTTTTATGTGCTTTGTATGCTATTTGTTTTTTTCAGTTACTCACTACATTACCACTTTTTTATAAAGAAGTACATAATTTAAGCGAAGCAGGAATCGGAGTTATTTTAGGATACAGCGGAATTTTCATCGTAGTTTTGGAAATGTTGCTGGTGCAAATTGCAGAGCGAAGATTAACTATATCTCAAGTACTGATTGCAGGAACTTTATTATGCGGACTTTCGTTTGTGATGCTGAATCTGAATAGTTCTTTACTGATGCTTTACGTTTCGATGTCTGTGTTGTGTGTGTCAGAAATTCTGGCAATGCCGTTTATGTCAACCGTAATTGTGAAAAATTCAATCGAAGAAAATCGGGGAGCTTATATGGGGTTGTATTCGCTTTCTTTTTCGGTAGCTCATGTTTTTTCTCCTTTTTTAGGAACGCTTACGGTAGAACATTACGGATTTGAAACGCTGTGGTGGGCAACCGGAATCCTATCGGTCATCGTGGCTGTCGGTTTGTATTTTCTGATGAAAACGATGAAGACTTAATATAAAATAAGCACAAAGGTTGAGACCTTTGTGCTTATTAGCTTTATAAACTTTGGAAAAGTTTAAAGAAGTTTACTTTTCAAATTCTTCTTTGATATCTATATGCTCATAATCGGCCGTCATTTCTTGAGCGTAATTGATCTCTTTTTTGTTTTTGGTAAAACGTCTGGTAATTCCGTCGAACAAAGAATATACAACCGGAACGATTACCAGTGTTAGGAATAAAGACGAAATCAATCCTCCGATGATTACCCAAGCCAATCCGTTGTTCATTTCGGCTGCAGCTCCTGATGCTGTTGCAATCGGAATCATACCGAATACCATCGCAATGGTGGTCATCATAATCGGACGTAACCTTGCGTGGTTCGCCTGAATAAGAGCAGTTCGGGTATCTTCACCAGCTGCACGTCTTTGGTTAGTAAAATCGACAATCAAAATTGCGTTTTTGGCAACGAGTCCGATGAGCATAATCATACCCAAAATCGTAAATATGTTAATCGAATTATTGGTCAAAGCCAAAATTATCATCACTCCGATAAGTGCCAACGGAATCGAAAACAGCACGACAAACGGGTGTATATAGCTGTTATACAAAGCTACCATTACCAAATAAACCAAAATAATCGCAGCCAATAACGCAATTCCCAACGTTCCGAAACCTTCCTGTTGCATTCCTATATCTCCTTCCCAGATGTAGCTTACTCCCGCAGGACGTTCGATTTTAGAGAAAATGGCCTCCCACTGGGTAGCTACGTCTCCAACCGGACGACCTACTACTTGTGATTTTACCGTTACCGAAGGACTTTTATCTCTACGCTCCAAGACACTTGGCCCTGAATCTTGCTGAATATCGGCAAACTGACTCAAGCGAATTTTCTCTCCGTTTTTATTGATAAATACGATGTTTTGTACGTCATTGATGTCCGAACGGTTAAATTCGTCATAGCGAATGTTAATGTCGTATTCGTATTCACCCGCACGGAATTTAGCATCGGTATTTCCGCTAAAGGCGGTTTGCATCGTCATTCCGACAGTTCCTAAATCAAGTCCTAAGCGAGACATTTTATCTCTGTCCACCTGAACCGTAATTTCAGGATTTCCGTCTTCTACAGATAGTTCCACTTCAGACGTACCAGCAATTTTGAGGAGTTCGGCTTCTGCTTTTCGGGCAAATTCCATTGCACTATCCAAATCAGGACCTACCACAACCAATTGCAACGGAGCATCATCAGCACCCATCATTCCAATCGGAACAATCGTAATTTTAGCATCAACCAAATATTCCTGCAATTCTCTTTTCAGCTTGGCTGCATAAATAAACGTATTGTCTTCTCTTTCTGACTTATCGACTAATTCTACCGAAATCTCTGATTTGTATGCTGTGGCTTGGGTCGAGCCAAATCCACCACTGGTTTCTCCGACTTTGGTAATCATACTTACGATTTCCGGTTTTTCATCTAAATATCTTTCGGCTCTTTGGGTAACGAAATTCGTTTGCTCAATAGAAGCATCTTTCGGAAGTTCGATTTGTACTAAAAACTCTCCTCTGTCCATTTTCGGGAAGAATTCTCCTCCGACAAAACCGGCTCCAACTAAGGTAAACGAACCGAAGAACAAGATAACGGCTACCAAAAGCGTAATGATTTTGTTTCTTCTTCTTTTGAGTGACCATTCCAACAGGCCTGAAATCCAATGTGTAAAGGCTTCAATTCGTCCTTCAAACCAATGAATTACTTTTCCGAACGCACTTTTATTAGATACTTTTTCTAATTTTCCGAAACGTGACGAAAGCCAAGGAACAAGCGTAAACGAAGCCAAGAATGAGAAGGCTGTCGCAATCATTACCGTAACGGCAAATTGTTTGATGATGTTAGCCACCAAATCACCACTTAAAGTAATTGGCAAGAATACCACGATAATTACCAAGGTAATTGCCACTACCGTAAATCCGATTTCAGAAGCTCCGTCATAAGCAGCACGAACTTTGTTTTTACCCATTTCCATGTGCCTGTGGATATTTTCTAATACCACAATTGCATCATCGACCAAGATACCTACAACGAGCGAAAGTGCTACCAAACTCATCAAATTCAGGGTAAAGCCCATAAAATAAATTCCGATAAAAGTCGCAATAAGCGAAGCTGGAATCGTAACCATTACGATAAGAGCGTTTCGCAAACTGTGTAAGAACAACAACATCACGGCACCTACTAAGAATACGGCAAAGAAAATATCGAAAATTACGTTGTTGGCTGCGGTTAGCGTAAATTCACTTGTGTCGTTAGCGATGTTTAACTTAACATTGTTTGCTGCATAATCGGTTTCAATTTCCTGAACTGATTTTCTGATAAGTTCACTCACCGCTACCGCATTGGCATCCGATTGTTTCAAAACCTGAATCAAAATAGCACTTTCTTGATTGTTTCGGGCTAATTTCTCTACGTCCTTTTGTGTATCACGAACTTCTGCTACGTCTCTTAAACGAATTTGGATTCCGTTTGTTTCTTTGATCACAAGGTTTTGAAGTTCTTGTACATCCTTATATTTTCCTGCCAAACGAATTAAGGTCGTATTTTCTCTGGTTTTTACGTTTCCGGTAGGGAAGTCCAGGTTTGAAGCCATAACCGCTTGTCTGATTTCAGGAACAGACAACCCGAAGCCCTCTAACTTCTCTTGATTGATGTTTACCTGAATTTCTCTTTCTTCCCCTCCGATAAGGTTTACTTGTGCCACACCTTCTACACGAGAGAGTGTAGGTTGAATTTTTTTGTCCAATAAGTCAAAAAACTCTACTTCATCCATATCTCCGGTCGCTGCAATGGTAATAATCGGTAAGTCGTCCATTGAGAATTTCACCAACGATGGCGGATCTGCATCATCAGGTAAATCAGCCAAAATAGCGTTTACTTTTCGTTGGGCTTCGTTCAGGGCAAAATCGGTATTGGCTCCGGTATTTAGCTCAATCATTACCACCGAAATACTCTCGTACGACTGTGAAATGATTTTCTTAACGTTCTCTAACGACGAAATTGCATCTTCGACTTTTTTGGTTACGGTATTTTCAATTTCCGAAGGTGATGCACCTGGATATACCGTAGAAATGGTAATTACGTTTACCTCGAATTTCGGGATAAGTTCGTATCCTAATTTGGTATAGGAAAAGATTCCTCCGAGCATTAAAATCGTAAATAATACGACAATAAGCGTAGGACGTTTGATTGATATTTCTGCTAATTTCATATATTTTCTTTTTAGAAAAGAGAAAATAGAGAATAGAAAATAGATGCACTTTTGAGGTCTATTCTCTATGTTCTATTCTCTATGTTCTTATTCAACAATAGATATTTTGGTTCCGTCTTCAAGATTGATAATTCCGCTTGTGATAACGATATCGCCTTGTTTCAGTCCTTCAAGGATTTCGACTTGTTCTCCGAAATTTCTTCCTGCTACTACTTTCGTCAAATGTGCCACACCTTCACGAGCTACAAAAATCTCGTTGTTGCTGATACTTCCTACAAAAGCATTTCTCGGAACTACTGTTATCGGAGTATTATTTTCATCTTTTGAAGAGAAAATAACCGAACCGTACATTCCCGCTCTTAAATCATTATCGTCATTATTCAATACTTCTACTTCAACCGGGAAATTCAGTGATTCATCTGCCATAGCAGCAATAAAAGTTACTTTTCCGTTGAAATCTTTGTTGGGATATACGCTGGCTTTGATGGTTACTTCGTCGCCTACTTTGATATTTGCCACTTGGCTTTCGGTAGCATTGGCTTTTAGTTTTAACTTCGAAACATTTACCACATCAAACAAAGGTGCTCCGGGAGCTACAACCGTTCCGGGTTCGATATGTCTTTTGTTTACGATTCCGTTGATGGTTGATTTTACGTTGCTGTCTCCAACATTGATTTTTGCTTGGTTTAATCTGGCTTGAGCAGATTGCAGTTGCAACTTCATTTGATCTAACTGTTGTTGGGTAACTCCGCCTGTTTTGAATGCACTCTCAAAACGCTGAGCATCTTTTTGAGCAGTCAGATAAGCGGCTTCGGCATTTTGTAGTTCTACCGATTGCAAATCAGCTTTGATTACGGCTAAGGTTTGTCCTACGCTTACTTTTGCTCCTTCTTGAACCAAAACACGCACTACTTGTCCGCCTCTTTCAGAAGATAATTTCAAATCCTGATACGGAGCAAAATTTCCGTTGGCTCTGTATGAAGAGTTAACAACTTCTGCTTTTACGGTATCCACACGGACAGTCACAAACGCACTTTGTTCGGCTACGATTGCGGTTTCTTCCTGCATTTTTTTCTTGTTTCCTGCTAATGTGAAACCTGCCCAAACAATAAGGGCAACTGCGATTAGAATGTATATTACTTTTTTCATTTTTAAAAAATTGTTTGAAATCCCCTCCTAACCTCCCCAAAGGGGAGGAACTGTTAAAGAATATTGTTATTATTTATTATTAGACATCAGTTTGTTTATTTCTCTCGAAGCCCCTCCTTTGGAGGGGTTTGGGGAGGATTATTTTAAGTTGTTTAATTCTCCTTTTGATTTTATCAGTTCGATTTCGGCTACTTTATATTCTAAAAGAGCATTCGAATAGTTGTTTTTGGCATCAGCCAAAGCATTTTCAGCTTCGATTAAATCCGTAAGGGTAGCCAAACCGTTGATATAATTGTTTTGTGTATTATCCAATACGTCTTGAGCCAATTTTACGTTTTCTTTTTGATTTTCGATAGTAATCACACTGTTATTGATTTGTGTTTTTGCATTTTCGAAAGCAAAGTTCAAAGCCAATTCTGTTTCTTTCATATCTTCTTCCAGAACATCCAATTGGTTTTGTGCCTGACGAACTTGCGAACGAGTACGGAAACCGCTAAAAATCGGAATGTTTAGATTAAGTCCGATAGTTGAGTAATCTGTCCAATATACTCCATCAGCAGGTTTAGCTCCCGAAAGCGGAAATTTATCTCCCAAGCCTTGATAGCTGTAATTAGCCGTTAACGAAAGGGTAGGATAGTAGGCTGCTTTAAACGACTCTTTGTTGTATTCCAAAAGCTGTTTTTGGGTTTCTAAAAGTTGAAACTGCGTTAACCGCTTTACATTCGGAGCATCGAGCAAAACAGGAGTGATTTCCATGCTTTCTTCTACCAATTCAATAGGATTATCGATTTGCATTCCGATAAGGAATTTCAGAGCATTTTCCTGAATTTGAACGGCATTTTCTAATTGCTGTTGGGTCGAATTAAGATTGACAATCGTAACTTTAATACGGTCTAAGTCGATTTTTTTAGCCAATCCGTTGTCGAACAATCCTTGAACTGTATTCAGGACTTTGGTCGTGTTTTCCAGAGTTTGTTCTACGGTTTCGAGTTTTTGTTGCGTAATAAAAATCTGGTAATAACTCTTGGCAACAGCTTCGATTACCTGCTCCTGAGTGAGTTGTTGGTTTACTTTATAAAACTCACGGGTTGTTTTGGCGGCTTTCAATCCAGTAAAAACCGAATAGTCGAACAGGTTTTGCGAGAGATGTACGCCTCCGATAGCGGTCCACTTTTGTCCGAAAGCGACCAATAGCGTTTGTCCGGGCATTCCGATGATGTCTCCGGGCATCGCCATTTCCTGTAGAATCGGGTTATACATCAGGTTTCCCTGAGCCGAAATTTGTGGTAAAGCTCTCGAGCGAACTTCTCCGATGAGGTGTTCGCTGTTTTCGACACTCAGTTTTGCTTTTCGGGCATCAGCCTTATTTTCCAAAGCATAATTGATGGCATCTTTCAGGGTCATTTTTTCTTGTGCATTGACCCAAAAGCTACCAAAAAACAAGGTAAAAGCACTCACAAAAAGCGTTTTACGTCTGTATGAATGGTTTTTCATAAAATATAGTTGGGGTTTGATTTTGGTTAAATTGAATTTTAAAAAGTTGAAAAATCTAAACAACAATTATTCTTTTTTAAAAATTGTTTTTAGAATGACTTCCTTTCGTTTAGCTAGAATTTGTTGGTATCCTTCATCGTCTAGTTCAAAACTGTTTTGCAGAATCGGTCGCATCGAAACCGGAAAAATAAGCATCGAAATAAAATTGAGGATAAACTGTATGGGGTCCATTTTCTGAATATTTCCTTTGTCCATTTCTTCTTCTAATTCGATATAAAATTTTTCGGTCAAGCGTTTAACGTGCTTTTGATCTTTGATGGCACAAAAACCTTCGTTATTCATTTGGGTTACCATATAAACCTCTCGGTAGGGATATTCTTTGGCTTGTTCGAAGTGATAGTCGATGAATTGTTCGAGCTTTTCTCTAATAGGTAAGTCAGAAAAAACAATCATTTCTCTCCGTTTTTCTTCTTCTTCGAGGGCATTTTGCAACACCAATTCGAAAAGTGCATCACGAGAGCGAAAATAATAATTGATAAGTGTTCGGTTTACTCCTGCAGCATCGGCAATTTCCTGAGTGGTAGCGTGAAATTTTCCTTCTTTAAAGAAAAGCCTTTTAGCAGTATTCACAATCAACTCATAGGTTGCATCTTCTTTCTTTTGTATTGACATAATAGTTTGACTTTTATGTTTGACAAAATTGTCAAGTGCAAAAGTAGAACCATTTTTCGGACTACAAACTAAATTTTAAAAAGTTTAACATTTTTGTGAAATTTACGTCTTTTAAACTTTATAATTTCTTTAAATATAATCGTTGTGATAATCTGCTTTTAGTTGTAGATTTGCTCAATTTTTTTGAAGACAAATCTCAACCCAGATACCTTATTATCGTGAAACTTCCAAACAAAAAAAACATTAAAAAAGCTCTTAAAATAATTGGAGTTTTTATGCTTTCGTTATTGGCTTTTCTCATCATTTTTCCGATGTTATTTCCGAATTACGTAGCCGATAAAATCAAGCAATTAGCCAATGAGAGTCTCAATGGAGAAGTTAGTTTTTCGGATACTAATCTTTCGTTTTTTAGTCATTTTCCGTCTCTGACTCTGACGTTAGATGATTTTTTGCTCAAAGGTTCCGAGCCTTATAAGAATGACACGTTAGTTGCTGCAAAAGAAATTGCTTTGGGTATAAATGTCAGTAGTCTGGTTTTTGGAAAAACCATAGATATTGATAAAATATTTGTTGATAATGCTTTTATTAACGTAAAAGTAAATGAAAACGGAGGTGCAAATTACAACGTATATGTTTCTGATTATGAAGAAAATACCGAAGATGAATCTTCTGCAAAAGTAAAACTCAAACGCATCGAAATTACCAATACAAAATTAGTATATGACGATTTATCGACTGATATTTTTATTCAAGCTGACGGATTTAATTATTTAGGAAAAGGCGATTTAGACGAAGCTGTTTTTGATTTGAAAACCAAAGCCCGAATCGAATCCTTTGATTTTCGTATGGGAGAGGAACAATATCTGAAAAACAAACGGGTAAATGCAGAATTAATTACGCAAATTAATACTGGCTCATTGTCGTTTGTTTTCGAACAAAATAACCTTAGAATTAACCGACTTCCTGTCGATTTTAAAGGAAAATTAGACTTTTTGAGTAATGGATACGACATTGATTTCGAAGTAAAATCCGAAAACAGCCAGCTCAACGACTTCTTTACGGCTTTGCCTCCCCAATACATTACGTGGCACGAAAAAACCCAAATGAAAGGAAAAACAGACTTGTTTTTTTCGCTAAAAGGGAAGTACATTACTTCAGAAAATTTAAGTCCGGATATGTTTTTTGGGATGAAAATCCGAGAGGGTTTTGTGGCTTACGAAAATGCTCCCGAACCGGCTCGTAACATTTTTATGAACTTCCAGACTAAGCTTCCTGCCTTGAATCCAGACCAGCTCGAAGTGCGTTTAGATTCGTTGTATTTCGATTTAGGAAAGGAATATTTTAGCGGAATTGTCAATCTAAAAGGACTCAAAACTTCGGAAGTCGGAGTTAAAATCCGTTCGAAAATCAATTTGGAAAAATTAAGCCAAACCATACAAATTCCGGGATTAGACCTCAAAGGAAATTTTTATGCCGATATTACTTCTGAAGGAATTTACGATACAGCACAAAATTTATTCCCTAAAACACACGGAACCCTCGAGTTAACCGATGCTGCTATCCAAACCGAATATTATCCGAATCCGATAAAAGATATTAATTTCAAAGGGAAATTGCTCAGCACAGACGGAACGATGAAAACCGTAAGTTTGGAAATCAATCCTGCTTCACTTTCGTTTGAAGACAAGCCGTTTGAACTGACGGCATCTTTTCGGGATTTTGAAGATGTAAATTATGATTTGCAAGCCAAAGGAGAATTGGATTTGGCAAGGATTTACAAAGTTTTTTCCCAAGAAGGTCTTGATTTAGAAGGCTATGCAAAAGCTGATATATCGTTCAGAGGAAAGCAATCTGATGCGACAAACGGAAATTATAAGGCTTTGGATAACAAAGGAACGTTGGAACTTCGGAACATAAAAACCACTTCGGAATATTTGCCACAGGCATTTATCATCAAAAACGGATTATTTACGTTTAATCAGGATAGAATGAATTTTTCGGATTTTGATGCTGCCTACGGAAAATCTGATTTCTTGATGAATGGATATATGGAAAATGTCATCAATTTTGCCCTTTCGGACAAGGAAATCCTGAAAGGAAATTTTTCGGTGACTTCGGACTATCTGAATGTGGATGAATTTTTGGCAACCGTAAACGAAAATGAAATAAAAACCGATACTATTGCTCCTGTAACTTCAAATGCTGGAGTTGTGGTCGTTCCGAAAACTTTTGATTTTAACCTGAATGCCAATTTCAAAAAAGTGGATTTTCAGGATTTGGAAATTCAGAATTTAAGAGGAAATACCCAAATCAAAAACGGGGTTTTATCACTCAATAACGTAGGTTTCGGAATTATCGGAAGTACCGCTACAATGAGTGCTAAATACCAAGACGAAACACCTAACCGAGCCGAATTTGACTTTACTATCAAGGCTAAAAATTTTGATATCAAACGAGCTTATAACGAAGTTAAACTGTTTCGGGAAATGGCTTCGGCTGCCGAAAATGCAGAGGGAATCATCTCGCTTGATTACAGCGTAGGAGGGAAGTTAGACGCAAATATGTCGCCTGTTTATCCGTCTTTGGAAGGTGGAGGAACAATCTCGATTGATAAGGTAAAAATGAAAGGTTTTAAGATGTTTAATGTAGTGAGTAAAGAAACTTCTACCGATGCCCTCAAAGACCCTGAATTATCAAAAATCGACATTAAAACAAAAATCAAAAACAACATTATCAATATCGAGAGATTCCGGTTTAAAGTGGCAGGTTTCAGACCGAGAATCGAAGGACAAACCAGCTTTGACGGAAAATTGAATATCAAAATGCGTTTGGGATTGCCTCCACTCGGTATTATCGGAATTCCGATAAAAGTAACAGGAACTCAAGACGACCCTAAGGTGGGAGTTGGTAAAAAAACCGAAGACCTTGACGAAACGGAATATGACGAAGACGAAATTCCGAATGACAGTTTACCTCAAATTCCGATGGAAGTAACAAACGATAGCCTTGCTCCCCTAAAAATGGAAAGCCTTATCGTTCCTGAAATTCAGAATGATTCGATTAGGGAGTAAATCACTTCAATAAAAACATGACAAAAAACATCTTTTTAGTTGTTTTTTACTCGGAAATTTGTACTAAAATTTAAAACTAAAAGTTATGCAAAACGATGTTCAAGGAAATAAACCCAAGATGAAATCGGATATTGAAATTGCAAGAGAAACCCAACTATTGCCCATTGCCGAAATAGCAGAACAAATAAACATTCAACAAGACGATTTAATTCCGTACGGGAAATATATTGCCAAAGTTCCGTTGGATTTGATTGACGAAGAAAAAATAAAGAAATCAAACCTTATTTTAGTAACTTCCATTACCCCAACCAAAGCAGGAATCGGGAAAACTACAGTTTCGATAGGACTTGCTTTAGGACTTAACAAAATCGGAAAAAAAGCGATTACCGCTCTTCGTGAACCCTCTTTAGGACCTTGTTTCGGAATGAAAGGAGGAGCTGCAGGAGGTGGTTATGCACAAGTTTTACCAATGGAAAATATCAACTTGCATTTTACAGGAGATTTCCACGCAATTACTTCGGCTCACAACACCATAACGGCTTTGTTGGACAATTACAATTACCAAAACAGAGGAACGGACAAAGTATTAAGACAGGTTTTATGGAAAAGGGTTTTGGACGTAAACGACAGAGCGTTGCGATATATAGTTACCGGACTTCGTGGAACTTCAAACGGAGTACCTCAAGAATCAGGATTTGATATTACTCCGGCATCTGAAATTATGGCAATTATGTGTTTGGCTACGGATATTGACGATTTAAGAAGACGAATCGAAAATATTCTGTTGGGATATGACCAAAGCGGAAATCCGTTTACGGTTAAGGATTTGGGAGTAGCAGGAGCTATTACGGTTTTGCTTAAAGATGCTTTGCAACCGAATTTAGTTCAAACTACCGAAAACACACCTGCTTTTATCCACGGAGGACCTTTTGCCAATATTGCTCACGGATGTAATTCGGTTATTGCAACCAAAATGGCGATGAGCCATAGCGAATATGTGCTTACCGAAGCAGGATTCGGAGCCGATTTGGGAGCCGAAAAATTTTATGACATCAAATGTCGAAAAGCCGGGTTAAACCCGAAATTAACTATTTTGGTAGTTACAGGACAAGGACTGAAAATGCACGGAGATATTCCGATTGAAGATATTAAGCAAGAAAACTTGAGCGGAATCAGTAAAGGATTAGAAAACCTTGAAAAGCACATTCAGAATGTCCGCTTGTTCGGACAAAATATTGTGGTTGCTTTCAACAAATACAACACAGATACCGATGCAGAAATCAATATTGTTAAGAATTTCTGTGCTGAAAATAATGTCGGATTTGCTGTAAACAATGCTTTTGCAGAAGGAGGAGAAGGAGCAGTTGAATTGGCTCACGAAGTGTTGAAAGCCCTTGAAAATCCGTCAGAAAAACTGAATTTTGTTTATAACGATGAAGATTCGATTAAGGACAAAGTAAGAAAAGTAGCTACCACAATTTACGGAGCAAAAAGCGTTTCGTTCAGTAGTGAGGCACTTTCAAAACTGAAAAAAATCGAAGGAACGGAAATGATGAATTTTCCGATTTGTATTGCCAAAACTCAATATTCGTTTTCGGCTGATGCAAAAGCATACGGAGTGAGCAAAGATTTTGATTTAAAAATAAATGATATTGTCATCAACAGAGGAGCTGAATTTATCGTAATCGTAGCAGGAGATATTATGCGAATGCCCGGACTTCCGAAAAATCCTCAAGCCAACAATATTGACTTGGTAAACGGATTGGTAGAAGGGTTGAGTTAGTTATTAATGATTTAACGTGAGTTCGATTAGAACATTCCAGAAATCGTACGCAAATAAATTATTTTAACAACGTGTTTTTCTGCACTAATAGTTTCCAATTTTCCGACAAAACCCCTTCTCTTAAAAACAACTTTGTAGATGCTAAGCAACTATTTTTTCAGAAATTTTATGCCGAACTCTAACTGTTTAATGTGTTTAGACAAAGCTTGAATAATAGAACTCAGGTTATAATGAAAGACAAACACTCAAAAGATTTGAACTTTGTATATTTGCTTACCGATTATGATTTTAACCGACACACACACACATTTATATTCTGACGAATTTGCCGAAGACCGTGCTGAAATGATTTCACGTGCTCTTAATAATGGAATAAGCAGATTTTTTATCCCGGCCATAGATTCGGGTTATATTCAAAAGATGTATGAGCTTGAAAAGCAATATCCTGAAAATGTTTTCTTGATGATGGGGCTTCACCCTTGTTCTGTCAAAGATGATTTTGAAGCAGAATTAGCTCATGTTGAAGAAGAGCTTTCCAAAAGAAATTTCTATGCCATTGGTGAGATAGGGATTGATTTGTATTGGGATAAAACAACGCTTGAAATACAAAAAATCGCATTTAAGCGTCAGATTCAATTGGCAAAAAAATATAAATTGCCAATTGTGATTCATTGCAGGGAATCTTTTGATGAAATTTTTGAAATACTCGAAACCGAGAAAGACGACACCTTATTTGGAATTTTTCATTGTTTTACGGGTACTTATGAACAGGCATTACAAGCAATATCTTATAATATGAAATTGGGAATAGGAGGCGTGGTTACTTTTAAAAATGGAAAAATAGATCAGTTTTTAAATAAAATAGATTTAAAACATATAGTTTTGGAAACAGATTCTCCATATTTGGCTCCGGTTCCTTATAGAGGAAAACGGAACGAAAGCAGCTATATTACCTTAATAGCAGAAAAACTGACAAGCATTTACGGAGTTTCTTTTGAGGATATCGCAAAAATAACAACCAAAAACTCAGAATCTGTTTTCAGGATTTAATAACAACGGTTTTTAAAGTCACTTTTTTTTCGTTCATTTGTGATGTAAAGTATTTAGCTGAAAATGTCAAAATTTGATTCTATCAGACCCTATTATGATAGCGAGGTAAATGAAGTCCTGCACAATATTGTGCAACACCCTATGATGAAGGCTTTAATGAGGTTCACATTTCCTGATACACCTGAACAAGTATGGACAGAACAGGTGCTTAGAACCTATTCAATCAGAGATTTTCAATGTAATTTTACATACAAATCGGTTAAAAAAGTTTTAGAAAAAAGTTCTGAAGGTCTCACGACTTCAGGTTTTGAAAAACTGATACAGAACACGCCATACCTTTTTATATCAAATCATAGAGACATAATCCTTGATACTTCTTTGCTCAATGTTGCTTTGTTTGAACATGGACTGATAATGACATCTTCGGCTATTGGTGACAACTTGGTAAAAAAAGATTTTCTTTTAAAATTATCAAGACTAAATCGCAATTTCCTGGTTTTAAGAGGATTACCCCCAAGGGAGTTGTTGCAAAGTTCGAAATTGATGTCTGAGTATATCGTTCAATTGTTGTTTAAAGAAAACCGTTCGGTATGGATTGCCCAACGCGAAGGTCGCACAAAAGACGGAAATGATCAGACGCAGCAAGGGGTTCTCAAGATGCTTGCAATGGCATCTGACGAAAAAAATATTCTGGATTATTATAGAAAGATAAAGATTGTGCCAATTTCTATTTCATACGAATATGACCCTACAGACGCTCTAAAAATGCCTCAATTGATGGCTCAAGCTAAAAATGAATTGTACGTAAAAGAAAAAAATGAAGATTTTGTAACCCTGATGAGTGGAATTATAGGGCAGAAAAAAAGAATTCATATACATGTAGGAGATGTTTTGGATGAAGAAATAAATGTCTTAGAAAGTTATATTGATAATCCAAACAAGCTAGTACAAGCGTTGGCACAAACTATAGACAAAGGTATTTTGGGAGGATATCATTTATGGCCTACCAATTATATTGCATACGACATTTTACATAAAACCAATCATTATAAAGACCTTTATACAAATAATGAAAAATCATTGTTTGAACGGCGTCTCGAAATGAGAATAGATATAAACAATGAGGAAATGGTCAAAAGCTTTCTATATATGTATGCCAATCCTGTTATAAATAAGATGAAATTATGACTCAATCTGCAAAATCAAAGATTCTCCTGATTTATACCGGTGGCACAATCGGTATGATAAAGGATTCTGACTCGGGTGTGCTGAAAGCCTTTAACTTCAAAAAGTTGTTATTGCGAATTCCCGAATTGAAACTGCTTGACTGTGATATAATGACCTATTCGTTTGAAAACCCTATAGATTCTTCAAATATTAATCCGGGTCAATGGATTAAATTGGCCGAAGTTATTGAGAAAAACTACGATGATTTTGACAGTTTTGTCATCCTTCACGGTTCAGATACTATGTCATATAGTGCTTCTGCCTTAAGTTTTATGATCGAAAATTTAGGCAAACCCGTCATCTTTACCGGTTCGCAATTACCCATTGGAGACCTGCGTACAGACGCCAAAGAAAATTTAATTACTGCTATACAAATTGCCACTCTCCGCAAAAAGAACAAACCCGTGATACAAGAGGTTTGTTTGTATTTTGAGTACAAACTATACAGAGGCAACAGAACAACAAAAATTAGTGCCGAACATTTTAACGCATTTGCTTCACCGAATTTTCAGGAATTGGCAGAATCAGGTGTTTATTTGAAGGTAAATCACGACTTGATTTGGCAGAATAATGTTTATAAGAAATTACATATTCATAAAAAACTTGACACGAATATCGTCATTTTAAAAATTTTTCCCGGACTTAACGAAGAGGTTGTCAAAGCAACAACAAGTATTCCCGGGCTAAAAGGAATAATATTAGAAACTTACGGTTCCGGAAATGCACCTACGGCAGATTGGTTTATTCAGCCTCTAAAAAAAGCTATACAAAATGGCATTCATATTATCAATGTTACACAATGCTCAGGAGGAAGTGTCAATATGGGGCAGTATGAAACGAGCAATCTGTTGAAAAAAATTGGAGTTATTTCCGGAAAAGATATTACTACAGAAGCTGCTGTGGCAAAACTCATGTATATGTTAGGACAGAATGTGTCGCAAGGTGTCTTTAAAACAATTTTTGAAACTTCACTTAGAGGAGAATTGTCATAAAATAATTTTATAAATCCCATTTTTTTTAAGTTCTTTGCAACCTGAAAAATAGAGAGGTGCTCGAGTGGTTGAAGAGGCTACCCTGGAAAGGTAGTATACGGCAACGTATCGTGGGTTCGAATCCCATCCTCTCTGCTGAATATAATTTTTGTTAATTTCATTTAGGATTTAAACTCACTGATTTTTAGTGAGTTTTTTGTTTTAAAACAAAATTGTCTTTAACTTATCATCTTTAAAATCAGATTACAAGAAAATTGATTTAGATATAGAGCAACTAAATGAAATGATAGAAAACAGTACTATTGTAGATGAAATTGATAATAACCTGAGTTCGATTATTAAAATGCAGCTAACTGATTAGATTTCAATGTTTCAAATTTCAGGGAAGGCTTTTTTGGTAAGAAGTGATAGGCAATAATACCTGCAATCAGATTTGTTATGAAATTTA
>JAVEUZ010000073.1:0-6640 GCA_034005285.1 Flavobacteriaceae bacterium
TGTACCATAATAAATTTTCTTTTTCCTTTATCCTCTGAGTTTAATTGCATTATAGAATGAGCAGTGGTTGCAGAACCCGAAAAGAAATCAAGAATAATATCTTCTTCATTATTTGTTCCCAACTGAGTTAGATATTGAATATATTTTGTGCTTTTTGGATAATCAAAATATTGATTTTCATTAAATAAAGCTTTAAATTCTGTAGAACCACCACCGTAATTCAGATAATTTTTTGGAGGATTATATCCATCTTGAATGAATCCTACACGGTAATTGTCTTGATATTTTTCAATGACTATTTCATTTTTTCTTTCTATAAAAGTATCAAAACCCCAACGCCATCTGTGTAATTTTCGATTTCTAACACCCGGTCTTATAGGTACATAACCAGAGTTAATTAAATTATCATCATTTACATAAACTAATTCTTCTTTATTTAAACTAATTTTATCTTTATTATAATCAAAAACTGGAATAAAGTCTTTAGTTGTTGGATTGTAATATACAGAGTAGCCCATATCCTTTCTGGTTTCCAGTGGAGTTGGTGCATCATTTAAATTTCTAAAACTGTTATTAGCTTTATCAACTCTATTAATAATTAAAGAATCAATAGACTTACTGTATACTAAACAAATTTCAGTGTTTTTTTGGATATTAACTCCTTCACCAGCTTGATTCGCTCCCGTTATCAATGTAATTGAAGATACAAAATTTATTTCCCCAAAAACTTCATCGCATATTTTGCGTAAATTATGTACTTCATTATCATCAATAGAAATAAAAATAACACCATTATCGGTAAGGAGATTTCTAGCTAATTTTAATCTTGGGTACATCATGGTTAACCAATCAGAGTGGTAACGTCCCGAAGTATCTGGGTTTGCCACCAAGCGGTTATTGTATTCGTCTTTTAGTCCGGCTTCTTCTTGGTATTCATCGCTGTCTTGTGTAAAATTGTCTTTATATACAAAGTCTTTCCCTGTGTTGTAAGGAGGGTCTATGTATATCATTTTTATTTTACCCAAATAACTTTCTTGCAAGAGCTTTAAAACTTCGAGATTATCACCTTCAATATACAGGTTTTCGGTATTATCAAAATCAACACTTTCTTTACGACAAGGACGCAAAGTTTTATTTATAGGTAAATTAGCGGTTACAATGGCTTCTCGTTTTCCTGGCCATTCTAAACGGTAGCGTTCTTTGTTGCCTTCTACTATGTCTTTGCTTAATTCTTGTTTAAGCATGTCAAAATCAATAGCTAAACCGTTTTCTGATTCGGTTACGCAATTAGGAAATAAGGCTGCAATTTTTTCTATGTTTTGGCTTACCAAGTCTGGTGAAGTCATGTCTAATTTATCAATCATGGTGAAATAAAGCTATTAATACCAGCAAGTATCAAAAGTAGTATTTTTTTAACAAATTTGTACTATTCGTTTGTTGTTAAACTATCTTTTCATACATCCCATATTGCGGTTGCATTAAGTACTTCCCTAAACAATTTTTTAAAATTGTACCTACGGTTCTTTCTTTAATTCCAAAAGTGTCTCCTAAAATTACAGCATCTTGACGAGAAAATTTTTGTGGTAGTGCTGCAAAAAAACGGTATTTGTTATCCCCGGATTTAAAAGGAGAATCGTTTTCTTCTCCTTGTTTTGTTAAGTTTTCAAACATTAAAACATTGTGTTTTAAATAGACTCTAATGATTGCCATTGCCGTATCAAAATCTTCGTCTAAACATTGAACGTCTTTTGCGGTTTCTTTGGCTTGGAATTTTCTTATTGCCGTGAATACCATACAAATGCGAAAAAGAATTAATCCTAATCTTTTCACTACACTTTGAGCATCTGACGATACAAAAGCATTGATTTGAATTAAATATTCCGCAAAAGCCGTATTTAATTTAGCCCATTGTTGAGGAGATAGATGTATTTCTGTTTCGCAATTGTCTAGATAATTTACCATGTTATATACGTTTTGAGATAGCATTGCAAAATGTTCTGTTAGGTTTACCAAGTTGCCTTCCGGTGATGGATCTAACCATTTGGCTTCGGTTTTGAATACATAAAAAATGTTTCTGCTAAACAAACCATCTTCAGCTGATTGAATTATGTTTTGAATTTGTTTTGGTGTACCCGATAATGCTACTGATAAATGAGGTGTATTTATTTCAAAGTATTCATAATTCGTTTTTCTAGTGATGGAAATTTTTTCGTTGTGAAATGTTTTTCTTAGTAAGTCGGAATAAGAACCCCAATCGTTTTTAAATGCTTGTCCCATTGTGTCTGCTTCGGTTTCGCATATAATTCCTCTACCTTCATTATTTTGTAAATGTTTTATAATGCTTGCGTTGCTTGCATTTGCCGGAATAAAAACTACTTTAAACGGTGGTTCTTCGGGTTCATTCATATCAACAAATTCATCTTTTTTGGCTTGACGCATTGCTCTTTTATATTCTTCCAACTTTCTTTTGTAGTCTTTTTGTTGGTCTAATGAATTTTGCAATACTTCACTATGGTATTTATCAGCCAACTCTTTGGCTGATTGTAAAGCACCTTTGCCGGAAGCTGCCGGAGCTAAAATAAAACTAAATAGATTAGGATAAACTCTTCTGCCACCATAAACACCCGTAACATTAGGAATACAACCCGACAATACTGCTAAAGCTCCGGTAAGAAAAACATCTTTTTCTCTATCTTCTTTAAATGCTTCAATACCTTGTTTGAAAATTGGCGGAAGATTATCATATACTACATTTGTCATTGTTGGTGATGTAAGTAAATAATCTTCATCATCAATTTCTTTTTTGTCTTTATTTATTGTAGGTTGTATTTTTTTGTTTTCAGTACGGTTGGCATAGTCGGCAAACTTGGCAAAGTCTGCCGATTGATGTTTATACGCACTTTTTACAGTTGATTCAATTTCCTTAGTCTGTAAATCAAAATTGTTTAGACAAAAGTTTAGTGTATCTTCTTGATAAATCCCAAAACGGTTGGCATTTGATGCAAACAAATGAATGAAGTTGTTTCTGTTTCCTTCGTGATACTGTTCTTTTTGTTCTGTGAACTTTAAACACTTATCTAGTAAAATATCTGTATTTGAAGATTGATTAACAATTGGTTTGCTTGGTTCAACTGTTTTTATTTCACTAATAGGATTGAAAATTTCACTGTTTTTGTTTACATAAATGTCTTCATCATACGATATAAAACAAAGTCTGGTGATGTCTTTGCATTTTTTGTCGTAATCGATGCCGGTTATTGATTTATAATGTTCCGCTACTTGAATGTATGCTTCTTCATGGCCATCTGCATCACAATTCACTTTTACAATAACCTTGATACCATTACCGCTAGGACTAATAAACGAAACATAAGTATAGTTGCATATTTTGATAATCGTTAGTATTTCTTGTAATTCTTGATGATCTAACTTATCAAAATCCAAACAAATCATTTTGGAATAAGAAGTTATGTTTTCTTTGGTTCTTGCTGTTCCGAATGTTCCGCTTGTTGTAAATCCAACTAATTTACTTTTGATTTCATCAGCTGTTTTTAAATCTTCACTATGAACTGCATATCGAATGGAATTAATATCTTCTTTGTAATCACCATTTTTTATACATTCAATTATCTCTCCTAACTCACTATCTGATCCAACTTTTTTAAATTCTTTATAAATAGATACCATCAGTTTGCTTTTAAATTTATTTGGTTCTTGGCTTGTAATTTTCTTTCATCATTTTCTGAACGTCTGCAAGGCAATAATAGATTTTTGAACCTATCATCGTGTGTCCTATTATGCCGGAATCTCTCCAATGTTGGGCTGTTCGTCTGCTTACTTTGAATAGTTGTAAAAATTCATTGTTATCAATGTACACGTCCTCTGCATCAAAACCGCTTCGGGTTTTAATCATTGACGAAATTTCATCCACTTTATCTAAAAGCTGTTGGATTTGTTTTGCTGTTTTTTCGTAATAGTCCATTGCTTATTTTTTTAGTAAGGTTAGACATTCGAGTAACTCGCTTTTTTTGTAATACCGTCTGGCACCAATGCCGTAGGCTTTGACTTTGCCTTGGTTTGTCCATGCCCAAAGTGTGGAGCTGTCCACTTTAAGGAACTGGCACGTTTCTTCCCTAGTCATTAGGGCTTCGTTGTCGGATTGTGTTTGGATTTGTTTTTGCAGTTCTACAATACTGTTGCGAACTGTTGTGCCTATTAGTTGTTGAAGTTGGTCAACTGTTAGGTTTTGAAGTAAAATTGCATTGTTTTGCATGAGCTGTATTTTTTAGTGTTATACAGCACAAATTTTTCGGGATATATTTTGAAGGAAGTTTTAGATATTCTGAGATACATGTATCTCAATGAATTACAAGTTGTTACGTTCTATAAATTTTTCTAATTCTGTCTTGTTATTTGTTAGTTCTAATACTATTTCTTTCCAATTATTTGAAAAAATTGATTTTTTAATTTTATTATTTGAAATATCTAAAAAATAATCTTTAACAAATTTATAAAAGTTTTGACCAGAGTCTTCACATCTACGCATACCCTCTTTAATAATTAAATCTTTTTTGAAACTACCATCTGGATCTAAAGGCGGGCTTTCACTTTTAGCAACGAGTTCTATCATATAGGTTAACGCATTATACTTAGCCGGGTATTTTTTATTTGAGATTTTAAATTCTTCAGCCGGCAATTGATTATACCCGTAGTCTTTACTGTTACTGTTTTTGTTTAAAAAATTGAATATATATTTTAAATGTCCTATGTTCTCAAAACCAATTATTTTATCCGCAAAGAACCCATCAAAATAATCAATCATCATATTATTTAAATACACCAGCTTGGTAGTGTACTCACTCGCCCCTCTAGTAAAGCCACCTATATTATAAACTGTTAAAAGCCCATTTATTTTTTTAACAAAATGATTTATTGACTTTAGTTCAAATTCATTCACATAAACATACTCTAAATTATGTTCATTTAATTCAAGAGCTTTAACAATATCTTCCTCATTAACATAAAACATAAATTCATAAAAAATATTCGTGCAGCATGTATTAAATTCTTTCATGAATACTTCATAGTTCTCATCATTTGTATGTTTGTTCATGAAGTTAATTACATCAAATGTTGATATTTTATGATACATTATTTCAGCTAATAAGTCTCTGACCTCACTTGTCTGTGCAATCGTGAGAAGGTAGTTGTATTTCTTGCCTTTTATATTAGCAACAAGTTTTTTCTTTTCAGTGAGAAAATCAAGTATTTTACTGAAAGTTGATTGATATTTTGAAGCTAATTCTAAATCCCATCCATCATCTTCTTTTTTAAAAGTAACTAATGTATCATAAATTTTAGTAATTAAAAATCTACAATTACCATTGTTAACATTGAATTTTAATAGCCCTCCCTCTAAATTTGGTGTTAAATTTGAATTTTCCTTACAAATTTCATAAAGATTAATTTCATATTCAACAAATTGTTTTTCATCGAAATCTTCATGCTTAGATAAGTACTTATTAAGTAATGTATCATAATTTGCAATGTAATCTTTTAATGAAAAGAATATTTCTCTGTTATTGTAGTTAACCATAAAAAACCATGTTTGAAAAATGAATATGAAAAATACTAAATTAAAAATAATTAGTTAATTCCATTGCTATATCCTTGTTGCTTTTCCCGATGTAAGTAAGGAACATGGCTTCTGTAGCATGTCCTGTCACATACATTAAAAACGAAGTTGGTATTTTACCGTAATTATTAGTGGCAAAAGATCTTCTTCCAATATGTGAAGATACTAATTCCCACTTTTCATAGTCTTTTTCTACCTTAGTTTTTGTTTCTGCATCAAATTTAACGCCGTGAGTCGGTTTGTTGATACCGGCTAACTTACATACTGTTTTGATGTTATCATTGTATTTTTGGTCTGATATCTTTCTAGGGAAATTGCCATCATATTTTTCTAAAATAGCCATGATTTTATGATGTAATGGAATGGTCATTATTTTGCCTGTTTTCACTTGAGTAAATTCAATTAAAGGTTTTAGTTCACTACTTTTGTTTTTCTCGTATCGAATCATCGTGTTTTCAAATCGTAAGAAATCGGAAATTCTTTGGCCGCAATAACAACTAATTAATAACCAGTCACGGTCATTTTCTAAACCTTCGGTTAGCTTCTCAGATGCTATGTTTTCTATTAATTCTATTTCAGCTTCATTCAGATAGATATTATCCACTTTGAGGTATTTTGCTTTTACTCCGTCAAGCTGGTAGTGTGTTTCAATACCATTTGCTTTAGCATGATTGCAGATTGTTTTGATGAACCGGACAGCTCGTGCAATTGTATTCAAGGCGTAGCCTTGATTAATGCAATAGTTTTCAAAATCATTTTTAAAATGTAAATTAATGTCTTTAACATAAAGAGTTAATTTTCTGTCTGCTTCATATCGAAGTAGAAGCTGCTTAATTACACCGCACTTTTTTAAGGTACTTTCTTTAACTTCTCGTTTCTTATACTCTGTGTACTTGTCTAAGTAATCAATTAATTTTTCTGGAAGTTTTTCTTCTTGTTGAGGTGGGTTTATGAAGTCGTTTAGCCAATTTAAATCAATGGCTACCGTTCCTTTTATTTTGTTGT
>JAVEUZ010000028.1:0-31673 GCA_034005285.1 Flavobacteriaceae bacterium
AAATAAAATATTTCCTAAAATCGCGGTGGCAAAGATCCATTCTACCTTGTTAAGAGCATTAAAAACTAATCTTCCAATTCCTAATCCAAGAGGTATTGTAACACCGGGTGCACGAAATTTGAGCCACGCTTCCATAAAACTAATGGCACAAACAAAACCTATCCAAAGAAATGATGCTGTCAAAGCTATGGGCATTTTTACTGTTCTCATAACAAAGGAGTTGAGTTGTTTTCTCTGTAATAGGTGATTTTAGATAAAAACATTTCCGCCATTCTTTGTCCCTGCCATTTGGCTTTTGTAGCTTTATTTCCTTCAAAGAATGTGTCCACTGTTTCATTGAACAACTTCATCCATCTTTCAAAATGTTCTGCGTCAACAGGAAGTTTTGCGTGAGGCAAAAACGGACTTCCATAATAGGTGTGTTCTTCCAATAAAACAGTTTGCCAAAAGGTGTACATTTTTTCTAAATGTTCCGGCCAACGGTCTTTTATAACGCCATTAAATATACCTCCTAATAATATATCTATCCGTATTTTTCCGTAAAAACTGTCAACCAAAAGTTTAATGTCGTCTAATGTTGTTATGTCTTTTTTTGTCTGTAACATCTTTTAAATATTAAAATACGTAATCATATAATAAGTAGCCCAAGCAAAAAATGCGATTAATAAAATCCACAACCAATTAGGTATGCTTTGAGGTGTCTCACTCCCTTCTATAATAAATTTTGTTTGATTTCCTTTGTCGTAAGCATTAATCATCAATGGAATTGTGCCGTCCACAACTTGATTTTCTGAAAGTCCTTCTAAGGCTATGGCAGGTCCGTTTCTTACAATGAATTTTATTTTTCGGATGCCCTCTCTTCCGGTCGGCGATTTGCCGATTAATTTTAGTGTGTGTTCGCCATCAGTCAATTTTCGTGTGTCTAACTCAAATTGTACGGGTGCAGCCATCTCGGCAATGGGTTGCAAATCATCATCTATAAATAGTAGTACAATGCTTTTATCTTCTTTCATTTTAATCATTATTTAAGATTAAACGTTTAATGTGATTGTCGTTCTTTTCTTTTGGTTTTATCAAAAATTTCAAAGAGAAAACAAAGGTTAAAACCGTAATGCCTGTTATAATGGCAATAATTATCCAGTCCCAAGAGCTTTGTGGCCCGACTCCGTGCGTTAAACCTTGGGTGATTTTTGGTTGTTGTTTCTCGCAAACCGGACATGCATTGGCAACTTGCAAAAGCAATATAAAAAACAGCATTAAAGATGTTCTAATTTTCATTTTTATTCATTTTTTGCTGTTAATTTAATAAAATCTACTATCTTTTTCACTTCTTCTACGGTTACTGTTTTGGCATCGTTACCCCAGTTCGTTTTTTCGTGATTGATGATAGCGGTTACTTCTTCGGCAGTTAGGTCATTATCCAATCCTACTGCATTCATTGCGGCAAATTCAGGTCGTGCATCATATCCCAACATAATGACGTTTACAAATAGCTCAAGGTCGTCGCCCAAGACTATCGGACTTCCTTTTAATGAAGGAAAAGCTCCTTTTAATCCTTCTCCGTTGGGTTGATGGCAAGCGGCACAATTTTGTGTATAAAGCATTTGACCGTCGGGTAAATTAGCTGAGCTGTTATCTAATCTTGATATTGCTTTTTCTTCTTTTTTGTAAAGAAATTCCAAGGGAGTTTTTCCGTCTGGCAAAGGCGTTTGCTTTAAACTTTGCAAATATGCAACTAAGTTTAGAGCTTCTTTTTTGGCAACGATTTTTCCGTTGATACCTTTTCGGAATGCATCAGGGATAATGACTTCTACATCATCTTCTGCTAATTTGTCTTTTATTTCAAAAAGCCAAGGATAGGCAGGCATAATAGATTTTTCTACCACAGCTCTTGGCTGATATAAATGTAGTAAATTCCATGCTAAACTACCTTGTCTCGTGCCAACGTTTGTCAAATCGGGACCTGTTCTTTCTGTTCCCATTAAGGTTGCGGTATTTCTCCAAAAATCGGTTCTTGTTACGGCTGCATAGTCTGCGGCAATTCCTGGTCTGCTTCCCCAAACTTTATCCATATCCACGTTGCGTACCTGCTGTGTATGACACGCTACACAACCATTTGCAATGAAGCTTTGTTTTCCTGCATAAGCATCTTCGCTAAGTGGTTCTGAGCCAGGCAAAGGAGCATTGTTTTTCTGATTTTCAAGTGCAGGTAAAATGGCAACTATAACAGTTAAGACTATAAATAAACCCAATGCTGTTCTGAATAAAGTTTTATGGTTATCAAAAAAATCCATCTCATAAATATTAGTTAGTTGTTGTTAGTTGATTGTCTAATTCTTTCTTTGCCTTTAAAATTTCTGTGGCAGATTTCGGAATGATTATTTCTTCTTTCTTTTTTACCATTACATAGAAATTATAAGCAAACAGGATGTGTGATAACCACATTAAAGAACCACCGATAGCACGCCATAACCAGTATGGCATCATCATTTCAACACTGTCTATAAATGGTTTTCCGTCTATCCACATTAATCCTTTTAAGGTTGAACCGTACATCAATGGAAAAGTGTAAAAAATCAAACCAATCAAAGCCAACCAGAAATGTGCTCCTACCGTAATTTGTGGTGGTTCTTTGCCTGTTAGTCTTGGCACTATGGTGTAGATAAATCCCCAAAGCATAAAACATATAATGCCATACATTGTTAAGTGAGAGTGGGCTACGGTAAAGTCTGTGAAGTGCCAGACCAAATTGGTAAACCGAAAGGCTTCTGCTGTTCCTTGCAATGAACCGGTAAAATAAAATACAATACCTATCAGATAAAAAGGAAGTGTATAGCTACCTGAGAGTTTATTCCACGAACCTTTGAAGGTCATTAAAAAGTTGGTTGTACCTGCGACCACCGGAATTACCATGCCTACACTTCCTACAATGGCGACCGTTTGCAACCACCACGGAATAGCACTAAAAATAAAGTGGTGCGTTCCGATGAGTGTGTAAAAAAGAATTTGTGTCCAAAATGCCAATATTCCTAAGCTGTAAGAATAGATGGGTTTGTTTAACTGTTGAGGTAAAAAGTAATACATTAAGCCAAGATTGAAAAGCATAAACCACATACCAACGCCTTGGTGCATATAGTAACCTTGTACAATGGTTTCGCCTAAGCCGTTTTGCCAAGTTGGCCAATAAGCTACAAATGCAATGACCAATAAAAACATCATCGCTGAAATAATATACCAATTAGAAACATAAATTTCTTTGGTGGTTCTGTTGGCTATGGTTTTTAGGAAATTTTGTAATGATATAATAACCCCAATTCCGAATAATACCATAACGGGCCAAATATATTCTCTGTATTCTCCGCCACCATTATTTATACCCGCCATTAAGCAAAAACTTCCGATGATAACCGAAGCGTTGATTAAAATTAGTGAACGATAACCTGTTTTTATACTCACAATCGGAACATTGCTTACTCTCGGAATAACATAATAAGCCAAACCTATCATTGCCAAAGAAGCCCAACCCCAGAAAACAGCATTGGTATGCACGGGTCGTAATCTTCCGAAACTCAACCAACTGACATGATCTGCATCGGGAGCTATGAATTTGATGCCTACATACTCTCCAATTGTTGTACCGAAAAGCAACCAGAAAACCGAACAACCCAAATACCATAAAATGAGTTTTGTCAATTCGGGTTCTATATGTGGTCGAGGTTGCCCTTTTTTCTTTTGTTCAACAAACCTAATATTCTCTACAGTTGTGATGTTTTCAATCAACCCTTTACTATCTGTAGGGTCAATTTCGCCGGATAGTTCATTATTAGAAAGAGAAAAATCGAGTTCTTTTTTTCTTTGCTCTAATTTTTGAATTTCTTCGGGGGTTAATTCCTTCAGATATTGATTGAATTTTTCTAGTTCTTTTCTTTTCAGATAAAGATTTAAAACCGAATAGGCTTTTGCAATCACAATGATTGAGGCTACAATCACAGGAATTGAAATCAGAATAAGGGTGATGATGATACCACTTTCGTTGAATATGTTTTGATTTTCCATTTTATTTAATATTGGATAAATTTGTCCACTATCTTTTTAAATTTTTTTTACCTCTTTAAAAAGGTTAATCCTTTTTCTAAGTCTAGAGCCAAAGCCTTAATAGTAGTTGTTTCAAGCATGGTTTTTAGATTTTCTCGTATAATTTTGAATTGATTGTGTACAGGGCAAGGTTTTTTTTCGTTACATTTTTTTAAGCCCAATCCGCAACCGGTGTAAATTGCATTTCCATCAATTGCCGAAACAATTGAGCTAAGTGTTACTTTTTCAAGCACTTGTTTGTCTATTGAGAAACCACCCGTTGGTCCTTTATCGGAGTTTATAATGTTGTTTCTTACAATTTGTTGCAATATTTTTGAAGTATATGCTTCGGGAGATTCAATAGCTCTGGCAACGTCTTTCAAGCTCACTTTTCTATCACGAAGCGACTGCTCGGAGATGTAAATAGTTGCTCTTATGCCGTATTCACAAGCTTTTGAAAACATGTTATCACTTTTAAAGAAACAAAGGTAAAGTTATATTTTTAATAGTGGATAAATTTATCCATTAATTTTTAATCCAAATTATTCAGTTGGGTTCGTTGTGCGAAAGAACATTCAACTCCATAAGAAGATAAAGCCAAGTGAAACCCTCCTATTCCCGTGAATAGATCAATAAATTTGTAGTTTTCCAACAATGTATTATATTCAAATGTACTAATTTTAATTTACGCTTCACAACTCACGCATTGTACTAAATTCTGAACTACTGTTTCTTTTGAAACACTTTGACTACGTTGGTAATACAACGTTTTTATTCCCAACTGCCAGGCTTCTATCATCAGTCTGTTTACTTCCTTTACAGGGAGATTAGAAGGAATATTGATGTTCAGACTTTGTGATTGGTCAATGTATTTCTGACGAACAGATGCTTGCTGTATGATTTCTAACTGGCTTATTTCTTTGAAAGTTTTGAATACTGCTTTTTCATGTTCAGTTAATTCGTTCAGATGTTGAACACTACCTTGGTTGAGCATAATGCTTCTCCAAGTTTCTTCGTTGTCAATTCCTTTTTCTTCCAGTAATGTTTTCAGGTATTTATTCTTCCGGATAAAGTTTCCTTTTGATAAACCTGCTTTAAAATAATTGCTGCTAAAAGGCTCTATACCCGGTGAAGTTTGCCCTAAAATGGCAGAAGATGAGGTGGTAGGAGCGATAGCCATTAGCGTAGTGTTTCTTATACCATATTCTTTCAATACTTCGGGTTCGCCAAAAATTTCTGCTAATTTTATGGTCGCTGTATCAGCTTCTGAACGAATGTACATAAAGATTCTGCTGGTTAATTGTTTTGCTTCCAAACCTTCAAAAGGTATCATATTCTTTTGTAAATAGGAATGCCAGCCCATTACGCCTAAGCCTATTGCTCTGTGTCTTTTGGCAAAATTATTGGCCGATTTCAAATAATAGTTATCCTCCGTTTTATTAATAAATTCCTGCAATACAGCATCTAAAAAGAAAACAGCTGTTTGCACGGCATCTGTATCTTTCCATTCATCATACAGTTCCAGATTCATAGAAGAAAGACAGCAGATAAATGATTCGTCAAAATTGGACGGCAGCATAATTTCTGAACATAAATTGCTGGCATTAATACGCATACCTTTGTCTTTATAAACCTGTGGTTTGTTTCGGTTTACGTTGTCAGAAAATAAAATATAAGGCATCCCTTTTTGTTGTCGGGATTCTAAAACTTTAGCCCAAACTTTTCGTTTCTCCATATCTCCGTCCACCATTTCCTGCATCCAATAATCGGGTACACAAACTCCAAAAAATAGATTTTGAAGTGAGTTTCCAATGTCTTTAATGTTTAAAAACTCTTCAATATCAGGGTGGTCAATATCCAAATAAGCTGCAAATGCACCGCGTCTTACACCACCTTGCGAAATCGTGTCCATAGCCGTATCAAATAGTTTCATAAACGAAACAGCACCACTGCTTTGACCATTATCGGTTACGGCAGTTCCCCTGCCTCTCAGTTCCCCGAAATAGCCGGATGTACCACCACCGATTTTGGTTTGCATAATCACTTCGCCTAATTTATGGGTAATACCTTCAATATTATCAGGCACATGCACATTGAAACAAGAGATTGGCAAACCTCTTTCTGTTCCCATATTTGCCCATATTGGAGAACTTAAACTCATCCACCCGTTTTCAATCAGTTCAATAAATTTTTCTTTCAGTTCAGGGCGATAAAGCTGTCTGCTTGCTGCCGCAGCTATACGTTCTATTGCACCTTTTACGCTTTCGCCTTTGAGTAGATAACCTCTGTTTAATATTTGCTCACTCTCATCGTTGAGCCACCATATTTCGTTCATTTGTAATATTGTTTTAAAGGATTATTAGAATAGGTCTTCTGCGTGGATACTTTTGTCGTGCTTTGTGTAAGCGGTTGGTCGCTTAGCAAAAAAGTCGTCTAATTCATTGGCAAATACATCTTCATCAAACCATAGCATTGGTTGGTATTGCCTGGGTGTAATATTGAAAAGTTTGGGAATACCTATCTTGAGTAAAGATTCGTCCACCCTGTGTTTCATAAAATTGAGCATATCTTCTTTGGAAAAAAAATCTAATTCTCCATACTCATAAATCCAATCTAAAAGTTCAGACTCAAACCCGATATATTTTTTTACGTCATCAGCCATTCTGTTTTTAATTTTCTCTGTCAGATAGCCTTCTTGTTCCAATTTATTAAGAAGATATACGCCTGCGTCTGCATGGTTTTGCTCATCAATAGAAGTCCATGCGATAATGTTTGATGTGTTTTTTAAATAACCTTTAAACCGTGTGAAAGAGAGAATATTGGCAAACTGCGAAAACAATGAAGAATTTTCAATCACAATGGTAAAAAACAACAGTTTTGAAATGATATCATTATCCGCATACAGGCTATTTTCTATCAGTTCTATTTTTTTGGCAAAAACAGGAATGTTTACCAAGTTCTCAAAATCCTTGTTGTAACCCAATACTTCTAACAATCGTGCATAAGCTTCTCCGTGTCTTACTTCACATTCGGCAAAAGTTGCTCCGAGATTATTAAATTCGGGTTTTGGGAAATGTCTGTAAAGATCGCCCCAAAATAGTTTTACGCCTATTTCAACTTGAGCAATACTAAGTAGGCTACGCTTAATAATTTCTTGTTCTAACCCACTTAAATTGGATTTAAAATCTTGAATGTCTGCGGTGAAATCAATTTCTTTGTGTACCCAAAAAGAACTGTTCATACTGTCCACGAATTGCATTACTTCGGGATACTCGAAGGGTTTGTAATTTACCCTTTTGTCAAAAATGCCCATTGCATATAAGTTTTTAAAAATTAAACAATGGCATAAAAAAGAAGGAAAGAGAAAGATATGAGAGTTGTATCTTCCTGAACTTCGTTTTTTATGCGAAAACAAAATTCAAACTAATTTGGCAGGTAATCTGGCTTATCCGCATTTGACGGAATCACAGTTGCGCAACAGCTTGGGATTTATACCCAATTCCCCTGTTTTCTATCTAACTTAGAGATAGCCAAAACAGTAATTATTTTGGTAAAAAAAATATATGAAGGAAATTAAAAAAGGACAAGTTTTTGATTTAATTACCAACAAAAATATGTGTATAAGATTTGGTTTTTAATTCTCAGACATCGGTATTTTATTAATATGAAGTATAGCTAAAAGTTTATTATCTCGAAATGAGCGTCATAAACGGAGGGTATCGTTTTTATTATTAAAGTGTTTGGAAAAAAAAATTGTTTGTAACCATTCCCGACAAACTTATCGAACAATACGAAAAACGACTACAGGAAAAAGACGAAATGATAGCTTTGTTGAAAAACAAAACATAGGATGCAAACATAGGATGACAGTTAATTATTAATCTGCTCCAACACTTCCAAAGCTTTTTTAACCGTTTTTACATTCTCAAAAGTGAGCAATAATCTCAGCCCGTTTCGGGTTTCTCTTTCCGTCATTTTGCAGAGGTTGTTGTTTTGTTGTACAAACTGTAATATCTTCATAAATCGCTGAGACTGATAGAACTCAGACTGCTGATTGCCTATGAAATAGCCGGTCATTTTACTGTGTTTCAAAATTATTTTCTCAATACCCAAATGTACAGCCACCCACTTCATCCGCACGCTATTCATGAGGTCTGTTGTCGGTTTAGGCAAAGCACCGAAACGGTCTGTTAACCGTTGCTCATATTTTAGTAATTCTTCTTCATCTTTTAGACTGCTTAGCTCGTTGTATAAATTCAGTCTTTCGGTGATGTTGTTGATATAATCGTCCGGAAACAGCAGTTCAAAATCCGAATCAAGTTGAAAATCACGAACAAAATCTTTATTTTCTACGTTTTCTTCTGATTCGTACAGTTCTTTAAATTCATTTTCTTTCAGTTCGTCAATGGCTTCATTCATGATTTTCTGATAGGTTTCAAAGCCTATTTCATTAATAAAACCGCTTTGTTCGCCACCTAATAAATCTCCTGCACCTCGAATTTCAAGGTCTTTCATCGCAATGTTGAATCCGCTGCCCAATTCGTTGAATTGTTCTAATGCTTGAATGCGTTTTCGGGCTTCTTCGGTCATGGCAGAAAAAGGAGGTGTGATAAAATAACAGAAAGCCTTTTTGTTGCTTCGACCAACACGACCTCGCATTTGATGCAAATCTGACAGCCCAAAATTATTGGCATTATTTATAAAAATAGTATTGGCATTTGGTACGTCCAATCCGCTTTCAATGATAGACGTAGCAATCAACACATCAAATTCTCCGGTCATAAAAGCCAACATAAGCTCTTCCAATTTTTTACCCTCCATTTGCCCGTGTCCGATTCCTATTTTAGCATCGGGAACTAATCTTTGTATCATTCCGGCAACTTCTCGTATGTTTTCGATGCGGTTATGGATAAAAAATATTTGTCCGTTTCGGTTAATTTCATGGATTATGGCATCGCGGATTATTTCTTCGCTAAAGCGAATTACTTGTGTTTCTATCGGATAACGATTGGGTGGCGGAGTCGAAATAACCGACAAATCTCGGGCAGCCATTAATGAAAATTGTAATGTTCTCGGTATGGGCGTTGCCGTTAATGTAAGCGTATCTACTGTGGTAGAAATGGTTTTGAGTTTGTCTTTTACGTTGACACCAAACTTTTGCTCTTCGTCAACAATGAGTAAGCCTAAGTCCTTGAATTTTATGTCTTTGTTTACCAATTGATGTGTGCCGATGACAATATCTACCGTGCCGTTTGCTAATCCGTCCAACGTTTCTCGTTTTTGTTTAGCAGAACGGAATCTGTTGAGATAATGAATACTTACAGGGATATCCTTTAGCCTTTCGGAAAAGGTTCGAAAATGCTGATATGCCAAGATTGTGGTAGGAACCAAAACCGCAACCTGTTTGCCATTATCGACCGCTTTAAATGCCGCTCGGATGGCAACTTCAGTTTTTCCGAAACCAACATCACCGCATACCAAACGATCCATAGGGCGACTACTTTCCATATCGGCTTTGACATCTTGAGTTGCCTTGAGTTGGTCTGGCGTATCTTCGTATATAAACGAACTTTCGAGTTCTTTTTGAAGATAACTGTCTGGTGCACAAGCAAAACCTTTTTCGGTACGACGTTTTGCATACAATTGTATCAGGTTGAAAGCAATATGTTTTACCCGTGCTTTTGTCTTTTGTTTTAAAGCTTTCCACGCATTTGAACCTAATTTGTAAATCTTAGGTACAGCCCCGTCTTTGCCGTTGTATTTTGATATTTTATGTAGCGAATGGATGCTGACATATACAATGTCGTTGTCGGCATAAACCAGTTTGATTGCCTCTTGCGTTTTGCCTTCAACCTGAATTTTTTGTAATCCGCCGAATTTGCCGATACCGTGGTCAATATGGGTTACATAATCCCCTACCGAAAGAGAATTCAGCTCTTTTAAAGTTATATTTTGCTTTTTCGAGTAGTTATTTTTAATGCTGAACTTGTGGTATCTTTCAAAAATCTGATGGTCGGTATAGCAGACAATTTTGTTTTCGTCGTCAATAAATCCTTGATATAACGGAAAAACAATGGTTTTATATTGTTTTCTTGTGCTTTGGTGTTGTTCTTCGTCAAGACTTTCAAAAATGTCGTGAAAGCGTTGTGCCTGTGCTTCATTAGAACAAAAAAGATAATTCTGAAATCCTTCTTGGTGGTTTTCGCTCAGGTTTTGTAATAACAAATCAAATTGTTTGTTAAACGAAGGTTGAGGTCTTGTATAGAACTCAATGATTTTATCCACTTTTAAGAGCGAATTCGAACTCATTTCTATCCATATAAAATCGAGCGATTTTTTAAGAAAAAACTTTTGGTCTATAAAAATGTCTTCAGGCTTAGCATGATTGATGTCTTTTGAAAGTTTGCCGAAAGCGTCTTGGGCTTTTTCAAACAACTTGTCTAATTGAGAGCCTAAAAGTTCTGTGTTTTGAGCAAAAACAACAGTTTTTTCTGAGATATAATCCAAAAAACTTTGGCGTTGTTCTTCTAGCATTTTATTTTCAACATTTGGAATGATGTTGATTTTCTTTTCGGGTTTCAACGAAAGTTGGGTTCCTACATCAAAAGTTCGGATGCTTTCCACTTCATTACCAAAAAATTCGATGCGATATGGGTTATCGTTAGAAAAGGAAAAAACATCTATAATACCTCCTCGAACAGAGAATTCGCCGGGTTCTGAAACAAAATCTACCCGTTTAAAATGATATTCAAACAGAACTTCATTAATAAAATCGAGTGTTGTTTGTTCTCCTACAGAAATTTTCAATGTGTTTTTTTCAAGTTCTTGTCGGGTAACAACTTTTTCAAAAATAGCTTCGGCATAACTGATTATAATTGCCGGTTTTTTGCGAGAATTAATGCGGTTTAGCACTTCGGCTCTCAGCAATATATTGGCATTATCAGTTTCTTCTATCTGGTAAGGTCTTCGATATGAACTCGGATAAAAAAGTACATCCTGATTGTTTGTCAGATTTTCAAGGTCATTGAGATAATAAGCTGCTTCTTCTTTGTCTTGAAACAGACATAAAAAAGTTTGGTCGGTTTGTTCAAAGACAGATTGTATAACAAAAGACAATGATGAACCCGTTAGTCCTTTGAGATGAGTTTTAGGGACTCTGTTTGAGATGGCAGAAGCCAATTGGCTTACATTGACCGATTTGGAATAAAGAGAACGAATTTCTGAGTTACTCACTTTGGATAATTTCTTTTGGAATTTCTTTTACAGCTCTCGAAGTATCTAACATTCGAATCATATCACTTTCGCCAAACTCCATAGGGATTTCACTTTTTCGGATAAATTCGTCAAGCTGCAATTCTATTGATGATAGTTGTTGATTAATTTCAGAAATAATTAAAATTATTTTTTCTTCCGGAATTTCGTCAAGGCTTATAAACATCTCCAACGACCTGAAATGATTCAGTAAAACCAGAAATCTACTGCGAATTTCGGGTTTGTCAATTTCCGGCGGAATACTCTTTAAGAGGTCGTCTGCTTTTTGTGTCAAATCGCTTGATTTTTTTTGAAACGCTCCCAAAGTAGAGGTTGGTTTGTTGTTTAACTCAACAAAGAACAAACGCCATTGTTCCCAATTTGCAACTAAATTTTCAGATTTTGGTTGCAATATAACGGTCTTGAAATCCCAGTTTTCGCTGATGTTTTTGAATGTGCTTTCGCCTTTTTGACGACTTTTTTCCTGTTCGGCAAGACGTTTGTCATCGTCATCTTTACAGGCAGTAAAAAACAAAACACATAATATTATTGTAAAAAACCGATACTTCATGTAGTTGTCATAAAGTAACAAAGATACGAAAGGGAGTTTTAATTATTTCTGATTTTGAATTGTGTTTTTAATAATTTTAAGTGTCTGTCTAAATTTGTATTGTAAAAATGTTTATAGGTTGTTTTTGAGGTAGAACAAGAAAAACTTTGAAATGACAACAGATAATTTGTTTTAAAATTTAACACAGATATGGCGATAAAGAAGCATAAAAAAATTATTGGATGAATTTTAAACAGGCTTAAGGGCTCTTTCTTGTGAAAAAGTTAATTTGAACTATGCTTTCTGAATGAATTTTGAAAATGTTATATTTGTGAGACTTTATTCAAAATAAATGAAATCGAAAATATTAATTATAGGAGCTTGTGGTCAAATAGGAACGGAACTCACCCACCAATTGCGAATGTTGTATGGAAGTGATAATGTTGTAGCATCAGACATTAGAAAACTTAACAATGATGTAGTAAATAACGGAATTTTTGAAGTTCTTAATGCTTTAGATTTTAATCAAATTGAACAGATTGTAGAATCCCATCAAATAACAGATGTTTATTTAATGGCCGCACTTCTTTCTGCAACTGCCGAAAAAAACCCTGCATTTGCTTGGGATTTGAATATGAATTCGTTGTTTCATGTTCTAAATCTTGCCAAAGCGGGAAAAATTCAAAAAATATTTTGGCCCTCAAGTATTGCTGTCTTCGGACCCACAACTCCAAAAGAGAATACGCCACAGTTTACGGTAATGGAACCCTCTACGGTTTACGGAATTTCTAAACAGGCAGGTGAACGTTGGTGTGAGTATTATCATAATATATATGGTGTAGATGTGCGAAGTGTCCGATATCCCGGCCTTATCAGTTGGTCAACTCCTCCTGGCGGCGGAACGACAGATTATGCGGTCGATATTTATTATAAAGCATTGCAGGAAGGCACATACGATTGTTTTCTTTCTAAAAACACAAACCTTCCGATGATGTATATGGATGACGCCATCCGAGCAACTATCGAAATTATGCAAGCACCGAAGGAACAGATAAAAATAAGATCATCTTATAACCTTGCCGGAATCAGTTTTACTCCCGAACAAATAGCTTCTGAGATTAAAAAACACATCCCGGAATTTACGATTACTTACAATCCTGATTTCAGACAAAAAATTGCTGATAGTTGGCCCGGCTCTATTGATGATAGTCATGCTAAAAATGATTGGAAATGGCAACATAGATTCGGTATGGATGCTATGACCGTCGATATGCTTGTCAATCTTAAAGATAAGGGAATTGCCGATTAATCTGTTAATTGACATACAATATAAACAAAAAATCCGCCAATTATGGCGGATTTTTTATGAGTTCAAGATATTATTAGTCTATCAAAACAATTGCTTTGTTGTTTTTCATTTCCAATGTTCCTGAATTGATAGGCAGTATATACTTGTTGTTTTCTATGCGAAACTTGTCGGCTGCATCTTTAGCAAATTTTATATCAACTCCTTCAAACTTCACATTTCCTTTGCCTAAAGTAGAAACAATATCGGCGTGGTTGTTAAGCATTTGAAATTCGCCTTCTGTTCCGGGAACTGTTACAGAGGTAACTTCACCTTTAAATAAAGAAGCCTCCGGAGATACAATTTCTAAAATCATGTTTTAATTATTTTCGGATTATTATACTTCTGCCAACATTTTCTGACCAGCTTCGATAGCTTCTTCAATAGTTCCTTTTAGGTTGAAAGCAGCTTCCGGAAGCTCGTCAAGCTCACCGTCCATAATCATGTTGAAACCTTTGATTGTATCTTTGATGTCCACCAAAACTCCGGGAATACCGGTAAATTGTTCTGCAACGTGGAAAGGTTGAGATAAGAATCTCTGAACTTTTCTGGCACGTGAAACAACTAATTTATCTTCTTCAGAAAGCTCTTCCATACCCAAAATAGCAATGATATCTTGAAGTTGTTTGTATCTCTGTAGAATTTCTTTTACTTTTTGTGCACAATCGTAATGCTCTTTTCCAAGGATTTCAGGCGTTAGAATTCTTGAAGTTGAATCAAGTGGATCCACAGCCGGATAAATACCTAATTCAGCAATTTTACGCGATAATACGGTTGTTGCGTCTAAGTGTGCAAATGTTGTGGCAGGAGCGGGGTCTGTTAAGTCGTCGGCAGGTACATAAACCGCTTGTACAGACGTAATAGAACCTTTTTTTGTAGAGGTGATTCGCTCTTGCATAGCCCCCATTTCTGTAGCCAATGTTGGTTGGTAACCTACTGCAGAAGGCATACGTCCTAAAAGTGCTGATACTTCAGAACCTGCCTGAGTAAAACGGAAGATGTTGTCAACGAAGAAAAGAACGTCTTTTCCTTGGTCAGAACCGGCTCCGTCACGGAAATATTCTGCAATTGAAAGACCGGATAAAGCCACACGAGCACGTGCCCCAGGTGGTTCGTTCATCTGACCAAACACAAAGGTTGCTTTAGAATCTCTCATTCCCGGTTTGTCAACTTTAGCTAAATCCCAGCCGCCGTTTTCCATAGAGTGCATGAAATCATCTCCATATTTTATAATTCCTGACTCCAACATTTCACGCAACAAGTCGTTACCTTCACGGGTTCTTTCACCCACTCCGGCAAAAACAGAAAGACCACCGTGTCCTTTTGCGATGTTGTTAATCAATTCTTGAATCAATACTGTTTTTCCTACTCCGGCACCTCCAAAAAGACCAATTTTTCCTCCTTTTGCATAAGGCTCAATAAGGTCAATTACTTTAATTCCTGTAAACAACACTTCTGTAGAGGTAGAAAGTTCTTCGAATTTTGGAGCCGGACGGTGAATAGGGGTACCGTTTGCTCCGTCTTTTGGCAAATCTCCTAATCCGTCAATTGCGTCACCGATAACGTTGAAAAGCCTTCCGTAGATATCTGCTCCGATAGGCATTTGAATTGGAGTTCCTAAAGCTTTAACTTCAGAACCGCGACTTAGACCGTCTGTCGAGTCCATCGAGATTGTTCTTACAGAGTCTTCACCAATGTGCGACTGAACTTCAAGTACTAATTTTGAACCGTCTTTTTTGGTAATTTCTAAAGAGTCGTAAATTTTTGGTAATTCACTTTCTTTAGTATCAAATACTACATCCACTACCGGGCCGATGATTTGGGCAACTTTTCCTGTTCCTTTTGACATTGCTTATGTATTTATTATTAGCTTTTTATGATTATAAAAAACGTTTTGGTTTTTCGAGTGCAAAGGTAGTTTTTATAAATAGAAAATCAATAGTATTTTGACCTTTTTTACGATGAATTTTATAAATAATGGGATTTAGAGCCGATTTTACAGAAAATTAAAAAGCCGCATCAAATTTGATACGGCTTTTTAAGTTTTTTTATTTTATTACTTATGGAATACTAACTCCGTATAATATTGGATAAGCACTCAGGCTGACTGGACGGAAGTTTGAACCGTAAGTGGCATTAATTGCTTCCATCATTTTGTTGGCAACCAACCCATTAGCTCTTGGAGATAAATGTACTCCGTCTAAAGAAAAGGTGTTTCCAAAAATGAAATCAGATTTAAAAATAAATCCTCCTGACGGATATCCTCCCGAAGCTATTTGAGTTAAAATAGCATTAGCATCTACAAAAGCAAGACCTTTGTTATCAGCAAGAGTACGGATAGTTGCATTATAAGCATCTGTAGCAGTTTTAACTTCCTGAATTTCGGTTTCTGTTAACACCCAATTATCTGCTAATGGAACAGAGACACCATTAATCATTAAAGGATTGCCACCAACAGTTGTTCCGATGAATGAACTGGCAGTCAATACAATCAGGTCATTTTGTGTTGCTTGTCGCATATTTACCAATTGAGGATTGAAAGATGTCAAATCAGTTAAGGATTCATCCAAAATAACTACGGCATTTCCACTACCGGCGTGGAATGTGATGGTTCTTTTTTCTTTTTCTGCTGTAGAAATTAGGCCCATTGCTTCAAATTGTGCTAAAGCACCATTATAAACAGCGTAGTTAGAATTTAATAAGTTTGCTGTATCTTCTTCAAGAGGTACCGGATTATAAGGTACTGTTGTAAAATAAGGAATAGTTGTAACATAAGGAATATTGGCAACAACACCCTTAGCCCCACCTGAAGTAAGTGCATTTAACAGAGTTTCATATATGGTTGCAAAAGCCACAGGGTCAGTAATGTCGTTGCCTCCGTAGGAAGTAACATCAGGATTACCCGTTTGGTTAGCTCCAATACCGCCCGAAGAAGCATAGCTCAGCACATCATTATTTCCTATCCATAAAGAAAAGAAAGTAGGGTTCTGAGATACCGCATCATCTATTACCCTTGTAGAAGGGCTGGATGCAAAACGAACAAAATAAGGATTCGCTTGTCCTGTAGCCACTCCGGAAATATTTCCGTATCCTGGAGCAAGCAAGTGATAGCTTTTTGCTCCAGGAATCCCCATGTTATTAAATGAACCACTAAGTATTGATGACACTTCGGTTGAAGGCGTTGCACCTGGAAGAACAACTGGAGCGGAACCGTTAAATATTAAACGAGGACCGGCAATAACATTTCCTTCCAAAAGAAGACCTCCAACATTATCATTCATATAAGGAATTTTGAATTCTCCTCCACCCACTTTGGCAAATTCGGCAGCCATAATATTGGGATAAGCGTTTTCTTGTCCTTTAATAAATAAGGCATTGTCAGAAAAACCGGCAGTTAGTGAATTACCAAGTGATATAAATTTAGAAAAATCTGCACTTCCGGCTGTCACTTCCGGTTCTACTACGGTTACATCATCGTCTATATCTTCGCTACATGCAACTATGGCTAACGAAGCGAACAAAAGCCATTTAAAATTATTATTTTTCATACTCCAATTTTTTTGTTAGGGATTAACTGTTAAAGACAACATATATATTTGCCCGATTCTACCGGCTCCAATAACCTGTAAATAGTCATTTTGTCCGATGTTGGAACCGGATAATTTGATAACCGATTTCAAGCTTGGTATTCCGTAGGTTATTTGAGCGTCTAACACAAATGTTGACGGAATGGTGCCGTCTCCGAAAGTTGACTGCCATTCATATTCTGACCACCATCTTCCGTTTATCATAAAGCCGAAGTTTTTAAACAAATTGTCGTTTCCAAAAAATACTTTAGCTCTGTGTTCCGGTGTATTGAATCCAGCAATAAAAGTTGGGTCTTTAGCTTGGTCAAAATCAAATGTAGCATAATTATAATTAGCACCCAATTCAAAGTCTTTGTACACCTTTTTAGATAGACCGATACCGGCACCCCATGAATTGATATCTACAGAAGAGTTTGAATATACTTGAAAAACACGTCTATCACCATTAACAAGAGCTTGTATCCCCATTAATACATCAGGATTGTTTAGGTCTGTGCCTACATGCCCATAAAGTGGAGATATTACTCTTGATACACTCATAAAGTCGCTATACATATTGAAGTAACCATTCACATCGATAACAAGACCGTTTTCTAATACGCCCTTATATCCTGCTTCAAATGCTTTTACTTGCTCAGGTTTTACCATATTGATGTTTGCTACTTCTAATTCTGCCGGATTTCCTGTAGCTCCAAAAGCGGTTACAGAAGGAATCGTATAAGCATTGTTATAAGCATTTTCACCACTAAATGTAACCGATGGCATACCTGTTAATGCCGCTCCCTGACCACTTAATCCTATGGTTTCTACATATCTGTTTAGATTGTCATAGGCAGAGCCAACCAACGCAAAAGGTCCTACATTTAAACCGATATACAAGTCTTGTGTAGTCGGATTTCTAAAGCCTGTCTGAAACGAAGCTCTGAAATTATGGTTTTTGGTTTCACCGGTAGAATACACAAACGAAACACGAGGTGAAAACTGTCCGTCGAAAAGTTCAGATTTGTCATATCTTATAGACCCTGTAAACTTCAAGCGGTCGTCCATAAATTTCTTTTGAATTTGACCATAAAACCCGTATTCGTCATATCTAATTTTTCCGTCATAGTCTGTAAAGATAGTTCCACTCGAGTTTAGTACATAACGTCTATAAGAGCCTCCTAATTGAATTTCGGCAAAATCGATTAAATCTTTGAAGTTGTAATTGTAATCTCCGTGCCAAATTTGAGATTGATCTTCGAAAAGAGCTCCCTGAGTTGGGTCAGAACTTAGTCTTACGGTTGCCAAGGCATTGTCAAATTCAGGTGTTCCCGGAAGGTAGCGACCTGTATCTGCTACGCCACGTGCAATCTGGTGTGCTTGGTCGGCAGAGACGCTACCCCCCAGCATTGTTTGAATGAAAGCTCCGGCATACTCTCCAAACCAAACGCTGTCAGATTTCCATAATCTGTTTATGTTCCAAGAAGCAAAACGCATATCATAAGAATTTCCTGCGTCTTCTGTAGTAACATAACCTCGAACAAAGAAATTTTTGTCTTTGATCTCTATCTTAGATTGTTGCATAACAAAGTTTCTCAAAGCATATCGATTTGCTCCTTGATAAACGGTGTTTCCAAGTCCGACTTTGTGTTGCCCGATTATTTCGAACTCTTTGTCTTTCCACGGTTTGAAATGTAAAGAGAAGTCGGCTTTTACGTTTCTGATTTCGTTATCATTCAGGTCTTTTTCTGCATATCCTGTTCTGGAAACATTTTCATTAGGTAATAAGTTTACAGCACTTGCAGGAATTATTCCCATTGCAGCCATACTCATACCGACTCCTTGAATGTTGGTTGATATTTCATCACCATACATATTAAGACCATCATAGTTTTTATTATTTTCGTGACCAATAGAACCTCCATTTACATCTCGGTATTCTGCAGGAATCCATTCTGTAGCTCTCATATAGGTTACATTGGCTTTAGCGGCAAAGTGTGGGGTGAATTTTTTGGCGGCACGCACGCCCCAGTCAAAATATTCATTGGTTCCGGCTATTTCGTGATTGGTTATACCTCTTTTTACATAAGCACTGATGCCTTCATAAATAAAAGGACTCTTGCTGTTCATAAATAAAATACCGTTAAAAGCATTGGCTCCATATAATGCGGAAGAAGCTCCCGGCAATAATTCAACGCTCTGAACATCTAAATCACTCATCCCCACCAAGTTTCCTAACACGAAGTTCAGTGCCGGTGAAGAGTTGTCCATACCGTCAACCAATTGCATAAAACGTGTATTAGCTATCGTAGCAAAACCTCGGGTATTGATAGATTTAAAATTAAAGCTACTGGTGTTGAAATGCACTTCCTTCAGGTTTTCGAGTCCGTCATAAAAAGTTCCTGATGAGGTGTTTTTAATTTCCCGAAGAGTCATTCTCTCAATTGTTACAGGGGATTCTAGAATTCTTTCGGGTGTTCTGGAAGCAGAAACCACAATTTCATTTAACATGGTTTGTTCCTCAGCAAGTTTGACACTTACTTTTTGATTGTTTGTTCGAATTTCTACGACTTGAGTGCTAAATCCCATCATAGAGATTTCCAAAGAAAATGGTAGAGGTTTTTGAGTGGTTAATGTAAAATTACCATCAAAATCGGTTACAGTACCAATATTTTCACCTACAATTTTAACGCTTGCCCCCGGAAGCGATTGGTTGGTGTCATCTAATACTGAACCTGAGACTGTTGTTTGAGCAAAAGTTACACCGCTAATAAACAGTGCAATAAGAAATGCGTACACTTTCATAGGTTATGAGTTTTGTTAGTTAATGCAACCAAAGTACAAATATTTTTTATATTAATAAAAAAAGCGAGAAAAAAATCTCGCTTTTTAAATTTTTAGTGTTTTAAAATTAGTTATTCAACAGTAACCGATTTTGCCAGATTTCTGGGTTGGTCAACATTGCATCCTCTTAAAACAGCAATGTGATATGACAATAATTGCAACGGAATTGTTGTCAATAACGGAGATAAAGCATCTGAAGTTTCCGGAATTTCGATAACGTGATCTGCGAGTTCTTTAACTTGAATGTCTCCTTTGGTTACTACGGCAATTATTTTTCCGCTTCTGGATTTTATTTCCTGAATGTTGCTTACTACTTTATCATAATGTCCCATTTTTGGAGCAATGACAACAACCGGCATGTGGTCGTCAATCAGGGCAATAGGTCCGTGCTTCATTTCTGCTGCCGGATATCCTTCTGCATGGATGTATGATATTTCTTTTAATTTTAAAGCTCCTTCGAGTGCTACAGGGAAATTGTAGCCTCTTCCTAAATATAAACAATTAGCAGAGTCTTTATAGATTTTTGCAATTTCTTTAGTGATTTCGTTAGATTGCAACGCTTCTTCTACTTTTTCAGGAATCATTTCCAATTCTAACAAATATCTGTGAAAATCAGTGTTTGACAAAGTCCCTTTTGCTTTTGCTAATCGTAATGCAATTAGTGTTAAAACAGTGATTTGTGTGGTGAAAGCTTTTGTAGAAGCAACACCGATTTCAGGACCGGCATGTGTGTATGCTCCGGCATGTGTTTCTCTGGAAATAGATGAACCCACTACGTTACAAACACCAAAAACGAATGCTCCGTTTTCTTTTGCCAATTTAATTGCAGCCAAAGTATCTGCTGTTTCTCCGGATTGTGAAATAGCGATTACAATGTCTTTTGATCCTATAATCGGATTTCTGTATCTAAATTCTGAGGCGTATTCTACTTCTACGGGTATTCTTGTAAATTCTTCAAATACATATTCAGCTACTAATCCGGCGTGCCAAGATGTTCCGCAGGCTACGATAATGATTCTGTCTGCATTGAGGAATTTTTCTAAATTATCTTCTATCCCTGCCATTTGGATGATACCTTTAGAAGACAATAATCGTCCGCGGTAAGTATCTTTTATCACGTTGGGTTGTTCATATATTTCTTTAAGCATAAAGTGTTCGTAACCACTTTTTTCTATTTGCTCTAAATTCATTTTCAGTTCTTGAACATAAGGCTCTACCAACGAGTCGTCTTTGACTTTTCTTACCTTTAAAGGTTTGTGAAGTCTTACGATAGCCATTTCTTCGTCTTCAAGATATATAGCATTTGAGGTGTATTCTATAAAAGGAGAGGCATCAGATGCAATAAAAAATTCATCTTCACCAATTCCAATGGCAAGCGGACTTCCTAATCGGGCAACAACAATCTCGTTGGATTTGTTTTTGTCAAAAACTGCAATTGCATAAGCTCCTACAACCTGATTTAAAGCAACCTGAACTGCTTTTCCTAGTTTTAGGTTTTCACGTTTTTGAACATCTTCAATCAGGTTAACAAGAACTTCTGTGTCTGTATCGGAATGGAAAACATATCCTCTTTTTATTAATTCTTTTTTTAGAGGTTCATAATTTTCAATAATCCCATTATGAATAATGGCAAGATTCCCTGAATTCGACAAATGCGGGTGCGAATTTACATCATTCGGAACTCCGTGAGTTGCCCAACGGGTGTGACCCATTCCTATTTTTCCATAAATGTTGTTTTCGAGAGCTGATTTCTCTTCCAACTCGGCAACTTTACCTTTTGTTTTAGATATTTTAAGGTTATCTCCGTCGTGCAACATGACTCCGGCACTATCATAACCTCTGTATTCGAGACGTTTCAATCCTTTTACGACAATTGAGTAAGCGTCTCTGTGACCAATGTAACCAACAATTCCACACATAGTTTTTTAATTAGGTTTTGTGTAAAAAATTTCTAATTTTAGTTTTTTGTCTTCGGGAACATCCGAGTGATTTCCGTATAGGACAGTGCCTAACGGACTTATAACAGAGCCCACAGGAATTCTGTCGGGACTGTTTTCCGGAGTTGCTGTTTTTCTATAGTTATTAGTTGTAAGTCTATAATCTTCTGTTACTACCAGTCCTAACTTTATATTGGTAGAATCTTTTCTTATTAGGTTAGATATATGATTTGTAAGCCTAATTTTGTATTTTGTTCCGCGACCGTCAGTGTCTTTTTCTAAAATACCACCGTATGTTGATTTGCTATATTTAGGTTTTTGACCGTTTGTGCTCTGGTCAAGAGCATAATCTATCAACTGCCTTTTGTTGTTCAGATCATAGAGATATATTCTGTTGGGTTCCGGAGTGCTGTTTTCTATCGCAGACCTATTGATGTGGAACACCAGGTTTGCTTCATTAATCATCCAGCCGTTATTTCTGATTTCTTCGAGTTGGTCAGCTATCCCGTTGTTGTCATCATCTGAACCAAAAAGTTCAATAATTGTCATAGTTCCTGCTCCGCCTTTTAAATACAAATCAGGATCTCCTGTAGTAGTATTGATGTTGTTCAAAGCGTTTTGGTATCCGGTTGAGATATTGCTGAACTCTTGTAAACTTACTGTATTTCCAGTCATATTCAACTCAAGTGTTTTGTCAACCCTTGTTGTTGTGTCTTCATCAGATGAGGTCGAACTGTCTTCAGAATAAGAAATTGTGATTTTTCCCTGAGCAAAATTCATTAGAGCCATTGCACCGCTTTGTCCCGATATTTCTTCTACCTGAAAATACAGACCTCTGAAATAGTTTTTAAAAACGTTGTTGTTTATCAATGCGGCGGTTCCGGTGGTACTAAAGATTTTTTTATCAAAAAAATCTTTGTCCAATTCTATTTTCATTGCGGGAGCAGAACGTGAGGTAACTTCAGTTTCTCCTTCTTCGTTTATAGTACTTGTTACGATTTCAGAACTGTCGAAGAAGAATTCGTTATTCTGAGAAACGTTAGAGCTATTGTTTAATTGTTCTCCGAAAAGAACAGAGTTGCCGTCAGCATCTGTTCCGTGACGGTTGTTATCAAAATCTGTTTTTTGATCTGTATAATATTTTTGGGCTTCAGAAAAATTATGATTAGGGCTTAAATCCTGTAGAAAAAAGCCATTTTCATAAATTTTCAGAATTAGTTTAGAATCAATGTTTCCGTATATAGAATCGAGGCGATATGAACTCGAACCATCGGTTTCGGTGGATAACAAGGTGCTGAAATAAGGAATGGTTAGTTCAACTTTTTCTACAACAACGTTATCGCCAATCGTCTGGTTTATATTAGTGGAACTTAACTCTAATTGGGTTACAAAGTGTGCGGTTGTTTTTCCAAAAACCGAATTATTAAAAACCCCAAGAGGATTTATTGTTAAGTTGTTAGACTGTACCGCTCCTAAATTTAAGTTGTAGGCTTTCAATTCAGAATCTCTGTATGCCAAAAAATCAAAATTATTCTCACCGATAATGTCCGAACCTACAGTATTAAAGTCTTTATCGCAAGAAATAAGGACAGACACCAACAGAATTAAAGCTCCTTTTTTAAATAAATGCATAAATAAGATTTATTAGTTTAATACTAAACACTTACAGAACGGTTTTTTTATAAAATTCTGTATAGCTCTCCGCAAAGTTATGTTTAGAGGCGAAAGGTAAAAAAGGTTTGTCTGAAGATTCTATAAATTTTGTTAAACTTGCAGGGACATCTTCTGAGGCAATAATAACTGCATCTGAATGGATAACAGATGTTTTGATAAGGTTTGTATAGTCCGGATTTTGCAATAGGCTTACGGCTTCTTCCGGAATATTGTCAAACATGATTTTAGACATTATATTTTTATCTAAACTTCCGTCAAACGATTGGGAATAAACTGAAGAAACGATTTTTGTGTCAGAAAACAAGGCTTCATCTTTATAATAATGTTTCATATAGACGGGCAGTAATGAAGCGAGCCATCCGTGTACATGGATAATGTCTGGAACCCAATTTAATTTCTTTACCGTTTCTACAACTCCTTTTGCGAAAAAAATGGCTCTTTCATCATTGTCCGGAAACAGTTCTCCTTCTTCATCTGTAAAAGTAGCTTTTCGTTTAAAATATTCATCGTTATCTATAAAATAGACTTGAATTCTCTCTCTCGGAATGGAAGCTACCTTTATAATAAGCGGCATATCAAAATCATTAATAACCAAATTCATTCCTGAAAGTCTGATTACTTCGTGGAGTTGATGCCTTCTTTCGTTGATGTTGCCATACTTTGGCATGAATATTCTTATTTGACCGCCCTGGTCATTTATCATTTTTGGGATGTCATAAGACATTGTTGATACTTCATTCTCTGCCAAATACGGCACTACCTCAGATGACACATACAGAATCCTCTTGTCTTCCATAAAAAACTATACTTTAAAACAAATTGGGTGATTAAAACGTGCAAAGTTACAAAATTTTATGGAATTTTTGTGGAAAATAGTATGTTTGCACCATATTTTAAAAAAAATACATGCTCATTTTCTATAAAAAGGCAAAACTTGCAGAGCATATTAATAAGAATCTTAAAAACAGAATAATTGGTTTTGTCCCTACAATGGGGGCTTTACACAATGGTCATCTGTCTCTTATTCTCGATGCTGTAAAACAGAATGATGTTGTTATAGTCAGTATTTTTGTTAATCCGACACAGTTTAATAACATAGACGATTTAAAGAAATATCCAAGAAATCTTGAAAAGGACATTAAGTTAATTGAACAATTTAATAAAGAAATTATAATATATTCTCCGGAGGTTGAAGATGTTTATGACAAAGGACAAAAATCTGAAAAATTTAATTTTGACGGACTTGAAAACCAGATGGAAGGAAAGTTCAGACCGGGTCATTTTGACGGAGTAGCCACAGTAGTAAAATTCTTTTTTGAACTGATAAAACCAAAAAATGCTTATTTTGGAGAAAAAGATTTTCAGCAACTACAGATTATAAAAACACTTGTAAAAAAATACAATATTCCTGTTAAAATTGTTGCCTGCCCTGTTTTTAGAGAAAAAAACGGACTGGCAATGAGCTCCCGAAATGAAAGACTGAGTATCGAAAACAGACAGAAAGCAGGAATCATCTATCAAATATTATTACAATCAAAAAAACAGTTTGGCACAAAAAGTGCTGAAGAAGTAACGACTTGGGTAGAAAATGAATTTAAAAAATATCCGGAGTTTGAATTGGAATATTTCCAGATTGCTGACGAAGAAAAGCTAAAACCTTGTATAAGGAAATTAAAAAATAAAAAATACAGAGCATTTATAGCTGTTTTTTTGGACAACGTAAGATTAATAGACACAATTTCATTAAATTAAATAACTTTGCACCATGCAAATTCAAGTTGTAAAATCTAAAATACACCGTGTAACGGTAACCGGAGCCGACTTAAACTATATTGGCAGCATAACCGTTGATGAAGCTTTGATGGAAGCCGCTAATATAATTGAAGGCGAAAAAGTTTCTATTGTAAACATAAATAACGGTGAAAGACTTGAAACTTATGTGATAAAAGGAAACCGAAACAGTGGAGAAATTACGCTTAACGGTCCAGCAGCCCGCAAGGTTCAAAAAGGAGACATAATCATTATTATTTCCTATGGTCTTCTTGATTTTGAAGAAGCCAAAACATTTAAACCTGCGTTGGTTTTTCCAAACGAAAAGAACAACACCCTAACCTGATACCGTGAAAAATAGTGTCAGAAAATGGCTGTCTGTGCTTATACCGGTTGCCCTGGGAGGTTTTCTGATATTATATACTTACAACAAATTTACACTCACACAATTAGAGGAAATAAAACAGCAATTTCGTGATGCCGATTATTTTTATATTTGGATTTCTCTGTGTTTTGGTGTGATTTCAATGATTTCTCGTGCTTTCAGATGGCGATATACGCTTGAACCGCTTGGTTATAAACCAAAATTTTCTAATAGTTTTATGGCAGTCTGTATTGCTTATTTTATGAATATGACCATTCCACGGTCGGGTGAAGTAAGTAGGGCACTCGTGCTCAAAAAATATGAAGACATACCTTTTGACAAAGGTTTTGGAACCATAGTTGCCGAAAGAATGGTTGATGCTTTTTTTCTGGTTTTTTTAATTTTTCTGGTTTTTTTTATTCAATATGATGTGGTAAAAACATTTATTCTGGATAAAATTTCTATAAAACAATTAGGTATCCTAGGCATCTTGGGCATGATTTTGCTCATAGCGACTTTTCTTTTTTTTAAATATTCCAAAGCAAAAATTGTCAGAATCATCAAACAAAAAATTTCAGGATTTTCAGAAGGATTTACCAGTATAATTAAAATGAAGAAAAAAGGGGCTTTCTTTTTTCATTCTTTCTTGATTTGGTTTTGCTATCTTTTCATGTTTTATATCACAATTTTTGCCCTGCCCGAAACTTCCAAATTGGGTTTTGAAGCTGTCATAACAGCGTTTGTAGTGGGTGGAATAGCCATCACAATAACCAATAGTGGTTTTGGAGCATATCCTTTTGTTATCTCTAAAATACTGCTTGTATATCAAATAGCGGAAACTTCAGGAAATGCCTTCGGTTGGATTACTTGGACGTCCCAAACACTCATGATGGTGTTTTTAGGAACTTTGTCGTTTTTATTTCTTCCTTTGTTGAATAAAAATAAATAATTATTATATTGGCATCGGATTCAGAAAAGAAATTCCTTAAATCAAACTTCCAAAAAATATTGATTATGAGAAAAAACATTCTTAGCATCTTGTTGTGTTTTGCCGTAGTTGCGTTGTATTCACAGAAAAAACAAGAAATAATTTCTTCTAAAAAACTCGGTGAAGACAGAGAGTTAGTAATCACATTGCCTCAATCGTATGACAGTGATTCCAAAAGAAAATATCCACTTATGTTACTTTTGGATGGTGATTATCTTTTTGATCCGTTCTACGGAGCAATGGAATATTCTAATTATTGGGACGATATGCCCGAACTGATTTTGGTCGGAATTAACCAAAACAAAGATGAACAGCGTTATACAGATTGTGAAGTAGATGAAGCGACTGGTTTGCCCAGCGACACAGGAGAAAATTTCTTTGAATTTATCGGAATGGAAGTGATGCCGTATCTCGAAAAAAAATTTCGTATCGCACCTTTTAAAGTCATCGCTGGACACGATGTAACAGCAGCTTTCATAAACTTTTTTCTTTATAAAGAAACACCGCTATTTGATGCCTATATTTCTTTGAGCCCCGAATTGGCAACAGATATGGAAACTCACATTCCTCAAAGGCTTGCCCAAATAAAGAAACCAATCTATTATTATCATGCAACTGCAGACGGAGATTTAAAAAAAATGAGAACACGCATAAATACACTTCACGAAGGAATTTCTGCCGTTCAGAATATAAATCTTAACTATAAGTTTGATGATTTCATTGGGGCTTCACATTATTCTTTGGTTCTGTATGCGATACCAAGTGCATTATATCAGTTTTTTTCTGTTTATCAACCAATTTCGGTCAAAGAGTTTCAGGAAAAGATTGTAAAAATGGATGGTGGTTATGTGGATTATCTTACAGAAAAATACAACACCATAGAAAATGCCTTGAGCATCAAAATGCCCATCAGATTAAATGATTTTAAAGCCATCGAAGCGGCTATTATAAAAAATCAGCATTATAATGAATTTGATGCCCTATCTATTTTAGCAAGAAAACACTATCCAAAATCGATGCTGGCAGATTATCACATGGCGATGATGTATGAGAAAAAAGGCGATTATAAAAGAGCTCAGAAATCCTATCTCAGAGCTTTTCAGATGGAGCCGATTGGAGAATTGGATAAAGATATGATGTATGACAAATCTGAAGAAATGAAACGAATGGAGTAAAATGTCTAAAGTAAAAACATCATTCTTTTGCCAAAATTGCGGTACTTCATTTGCCAAATGGCAAGGTCAGTGTCACAACTGCAAACAATGGAATACCATTGTAGAGGAAATTATTCAGAAAGAAGATAAAATTTCTTGGAAATCATTTTCCTCTGAAACCAAGAAAGCACCCAAGTCGCTTAAAATAAGCGAAATAGATTCTTCACAAGAAATCAGGCTTAACACTTCAGACAATGAGTTAAACAGAGTTCTCGGTGGCGGACTCGTTCCCGGTTCTCTTACTTTGTTGGGCGGAGAACCCGGTATAGGAAAAAGCACCTTGCTTTTACAAATTTCTTTAAAATTACCCTATAAAACCCTGTACGTTTCAGGAGAGGAAAGTCAGAAACAAATAAAAATGCGGGCAGAACGCATCGAAGGTTCACACGAAAACTGCTATATACTGACCGAAACTAAAACTCAAAATATTTTTCGTCAAATTCAAGAAATAGACCCCGAAATTGTTATTATAGATTCTATACAAACACTTCACACAGATTATATAGATTCTACTGCAGGAAGCATCTCTCAAATAAGAGAATGTACCGCAGAACTAATAAAATTTGCCAAAGAATCGAATGTACCGGTTATACTTATTGGTCATATTACAAAAGATGGCACCATAGCAGGACCCAAAATTCTGGAACACATGGTCGATACTGTCTTGCAGTTTGAGGGCGATAGAAATTATGTCTACAGAATTCTACGGTCTCTCAAGAACAGGTTTGGTTCTACTGCTGAAATCGGAATTTATGAAATGTTAGGTTCGGGACTTCGAGAGGTTTCCAATCCTTCTGAAATACTGATTTCACACAAAGAAGAAGAACTCTCAGGAACTGCCATTGCCGCTACGATAGAGGGAATGCGGCCTCTTATGATAGAAATTCAGGCGTTGGTAAGCACGGCAGTTTACGGAACGCCACAGCGAAGTACTACAGGTTATAATGCGAAAAGGTTAAACATGATTTTGGCTGTTCTCGAAAAGCGTGCCGGATTCCGGTTGGGAGCCAAAGATGTTTTTCTTAATATTACCGGTGGCATCACTGTTGATGATCCGGCAATAGATTTGGCTGTGGTTGCTGCAATTTTGTCATCTAATGAAGACATTCCAATTGGCAAAGATTTTTGTTTTGCTGGAGAGGTCGGTCTTGCTGGCGAAATTCGTCCGGTAAACAGAATAGACCAAAGAATATTGGAAGCTGAAAAGTTAGGTTTTTCTGTCATTTTCGTTTCAAAATACAGTAAGATTTCTATTAAAAAACCAATAATTCAAATAAAAAAAGTTGCCAGAATCGAAGATGTGGCGAGCGAGCTATTTGGGTAAATCGAGTCTGACTTCAAGTATCTTCAGCAAAAACCTTTTGTTGTTCTTGATTTTGTTTTATTAACTGAATTCGGCTTAATAACAAACAATTAAAATGTTTTTATTATTTTTATCAAATAAAAAATAAAACACCCCTAAGCTATGAAACATTTCTACTTATTGTTTACCGGACTTTTATCTGTGTTTGCTTTTTCTCAAACTATTAACATACAGCCTTTTGCGACTGGTTTTTCTTCGCCTGTGGCTATTGAACATGCGGGAGATTCAAGATTGTTTGTTGTAGAACGCGGAGGTAATATTAAGATTATCAATAGTAACGGAACAGTAAATACAACTCCGTTTTTAACACTATCATCAATTATAACTTCGGGAGGAGAAAGAGGATTGCTGGGCTTGGCATTTCATCCGAATTATGCCGAAAACGGATATTTTTATGTAAACTATACCCGTTCCGGAGACGGTGCCACAACCATCGCCAGATACAGCGTTAATGCCGAAAATCCGAATGTCGCCAATGCCTCAAGTGGAACGGTTTTATTGGTTATGTCACAACCTTATTCCAATCATAACGGAGGTTCTTTAGCTTTTGGTCCTGACGGTTATTTGTACATCGGAATGGGAGATGGTGGTAGTGGTGGAGACCCCAATAATTATGCTCAGAACAACAACACTCTGTTAGGGAAAATGCTTCGAATTGATGTTGATAATGGTTCTCCATACAGTATTCCGGCGGATAATCCGTTTGCAAATGGTGGCGGCTCTCCCGAAATATGGGCAACAGGTTTGAGAAATCCGTGGAAATTTTCATTCAACAAAAATACAGGAGATTTGTGGATTGCAGACGTAGGTCAGAATGCTAGAGAAGAAATTAATAAAATAACATTTCCGCTTACTCCGGGGTTGAATTTTGGCTGGAGATGCTATGAAGGTAATTCTCCTTATAATACAAACGGTTGCGGAAGTGCTTCAAATTATACTTTTCCTGTAAGTACCTATCAACTAACCGGTGGGTATTGTGCCGTAACCGGTGGTTATGAATATATAGGGACTATGTATCCAAATTTTAACAACAAGTATATTTTTGCCGACTATTGTGCCAACCGCATTGGATGGATTGACAGTGCAGGAGGAACCATAACCTGGACAACTCCTTTTACAGGAAATTTTTCTACGCTTGGGCAAGATGTGAACGGAGAACTATATATTGCAGGTATTTCTAGTGGTGTGGTTTCAAAAATAATTGATACAGATTTGTCAGCAGGAGATTTTTCTGAAAACGGGTTTACTTTATATCCGAATCCTGCTTCCGGAGAATTTTTTATAAAAAACCAAAACCTGAATCCTATATCTGAGATTTCTGTTACTGATATTAGTGGAAAAATAATTTGGTTTCAAAATACTCAGACAGAAGAATCTTATCGGATTTCAACACAAAATTGGCAACAAGGGTTTTATATAGTTTCAGTTAAAGGTGCTAATGGCAAAGTTTCCAACACAAAATTGATGGTTAAATAATTTGTTTTGGCTAAAAAAACTTCAAAATATTACCCGATTTACCTCAGTTGCTCTGTAATTCGAGTTGAAAGTTTTACGGTGCCGGATTCGGAATGAGTTCCTGAATTTTATTAATCTCATGCAGAATTTCATCCGACAAAGAAATATTCTGAGAATCGATGTTTTCTTTTAACTGTTCTAAAGAGGTTGCTCCTATAATCGTACTGGTTACAAATGTCTGATGTTGTACGAAAGCTATCGCCATTTGTGCGAGGTTCAGATTATGGTCTGCAGCTAATTGTTGGTATAGTCGTGTGGCTTTTGTGCTGTTTTCTGAAGTATATCTTGTGAAATGTGGAAATAAACCAATTCGGGAATTTGGCACAACTCCGTTGAGGTGTTTTCCGCTTATTATGCCAAAGCCTAACGGTGAATAAGCCAACAAGCCAACATTCTCTCTATAACAAGCTTCGGTTAATCCTACATCAAACAGTCGGTTTAATAACGAATACGCATTCTGAACAGTTGCAATTCTTGGCAGATTGTTTTTTTCGCTTTCAGCCAAAAATCGCATCACGCCCCACGGAGTTTCGTTTGAAACACCAATATGACGAATTTTACCTTGTTTGATTAATAAATCAAACGTTTCGAGAATGTTTTTGAAATTATCTTGCCATGCATCATCAACAATAGTAAAACCTCTTTTGCCAAACATATTCATCTTTCGCTCGGGCCAATGCAACTGATACAAATCAATATAATCTGTTTGAAGATTTTTCAAGCTTTTGTCAACGGCTTCGAGAATGTTTTTACGAGAAAAATCTAATGGTTGTCGAATATAATCCATCCCTCTGTTTGGACCCGCAATTTTTGTGGCAATGACTAAGTCATCTCTTTTAGAACGCTTTTTCAACCATGTGCCGATAAACCGTTCAGTACTTCCTAAAGTGGCTTTGCGGGCAGCTATCGGATACATTTCTGCGGTGTCTATAAAATTTATTCCTCTCGAAACAGCATAATCTAATTGAAGGTGGGCGTCAGCTTCGGTATTTTGTTCGCCAAAGGTCATAGTACCCAGACATATTTTGCTGATTTTTGTCTCTGTATTGGGTAAAACGGTATATTTCATGGTGATTTTTAAAGAGGCAAAGACATAAGTGTTTCGTTAAAACAAGTTGATTTTCAATTGATTATAATTTAGTTCATTGACATTATTGTAATTATATTTATTAAACAACTGATTTACAGGTGTTTTGTCCAGTAGCGAGATTCCTAAAA
>JAVEUZ010000074.1:0-6531 GCA_034005285.1 Flavobacteriaceae bacterium
ACGATGATTTTGCTTGTCAAACACAATCGCAAGATTGCACTATGAAGAGCCGTATGAATCGAGAGGTTCACGTACGGTTCTGTGAGAGGCTTAGGGGTGAAATTCCCCTTTGCCTACTCGACTTCTTTCATTCGGTATGGTTTTCTGCGTTGGCAAAGGCATACTCATTGACAAGTTCTGGCTTGTGCGGTTGGCTTTCGAGCGACTTGGCAATGTGTATGGCTTTAGGTGAGGGGATATATTCTAAATACTTTAATAAATGTTCTGCCCAAGCTTTCGATAGTAATGGAGGAACTGCATTTCCAACTTGTACATAATAATTTCTTTGAGTTTTTGAAATCAGTTGAAAATCATCAGGGAATGACTGAAATCTTAAACCCTCTCGAATAGTGATCATTCTATCTTCTTCGTAATGGATGTTACAACCAATATTTGGACGATTGAAGTGAGTGTTAATTGTATAATTTGGCATTTCAGGGTCAAGTCTTCCATAAGTTGTAGTTCTTCCTCCAGTGCTCTTGAAATACATAATTCTTTTTGTTGAAACACTATCAGGAATGTCCATATAATTACCGCCTGGCTTGACGTGGCTAATAATTTCTTTATCCGTTGGGCTAGAATAAGGTACTATATGTAATGTTGTTTTGTCAGCATTTTTTCGCATTAACGTCTGATATTCATTTTTCGGCTGGTGTTTATATTTTGTTTCTCCATTTTCTGTTGGTGAATCCAAATCAGAGATAGCTTCAAAAGAAGAAATCCATTTTCTCTTACCCTCTTTGTTTTCAAAATGGGTTTGTGGTGGTACTGAAATATCAACTCCTAATTTGTTGCCAATTATAAATACTCTTTTTCTTCTTTGAGGTACACCGTAATCGGCTGCGTTAAGTGTGAAAATATTGATATGATAACCGATGTTCTCAAATGCTTGTTTTAAGTTGTCAATTACTTTTGAACCATCTGCTGCTTTAGATGATTTAATACCCGTGACGTTTTCAAAAAGGAATATTTTCGGTTGTACTTTGTTTACAACATCTAAGTAAGAATACACTAATGCAGATCTATTGTCATTAGGGTCTCGTTTGCCGATTCCTGAAAAGCCTTGACAAGGTGGACCACCAATAATTATGTCAGCGTTTGGAATTGTATTTAAGTCAATTTTTGTAATATCTTCATTTACAATGTGGCCTCCTATGTTCAATCTGTAGGTATCACAAGCATCTTTCAAAATATCATTTGCCCATATCAAATCATAGCCAGCTTGTTTAAATCCTAAATCTAAACCACCGCATCCTGAAAATAAACCTATTACTTTAATCTTATTTTTTTTCATAATCTTCTGTCTTCTACTAGGTCAGCTAAAAAGAGTTCAAAATAATCTGTCATTGCTATTGCATTTGCAAAGCCCAAATTATTTCTAGTAAAAATGATTTGGGCAATTTCTAAATCAAGATTTCTTCTTGGTGTCATTATTCCTTCATCACCACTAAAATCGGGATTAGCAATATTGATTGCATCAAACGCTGCTACAACAGACAAAATTTCTGCTTGTGTAAATTGTGTCAAGTCAGGAATTTTGAAGCGGTTGATTTGAAAACCCTCCAATTTTCTTAAACCTTCTTGATTGTTTGCATTGAGTTCAAACTGAATTTGTCCGAATGCTGATAGCAAGAATGCGGTTATGAATTTGTATTGTTGTTCATCAGTTGCATTAGCATTTTGATTTCGCAAATCATTACAGTAAAAGAAATTTGTTGAAAGAGTTAAGTTGTGATTGTGTGGATTGTAATAAACACAATGCTTTGTCCTGTCTGCTCTAGGAATTAAAATTTTTGGATTAATAGTGTTTCTGAAAGCTGCATTTACAATCGTTCCCCATTTCTGCAAACCAAATTCAGCAACGCAATTATCGAAGAAGTTAACCAAATCTTGATTGCCTTGTAATGCAACTGGTAAAGCATTGGCTTCATTTCTATCCGCTCTTGCAGGAAAGTGAAATGCTTTATCAATTTCAATATCATTAATACTCAATACATAATTCCTACGGTGAAAATTATTTTGAATACCATAACTTACTCTTGGATTAAGTCCAACTGGGATATTAATTCTTGTTCTCTGAACTCCTGCGTTTCGTTGTGCAGGTGTCAGGCGTTTGCCTAGACCAAAAAAATTGTTGGCTTGTTGGTCAAACGTTGGAAAAATAATTGTTGATGCTCCACTAGCTTCTGCACCGCCTCTTCCAATACTAGCAAAATGATGGTCAATATCAACTAAGAAATTTAAGTTTAAGAAATCGTCATAGTTTTTATCATTCAAATATTGTTTCCAATTTGTAGTTGGAACAAGTGTGTTTCTTGGAACAATTCTTAGTTTGTAAGATGCCGTTGTTGTGTCCGCATTCAAAGCAAGTATCGCTTTCAGATTATCTGGATTAAGCAAAATATTTTCATCTGAAACTCTTACGAAAGAAACATTTGCCGAATTGTTTCCCTTCTTCAAAATCACAATTACTGTTGTTACAACAAACTCTTGAAAATATTTTCTCGGATAAGAAACGATAGCTTCAACCTTGTCAGAGATAAATTGTTTCAAATGTTCACCGTCTTCATTGTTCAGGAATTTTGTCATTAAAATAATTCCTGCTTTGCCATTGTTTCGCAAATAATGCCATATGAAATTAGTGAAGTAGAAATAGAGGTTAGGCTGTGAAGCATTTGCAACAAAGTAATTCAAACCTTGCCCTTTAATTGCAGTTCTCATTTTGGTTTTATCCGCTGCTGTTATAGGTGCATCAGGGTTGTCGTTCCGCAAAAACGGTGGATTCATTACAACAGCATCATACTGATTTGCTCTTGCGTTATGAAATATATCTCCAATTACAATGTTTGCGGACGTATTGTTATTTACCTGTGCAAGATTTTTTGAAAGCAACCTGAAAGCAGATAATTGCGAAAGGAACGGGTCAATTTCAATCCCATCAATTTGATTTAAAATTTGGTTGTGTGTCTTAGCTTGGTTTGCTGTCGCGGCAAGCAAACTTATCTGGTCATATGCCGCATCAAGCAATGCACCATCACCACAACCTGGGTCTAAAACCTTTGCGTTTGGAGAATCAATGCAAAGAGTAGCAAGTAAGTTTGATAACTCAGCATCAGACATAACTTTTCCCTTGCTGTGTAATTCTTCTCTGATATAAATTTTTGAAGTAAGAAGATTAAAGATATAAGAAGGTGAAGGGTTGTTTGCAACTGCATTAGCGTTGTGCTGAATAAAGCACTGAATTAAATCTCTGAAATACTGCAAGTAGTTTACAGTAAAGTTATTTGGGAAAAGTCGTTGTCCTTGATTTGGGTGATCAGTAAAAATTTGCTGAAAATCCAATTGTATTATTCTGTTGTAATTATTTGAAAGATTGTTTGTGAACTGCGGTAGCGTTGCGTTGTTTGGTGGGTAGTTGTGGAAATATGCGGCATTCGGATTTGCAGTTTGTGTATAGTAATCTTTCAAGTAAGCATATGCAAGAAGTCGGAACAACTCGTAAAGTGTCAGCTCCTTTTTTACTGCTTCCGGATAGCCAAGTAAATTATTTAACGCAACATAGTTGTTGTGAAAACTTTCAATTACAAGCTGCCAGTTGTTATCCCAATCTGGTGGTACACGATTGAATATTTTCGGTAAAATATTTTCAAAAGTTGCTTGCAGTTCTGCTACCGATGCTGTCGCATCGTGATTAACTGGATTGAAAAGCGAATGTTGTCGTGGATTTCCTTTAAGTAAACAACTTGTCAGCGGTACACCATTTCTGTCCGCAAACAAAACCAACCTTTCAATGTTGGTTACACAAAAGTATTTGTGATAACTCGGTTCCCAATGAGGGCCAAATTCGGTTACGTAAGAACGTGATTGATTTTGGTAACGCTGTGATTCAACATCTCTTTGAGTTCTTTTTACTTCAACAATAAAAACGTAACGTTGGCTTCCTTTTAATTTTATTGCAAAGTCGGGGATTATTGTGCTATTAGGAATTGCAGGGTGGTGAATTACTTCTGCAATATTATTGTAACCAACATTCACCAAAGCATCGTTTAGTGCTTTCTCAACAAGCGGATGAAAGTCAGCAACCTCATCAGAGTTATACCAAAGGTTTATCATTTTAATTCAAGTATTCTTTTATTTCATTAATTAGCACGTCTATCGTTAATGAAGAGCAATTAATTTCATTGTATTCTTCAATCAGCAACAAATCAATACTTTCAATTATGTGCTTTTGGTCGTCTTCGTACCTGCTAACGTTCATCAATTCTTTTCCCAGTAATTCCAGTTTTTTTATAGTCAGCTCTGAAAGTTTATTTACGTCAATTACTTTTACTTCTTTAAATTCGTAAAGCTGTATTTTTCTCAAGCCATTTCCCTGACTTCTTGAATTGCTTAGTGTATTTAATCTCGTAAAAGATGAGTTTAAAATTGCAAAATTAGCTAACTCATTATTCTTGATATTGAGAACATAAAAGTTATCAGAAGACAAAAACTTGTTTGGATTATAAATGAAATCAATATTGTTTCGTAAATAATAGTTGAAAATAAAATTACCTGTTGCTTTCAAATTGATTTTATACCAATCTCTTTTAGTTTCAATATCTCTTTTTACTGCTATAAACTTTTGAGTAGGTGTTTTTAGAATTTCGTTTTTAACTGATTCTAAATACTGTTTAGTTTCATTAGATATTGAGCCATTAACTGCTAGAATGTAAGCATTCTCTTCGTTCACGGTGTAGGTTTTAATCCGTGAAACATCTTTGATAATTGGTTTTAATTCAGGGAGTTCATTTTTTGAGAAAATAAAATGGCTATTTACTACTGCCGATGTTCCTCTTTGAATTGGTTGTGATACAATTGTTTTAAGCTCTTTAAAGAGATTGGACTTGTAATTGATTTGACTTTGATTATTGAAGCTATAAGTTAATAACTCCTGTTGTTTTAGTTTTATACAATTTGCATTTAACCCATTATAAGTTCTTAAATCGTTCAAATCATTCAGAGGAATATATGATATGGATTTCTTATGATTATTATCCTTTACAAATTTTATTACGGTAGCACCTACTTCTACATTATCAAAAGCACTTTTCTTGAAATGATAAACACTTTCTAAACGTCCTAGTTTAAGGAATGATTCTTTTAAAAATTTTCCAAAACTGCTGTAAAGCCAACTGTCATATATCACAGCAACCATTACGCCTTCTTCCTTTAAATGCAAAATGGACTTCAATAAAAAGTAGATATATAAATTTGATTGTGATGGAATTGTTGATAAAAGTGAAGACACATTGTACCTTATACTATCTTTTGAATTTGCACCTTGAATCAATAGTTCTTGTCTTACATAAGGTGGATTTTGGACAATTTGGTCAAACTTTTCAGTAATTGGCAAATCAAAGAAGCTGCCCTTGATTAAAGTTCTATTTGGGCTTTCGTAAAACTTTTTAATTTCTTCAGTGATTAGACTAATATCAATTTCAATTCCTTTCAAATTACAATTTGAAAAGTCCTCATTCATTGCTTTAAAAAATGTATTTGGTCCAATACACGGATCAAGTATAGAGGAGTAAGGTTTTAGGCTTTCTTTCAATAAACCAATCATAAACTTTGCAAGAATTGCAGATGTAAAAACTTGCCCTAAATTTTCATCTTGTTTAGGCTTGTTGGTTTTAGTTTCAAAGTCCTTTGAAAAGAACAATTCTAATTGCTCCTCAAAAGTTTGAACAACCTCTTCTATTTCTTTGTATGGTTCACAAACGTAATTAAGCATTTTTTAGACTTTTATATTTTACTTGTTCTTCAGCTACTTTTAAAGCTGTCAAGGCTGATTCCTCATCTCTTACAATTGAGTAAAGCTTGTTAGCAAGCCACAATGATTCAAGTTCTTCAATCGGTATTTTAAAGAGTTCATTCAACTTAGTTAAATCTTCTCTCTTTAAGGGTTTTTGGTCATTTTCTACTTTGCTTAGAAAACCTTCTCCAATTCCAAGCTGATATGCAAGCTCTCTTTGTTTAAGACCAGCCTGTTCCCTTAATTCTCTTATTTTTTGTCCAAGTGTCATTGTCTTATTTTGTACTTGTCTAAATTTGGTTAAATGTAATAAATTATTTTCACTTGGTTGTCGAGCGTTGGAAAAAAAATGGCTCTTTTGGTTTTTTTTGAGAGCTGGCTCGTGTGTCGGCAAAAACCAAATGTGCCATTTGTGGGTTGGCTTTTTACACTGAGCGATAACGTTTTGCCGCTTTGCGAAGGCGGGGGATTTTCAGCACTAAGCTTTATAAGATGCACAAAGCTTGAATTTAGCACCTCACTGTCATAGAAGCACGAAACCCCCGCTTTTGCAAAACGGCTGTTGTGCGTAGCCGTGGTGTGTCCTGCGTTACCACAGGGTACTAAGATATAAAAGTTCTTTGAAATGGTAACACAACTTTATCGAAGATGATAGGCTTTAGGCAAAGTCGGAAACGAGCTGTCCCCCAAAGAAATGGGCA
>JAVEUZ010000029.1:0-31153 GCA_034005285.1 Flavobacteriaceae bacterium
CTTGTAAAATATCCATTATTTCTTTTATAGTAGGATATTCTTCTTTAGCATCACCTTTAATGGCAAATTGAAGTTCTTTCTTATTTTTTTCAATATTGGCGACTCTGGCATTATATACCCAATCCTTTAACTGATTATTCAAAGAATCTTTCGGAATTCCGTTTTGCAACCCCTCTTTGTTTCTATCTGAGCTGTTAAGCTCGATTAAACCGCGTAGCTGGTCTATCGGCACCCCAAAAGCATCAATTAAAGAAAATCTTTCTTTTTCTTCATCCGAAAATTCAACGCCATATTTTTCTCCCATTAATTCAAGCGTACGTTTTCTAACATCTTTTCCTATTACACCAAAAAAAGCTTTTTCTTCACCAACCGTAATGGTTGCCAAGTCTGTGTCAGGCAATTTGGTTTGGACAGTAGAACTTGGTGTTTGAACTTGAAGAGGCTCAGGAATTTTTGCTGTTGAAGTTAATATGAAAAATGTCAGCAATAGAAACGACACATCACACATTGCAGTCATGTCTATTGATGTCGCTTTTTTTGTAATTTTTGCTTTAGCCATATTTTCTTTTTTTTATTTTAAACTCAGCAGCTTACATTTATCCTCTTAAGCTTCCTTTAAAACGTCTGTAAGTATTTACAATTGTTGTAGCCGCTTCGTCAATTGAATATGTTAAGTTGTCAATTTTTGATGTAAAATAATTGTAAGCAACAATTGCTAATAATGATGTAAAAATACCGGTAGCAGTATTAATAAGAGCCTCAGAAATACCGTTTGCAAGTGCCGCTTGGTCAGGAGCTCCTGCTGTTGCTAACGCACCAAAAGCTTTAATCATACCTGTTACTGTTCCTAAAAGACCTGCAAGTGTTCCCAATGAAACCAAAGCTGAAATAATAGTCATATTTTTCTCCAACATAGGCATCTCCAAAGAAGTAGCTTCTTCTATCTCTTTTCGGATGGTTTCTGCAGCTTCCTCACTGGTGAAACCTTCTTTTTTCACTTCCTCATACTTTACTAAAGCAGCTTTAATGGCATTAGCAACAGAACCTTGTTGTTTGTCACAAGACTCAATAGCTCCTTGAATGTTGCCATCTGTAATATTTGATTGAACATCCTTCATAAACACGTCCAAGCTTTTTTTACCTCCTGCTTTAGAAATTACAAAGAAACGCTCGATAGAGAAAACGATTGTCATCAATAGTAAACCCATCAAGACAGGTACAACGGTACCTCCTTTATAAATCATTCCTAAATAGTTGCCCGGAAGAGGCTGGTTATTGTTATCGCCATCGATGAAATTCGCTCCGTCTCCCATCACAAATTTCCATATTAATACACCAACAACGAAACAACATACAATTGCTATTCCTGAGAAAATACTTCCTCCTTTTGAACTGCTTTCTTTTTTAACGTTTGCCATTTTACTTTTTTTTAATACTGTTTAATTTTATTTGTTGATTGTATGTTACAACCTAATCAGGAGGCGAATTTAATTTTTTTGTTCTAAAAAAAAAAAAAAAACTCAACTTTTACAATTTCTTTACATTATTTCCCTTTTTGTACACAGATATGTTTTTTATGAAACATAACCTTGCCTTTACTATGAATTGTAACAGTCCATATCGTGTGCTGTAACGTTTTTAATACATATTTTGTTATATGTTTGACGTTTTTTCTAAATTTAACCCCATAAATCATCCCTAAACACGTAAGACAATACCTACTTTTAATTGATAAAATCGACTGAATAGTAAAAAAAAAACGATATAAATTTACTAAACAGTAATTTAATTATTAATCTGAGATAATTAGCCTAAAGGCAGACCAAATTGATATATCAGGTAGCAGATTAACCGGATTTCTATCGTTCAAATTTTGTCAAAACGCTCTTAGATAGTAATATACGAAATTATTACTAAATCAAATCTCAGGTTAATATTCTTGCCAAAAAAGAATATTATTTGACATACTCTTTTTTATACAATAGGAATGAAATATATTTGTATCATAATCACTACTTTTTTGAACTTATTTTAATTTTTAAAAAAACAACACTATGTCAAAAGGATTTTTTAATGTTCCCAAAGCGGTAAACGACCCTGTAAAATCGTATGCAAAAGGAACTCCCGAAAGAGAAGCTGTTTTAAACGCTTATAAAGAAATGTGGAACGCTCAAGTTGATGTTCCGTTATATATTGGAGGAAAAGAAATCAGAACAGGAAATACCAAAAACCTTTCTGCTCCACACGACCACAAGCATATTGTCGGAAAATATCATTTAGCCGAAAAAAATCATATCGAAGAAGCTATTGCCAATGCTTTGGAGGCTCGTACAAAATGGGCTGAAATGTCTTGGGAACACAGAGCTTCTATCTTTTTGAAAGCTGCCGAACTGATTGCAGGGCCTTATCGTGCAAAAATCAATGCAGCTACTATGATTGCTCAATCTAAAACGGTACATCAGGCTGAAATTGATGCAGCTTGTGAGTTTATTGATTTCTTGCGTTTTAATGTAGAATATATGACGCAAATCTACAAAGACCAGCCTATTTCAGATTCAACAACTTGGAACAGAGTGGAATATCGTCCGTTGGAGGGATTTGTATATGCGATTACTCCGTTTAACTTTACGGCAATTTCCGGAAATCTACCGTCTTCTGCTGCCCTTATGGGGAATGTGGTGGTTTGGAAACCTGCTGCAACACAGATTTTTTCTGCGAATGTAATCGTGGAAATCTTCAAAAAAGCGGGAGTTCCTGACGGAGTTATCAATGTGGTTTACGGAAATTCGTCTATGATTAGTGATGTGATTCTGAATCACAGAGAATTGGCAGGAGTTCACTTTACGGGTTCTACGGGAGTTTTCAACGATATTTGGAAAACCATCGGAAACAACATTTCTAACTACAAATCTTATCCGAGAATTGTAGGAGAAACAGGAGGAAAAGACTTCGTAATCGCTCATCCGAGTGCAGATGTGAAACAGGTGGTTACGGGATTGGTAAGAGGAGCTTTTGAATTTCAGGGACAAAAATGTTCGGCTGCATCGAGAGCTTATCTTCCTCAAAGTATGTGGAATGAAGCGAAACAACTTTTGACAGAAGATTTGAAATCTATCAAAATGGGGTCTCCCGAAAATTTAGAAAACTTTGTAACTGCGGTTATTTCGGAAGATTCGTTTAATAAATTAGCAGGATATATCGACCGAGCAAAACAAGATGCTGATGCTGAAATTATTGCAGGAGGAAATTATGACAAATCGGTAGGATATTTTATTGAGCCGACTGTAATTTTGACTACCAATCCGAAATATGTAACTATGGAAACCGAGCTTTTCGGACCTGTACTTACGATTTATGTGTATGATGACAATAAGTGGGAAGAAACGCTTGATTTAGTAGATTCCACTTCAGAATATGCACTTACGGGAGCCGTGTTTGCTCAAGACCGTTACGCTATCGAAGTAGCTTCGAGAAAACTTCAGAATTGTGCCGGAAACTTCTACATCAACGACAAACCAACAGGTGCTGTAGTAGGAAATCAGCCGTTCGGAGGTGCAAGAGGTTCTGGAACAAACGACAAAGCAGGTTCGGCTCTGAATTTACTTCGTTGGGTTTCTGTGAGAACAATCAAAGAAACATTAGTTCCACCAACAGATTACAGATACCCATTTTTAGGATAATTACTTTTTTATGTAACGTCCTGAAAATTGATTCAGGATTAGAAATAAAAACATCAAAAGCCTGAATATATTTTTCGGGCTTTTTTTATTTATGTCTCAAAAAATGCTATTTTTGATAACATAAAACTAACAACTAAACCTCATAACTTATGAAAAAAATTACCCTATTTGTCTTTCTGGGGCTATTTCAACTCTCACAAGCTCAAGAAAATCAGTACGATTTATTAGAAGATGCTTCCGAAACTAAAATTCTTTACGACCAAGTTTTTGGATTATCCAAAATCACCACACAACCAAAAGAAGTTATTACAAACAACTATTTTAATCAAGTATATCACGAAGTACAACGTGCTGACTTTCTGAATAGATTGCCTGTCTTTGAAGAAATTAAAATCAGAAAAAACCAAGGTATCATTCAAAATTACATTCCGCTTGCTGTTTTAATTTCTGATGTAGAACAAATTAAAGACGGAGTTCTTGAACAAAATCAAATTCAGCAAACGGCTTCCGGACAATATTTTCTTAATGCCGAAATATCAGAACCTTTCGATAAAACCGAAATTCGTCTTATGGCTCCGCTTTTGGGCAAAAGTAAAACTCAAGATATTACTTTTCTTTTGGAAAACATCAATATTTTCAACACTTCAAATAAAAATGCCGTTGGTTTTTATATTGACACACATCAAGGAAACGGTTTTGAACAAATAGTCCCTGAAGTTCCGTTTCTATCTCATTTTAACACCACCGGAAATCATCTGTTAGATTTTAAAATAATATTTGAGGATGGTAGTTTTGTCATCAATACTTCCGAAATCTATCTGATGCCGGGCTCAAGCACTTTACAAAGAAGCGGAAACGCTGTTCAGGAAATAGAAACTATCCAAGCAACTATTCCTTTTCAAGGTTATGGAGAAACAACTCCGATTTTTGGAACAGCCGAATACGAAATTTTCTTAGACAATGTTAACGGCGTATTAGACAAACCCATCTTTTTGGTTGACGGTTTCGACCCGGGAGATACCCGAAACACAACACTTATCTATCAAATGCTGAATTATTCTGACGGAAATCTGGCAGACCTTGTAAGAGATGAAGGGTTTGATGTAGTAGTTGTAAACTTCCCTCAATATTCTCACGATGGAGTAAATTTAATTGACGGTGGTTCTGACTTCATACAACGAAATGCAATGAGTTTAGTAACTTTGATAGAACATATAAACTCACAAAAAGTAGGCGACGAACAAAATGTGATTATCGGACCAAGCATGGGCGGACTTATTTCACGCTACGCCTTGCGTTATATGGAACAGAACAATCTTGAACATGAAACCCGTTTATATATTTCTTTCGATTCACCACATTTGGGTGCCAATGTACCTATAGGTTTTCAGCACATGTTCAATTATATGGCTTATGGTCCGTTGGGCGAAACAACAATCCAAGGTATTGTTGACGGTATGTTAAAGAGTCCTGCCGCTCGTCAAATGCTGATAGATCACTTTGAAGGTCATCTACAAAGTGGAAATGCTACCGAATTTAACAACAACATTCAGTTGCCTATCGGAGCTCCTAACTTCAGAAATGCTTTTCAAACGGAACTTGACAATATGGGGTTTCCACAAACGACAAGAAATGTTGCTATTTCAAACGGAAGCGGCAATGGCACGATGACGGGAACACCCGGGATGTGGGTGCTTAATGATTATATAGTAAACTCTTCTACTACACAAAGAGCCAGATTTGATTTAAGATTCACACCACCTGCAGACGTTTCAAATCAATTAGTAAGCCGGTTTAGAGGGCAACAATGGGTTATCGTTTGGGCAACTATTTTTTCAAGTCAAGCCAATGCAGCTTCTCCTTCAACATCGGCGGGGTTAGATTCTGCTCCCGGCGGAACTTTTGAAATTAGTAATTTTGGCGGAACCGGCGAACCTATGATCGATGATTTTGTTTCTAATCTTGAAATCGACAAATTCTGTTTTATTCCGGCTCTAAGCTCTTTGGCAATAACAGACACAAACAACTGGTATGCTTCTGTTACTGAATCGAGCAACACACCATTTGTAAACACGCTGGTGCCAACCGAAAACCAGCCTCACGTTACACTTACCGAAGCTAATGTTGCATTTGCGTTGAATGAAATTCTTAATTATGAGATGAATATTCCACAAATAAATTTATTGAATGGACTGGTCTTGCAAAACCCAATGAAAAACAACATTGAAATTTTCACTTCCGAAAGCATCAGTAATGCTACTATTACATTAACAGATGCTTCTGGAAAAATGATTCTCAAGCTTAACAATCAAAACATTCAAGGTAATTTATCTATTCCTGTTTCGCTTCAAAGTGGATTTTACATCATCAATATAAATAGTGAAAACAGCAGTATTTCTAAAAAGCTGATTAAAAATTAAAAGCCAACTAAACAAACAACCCTCTCAACGCAATATTGAGAGGGTTGTTTGTTTTAATATAAGAATCTATTTTAAGATGCCGCTTTGAGTCTTCTTAACATGTTTTTGTTCAGACTTTTTTCGGCATATTGTAAATCTACCAATAAGTATTTTTCTTCCGTTCCCGGTAAATCATACATTGCATCTGTCAAAATAGCTTCGCACAACGAACGCAATCCTCTTGCTCCTAATTTGTATTCTAAGGCTTTTTCAACAATAAAATCAAGGGCTTCATCTGTTACAGAAAGCTCGATACCATCAATTGCAAATAACTTTTGATATTGTTTTATCAAAGCATTTTTAGGTTCTATAAGAATAGCTTTCAGCGTTGTTCTATCAAGCGGATCCATGTGTGTTAATACAGGAAGCCTTCCGATAATCTCAGGAATGAGTCCGTAGTCTTTTATATCTCTCGGAATGATATACTGCAATAAATTGTCTTTGTCTATTTTTTCATCCCTTTTAGAAGCACTATAACCAACTTCTTGACGATTTAAGCGTTTGGAAATTACTTTTTCGATTCCGTCAAAAGCTCCACCGGCAATAAACAATATATTTTGTGTGTTTACTTCGATGAATTTTTGGTCGGGATGTTTTCTGCCACCTTTTGGTGGAACATTCACAATAGTTCCTTCCAATAATTTTAACAATGCTTGTTGTACGCCTTCTCCGGAGACATCGCGTGTAATGGAAGGATTATCACTTTTTCGGGCAATCTTGTCAATTTCATCTATAAAAACAATGCCTCTTTCTGCTTTAGCTACATCATAGTCGGCAACTTGCAGCAGTCGAGTTAAAATACTTTCAACATCTTCACCCACATATCCGGCTTCGGTAAGAACTGTAGCATCTACGATAGCAAGTGGTACATTGAGCATTTTTGCAATGGTTTTGGCAACCAAAGTTTTTCCTGTTCCGGTTTGCCCTACCATCAAAACATTACTTTTTTCAATTTCAACTTCGTCTTCATGAGACTTTTGCATCAATCGTTTATAGTGGTTATAAACTGCAACAGAAAGTACTTTTTTTGTTTGTTCTTGACCAATCACATATTGGTCTAAAAATTCTCTAATTTCTTTAGGTCTCTTTAATATCAAATCGCCGAAACCTTTTGAATGTTTATGTTGTTTAAGTTCTTCTATAACAATACCGTGTGCCTGTTCAATACATCTATCACAAATATGTGCATCAATACCGGCTATTAGCAGATTTGTTTCGGGTTTTTTTCTCCCACAGAAAGAACATTCTAGCATTTCTTTAGCCATAAGTTTTGTTGTTAGTTTCTTGTTTTTTAAAAAGAAATTATCTTCTTAAAACCTCATCAATCATACCATATTCTTTGGCTTCTTCGGCAATCATCCAATAATCGCGTTCAGAGTCTTTATACACTTTGTCAAAAGGCTGTTCGGAATGGTTTGATATTATCTGATACAATTCGTCTTTTAGCTTGAGCATTTCTTTTAAATTAATCTCCATATCGGTTGCGACACCTTGTGCTCCGCCTGACGGTTGATGAATCATCACTCTTGAGTGTGGCAGTGCAGAGCGTTTCCCTTTTGCTCCGGCACACAATAATACCGCTCCCATAGAAGCTGCCATACCGGTACAGATGGTTGAAACATCGGGTCTTACGTACTGCATGGTATCATAAATTCCTAAACCTGCATACACACTACCTCCGGGAGAATTAATATATATTTGAATGTCCTTTGAGGCGTCTATGCTTTCCAAGAACAAAAGCTGAGCCTGAATAATATTAGCAACATAATCATCTACTCCTGTTCCTAAGAAGATGATTCTGTCCATCATCAAACGAGAAAAGACATCCATAGCAACCACATTCATCTGACGTTCTTCTATGATGTTGGGTGTTAATCCTACGGGAGTCATTTTGTTTAATATTTTATCAAAATAAAGACTATTCACACCATGGTGTTTGGTGGCAAAACTTTTAAATTCTTTGCGTATATTCATAAAGTATTACGTTGTTTTTTAAAAATAGAAAGTGCAAATTTTTAAAAATTGGCATCCCAAAGATACTATATTTTTCTTATTTAAAATCTGTTTAAACTTTATTATTAGGCTCTAACGTGTGTTTTAACATCCGCTTTAGAGTTTCTTATTCTCCGTATAACTCTTTTACAAATTGGTCATAAGAGACCTCTTTTGATTTTGCCTTTACTTTATTCTTAAACAATCCCAACATTTTTTCTGACATTATCTGCTCTGAAAGACGACGAACCTCATCTTGATTTGACAAAATACGAGCCAAAATTGAATCGATATCTTCTTGAGAAGGATTTGTCTGACCAAATTGTGCCATTTGTTTGCGAATTACTACGGAAGTATAGGCTTTCAAATCTTCAAAAGAAACTTGCAATTCGTTTTCTCTAATGATTTTACCTTCAATTAACTGATAACGCAATCCTTTTTCTGATTTAGTAAATTCCTCACGGGCTTCTTCTTCTGTTAAAGGATTTTCTCCTGCTTGTTGCATCCATTTAACTAAAAATTCTGACGGCAATTCAAAAGCAGTGTTTTCTATCAAAGATTCGATTACGTCATTCATAAATTTTTGATCTGCCTGTTGTGAAAATTGTTTTTCTATGTCTTCTTTTATATTAGCTTTTAAGTCTTCAACAGAATTTACAACGCCTTCACCAAACAAACGGTCAAAAAACTCTTGATTCAATTCGGCTTTTTCACTAGTCGTAATATCTTCTATCGTTGCATTGACTTCGATATCCAAACCATGAACTACATCGTGGTCAACTTTTAGGTAATCCATTAATTTGTGGTCATCATCAAAAAGTCCTTTTGTTTTGAGGATTACAACTTCGCCAATTTTTTTTCCGATAAAATCTTTAGCGGTTTTTTTGTCTTTAAAGACATCTAAAGAAATATTGGCTATATTGTCAACATTATTCTCTTCACTAACAAAATGGAGACGTAAATCACTGTCTTCTGTTACTTTTTCTTGAGGAATGAGTTTTCCGTACTGCTTCTGAATTCTTTCAACTTGTTCATTAATCATTTTTTCATCTGCCACGACATTATAACGAGAAATTTTATTTTTTGCTTCTAAATCTACTTCAAATTCAGGAGCTAATCCAAGTTCGAATTCAAAAGAAAAATCTTCTGAATCCCAGTTAAAATCATCTGTAACTTTCGGAAGCGGATTTCCTAAAATATCTATTTTTTCTTCTGTCAAATAGTTGTTCAGTTTTTCCTGAAGCAGTTTGTTTACCTCGTCAAGTAAAACCGCTTTACCATATTGCCTCTGAATCAGGCTCATGGGAACTGCTCCTTTTCTAAAACCCGGAATATTGGCGTTTTTACGATAATCTAAAAGCACTTGTTGCACTTTGTCTGAATAATCTTCTTTAGAAACCGCTATGGTAACTACTGCATTCAATGCATCTGTATTGGTTTTTGTAATATTCATTTTACTTTATTTGTTAAAGACACTAAAATCGGGTGGCAAAATTATACTTTTTTTTCCTGCCGACAAAGCAACCAACTGATTTTAAAACTTAGAGGGTTCTTTTGAGGAAGAATCGGTTATATTATACACCACAGATTGCGAAATGGTCAGTAAAATACTGAAAAGAAAAGCATGCCAGAAAGAATCTACTTTGAATCCGCCCACAATATATCCGGAAAACTGAATCATTAATGCGTTTATTACCAACAGAAACAATCCGAAAGTAAAAAACGTAACGGGCAATGTGAATAATATTAGTATTGGTTTTACAAAAATATTAAGCAATGCCAACACAACCGCAACCATAAATGCATGGAAAAAATTATGGACTTCCACTCCGGGCAACCAATTTGCCAACAACATCACTAAAACTGCTGTAACAAACATTCTTATCACTAAATTCATTTTCTGTTTTTATTTATTTTTTAAAAAATCTATAACCAATTCATAAAATTCTTTGGGCTTTTCGGCATGCAGCCAATGTCCCGCCCCTTCTATTGTTTTTATTTCTGAATAAGGAAATTGCTGTTTGATTACATCAAAGTCTGTTTCTAAAATATATCTTGACTCTCCGCCCCTAATAAATAAAACCGGTTTATCAAAAACTGCTTGCTCTCGAAGTGGCTCCCCTATTTCTTCTGTATTGTTTAAGAAAACATTGAGATTGAAACGAAACGCAAGTTGTCCTGATTCTTTCCAATAGAGGCTTTTCATTAAAAACTGTCTCGTACCCATATCAGATACATATTGTTTTAAAATCTCTTCAACATCGGAACGTCCCGGTTTTGTTGAAAAATCTACCGCTGACAATCCTGCCAGAATATCCTGATGGTGTGGTCGATAATATTTTGGTGCAATATCTGCTACAATCATTTTCTCTGTCATTTCAGGATGTTTTACAGCAAACTGCATGACCACCTTTCCTCCCATAGAATGTCCGAGTACAATAACTTTTTCTAAATGATGATGTTCACAATAATTAAAAACATCTTGAGACATGGCATCATAATTAAAAACATCCGAATGAAAGCTTTTGCCGTGATTACGCAAATCTATCAGGTGCACCTGATAACCGGCTTCTGACAACCTTATTCCGATAGTCCTCCAGTTATCTGACATTCCGAGAAAACCGTGAAAAATTAAAATCGGCGTACCCGTTCCTTCTATTTTTGAATGTAAAACATTATCCATCTCATTTATTTTAACCTATAAATATACATATTTATCACATTTTCTAATCCGAAATAAAGTGATTCTGAAATCAAAGCGTGACCAATGGATACTTCCAACAACCCGGGAACATTTTCTTTGAAAAACTTTATATTTTCCAAACTCAAATCATGTCCGGCATTAACTCCCAATTGAAGTTTTAATGCCAATTCTGCCGATTCTGTATAAGGTTTAACAGCATTTTTATTGCCGAGTTGGTATTCGTGGGCATAATTTTCCGTATAAAGTTCTATTCGGTCTGTTCCGGTTTCTTTGGCTCCTTCAATCATTTTTAAATCCGGATTTACAAATATTGATGTTCTTATGTTGTTATTTTTAAATTCGGTTATGATTTCGGAAAGAAGACTACGGTGTTTTACAGTATCCCAACCCGCATTTGACGTAATGGCATCGTCTGCATCGGGCACCAAAGTAACCTGTTCAGGCTTTGCTTCAAGAACTAAATCTATAAATTTCTTTACCGGATTACCTTCAATATTAAATTCTGTGTAAACTATTGGTCTTAACTCTCTAACATCGTTATATCTAATGTGTCTTTCGTCCGGTCTGGGATGTACGGTTATACCCTCTGCTCCATATCGCTGAATATCTTTGGCAACTTGAACCACGTTGGGCATATCTCCTCCTCTGGAATTCCTGAGAGTTGCTATTTTATTAATATTAACACTAAGTTTTGTCATGAGCTGATTTAAGGTTGGAATATAATAAACTTGTGCAAAAATACATCAATTAACACTTACTTTTGGGATTTTTTGAGTATTTTGCAACGAATTTAAAACTTTTCTATGCTTGAAATAAACCAATATATCAACAATGACTTTAAACCTTTTGACGTAGGTGAATCTATAGCATATATTCAGATTTTTTTTTCTGACCTGACTTTTTCGCACTTCCCTATCGTTCAAGACAATATATATATAGGTTGTATTGCCGCTGATGATGTGGTAACTTTTGACAAAAACAAAACTCCCGGAGATTATAAATATACACTCGAAGGGTTCTTTGTTCGGAAAAATATGGTGTGGCTCGATGTGCTGGAAGTTTTTGCCAAAAACCATTCAAATATGGTTCCGGTACTTGACGAGAACAACCTTTATTGCGGATATTATGAACTCAACGATATTATTCAGTTTTTTCACGAAACTCCATTTATGAAAGAGGACGGAAATATTTTAACCATAGAAAAATCTGTTAATGATTATGCGATGAGCCAGATTTCTCAAATTGTTGAATCTAATAACGGAAAAATATTAGGCATGTTTATTTCTGAAATTTCTACTGATATAATCAGGATAACAATTAAAATTACGCCGGGTAATATAAATGAAGTTATACAGACATTCAGAAGATATGATTATAACATAATCTCGGAACACCATGAAGACTCCTATCTGAACAACCTAAAAGAGCGGTCTGAATATCTACATAAATTTCTGAACATTTGATTATAATTCAATTAGCATGAAAGTTGCCATATACGGTCAATATTATCAAAACGACACAAGACCAATCATTAGGGATATTTTTGAGTTTTTTAACAAACGAAAATTAGACTTCTACATCGAAGAAAATTTTCTAAATATCCTATATGAACAAGAAATCCTGAAAAAAGAATACAAAACATTTCGTTCGCATGCAGAACTTGACAAGAGTTTCAATCTAATGCTCAGTATCGGAGGAGATGGAACTATCCTGAGAGCTGTTACTTATGTCCGAAACAAAGGAATTCCTATTTTGGGGATTAATGCCGGAAGACTTGGTTTTTTAGCTAAAGTGCAAAAAGAAAACATTGAAGAATTTTTAGACCTTATCATCGAAAAAAAATTCAGCGTGTCTCAACGGACTTTAATCAGTCTTGAAACAGAACCTAAATCTGAGGAAATTAAAGGGATAAATTATGCCTTAAATGAAATTTCGATAAATCGAAAAAACACAACCTCCATGATTACCATCAAGACTTGTCTTAACGACGAATACCTCACTTCATATTGGGCAGACGGTCTTATCGTTTCTACACCAACCGGCTCAACAGGATATTCGTTGAGTTGCGGCGGACCTGTTTTGACCCCCGATGTAAAAAGTTTTGTTATCACTCCAATATCCCCTCACAATCTCAACGCAAGACCTTTGGTTATTCCGGATGACACAGTCGTGAAATTAAAAATAAGCGGCAGAGAATCAGATTATTTGGTCTCGTTAGACAGTAGAGTAATCACGTTAAAAAATGAAACTGAACTCACAATTAAGAAAACAAGTTTCAAAATAAATATGGTAGAAATCAATGACGAAACTTTCTTGAAAACACTCAGAAAAAAGCTCCTTTGGGGAGAGGACAAAAGAAACTAAAAACAAAAATCACAATAAACACGTACAATTTTATACTACTTCGCTATATTTTTCGTTTTTTTAGAGCCTGTTTAAGTTTGTATTGTAAAAATGTTTATTCGATTATTTTTGAGGTTAGATTAAGGCAAATTTTTAAACGATAGCTCTATCCTTTAAAAATTTAACACAGTTATATCCAAAAAAAGCATAAACAAATTATTAGATAAATTTTAAATAGGTTCTTTTGAGTTTGTTTAATATTGTCAAATACACAAATTAATTCGTAGTTAAGTAGTCTTAATTATTATATTTGCACGCTATTTTTATTTTAATGAAAAAACGGCTTTTTTTATTTCTTTTTATGATGATTAGTTATGTTGTTCCGGCTCAAATTAATGAGATAGGCGTTATCTTGGGTGGCAGTAATTATATTGGAGATGTGGGACCAACAAATTATATATCTCCTAACAATATTGCTTTTGGAGGTATTTATAAATGGAATCGAAGCACCAGACACAGCTATAGAATTAGCTTTACCCACTTCAGAATATCTTCAGACGATATTGATGCCGATGCTCCTAACAGAACAGAGCGGGGATATTCTTTCAAAAACAACATCAATGAAATTTCTGCCGGATTGGAGTTCAATTTTTTTGACTTTAACCTACATCAATTAGACAGTCAGATAACACCTTATGTCTTTACCGGACTAAACTATTTTAGTTATGACGAGCTTTACTTTTTAAACGACAAAATGCATAAGGACGAAAGAAAAAGAAACTTATCTATCCCTATTGCAGTAGGTCTTAAATCCAGAATTGGACAAAATTTTGTAGTTGCCTTAGAGGTAGGAGTTAGATATACTTTTGTAGATAATATTGACGGTAGTAACCCAAAAAATTCGGATTATTCTCATTTGAAATTTGGGAACCTAAACAGCAATGACTGGTATGTATTTTCCGGATTTACCTTAACATATACCTTTGGCGAAAACCCTTGTTATTGCCCACAATAGTTATGACAAAATCAGAGCTCATCAATAAAGACAATCTTCCCGAACATTTGGCAATCATAATGGACGGCAATGGTCGTTGGGCAAAAAAAAGAGGAATGCTCAGAATTTTTGGTCATGAAAACGGAACCAAATCGGTAAGGAAAGTTGTAGAAGCTTCGGCACAATTAGGCATCAAAAACCTAACGCTTTATGCTTTTTCTACAGAAAACTGGAATCGCCCAAAAATAGAAGTCCAAACCCTGATGAATTTACTCATCAAATCTCTTAAAAAAGAGCTTAAAACCCTTACAGAAAACAATATTCGCCTAAATTCAATAGGCAATATAGACCGATTGCCCGAGTCTGCAAAACGTGAACTTTTAGAAGTCATTAACAAAACTTCTCAAAACACACACATGACGCTTACATTGGCATTGAGCTATGGCTCTCGGGAAGAACTGGTATCTGCGGTCAAGTCTATTGCTGACAAAGTTAAAAATAATATAATTTCTTTAGATGATATTGACGAATCGATTATAAATCAACATCTTTACACGCACAATTTACCCGATGTTGATTTACTGATAAGAACCAGTGGTGAACATAGAATTAGCAACTTTTTATTATGGCAAATAGCCTATGCCGAGTTGTTCTTTGTTGATGTACTTTGGCCCGATTTTACCGAAGAACATTTGTATGAGGCAATTATAAGTTATCAAAAAAGAGAACGTAGGTTTGGCAAAACCAGCGAACAGCTTAAATAATATATTTAGTGAAAAAAATTATTACGTTATTTTTATTCGGATGCACTATCTTTCATCTGAAAGCTCAAGAAGAAAGAACCCCGTATAACCGCGGAAACCATTATATTCTTGGAGATATTGAAGTAACAGGAAAGTTAAACTTCAACAAACAAACAGTCGTTACCTATACTGGTTTAGAAAAAGGTCAAAGAATAACCGTGCCCGGAGAAGACATCAGTAACGCCTTAAAAAAACTCGGAAAACTTGGTCTTTTCAGCGACATCGATTTATATATTACAGAAGTTAGAAATGATACCGTTTTTCTTGAATTGGAGATTATCGAATTGCCAAAACTGAGCGACGTTAAAATTCAAGGATTAAAAAAATCTAAAGGTGAATCTATTATTAAAGATGCAAAACTGAAAAAAGGTACAGTAGTAAACGAAAATCTCGTTATCACAACAAAGAATTATATCGAAAATAAATATAAAAAAGACGGATTTTATAACACAAAAGTAGCTATCAATACTATTGCCGACACTACCGACGCAAATGAAGTGAAAATGGTAATAAATGTTGACAAAGGACAAAAGATAAAAGTTAAAAAAATAGAAGTTGACGGGAATGAAATGCTTTCTGACGGAAAAATCAGAAAAGCCATGAAAAATACAAAAATTAAATTTCCCGGACGTTTCTGGAAAGGCTCAAAATACATCAGAGAAAATTATAGAGAAGACCTGACAAGCATAATAAACAAATACAAAGAGAAGGGATATCGCGATGCCAGAATCATTTCTGACACCGTAACTTTTGACCCAAAAAACAATACAGTCTCGATTAAAATGAACGTTGAAGAAGGTAGAAAGTATTATTTTGGTGATATTAAATTCTTAGGAAACACAATTTATTCTGACGAATCTTTAAGTCGGGTTTTAGGCATCAAACGAGGTGACACTTATAATGGTGTTTTGCTCGAAAAAAGAATTGCAGACAAAACCCGTCCCGACGCAGACGACATTACTAACCTTTATCAGAATAACGGATACCTATTTTCCAACATTAATACTGTAGAGGTACGAACCGAAAAAGACACCATAGATTTTGAAATCAGAATCATGGAAGGACCAATTGCTTATTTCAACAAAATATCGGTTGTCGGTAATGACAAAACCAACGATCACGTTATCTATAGAGAGTTGAGAACAAAGCCTGGAGAGAAATACAACAAAGACCTATTGGTTCGAACAGTAAGAGAAATTGGTCAGTTAGGTTTTTTTGATCCTGAAGCCATAGACCCTAAATTCAAAAATGTAGATCCGGCTGCCGGAACTATTGACATAGAATATAACCTTGTAGAAAAAGGAGCCAGCCAAATTGAGCTTCAAGGAGGATATGGTGCGGGAGGTTTTATAGGCACACTTGGTTTGTCTTTTAACAACTTTTCAATAAAGAATATATTTAAAAAAGATGCATACAAACCCTTACCAATGGGAGACGGACAAAAAATGTCTTTAAGACTTCAAGGAAGTAGCTATTTCCAGATCTACAGTCTTTCTTTTACAGAACCATGGTTTGGTGGTAAAAAACCTGTACAGTTTAGCACTTCGTTATCTCACAGTAAGCAATATCTCAACAATTATGCAACAAATGATGTTGACAGAAGCAGAAGTTTTACCATCACATCACTTTCTGTAGGGATGGCAAAACGCCTTACCGTACCAGATGACTATTTTGTATTATCACAATCTTTAAGTTTTCAGTATTATGATCTTAATAATTATAATACGGGGCTTTTTAAATTCGGAGACGGATCGTCAAAAAACTTTGCCTATACAATCGGGTTGTCCCGAAACAACAAAGCTCTGAATCCAATTTTCCCAATTCAAGGTTCAGAATTTTCTATAAGTGCTAAATTTACGCCCCCATATTCATTATTTAACAATATTGATTATGACAATTTAGGAAATCTGGAAGAGTATAAATTAAAACATACCGGAGAAAGCTATTTTGATGCAAACGGAAATCTGGTTCAGGCAGGAGATTATCTTGTATCAGTACCCACAAGCAGCAATCCATATCCGGACAGAGCAAACTCTTTTGAAGAAGCTGCAGCCGACCAATCAAAAGTTGACCAAAAAAAATTCAACTGGCTTGAATATTATAAAATAAAATTTAAAGCAGATTGGTACACAAGAATATTAGGAACTCCACAAAAAGCTCTTGTGCTACGCTCAAACTCAGAGTTTGGATACTTAGGAGCTTATAACCAATCCAGAGGTTTGGTGCCTTTTGAACGTTTCTTCCTTGGCGGTGACGGTTTGGCAAACTTTGCACTCGACGGCAGAGAAGTCATTCAGTTAAGAGGATACCCAAACCAATCTTTGGTACCTTATGATGAAAACGGAGACCAAAACGGAGGAACTATTTATAACAAATTCTCCTTAGAACTCCGTTATCCTATAACATTAAAAGCCGCTGCATCTATTTATGCTCTTGGTTTTATTGAAGCCGGTGCGTCCTACAACAACTTCAGAGAATACAATCCGTTTCAGCTTTATCGCTCTGCCGGTGTTGGTTTGCGAGTCTTTATGCCAGCCTTCGGATTGTTAGGAATCGACTTTGGTCATGGCTTTGATGCATTACCTGGGCAATCGGTAAAAAATGGATGGGAAACACATTTTATTATCGGACAACAATTTTAATTGTTAAAAAAAGTTATATTTACATCGATAAATTTAGTGTTATGAAAAAAATGGTATTTTTAGTTGCACTTTTTATGATGAGTGCCACTATTTATTCTCAAAGCAGAGGAATTAGAATTGCTTATATTGATATGGAATATATCCTTCAGAATGTTCCTGATTATACAGAAGCTAAAAACCAACTCGAACTGAAAGCCCAAAGATGGAAACAGGAGATTGAGGTTAAAAAAAATGAAATTAAAGCTCTCAAAGAATCTTTAAAGAACGAAAAAATCCTTCTTACAAAAGAACTTTTAGAAGAGCGTGAAGAAGAAATATCATTTTTGGAGTCTGAACTTTTAGACTATCAAAACAAACGTTTTGGACCAACCGGAGACCTTATTACGCAAAGGTCTGTTTTAGTAAAACCTGTACAAGATCAGGTTTTTTCTGCCGTTCAGGATATTGCAGAAGTACAGAAATATGATTTTGTTTTGGACAAATCTTCTGACCTTTCGCTTATTTTTGCCAACAAAAGACACGACATTAGTGACCGAGTAATCAGAAGTATAACCAGGGCTTCGAGAAGATCACAAATGAGCAAAAAAGAGCTTAAAGAACTTGAAGAACAAGAAAGAGAAGAAGACTTTATTGACGACAATCCCGCTTTAGCAGAAAGACAAAAAATAATTGAAGACAAAAAAGCAGAACGTGAAAGATTGGTCGAAGAAAGAAAAGCTGCCGCAGAACAAAGAAAAAGAGATTTTGAAGAACGCCGTGAAAGATTAAAACAAGAACGAGAAGAAAGAAAAAGTGGCACGGTTTCTGATAAAAGCACAGAAGACGGTATCGATGGTGGAGAATCAGAAAAAAATGATAGTGACTCCGGAGAAGAAAACAAAGCTTCAACATCAGAAAATGAAAGAAAAAATATTCAGGAAGAAAGAAAAAATGCAATAGAAGAAAGAAAAAGACAGATAGAAGAAAGAAAACAAAAAATTCTGGATGAAAGAGAAGCAGCCAGAAAAGCAAGAGAAGAAAAAAACAATTCAAATAAAGAGGAAGAAGAAAACAAAAACGATTAATAAATACTAAAAATGATGAAACAATTTAAAACCTTATTTATTGCCGCACTAATTTTATTCAGCACATCTCAAGCAATGGCTCAAGCAAAAATAGCTCATGTTGATACCAACGAGATTATGTCAAAAATGCCTGCCATGTTAGACGCTCAAAAACAACTTGAAAATTTAGGCAAAAAATATGACGATGACTTCAGAGTCATGGTTGAAGAATATCAGGCAAAACTAAAAAAATACGATGCTGAAGCTGCCACCGTTTCTGATAAAACAAACGAAGATAGAGCTAAGGAAGTTCAGGATATGGAAAAGAGAATTCAGGATTTTCGTCAAAACGCACAAAAGGAATTAAGTCAAAAAGAGCAAGATTTAGTTAAACCTTTAATGGACAAAGCCAGAGCTGCTATCGAAAAAGTAGGAAAGGCAAAAGGTTATCAGTATGTTCTTGATTCTTCAGGCTTACTTTTAGCAGACGGTCCAGACCTTACTACCGACATTAAGAAAGAATTAGGATTCTAAAAATCACCTTTAAAGATTTTATTACAAAACTGCTTCTTCAATCGGAGCAGTTTTTTATTTTTGTATATGCTCAGCAATAATCCCATAGGACTTTTTGATTCCGGAATAGGTGGCACATCTATCTGGAGAGAGATTCACAACCTGCTTCCAAACGAATCTACCACCTATCTTGCCGATAGTAAAAACGCTCCCTATGGGCAAAAAACAAAGGATGAGATAATATACCTCAGTAAAAAAAACACCGAATTTCTTTTAAATAAAAATTGTAAAATTATTGTTGTAGCATGCAATACTGCCACAACAAATGCTGTAAGCGAACTGAGAAACTCTTATGATGTGCCTTTTATTGGAATAGAACCGGCTATAAAACCCGCTGTCTTAAAATCAAGAACACGTACCATTGGTGTATTGGCAACAAAAGGAACTCTGAATAGCGAATTCTATCACAAAGCCATTCTGAAATATCCCGACACTGAAATCATTGAACAAATCGATTATCGTTTAGTTCCTCTGATAGAAAAAGGTAAATTCGATTCTCCTGAAATAATCAAATTGCTAAAAGAATATCTGGAACCTATGGTTTCAAAAAAAGCAGATTATCTTGTTTTGGGTTGTAGCCATTATCCATACCTCATACCTCAGATAAAAAAAATATTACCCAAAAAAGTTAAAATTATAGATTCCGGAAAAGCTGTCGCAAAACAGACCAGAACTATTTTAGAACAAAACAATCTGTTAAAACAAACGAAAGACAACTTTCATGTTTTCTACACAAATGACAATCCCGCTGTTCTAAAAAGCATCCTGCCGCCTTCTTTTTCAGAAAGCATTTCATATTTGGATTTTTAGCCTAAATTAAAAACAAACCAACGCACCTCAAGCAAGAAGACTTTCTATGAGTTTATACGGCGGTTTACCAACAACATTAGGAATTTTTAGGATAAAATTTTTGTCAAAGTTTTGAACTTTGACAAAGATGAATTACTACGTATAACCAATCTATCTTATACTTTAAACTAGTTTTTTTAGATTGAAGTTTATCGATTTACAATTTTGACATTGTCATTGAATTTCTAGTTGATAATATTCTCAGAATTTGCTGTACCGCGACCTATAACCCTGTCATATCTATCGGTGTTTCCCCTGTAATATACCAGTACATCATACTGATTTTCAGTTTGATAAAAGTTTCCGTCTATAGCGTTTTCGCTATCAACCTTTCCTCTAGAGTCAGCAATGGTATATTGAAAATTTACAAAACCTTGTTTTAGCATCAGAGCTTTTTCATAAAGACCGTTGCTTTTGTTGTATTCCATTTTAAATTCCGGTGCGAGAGCATAATTGTTGAACATTCCGGTAATGTAAATGTCTTGTTTTCCAAAAAATGTGGGAGCACTGAGGCTAAAATACACCCAGCTATAATCTGCTTCTACTGCATCATTTGTAGTTGCATTGATGTTTCGTGTCACAAAATTTCCGTTAACATCGGGAAAGTATGTATAAGCCTTATTGGCCCTGGCATCATTAGTGTAGAGATGTGTGTTGTAAACACCTCCTTGAGAATTAATTACCCGGATTCCATTCAATGCAACCCGAATGTCTTTACTGTCAAAAGCAAGAAATTCATTTCCTGCCCAAAACTGTGTTTCTTTGTCATAGCGATAAATTAAATCAGTTCCAAGCGTAAACATAGGTTTGATATTCTTGATGGCCGTGTACCAAATTCCGTTTTGAAGCAATAAAACTTTTACATTTCTTATCGGATCCTGCAAAATCATATTGTTTGGCTTGATGCTAAAATCAAGATTGTGCTTTTTGTTCAGATAAGTTACATTTCTTGGTGTTTTTACCTGTACGGGAACATTGGTAAGTTCTTCATATAGAATGAATTTTCTCGAGAAAATCACTTCCTGATTGTTGTTTAATATTTTGATGATATAATTGCCACTTACTTTAAAACCTTTTGTAAACTGATTCGGAAATCTGAGTCTATAATGAGAATACATCTGGAGCGTGTTAAAAGAATTTTCATAATCCATAATACGCTGATTGTCGAGACCATTGAGATATTCATTAATCGTCAGCTGAGACTTTTTCCAATCATAATCGCAGTGAGTGATGGTATAATAATAATTTGCTTCGTCACCAAAAAGGTCATCAAACAAAAGCTGAAATCCTTCGCCTAAGCGAAAAACAGGAATAACATTCTCGTTGTTCTGAACAAAAGAAACGGTTTTAATATTATAGGGTGGCGTGATTTCTTCTTCCTGAGACCAACTAAATGATAAAAATAGCAGAGCGATAACCGTGAAGATTGTTTTAGTCTTTAACATACTTAAACTATTATTGTTTTGTTCCTCGTTGTAAATATACATAAACCTAACGAAAAATATATGATAATTAAAAAATGTTGTATGCTCAAGTGTTTTTGTTAAAGGAAGTATAATAACTTTTGCCTTTTGATTTAATAAGAATATTTTTACTCCAACTAATTTTATAAGTATGAAAAAAATTCTTCTGTTCTTATTAGCTTTACCGCTTGCTTTATCGGCACAAGAACTAAAACTTTCAGACCCGATTCCGTTTGACCCAAACGTTAAAACAGGAAAATTAAAAAACGGATTAACCTATTATATCCGTAAAAATGCAAAACCCGAAAAAAAGGTAGATTTGCGTTTGATTGTCAATGTAGGCTCTATCGTTGAAGACGATGACCAACAAGGACTGGCTCACTTTATGGAACACATGTGTTTCAATGGCACAAAGCGTTTTCCAAAAAACGAATTAGTAGATTATCTTCAAAGTATTGGCGTTAAGTTTGGTCAGCACCTAAACGCTTATACAAATTTCGACGAGACCGTTTATTTCCTCCCGTTACCCTCTGACGATAAAGTGAAGCTAAAAAAAGGTTTTGAGATTCTTGAAGACTGGGCTTTTAATACATTGCTTACACCGGAAGAAATTGACAAAGAACGAGGCGTTGTTTTGGAAGAATACCGTATCGGACTTGGAGCAGATAAAAGAATGATGGGGCAGTTTATGCCAAAAATGATGTATAAGTCACAGTATGCTAACCGTTTGCCAATCGGTAAAAAAGAAATCTTAGAGAACTTTACACACGACAAACTTGAGCGTTTTTATCAAGATTGGTATCGCCCTGATTTAATGAGCATAATTGCTGTAGGCGACATTGATGTTAACGAGATAGAGAAACTTATTAAAGACCATTTTTCGGCTTATAAAAACCCGAAAAAAATCCGAGAAAGAAAAATGTTTGAAGTGCCAAATCACTCAGAAACACTCGTATCGGTTGAGTCTGACCCCGAAGCATCTTTTACCAGAGTTCAGATGTTGTACAAAGATGACGGTAAGCCCAAAGTTTATAAAACAATTGGCGATATGAGAGAAGGACTTGTAAAAGGACTGTTTTCTACTATGATAAATAATCGTTTGGACGAATTGAGAAACGGTTCAAATCCGCCCTTTACTTTTGGTTACTCTTATCACGGTTCAACTTATGCCAGAACCAAAGACGCTTATCAATCTTTTGCAATGGTATCCGAAGACAAACAACTGGATGCCTTAAAAGTTTTGGTTACAGAAAATGAAAGAGTAAAAGCATTTGGCTTCACACAAGCAGAGTTGGAAAGAGCCAAAACAAGCTTGCTTACTTATGCAGAAAGAGAATATAACGAAAGAGACAAAACAGAATCTGAAAATTATGTGTGGGACTATCAATCTCATTTTTTAAATCAAACCCCAACACCCGGTATCGAATGGCAATATCTAACTTATCAGAAATTGTTGCCAACCATTACGGTTCATGAAGTAAATGTTCTTATCAATGAATATATTAAGGACGAAAATCGTGTTGTAATTTTTACCGGACCAGAAAAAGAAGGCTTGATAAAACCAACAGAAGCCGAAGTTTTAAATTCGCTAAAGGTTGATATATCTTCTTTAAAACCGTATGAAGACAGAGATTTAGCAGAGAGCCTGCTCAGAAACCCTGTTAAAGCCGGCAATATTGTGAAAAAAGAAACCAATGAAAAGCTTAAAACAACAACGCTTACACTATCAAATCAGGCAAAAGTTACTTATAAAATAACCAATTTTAAAAATGACGAAATCTTATTTGAAGGACATAGTTTTGGTGGCAGTAATTTGTTTTCTAATGAAGATTATATAAAAGTTCAATGGGCATTGAGTGGTTTGACAGAAGCCGGATTTTCAGGAATGGACAAAAACGACATCAATAAGTTTATGACCGGGAAAGTAGCTCGCGTAAACCCTTCTATTGGAGCTATTTCAGAATCTATAAGAGGAAGTTCCGCACCTAAAGATTTAGAATACATGATGCAGATGTCCTATGCCTATTTTACCGATTTGAATTATAACGAAGAAGCTTTCGAAGGATATAAAACCCGTCAAAGTGCCATGTTGGACAATATGATATCGCAACCAAGCATGTTTTTTCAACAAGAATTGTTTAAATTCTTATTTGAAGGCAATCCGCGTTTTAACGGCATATTGCCCGATTCAGAAGCATGGAAACAAACAGATTATGCGTTGGCTTATCAAAAATATAAAGAACGTTTTGCCAATGCCGGAGACTTTCATTTTTTCTTTGTAGGAAATATTGATGAAGAAAAATTAGAAGAATTTACCAAGCTGTATTTGGCTTCACTTCCTTCAACAGGCATACAGGAAAAAGCGATAGACTTGGGTTACAGAAGAAAAAGCGGAAACTTTAATAAAGTCATCAAAAAAGGGAAAGACCCCAAAAGCACCGTAAATGTGATGTATAGCGACGATTGCAAATATGACCCAAAAGAAGCATTGGCATTAAATGCTTTGGGCGAGGTACTGTCTATAAAACTTACAGAAGAGTTAAGAGAAAACGAATCTGGTGTGTATGGTGTTGGAGCAAGAGGTTCTATGACCAAAGTGCCTTATGGTTCATACAATTTTTCTATCAGTTTTCCGTGTGCTCCCGAAAATGCAGAAACACTTACACAATCTGCTTTAAGAGAATTACAGAAAATCATCGATAACGGTCCTGAGCAAAAAGACCTCGATAAGTATAAAGAAGCTGAAAGACTTGAATACAAAGAAAACATTACTAAAAATAATTACTGGATGACCAACTTTTCGAGAAGTTTTACCAATGGCAATGACCCGGAAGACATATTGACATATATTGAAAGGTTAGAATTGGTTACTGCAAAAGATGTTCAAGAAGTAGCCAAAAAATATCTGACCGGAGATAAAGTTATTGCGACTTTAATGCCGGAAGAATAATCAAAACATAATAATTTATAAAAAAGAGGTGATTTTAAAAAATCGCCTCTTTTTTTTTGAAAGTCTGTTATTAGTCATCATCAATGATAATTTTATTAAATAAAAGATTAAAAACTTTGACAAAGATAAGTTCCGTTGACTTTATATAACGGCTACTTTCCAGACAAACCTGAAACCTGAAACAATTTTTTAGCTTCTTTAGCTCTTTTCATTTTTTTAGATTGAAATTTGACATTATCATTGATTTCGATAATAAATTCATTTCTTTAGCGAAAAAAAAAACATCTAACCAACATTATTGTTAAAATAATTAATTAACATTCATTTCATCGATTTTTTGTGCTGTTTTAACGAATATCTACAAAACGATTAACGTTTACTTAACAATATTCATAAATTTAGTAGCTCAATAATTAATTATTAACCAATTTTTTTTATTTATGATGAATGACTACATTCCTTTGAGTACACGTTTGGGGACGTGGCTCAAAACGAAAAAACCGGATGTAGGTGAGTATTCACCTCGTTCGGCAACGATGTTTTCATGGAAGCTTACATGGCTTTCATTTTGTTTAATGTTTTTTGTGGGAGAGTTTGCCTTTTCACAGACTACTGTCACAATCGGAAGTGGGGAGAATACAGCAAGGTACCCTCTAAGTGCATATTATGGATTTTCACGTTCAACAGCAATTTACACTGCTAATGAAGTTAATGGAAATGGTGCAATTACACATCTTGCTTGGTATGCTAACACTGCAAGCACTACAGCACGACCTATTGTTATTTATTTAAAGACTACCGGTTCTACAACACTTGCCTCTCCAACTGGCACGTGGGCTACCCTGACAGATGGGGCAACACAAGTTTATAGCGGAAGTCGTACCGTTACAACAGGTTGGAATACCATAACGCTTGACACGTCTTTCATTTATGATGGTGTTGATAATTTACAGGTGTTTGTAGAAACAAACTATGGTGGCTTTGGTACAGACAGTAGTTCCGGAGTTGCTAATAGGTATTCTACAGTAACTAATACTCATGGATACTGGGAAACGGATACAAATCCACCTACTGCTAACGGAACAAGAAATAACAATCGACCTAATATACAAATCACTCTTGTTTCTATGGAAGACTGTTCTGGACAACCCAATGCCGGTACAGCATCTGTAAGTCCCGCAACGGGGAATCCGGGATCAGGCTATACCGTATCTGCTTCAGGAATTACGGGCGGAGAAGGTATAGAATATCAATGGCAATCCAACACCAATAATGGTGGATGGGTAGATGTGTCCGGAGCTACAAGTAGCAACTATTCGGCTACCGCACCTGCCAATGCAGGAGATTCGGTTCAATGGCGTTTGGTTACTACCTGTACAAATAGTTCAGAAAGCAACACTTCTGCTACGGCTACGTTTACTGCAGTGCTGACCTATTGTACGCCTACTTACTCATCCGGTTGTAGTTTTGGAGGAAGAATAAACAATGTCTCTACAACAGGAGCAAGTACAAATATTACAAATAACGGCACAGGTTGTAGTGCCGGTTCATATATGGATTATTCCGACACTCATACTGCAACAGCTGTTCAATCATCTGTTGTAAATTTTAATGTTGAAATACAGAATTACGCTTCCGGAGTAAAGATCTGGGTTGACTGGAATCAGAACGGTACTTTTGATGCTAACGAGCTAATGGCTTCCAGTTCTTCTTCAATAGGTGCGGGTAGTTCTTATACAGGTTCTTTTACTGTTCCGGCAGAGGCTTTACCAGGAACAACTAAAATGAGGGTACGGGCTGTAGAAGACTCAACAACATTTGACGCTTGTTCAAGTTATTCTTGGGGAGAAGCCGAAGATTATGGTTTTACAGTTGAAGCGATGGCTGCCTGTTCAGGCACACCCAATGCCGGCACGGCATCTGTAAACCCGGGAACGGGAAATCCGGGATCAACTTATACCGTATCTGCTTCAGGTATTACTGCTGGATTAGGCATAGAATATCAATGGCAATCCAACACCAATAATGGCGGATGGGTAGATGTGCCTGGGGCTACAAGCGTGAGCTATGAAGCTACCGCACCTGCCAATATAGGAGATTCGGTTCAATGGCGTTTGGTTACTACCTGTACAAATAGTTCAGAAAGCAACACTTCTGCTACGGCTACGTTTACTGCAGTGCTGACCTATTGTACGCCTACTTACTCATCCGGTTGTAGTTTTGGAGGAAGAATAAACAATGTCTCTACAACAGGAGCAAGTACAAATATTACAAATAACGGCACAGGTTGTAGTGCCGGTTCATATATGGATTATTCCGACACTCATACTGCAACAGCTGTTCAATCATCTGTTGTAAATTTTAATGTTGAAATACAGAATTACGCTTCCGGAGTAAAGATCTGGGTTGACTGGAATCAGAACGGTACTTTTGATGCTAACGAGCTAATGGCTTCCAGTTCTTCTTCAATAGGTGCGGGTAGTTCTTATACAGGTTCTTTTACTGTTCCGGCAGAGGCTTTACCAGGAACAACTAAAATGAGGGTACGGGCTGTAGAAGACTCAACAACATTTGACGCTTGTTCAAGTTATTCTTGGGGAGAAGCCGAAGATTATGGTTTTACAGTTGAAGCGATGGCTGCCTGTTCAGGCACACCCAATGCCGGCACGGCATCTGTAAACCCGGGAACGGGAAATCCGGGATCAACTTATACCGTATCTGCTTCAGGTATTACTGCTGGATTAGGCATAGAATATCAATGGCAATCCAACACCAATAATGGCGGATGGGTAGATGTGCCTGGGGCTACAAGCGTGAGCTATGAAGCTACCGCACCTGCCAATATAGGAGATTCGGTTCAATGGCGTTTGGTTACTACCTGTACAAATAGTTCAGAAAGTAATACTTCTTCTGCAGCTACATTTACTACCGTACATAATTATTGTGCGGCCGAGGCTATTGACCCGTCTTATGAATCAATATCCAATGTTACCTTTGCTGATATTAACAACAATTCTAGTGCTGCCGTTGGGTATGAAAACTTCACATCTGTGACAGGTACTGTTGTGCAAGGACTTACATACCCTTTCTCAGCATCTTTTACGGGCACCTCTTATGTTGATGACCAGGTATTGGTGTGGATAGATTTTAATCAAAATGGAGATTTTAATGATCCGGGTGAATTGGTTTTAACAACAGCGACAGGAGCCTCTCCTTGGGCAGGAAATATATTCATCCCTACGGACGCTCTTCCTGGTCTTACCCGAATGAGGGTACGTCTGCATGATTCGACTGTAAATCCTAATCTAACTCCTTGTGGTAATTCAGGTTATGGACAAGTAGAGGATTATACTATTTCTATACAAGCACTTACAGATTGTTCAGGCACACCAGACGGTGGTACAGCCTTTGTAAGTGTTTCAGAAGATGAAGCTGGCTCAACCTATACGGTGTCAGCTTCCGGTTATGGTTACGGTATTGGAGTTACCTACCAATGGCAGTCTAACACAAACGATGGAGGTTGGGTTAATGCAGGAAGTTCTTCCAACAATTATTCGGACTATACGGCTACGGCACCTGCATTTGGTTCTGTTGTTCAGTGGCGTTTGATAACGACTTGTACAAACAGTTCAGAAAGCAATACTTCTTCTGAAGCTGTGTTTACATCAGGTTATTGTGCCTCTGTTCCTTTAGACTCAGATTTTGATGAAGGAATTACCAATGTAACTTTTACAGGAGAGACATCAGGCATTAACAATACATCAAGCGGTTTGACACAATACTCTGATTATACTTCGCAAAGTGCAGATGTGATACAGGGAGCATCCTATCAATTAAGTGTAAGTGTAAACACCGCAATATCTTTAGGAAGCCTCACTTTTTATCAGATTGCATGGATAGACTGGAACCAGAACGGTGTGTTTGAAGCTGGTGAACGATATGTTTTAGGATCTGCTACCAATGGAAATAACATTTTAAGTTCAGAAAGCCCATTAACTATTACTGTTCCAACAAATGCCATATTAGGGCAAACAAGAATGAGGATTCAGACAATGTATCAAAGTGCATATTTAGAACATCCTTGCTTGAGTCAAGAAGGTGATATCGTCAACTATGACGGTGAAACCGAAGACTATACTATCATAGTAGTACCAGCTCCTTACATTGCTTCCCTCAACCCTTCTGAAGTTTGCGGTTTTGGAGAAACAGTTACTGTTTCGGGAAGTAATTTTATAGGTATTACAGACGTGAGTGTAGGCTCTCTAAGTGCGGCTTTTGAAGTAATAGACGAAAACACGATTACTTTTGTAGTACCGGAAGGTACAATTACAGGCAGTAGTGTTTCTGTTACCAACATAGAGGGTACAGGCATAAGTACACAAACACTTACTATCAAACCATTCCCAACTGTGAACCCGATTACGGGCGTTGATACTTTCTGTTTCAGTTCTGATGCAAACTCATTTGCTTTAGAAGTAGCAGGTGCTATTGGTAATGACTGGTCTTCTTCAGACGAGAACATTGCTACGGTAAACGGTGACGGTTTGGTTACTGTTCACAGTGCCGGCGAGGTTACAATTTCGTTTTCTGTAACAGACAATGGTTGTACCACTACTGTTTCTCATGATGTTGTTATCAGCGAAGAAACAGCTATTGTTTCTCAGACACTTAGCCAGACGGTTGTTACCGGCAATATTGCTACTTTTAGTGTAAATGCTACAGGTACAATAAGTGGTTATCAGTGGTATTATAACGGAGGTGCCGGAGATGTTGCAATCTCTGACGGTCCGGGTGCTTACGGAGAAACATTCTCAGGTTCAAACACGGCTACGCTAACCATTAGCAACACACCGGAAGACATGAGTTGGTTTGAGTTTTTTGTTGTCATCAGCAATTCAGGATTGTGTGATGATGTTTATAGCGAGAATGCTATTTTATTGGTAGGAGATACAGGTATTGAGACAGACCCTGCCAGTGTTGCTTTGTGTAGCACCGTTTCTAACGAGGCTCAGTTTACGGTAGTTGCTATAGGTGAAGTAGATTCTTATTACTGGGAATTAGACCAAACCGAAGACGGATGGTGGGAAGAAATATCAGATGGCTCATCATTTGGTCTTACTTTCTCAGGCTCTGACACAGATGTTTTATATGTTACAGGTATCACGACTGTTCATAACGGATGGAGATTCCGTGTTGTTGTAAACGGTCCTGCTAACTCGGCAGAGTCTAACGTTGCCATTCTTTCGTTTGCAGAAGGCATCTCTATTTCTTCTCAACCACAGTCTGCTTCGATATGTTTAGATCCTGCAGGCACACAAAACTTCAGTGTTGTGGCAAGCGGTGGAATAGCCGGATATACCTGGCAGTATTCTGCTGACGGGGTGTCGTTTGCCAATGTTGCCAACAACATACCCGCAGGTGTTACATACGGCGGACAAGATTCTTCTGTACTTTCAGTAACCCGTTCTGCTTCTACACCGGTGGGCAACCATTATTATAGAGTGGTTATTGGAGCCGATGCACCTTGCGGTTCTGCAACTTCAGAGACAGCGATTATGAATGTGAGTTCTCCAAATATTGCGATTACCGCTTCAGCTGATGCTTATTGTAGTCCTGGAGCTGAGGCTGTAGTGCTTACGGCATCGGGTGGCGTTAGTTATACATGGAGTCCTGCTGACGGATTGAGTTCTACGACAGGTTCTGTTGTTTCAGCTACACCTTCGGTAACTACTGTTTATACAGTAACAGGCACAGATGCCAATGGTTGTATCAGTACAGCTACGGTTACAGTTGGTGTTGGAAATGCTGTTACGGCTACTGCTTCTTCAGATTTAGATACAGTTTGCCCAGAAATTGACGTTCAATTATCGTCAATAGGTGTTCAGAGTTTTGTAACTGGAGCAGTAAATACATATAATTTCTCTACTTCTACCGGAGTTGCATTAGACCCTATGACAGGAGCTACACAGCTTTTAGGTTCAAGTCTAGATGACAATGCTTCTGCAGTTACCAATATTGGTTTTACCTTTAATTACGGAGGAAATAGCTATACGCAGTTTTCTGTAAATGCAAACGGTCTGATGAGATTGGGTGCAACTGCTGTTACAAACCAATGGGCTAATACTGCCACAAATGCCGCTACAAATTCCCCTGCTATCATGCCTTATTGGGATGATTTAGCAACAGGAACGGGTGGTAGTGTTCGTTATAAAGTATCAGGAACAGCTCCTAACCGTATATTGATTGTAGAATGGTTTGTTACTGTTCCTAGAAACACTTTAGGAGCAGCCAATGCAAGATTCCAAGCGTGGTTGCATGAAAGCAATAGTGCTGTTCAGTTTGTTTATGGTAGTGGAATGGTTACAAATACTGGTGGCTATACCATAGGTTTAGCTACTTCTGCGACTGTATATAACAACGCCTTGGCTACAACAAACACAGGCTCAACTTCAATATTTTATACCACTATCTCGGCTCCAATAACCGCTGGAAGAACTTATATGTTCACACCGTCAAATGTTCCGTCATATACATATTCTTGGACATCTGAGCCGGCAGGATTTACTTCTACAGAGAAAAACCCTGTAGTTAATCCTTCTGCAACGACTACATATACCGTTGTGGTTACCGATACTGCTTCAGGATGTAACGATGCTGC
>JAVEUZ010000003.1:0-111756 GCA_034005285.1 Flavobacteriaceae bacterium
TAGGGAATTATTTCTAATTCTATCATATCTTTGTCAAGTACTTGGTACACGGGGTTGGGGTTTTATGTTTCGCAACACAAATTTCCGCAACCCTTTATTTTTATCAAAGAAAAGTCAAGATGACTTCATCAATAAAGATAGTGTAATGCAAATGAAAAAAATATTTTTAATTTTCATCATGATTCAATCTATATATGTGTCCGGTCAAAATATTCAGTCTTTTGACGGTAATTTGAAATTGAGCTTTTCTCTTAACAATAAAGGAGTTCCTATATATGACTTAAATTATAAAAATAAAACCATTATATCACCATCAAGTTTGGGATTGGTGTTTAAAGATTTGGAGTCATTTGACAAGGATTTTGAGATTATCGATACAGAAACCACGGAATTTAGGGAATTATGGCAACCTGTTTTGGGCGAATATACTCAAATAGAAAACCATTATCGTCAGCTTTTAGTAAAACTTCAACAAAAAAATACCGGGAGATTTTTGAATGTTGTTTTCCGTTTGTTTAATGAAGGACTTGCCTTTAGATATGAAATTCCGGCTCAGAACGGTCTTAATTACTTTGTTATAAAACAGGAAAATACAGCTTTTAATTTGACAGAAAATCATAATGCCTTTTGGATTCCGGGCGATTATGACAGTCAGGAATATGTCTATAATCAAACCCGATTGTCTGAAATTGACAACGAAGAATTAGACCTAAATAACGGTATAGGTTTTAAAGGTCCGATGGGAAAATCAAGAGTTCAATCACCTTTGATGCTCAAGTCTGATTCAGGTATATATATTAATATTTTTGAAGCAGCTGTTGTCAATTATCCGGTTATGCACTTAGATGTTAACACCACATCTTTTAGTTTAAAATCTCATCTTGTTCCTAATGCGATAGGAGATAAGGCATACTTGCAGGTTGCTACACAAACACCGTGGCGAACAGTTATGGTTAGTGATGATGCTCGAAAAATTTTGGCATCTCAAATGATTTTAAACCTGAATGAACCTTCAAAAATTGAAGACACATCGTGGATTAAACCTATGAAATATGTCGGAATCTGGTGGGAAATGCACATCGGTAAAGCTACTTGGGATTATGCAGGTTCACAGAACGCACAATTATCATCCGATTTAGATTTAAAACCTACGGGTAAACACGGAGCTACGACAGAAAATACTAAGAAATATATAGATTTTGCTTCAACACATGGTTTTGATGGTGTTTTAGTTGAAGGGTGGAATATCGGATGGGAAGATTGGTTTGGCAATTGGAAAGAAGAAGTGTTTGATTTTGTAACACCATATCCGGATTTTGACATTAAAGAGATTCAGAAATATGCTGCATCTAAAGGAGTTAAAATGATTATGCACCACGAAACATCGGCATCTGTGTCAAATTATGAAAGAAGATTGGACAGAGCCTTTAAGTTTATGAAAGACCATAATTATCATGCTGTTAAAACGGGTTATGTGGGTAGAATTATTCCGCGTGGCGAATGGCATGACGGTCAGGCTATGGTAAATCATTTCAATTATGTAGCCCAACGAGCAGCCGATTATAAAATCATGGTCAATTCGCACGAATCACACAGACCAACGGGTTATCACAGAACATATCCTAATTATATTGCAGCCGAAGCAGCTCGCGGAAACGAATTTAACGCTTGGAGTAACGGAAATCCGCCGGCTCATGAAACCATTTTGCCATTTACCCGATTTTTGGGCGGTCCGATGGATTATACACCGGGAATTTTTGAAATCAAGATGAATCATTACGACCCAAATAAATCTGAGCAAGTGCAAACCACCTTGGCAAAACAATTGGCGTTGTATGTTACCATCTACAGTCCGTTGCAAATGGCAGCAGATTTACCCGAAAATTATGAGAAACATCTCGACGCTTTTCAGTTTATCAAAGAAGTGGCATTGGATTGGGATGATACCAAAATTATTGAAGCCGAGCCAGGCGATTATATTACGATAGCAAGAAAAGAAAAGGGCAAAGAAAATTGGTTTTTGGGAGCTATTACCGATGAAAATACTAGGAAAACAGAGATTAAGCTTGATTTTCTTTCACCCGGAAAAAAATATATGGCAACACTTTATGAAGATGCAGAAGATGCTCACTGGAAAAATAATCCGAAATCATATCGAATCCGCACGATTGAAGTAACTTCAAAATCGGCTCTCAAATTAAATTTGGCTGCCGGAGGCGGAACTGCAATCAGTTTTTTTCCTATAAATTAATTTTAAATAAATGAAAAAAGTATATTTAGACAATGCTTCTACAACCTTTCTTCGCAATGAAGTTATCGAAGAAATGATAAGAGTGATGCAGAATTCAAACGGGAATCCGTCTTCGACACATAGTTTTGGTCGTGATGCAAAAGCTGTAATTGAAACTTCTCGAAAATTAATTGCAAATATTCTCAATTGTACAGCACAAGAAATTATTTTTACTTCCGGTGCTACAGAAAGCATCAACTGGATTATTAAAAATGCGATTAAAAATCTTAAAATAGAAAGAATTATTACATCCAGAACGGAGCATCATGCAGTTTTACATTCTATAGAAAAAGTGTCAAATAGTGCTGAGGTATGTTATCTAAATATTGATTCGAACGGTTCTTTTGACTATCAACAATTGGAGGAATTGTTGAAAGAATCCAAAAAAACACTGGTTTGTCTGATGTATATAAACAATGAAACCGGTGTTGTTTCTGATATTGAAAAAATAGGTGAATTATGTAAAAAGTATAATGCTTTATATTTTTCGGACACAGTTCAGGCTGTTGGAAAAACCAATATAGATTTGTCAAATTGGGATGTGGATTTTATTGTGGCGAGTGCTCATAAATTTAACGGACCCAAAGGAGTTGGTTTTATCAGAATCAAAAAGAGTGTTTCGTTGGGTTCAATGATTCACGGAGGTGAACAAGAAAAAGGATTACGAGGTGGAACAGAAGCCGTTCATCAAATAGCAGGTATGGCAAAAGCTCTCGAAATCTCTCATGCTCGTTTGGACGAAGAACGAGTTAATGTTACTAAATTGAAACAGTATGCGATAAAGGCTTTTAGAGAAAACTTTCCCGGAGTTGAATTTAATGGAGGGGAAAATAGTTTTTATACGATTTTAAGCATCAGGTTGCCATTTTCGGCAGACAAGGCTCAAATAATTCTGTTTATGCTTGATATAAAAGGGATTTCGGTGTCGCGAGGCAGTGCCTGTCAGTCAGGGAGTGTTAAACCTTCGCACGTATTGACAGAAATGTTACCCGAAAGTGAATTGGAAAAACCCTCTATACGAATTTCTTTTTCACACAGTAACACTAAGGAAGATATCGACAGTTTAATTGAAGCTTTAAAAACGATTTAAAATTATAAAAGCTTAATCCCGTTCTCCTGAATATCAATCAATTTCTGGCGGTATAAGTTCCCGATAGCTTTTTTGAAATCTTTTTTACTCATTTGAAGCAGGTTTTTAATGTCTTCGGGGTTGCTTTTGTCGTGAAGCGACAGGAAACCTTTTCCGTTTTGGAGCATTTCAAGGATTTTACCGGCATATTCATCTGTTTTTTCAAAGCCTGTTTTTCGGAGAGAAACATCAATTTTATTTTCTGCTCTGATGGCTTTTATATATCCGATAGTTTTGTCTCCGGGGCGTATTTTTTCATCAAAAATATCATTTTTATAAACCAATCCTTTGTGAGATTTATTGACGATGACATTTACCCCCAAATCGGTAATATGCGAGATAATTATGTCAACTTTTTGTCCAACTTCATATTCTGCCGGTTCGAGGTTTAAAAACTTATTGATTCTGCTTGTAGCTATAAGTCGGTTTGTTTTTTCGTCCAAATACATATAGACCAAATATCGTTTTCCGGTTTCCATTTTTCTAGCTTGTTCTTTAAACGGAACAAACAAATCTTTTTCTAAACCCCAATCGAGAAAAGCACCAAATTTATTGGTGTGATTTACTCGCAAAAAAGCAAAATCATACAAAATAATGTAAGGCTTTAATGTGGTTGCTACAGGTCTTTCTTCGTGGTCAAGATAAACAAAGACTTCAATTTCATCTCCAATTTCGTATGTCTCCGGAACATATTTATTAGGAAGTAAGATATCCGATTCTCCGTCGGTAAGAAAAAGACCTACATTGGTTTTTCTGTCTATTTTTAGTATTTGGTATGAGCCGAGATTCATAAAATGGAAGTAAAAATATTATTAAAATAAAAACCTCAACTTGTTTTAAAACAAACAGTTGAGGTTTATAATAGTGGAGTCGGAGAGAATCGAACTCTCGTCCAAACGAGCAATCAAAGAGCTTTCTACACGTTTAGTTTTCACTTTGATTTTCGACCAAAAGCAAGGTTGAAAACGACCACTTTTGGCTTAGCTTTATGAGTGTCAGAAAGGGTTTAAAGCTTTACCTTTCTTAGGTTTATTTTTCCAGTTCCTCTTAATCAGACCCCACAAACCAAGGGTTCTGAGAGAAATCCTGCTTTCCTACCTTGTAGGAGCGAGGCTCATCTTACTATGATTCAGATTAAGCAGCAAGAGCGTAGTTATTTTCGCCGTTTAAAAGTTCGTATAGCAGAGTTTTACGAGCCTACCATACTTGGCTCGACGTGCTTACTAATCAATTCCACCCGCTGTCAAAACCGGTCGACCCCGAATGTGATTAAGTTTTTTGTAAAAGAACTTCGATGCAAAAGTACAAAAAGTTTTCAGTATTCAGTCGCAGTTTACAGTTTTTTAACGAATTACGATTTTTTGCTTTTCAGGAATAACATTACAATAGCTGTTGTTACAATTCCCATAAACAAAGCCCAAACATCTCCGAATATTACATAGCTCTTAAAGTTAAAAAATGTTTCTGCCTCCTCTTGTGTTTTGTAATATCCTGTTTCTAAAGAATATGCAATGGCATTGGGAAAATACTCGGGAGTAATAACATAAGAAATTATCCATTGAACCAAAGGATACAACAAGGCAATAATGACCGACAAGATAATCCCGGAAATAATTCCTTGTCTGTACTAAATTTGTCCGTTATAGAAATTTTTCTTTTTGTCTTTCAAAGCCAAAACATATATCAAAATTGCAGGAATTGCGAACAAATTTGATATGTATGCGTGTTTGTCAATATGTGTGCTGTGTAATCCGGTTAGTTTTTCTAACAGCATCCAAAGAAGCATCATTAGAGAAAAAATAACTGCCCATTTGATTTCGATTTTGAGATTTTTCATAGTGATTTGTTTTTAGTTGTTTCCGTATTTAGCCTGTAAAAACTCAATGGTTGATTTCATCAGTTTTTTGAGAACATCTTGGTTGATGTCGGACAGCTTTTTAACATAAATACAGGCTTTTCCCATTTTGAATTTCCCTAAATCTTTTAGTAATTCTTCCTGTTCGGAATGTCCTAAATAACCCGTAAAAACATAAAGCGAAATAGCCGATTTTCTCGGAGAAAAGCCTACAAGCGGAGCATCGCCTTCGTGTCCGCTGTCGTATTTGTAATGATAATTCCCAAATCCTACAATGCTCGGACCATACATTTTAGGCTCGTAACCCGTAAAATCCTGCATCAGTTTTATCAGCTCAAAACTGTCTTTTCGTTTTTGTTCGGTATCTGCAAAAGAATTAATAAAATCCTCAACATTTGCATCGGTGGTCTGGGTTTTGTTTTTTGCCATAATCAACAGTTTTTATATTTATCGTGCAATCCTACACCCTGCAAAATCATCGGGATTATTTTTTCAATTCGTTTTAGCTTGGTAGCTTCCTGTTTAGCCTCGTTAATGTACAAACTATATTCTTTTTGCTTGCCTGAAGTCAGTTTTTCAAAAGCTTCTTTGAGTTTTTTGTCTTTTTTAAAAGTTTCAAGCAAAAGTTCGGCTGTTGGAACAGGCTGATGTTTTTCGGCTTTCAGCTCTTTTCCCTCTTCAGAATTTTTTATAGCTTGATTAACGTAATTCAGAATTTTCTTTTCGTCAATTTCTTCTAAAGATTTGAATTTCCATTGCCGCATTGCTTTGGCAGTAGTGTCGGAAGAAAATACGTTAAAAACATCATCTATAAAAACTCCGTTAAAAAACACCAGAGCTATATGATTTTTAAAAGCTCCGATGCTTACTATATTTTTTCCTTTGTGAATATATACGTCAGCTCCCCACTTAACAGTAATGTCAAGTGAGGTTTTGTTTAGAATTTCTTTGAGTTTTCCGAGTTCTTCTGTCCAATGATTTACTTTATCCATAAGCGTTTACTAAACCTGACAGGTTTTAAAAACCTGTCAGGTTAAACAGTTAAATTATTTTGGAAAATTACTATCTGCTTTTATTTCTTCGATTTGTAAGGTATGTCTTGCGGTATGTCCTGCCAAAAAAAGTAACGACTGATAGGCATCTGAAGCACCCGAAGGAGAATCACTTATATGATTCCGTAAATCTTCTACGGGAGTATTTCTAATGAAAGAAAATATTTCCTCTCTTTGTACTTTCAAGTCGTGTACAGCTGTTGCAGGGTCATCATATTTCCCTTTTGCAATCAGCATTTCCGGAGCTTTGTATTTTTCACTTCGGTCAATTACCATTGCCATAATTTCCTTATCTGAAAATTTGATTTCTTCCCTGCGTTCAGGATTGGCGGGTTTTTCCATAGTTTCCTGTATCATTGAGAAAATCATATTTTCAGTAAGGATAATATGTTCTACACATTGACTGATACTCCACGATTCATCGGACGGTTTAAAGTGCATTTGTTCTTTGCTTAAACCTGAAATACTTTCTCGAAGATTTTCTGTTGTTTCCGAAAAATAGTTTAGTAAAGCTGTTTTGTCATCAACAGGACTTTCCTGTGCTTCTACAATTTCTTTCAGATTTTCCAGTCCTATATTGAAATCGTTGTCCATATTAAAAAACAGGCTCATCAAGTTCCACGGGTAAGGTGTTGTCCACGAAATTCCCCATTTCACAAGGGTTTCGGTTGGAGATTTTTCTTCAACGATAAAATGGGCTTTGCTTGGAGTATCGTCAAAATCGTAGAAAAACATATCCGATTCCATTCGTTCTCCTTCCACGATATTAGTAATTACTTGTGCTCCTTTTCCGAGTTCTTTGCTTTCCCAACTGTATTTAAAGCCAACGGTTCCGTCTTCGCCTTCTTCGGTTGTAATCATATCAGGGTCTGAGAGTTGCCATTTTCCGAAATTATCCTGATTTTTCACATATTTGATATAATCAAATACTTCCTGCTTGGGTTTGTTGATAATGATTTGACCTTCGCTTGTCGATTTGTTCGGGACAAATAATGCGACAATCAAAGGAATAGCAATGATTATCAACAATACGATAATAATTTTTTTAAGTATTTTCATTTTGATTTAGGTTTAAAGTTAGTTGAAACAAATTTATTTTAATCTTTCTAATTTTCCTTTCCGTTTTACGATATTTTTATAATCCCATTGAATTTCTTTCGCTTTTTCGAGCCAACGCTTTAAGTCGTTTGTGTCGATTTCCGAAACAGAATTATAAAAAACGGAAGCATCTTTAAATTTTTCTCCTCTGATGTTTAATTTTTCTTCTTCAAAATCAGCTCCACTCCAAAACATTAAACGTATTCCTTTTTTCTGTTTGCTATACCCCGTAATCGGATTTCCGTCCAAAAACCAGACAGGGTGTTTGTGCCAGACCTTGCTTTCTGCATCGGAGAGATTTCTGTTTATTTCCTTACCAAGAAACTCACAAACTTTCTTGTCATCTTCCGATTGACTGTCGTTATAATTCTGAATATCTGTGTTCATTTTTCAGCTTTCAAGCATTGATTTTAATTTGTCTAATGCTATCGGATAAGTGCCATTGAAGTAATCGACAAATTCTTCTGTCGTATCAAGTTCTACGGTAAGGGTAGTGATTCCGTTGTTTTCTTCAAAGGTGTAATTTTCTAATCCTCCTGTCCATTTTTCGACTTCTTTACCTGTCGTGATTTCTTCATCGTCTTTCAAAATTCCGTAATGACGAATGGAAATAAATTTATTGGGAATATTTTCTGCGATTTTGCTAACCATTCCGCCTTTTGCTCCGTTTTCATCTACACCGATAAAAAGCATTTTTGAGCCTTTTTCCCAATTTCCCTCAAAACTAGAAGTCGGGTTAAATTCGGCTGTCCACGCTTCGTAGGTTGATTTGTTTTCCAATCCGAGCATTGTTTTCCAAACCTTTGAAACAGGAGCTTTGATGTCTGTTTTGAATTGTAATTTTTTCATAGTTATATTGGTTTAACAGGGTTTCATAAATTCATAAGCTCCTTTACGAAGTTGAATTCCGTATTCTAAATAGGCTTTCATACAATCGAGAAAATTTGCCCAACCCGCAGTATTTAATGTAAGCCATTCGAGTTTTTTTTCGTTTAGCTCTTTTTCTCCTTCGGTAACTTTTACGAGTGTGCTTTTATCTGAAAGTTCTTCCAAAGTAATATTTACAACGGTTTCCTCGTCCCACACAAACGAAACGGATTTGTTGGCTTGAACTTCCGTAATTTTTACGGGAAACCTGTCAGGAAATTCAGGAAATTCCCAAATAAGCTCTTTGCCTGTTTCCATTCGTCCTGTGCTTTTGGAAATAAAATATTTCGTCATTTTTTCAGGATTTATAATGGCTTCAAAAACTTCTGTAATCGGTTTTTGAATTTGTAATGTTGCTTTTGCTGTTAGTTTCATTTGTTTTGTTTTAAATAAACTCTAACGGAGTTCAAAACTCCGTTAGAGTTGAGAAAATTATTACTTCATAGAGTACAATCCGAACATATTTCCTTCAGAATCTATACACATACTGCAAAATCCGAATTCTCCGATAGACATTTTCGGTTGAGTAACTTTTCCTCCTGCTTTTTCAACTCTGCTTTCTTCAACAGCACAATCCTCACAAGGAAAATAAACAACAGAATTTAAAGATTTTCCGTCTCCGTCTTTAGCTCCTTCCATTTCAACCAATGCTCCGCTTACAGGATATTCTTCTCCGGAATTTTCAGAACCAGCATCAAAAAAAGACATTTTCAAACCGGGATATTCCATATCAACATCCTTAAACTTACTATTCAAAATTTCGGAATAGAATTTTTTCGCTCGGTTCATATCTTTTACATAGATTTCAAACCAACAAATTACATTTTTGCTCATAGTTTTTATTTTTTTTGTTAAATATGCACAAATGTAAAAAGTCGGATTCAGAAAAAACTTGCCATAAGACAAGAAATGCAGTTTTACGAAATTTCTTTTCGGATTCTGCTGAACGAAGTATCGGTAATTCCGAGATAACTTGCAATGTGTTTGAGAGGCGATTGCAGGATAACTTGTGGTTTTTCTTTAATCAGATTTTCATAACGATTTTTAGCCGAAGTAGTAATCATCTCTAAAAAACGTTGTTTTGACTGAAATAATTTTCCGGTCATCCAGTGTCGTCCCCATTCTGAAACTCCGGGAATGGAATGATAGAGATCTTGAAAAACGTCTAAATCAATTTTCCAACCGATACAATCTGTAAGGGCTTGAATATTTTCCTGAGTAGGTGTTCGTTGAAAAAGGGAAAGTACTTCAATAACCACATCATAATTGCAGAAAAAATCGGTTGTAATGTCGTTTCCGTTGTAATCATAAGCAAAAGAACGAATCAGTCCGTTTTCTAAAATGAAATATGAGTTGGCAATTTCTCCTTCTTTCAGAATAAAATCTCCTTTTTTGAGGGTAATTTTCTGGTGCGAATCAATGATTTTTTGAAGCTCGTCAGAACTTATAAGTTGGTGTTGGTACACTTGAGAAAGTAGCTCTTTTTTCATTCTTGGTTAATGAAAGGTCTTAACAAATGTATAAAATAATGTTTAATTGTATAGGACATTTTAAAATCGTACTTTTGGGAAGTTTTCTTAAAAGCCGATAAAAAAATAAACGAAAAAATGAAATTTGCCCTTATTAAAGAACGAAAAAACCCACCGGACAGACGAGTTGTTTTTTCTCCCGAAGAAGCTAAAAATGTAATCGAAAAATTTCCTCAAGCTCAAATTATAGCTGAATCTTCGGATATTAGGATTTTTTCTGATTCCGACTATACAAATCAAGAGATTGAAGTTACTGATGATGTTTCGGATTGTGATGTTTTGATTGGAGTAAAAGAAGTTCCGATTGATGCCCTTATCCCGAACAAAAAATATTTTTTCTTTTCGCATACGATTAAAAAACAGCCTTATAACCGAAAATTACTTCAAGCTGTTTTAGAAAAAAACATTGAATTATATGACCACGAAACGATCGTAGATTCCAACAATAAACGTCTGATAGGTTTCGGATATTATGCAGGAGTTGTGGGGGCTTATAATACGTTTAGAGCTTTCGGACTAAAATTCGAATTGTTTAATCTTCCGAAAGCAGAAACACTTTCTGACCAACAGGCTTTGGTAAATGCTGTCAAAAGACACCAACTCCCTCCGATTAAAATCGTAATGACCGGAGGTAGCGGAAAAGTTGCAAGAGGAATAAAAGATATTTTAGATGCTGTAAAAATCAAGGAAGTTTCTACTCACGATTTTTTGACAAAAACGTATGACAGACCTGTTTACACCAAAGCAGATGTTATGGATTACAACAAGCGTAAAGACGGAAAAGTTTTGAATAAATACGATTTTTACAATAATCCAACAGAGTATAAGTCTGATTTTGAGCGGTTTACTAAAGTGGCAGACGTGATGATTACGGGGCATTTTTACGGGAACGATGCTCCGTTTATTTTAACCCGGGAAATGCTCAAAGTCAAAGACAACAAAATTAAGGTTGTGGGAGATGTTTCTTGTGATGTTGACGGACCGATTGCTTGTACGCTTCGTGCTTCGACTATTGCAGAGCCTCTATACGGATATCATCCGTCCGAAAACAAAGAAGTGGATTATACGCACCCTGCCGCTATTACGGTTATGGCTGTTGATAATCTGCCTTGTGAGCTTCCGAAAGATGCCAGTGAGGGCTTCGGAAAAATGTTTATCGAACATGTGATTCCCGCTTTTTTCAACGGAGATAAAGACGGAATTCTTCAAAGAGCAAAAATTACCGAAAACGGGAAATTGACCCCGCGTTTTGCCTATTTACAGGATTATGTAAGCCAATAATAATTAATTAAATATGACGCTATCTGAGTTAGACATATCCGAATATCCGCCGTATTACCAAGCATACTTTAAGAATATGAAAAGTGATATGGTTCTATTGGAAGAGCTTGAAGCATCACATTATTATTTTATAAAATTTGTGCAAGATATTTCGATGGATAGACATGATTATCGATATGCAACCGGAAAATGGACTATCAAAGAAATCATCCAACATCTTATAGACAGTGAAAGAGTTTTTGCATACAGGGCTTTGCGATTTGCAAGAAATGATAAAACAGAACTTTCCGGCTATGATGTAGATGAATTTTCAGCAAATGCAATGGCAAATCAACGACATTTAAAAGATTTGCTACAAGAGTTTTCGTTAGTAAGACTTTCGACATTAGAAATGTTTAAGTCTTTCTCAGATGAGGTTTTGAAAAGATTTGGAACAGCCTCGGGATATAATGTAACGGTTCGTGGTTTGGGTTTTGTGATTATTGCCCATCAGGAACATCACAAAAAAGTTTTTATTGAAAGGTATTTGTAAAGTGAATCTGTGTCAATTCCTTGACATCCGATTATCCGGTTGTTTAAAAAAATAAACAGTCTCTATATGTTAGAATTCTTTCATTCGTTAGTTGAAAGTATGCACTTTCATTGTCTAAAATTTTTTTCCACAGATTAAAGGATTTTCAGGATTATTAAAAATCAAACCCTAAAAATTCCTCCTATCGCAATCACGGTTTCTGCAAAATAAAAACTTTGTGACGCCTTATCAGCTTTGGAAAGTGTAGTTTTGATGTCTCCCATATTGATATAACCTCCTTTGAGTTCTGCTTGGATAAATAGATATTTCCAAAAAGTGATGTTTAGCCCTGCTTTAGCAGAAATCCCATAACCTGAAATATGAAAATCATCGTATCGATCTTTCTCCATCAGAGTAGCATTTGTTTTTGGATACAAAATTCCTGCACCGATTCCACCAGTCAAGTTAAATTGAATTTTATCCGTATCCCTGATTCCCAGATATTTTGAAAAATCATCAACACGTGAAAATTCAACATTCACGTAATTCAGTCCGTCTGTATGTTCAAATAGTAAAAAGTCTTCAGTAAGCAATACATTTCCGTCCGAAATAGCCTCGCCATACGAACCTCTGTCAGGATAATCTCCGGAATAACCAACAGTTCTGTCATTATACATTACATATTTCATGTGGTCAATTCCCAATGAAATGTTATATTTATCTGTGATGAAATATCCCACTCTAAAATTAGTTTGAGGAATCGTAATTCTTGCAGGATTTATATAATCAATATGCCAACCTTTTGGTTTGTCATGAGCTTTAACGTTATTCAGAGTAAATCCATAATCTTCTCCTTTGAAGCGGATGTCAGAGTTTGTAAAAAAATCTCGATTTCCGCCCCAGTATATATAAATTTTTCCCTTGTTATGGGCAGTAAACTTTTCCGGAGAAACAAGATTCTCCGTCTGACTAAAACTTTGAAGGCTCAAAGTCATAGCCACTAACAATGCAAAATGTTTCAATTTGAGTAAAGCTTAAATAGAATTAGAATTGATTAATGGTTTTTCGGATAGCGACTAATTTTGTCATCAATCCTTCGAAGTATTTAAGGTCTAACATATTCGCTCCATCAGATTTTGCGTTAGCTGGGTCGAAATGTGTTTCGATGAAAATTCCGTCCACTCCTGTAACGATTCCTGCTTTGGCAATGGTTTCAATCATATCTGGTCTTCCTCCGGTTACTCCCGAAGTCTGATTCGGCTGTTGCAGTGAATGAGTTACGTCCAAAACCGTAGTTGCATATTCTTTCATAGTCGGGATTCCTCTGAAATCTACAATCATATCCTGATAACCGAACATCGTTCCTCTATCCGTAATCATTACGTTTTGGTTGTTGGAATCCAATACTTTCTGAACTGCGTGTTTCATACTTTCGGGACTCATAAACTGTCCTTTTTTCAGATTTACAGTTTTTCCTGTGTTTGCTGCAGCCACAACCAAATCTGTCTGACGCACCAAAAAAGCGGGAATCTGTAACACATCGACATATTGTGCTGCCATAGTCGCATCTTCGTTAGTATGAATATCGGTAATGGTTGGAATATGAAAGGTTTCGGAAACTTTTCGCAATATTTTCAAGGCTTTTTCATCTCCAATTCCTGTAAAAGAGTCCACTCTCGAACGGTTTGCTTTTTTGAAAGAACCCTTAAAAACATACGGAATCTGTAGTTTATCGGTGATTTTTACTAATTTTTCTGCAATTTTGAGAGCCATTTCTTCTCCCTCAATAGCACAAGGTCCACCAAGCACAAAGTAGTTTCCGCTATTTAAGTGTTTGATTTGAGGTATATTTTGTAAATTCATGTCTTGTTTTTGTGGTACAAAGATACACAAGTTTGTTGATTATTCGGCTTTTTTAGCGGTTAGCCCTACGGGAACAAGAAGTTGTCCTTTTTCATAAATATTGAAATAAAGTGTCAGAGGTTTTTTGCAACCAACCCATCGAATTTCATATATATCCAAAAAACCTGCTCCTATTTTGCTTTGTTTGGTAGAGAATGGGCAGCAACTTTCCAATCGTTTATAGAATAATTTTTCTCCGTTTGGACCGGCAAGTGATTTCAGGAAACGTTCTTGGTTGATGGCTTCATTTGTTACCGTTTTATAAAAGACATTTATAGGATAGTCTTTGTCGTATCCATATTTAGGATTTGTACTATATTCTGTAACCACAAAAGAGTTATCTTTTCTAAGCACCGGAATTGGGGCGTTATTATCTATGTTTTTGATTGTGTTTTTAATTGAACCGGCACCGCAAGCGGTAATTATAACTGCAATTGAAAACAAAAAGATAGATTGTTTAACCTTCATAGTTTGGTGTTTTTTTTGTTCTTAAAAAATAAGCAACCACAGCACCCGTAACGATGCCTGTTGAAAGAGTACTGAACACGCTTTGCATCATAAAACTATTTAAATTGTAATAGGTTGTGGCCTGTTCTAAGGTCATTGTGTTTTTGCTCGTAGCCAATTCTATGGCATTTGCAGACATATCTGGTGAGATAAAATTGTGGGTAATAAACTGACCAAAAGGAGCCAAGATTGTCAGAAACGCAGAAAGAAATATTCCGGAAATAAATCCGTGAGTCCAGCTCATATTGCCGTTGTAATATTTCTGCTTTTTCTCTCTCAGACACAGAACGTAACCCAAAGCCATTATCGGAAAAAATAAGATAGAAAACAATTGATAATAACCGACTTTATCATTGTGATACCCAAAATGTTTTTCAATAAATATCCATATTAATCCAAGGATTCCGACTATTAAAGACCATTTGATTTCTATTATGAAATTTTTCATATTTAAAAGTTTATTCAAAGGTATTGTTTTTTTCAGAGTCAGCCTAAGTTTTATCTTTTCAGTTTTATTCCACGATTTAAAGCAGTGTTTTTAGAAAGATATTTCTATTGTGTAATTTGGGTTTAATGCTTTAATTGGATTAAATTATGTTATTTTTGCCAAAACTTTTTTTATGGATTTAATATTTCATACCTGGCACTGGAGTATTTCGGGTTTTTTATTAGGCTCAATAATGTTGCTCTTGATTTATTTTGGCAAAACATTCGGGATGTCTTCAAATCTGCGTACGATGTGTACGATTCTGGGAGCAGACAAAGTTTCAGATTTTTTTAAATTAGATTGGCGTGAGCAAAAATGGAATCTTGCAGTTGTACTTGGGTCAATTCTCGGCGGATTTATAGCTTATTTTTATCTGAGTAATCAAAATATTGTACAGATAAATCCTGAAACAATTTCTCATTTACAGACTTTTGGCATTGGTGCACCCGAAGGAAAACTTGTGCCCGATGCTATTTTTAGTTTAGAAAGTATAAAAACACCTAAAGGTTTTCTGATTTTACTCATCGGCGGAATCCTAATCGGTTTCGGCACTCGATATGCGGGCGGTTGTACTTCGGGACATGCAATTACCGGATTGAGCAACTTTCAGTTACCGTCATTTATTGCTGTAATCGGTTTTTTTATTGGCGGATTAGCGATGACACATTATATTTTACCTTTAATTTTTGGATGATATGAAGTTACTTAAATTTTTTATTGCCGGCATTTTGCTTGGAATTGTTTTAACTAAATCTGAAGCAGTTTCTTGGTACAGAATTCATGAAATGTTCCGTTTTGAATCGTTCCACATGTTCGGAATCATCATGGTGGCTATTCTAACCGGCATTGTTGGTATGCAGATTATTAAAAGAAAAAATGTGAAAGATATTCTCGGATATCCGATTATACTTCCTGAAAAAGAAAAAGGATTTACCAGATATATTGTAGGTGGAATATTTTTTGGGTTAGGTTGGGGATTGGTCGGTGCATGTCCCGGACCTATATTTGTTCTGTTAGGAACAGGTGTTTACAGTATTGCCATAGTTTTATTGGGTGCTTTAGTTGGTACTTTTTTATATGGAATATTGAGTAAAAAACTACCAAACTAATTGCTAAAACCATTTTCTTGTAAAAAGTCTGATAAGAATGTCGGGACTTAGAGTTATTATAAATCGGATGCGTTCGTGATAATTTTTCTCGCCAATTTCCCATCCCATAGAAGAATAAACTGGAAAATATACCTCAAAATAATCTGTTACAAGATTTAACCGAATGCCGCTGTCATACACAAATTCTTCTGTGTAGTTTTCATTCTTAAAAAATCCCATATCTCCATAGGCTTCAACCCAATTCCAGATGCTGAAAGAAGCATTTATAGTTGTCATCCACTGATTGGAAAAACGGGTGTCGAACATAGATTTAAAAGCTCCTTCGCCCGTAACATACTGCTGGCTAAAAAATCCGCTTTCTTCAGAACGACCATATAGATTGTAATCATACAAATAATCTGTTGGGCGGTCGAGTCCGAAACTGAAAAACTCCGAATCGGTTTTACGATATAAAAAACTTCCCGCAAAAAATCTGAGGTTGAATTGACGGTTGTCATCAAAAAGCTTTCGGTATTCAATTTCTCCTGAAATTTTCCCGAAGATATTGGCAATTTGTAAATCAGACTTTATGCTGAAATGATTTCTTATTTCGGTTCTACTGTTGATATATTTTGCATTGAAAATAGAATAATTCTCATTGTCCTGTCCTAACGTAACCATGTCAGAATGTTCTCTTTCGACCACGACATATCTGAATACGAAATTTTCAATTTTATTGTCTCTAAAATCATCAGGTCGTTTTCTTAAAATGACCATTGGATTTAGCTTAAAATATGACGCATCGGGAGCATAATGATAAGTAGAACCTTGAAAAGAATATCTCGTTTGGAACAAATTACTTTTTCGATTGTTTTCTAATACGACAAAACCAAAACTCCCTATAAGCGATTGGGTTAGCATAGAATAAGCCGGATTTAGGTTAAAAATAAACGGTTTGTCCAAGATGGTTTTATTGTGAAAACGTATTCCGGGTGTGAGACCGTCATATAAATTATATCCAATGGTCGGAATAAATAAAATCTGATTTACATAAGGGTCTTCAAGATCTCTTAAAAAATTAAACTTAATAGGTCTGTGGTTAAAAAATGAACGATTAAGAGATTTCCAGTTGTTTCGCAAATTATATTCTGGAACTTCATTTTTATAATTAATGACAATTTTTTCGGCATCTTTTCGCGGAAGCGTAAAAACAGAATCACCGCTTACATTTTCAATCCATTCTTTAAAAATAATGGTATTGTTTCTGATTCCAAAAATAGGAATAGGCACAGTATTTCCGGTTTTGTTTCGCAACGTAAACGTAATGCTGTCTTTGGTTTTTGTCAGTTTTGTAAACTTATAATCAATTAAGTCTCTGGAATGGATAATAGTTTCAAAAAACCAATTCAAATCTTTGTCGGTTTGGTTGCGTATGATGTTCTCAAAATCATCTTGCGAAGTCTTTTTGTCTTGATTAAGCTGTACATACGCTTTAATGGCATTACTTACTTTATAGTCTTCAAGATAATTATCAAGATATTTCAGACTGAGTCCCGCACGGTATTTTCCGGCAATTTGCTCATTAAATTTGATAAAAGTATCTTTCGGATTACCAATGGGTTGGTCCAAATTTTTTCGAGCCATCAACATATAAGCATAACTGTATTGCTCGTTAAAATCTACTTGAGTGAGTTTATAACCTTTTGTAATACCTAATTTTGAAATGTTTCCGAGCATTTTCATGTCTGGATGATGTTCTTCTATATATTTCATCATCAAAAACACCTGAATACCGTTATGAACCCAACTATCTTCTCGAAGATTGATATAGAGTTTGTCGTTTAGAAGTTGGTTGAGATAGGTTTTCAGAAATTTAATTTCATAGATAAATTCGTCGGGAAACGGACTGATGAATGCCGGAAGTTGATTGAGTCCGTAAAACGGATTCCGTTCATAATCATTTTGTGTAATGAGTGTTTTCCTAAATTCAGTTATGCCTAATTCTTCTGAAACAAATCTTGTAATTCTGTCAATAACAACCGCTTTTTGAATGCTGTTTAACCTGTTGTCTTTCAGGTTTGTAACAACTTCTGATGTGTTATTCTTATAGGATTCAAAACCGATGTCTGAGTTTAAATATATTCCGAAATCATTTTTGTCTTTACTGTTGAAAATAAATTTTTTATGGTTTGTTTCGTCAACAACTGCGTTCTGTTCAAGGTCGCTAAAAACATTGATGTTCTTAGGAACTTTGAGTTCTAAATTTATATCAAAACGGCTGTTTGCAATGTCGTCTAAATTCAGATTCGAGTATTTTATAAAACCGTCTTTTTCGAGTCGGGCGGGGCAGAGAAACCAGTTTTTTAAAAGGGCTTTTTCGCTGTCATGACCAAAACGTGTAAATTTGTCGGAAGGTATTTTGGAAATATAGGTGCATTTTATTGTGATTTTATTGCCCGGGTTCAGAGGCTCTCTCAGGGCTATTTCTATAAGGTCAAGATGTTCTTTTGGTCTTTTCCAATTAAGAAACAAACCGTTTTCGTCTATAAGTGTAAGGTTGTCAGTATAGCCTCGTTCATAGTCTTTGGCTAAATGGAAACTTCTTACAAATTCGTCTGAAAACCGCTCTCCCAAAGGTGAATTTTTGTTGGAATAAGCATGATTCCAATCATTCAGGATGATTTTTTCGAGTATTAATTCTGAGTCATTTTGAAATGTAATTTCCTGCTGAACAAACAGTTTTTTTTCTTCATCGTTCCATTCGGCATTGATAACGAGAATGTTTTGGCTTTGTAGGCACAAAACCGTAAAAAGTAAAAAAAATATGTTAGATAGCCTTTTCAAATTTGTTTTAATAATATTGAATTTTTCGAATATATTTTTCGGTTCGCCATTCGGGTTTTGGCTCACTTCCGTCATAACTTGTTTTAATAAGTTTAGAAAGATTCATTTCAATCCAATTTTCATTGTTATCATAAAATAATTTAGTTTCAGAACGCAATTCATTTTTATAATTATAATGTTTCTTTGAAACAAGATTGTTGTTATTGTCGTACTCTGAAACTGTTCTGAAATTAATACTACCGTCTTTATTTACCTCTGTTAGTTCAGTAATCCTTTTATTTCCTTCAAAATATGAGATTTCAGTATTTTTTAAATATTTTTCTCTTTCGGGACTGTTCCAAAATGAAAAAACTTTAGACGTATCTTTTGTAATCACATATTCATACGATATTTTTAATACCCTTTTGTTCTCAGACCATTCTTCTTCGGATATTTTTCTTTCTATATCATCATATTCAAAAACGATTTTAATTTCAGAGGATATTTTTTCTACAAGCAATCCTTTTTCGTTGTAAGTGTTTTTTTTAAAATACTCCGATTTTTCTCCTTGACTGTCAAAATTTTCTTCGAGAAGTAAATTTGAATTTTTATCGTATGTAGATTTTGTTTCCCGTGAAAAATATCCTTCCGAAGAATATCTTTTTGAAGAAATTACATTTCCACTTTCATCAGTAATTTTATAGTCTTTGTGTCTTCTGATAGGAGGGTTGTTTGTTGCATAAACTATTCTCCCGTCGGAAGATTCTTCATTTTTTATCGCACCCTTTTTATAAAAATTAGCAAATGCCTTATCCAAATCTTCACATTCACAAAATGTTTTAATTATCTGATTTCCCGAATATTGATTTCTTTCATTACTTCTAATCCATTTGCCGTCAAAATCATATATTTTTGATGTCAAGATTCTTCCTTTTTTATCAAAAGTTTTATGTTCTACTAATTTTTCGGGATTATTATTTTTTAAAATAAATAATTCCAAAGATTGTACATTTCCTTTCAGTTCGTCATTTTCAAATTTATAAGGTTGAGAATAACCGAAATATCCAACAAAAAGAAATAACCAAATTATTTTTATTATCATCTTTAAAATCGTTAAATTGTTTAATCGATTAAATAATTTTACAAATTAACGATTAAACAAAAAATTAGAAATTCGGACTGAGGTTATATTTCTTGTAAAAATTATCCAGAACTTCAACCACATCATCCTCATTGTCAACAATTTTAATCAAATTCATGTCTTCCGGATTGATGTTTTCATACTTATTCAAAATTATAGATTTAATCCAATCTATCAATCCTGACCAGAATTCTGTTCCGACCAATATAATAGGGAATTTACCTATTTTTTTGGTTTGAATAAGCGTAATTGCCTCAAACAATTCATCTAAAGTTCCGAATCCACCAGGCATTACAACAAACCCTTGAGAGTATTTTACAAACATTACTTTACGCACAAAAAAGTAATCAAATTGTAAATTTTTATCGCTATCAATATAGGGGTTAAAGTGTTGTTCAAAGGGTAAATCAATATTTAAACCTACCGAAATTCCTTCACCTAAACGGGCTCCTTTGTTTCCGGCTTCCATAATTCCGGGACCGCCTCCGGTTATAACTCCGTATCCTGATTGTGTAATTTTGTAGGCAATTTTTTCTGCCAAAATATAATATTTATCATCAGTTTTTGTTCGGGCAGAACCAAAAATAGAAACACAAGGACCTATTTTTGACATGGATTCATATCCGTTTACAAACTCTGACATTATCTTAAAAATAGCCCACGAATCATTGGCTTTTACTTCGTTCCACGTTTTTTGCGTAAATACTTCTTTTATTTTTTCTTCTTCTTTTGTTTTTTCTTCTTCCATGCTTTTATTGTTTAGAGTTTAAAAGTTTTGAGCGTGCTGTCGTGGTCAAATTTTGTAGGTAAACAGCTTTTTGCAACTTGCTAATATAATTCTTTTTTCAAAAAAGAAGCGGTAAAACTGTTTTTGCTTTTTACAATTTCTTCAGGCGTGCCGACAGCTACGATTTTTCCGCCACCTTTTCCACCTTCAGGACCTATATCTATAATGTGGTCTGCCAGTTTTATTACATCCATATTATGCTCGATTATCAAAACCGTATTGCCTTTATTTACTAATTTATTAATAACTTCCATCAAGACTCGAATATCTTCAAAATGTAAACCTGTCGTGGGTTCGTCCAAAATATAGAAAGTGTTTCCGGTGTCTTTTTTTGACAATTCTGTTGCCAATTTAATGCGTTGTGCCTCACCTCCGGAAAGGGTGGTACTTTGTTGACCAAGCGTAATATAACCCAAACCGACATCCTGAATGGTTTTAATTTTTCGATAAATTTTCGGGATATTTTCAAAGAAATCAACCGCTTCATCAACAGTCATTTCCAATACATCCGAAATAGATTTCCCTTTATAACGAATTTCTAATGTTTCGCGGTTAAAGCGTTTTCCCATACAGGTTTCACATTCCACATAAACATCGGGCAGAAAACTCATCTCAATGGTTCTCACGCCGGAACCTTCACAAGTTTCGCATCTTCCTCCTTTTACATTAAAACTGAAACGGCCGGGTTTATAGCCACGAATCATCGCCTCAGGGGTTTGGGTAAAGAGCGAACGAATCTCTGAAAAAACTTCGGTGTATGTTGCCGGATTGCTCCGTGGAGTACGACCAATCGGACTTTGGTCTATATCGATGACTTTGTCAATATATTCCAAACCTTCTATTTTTTTATACGGTTGCGGTTTTTTAACGGCATTAAAAAAATGCGTATTCAGAATAGGGTAGAGGGTTTCATTGATAAGCGTAGATTTTCCGCTGCCAGAAACACCGGTAACGCAAATGAGTTTTCCTAAAGGAAATTCAGTAGTTACGTTTTTTAAATTATTTCCTGTGGCTCCGTATAATTTTAATATTTTTCCGTTTCCTTCACGACGTTTTTTTGGAACTTCAATCTTCATTTTTCCGTTTAGGAATTGAGCCGTAATCGTGTTTTCTAACAGTATTTCTTCTGGAGTTCCTTTACTGATGATTTCTCCGCCAAATCGACCGGCTTTCGGACCGATGTCGATAACATAATCGGCTCGTTCTATCATATCCTTATCGTGTTCTACGACCATAACTGAGTTTCCGATGTCACGCAGGTTTTCGAGAGATTTTATCAAACGCTCATTGTCACGTTGATGTAAACCGATGCTCGGCTCGTCAAGAATATAAAGTACGCCGACAAGTTGTGAACCAATCTGAGTTGCAAGTCTGATGCGTTGTGCCTCTCCACCCGAAAGCGATTTTGAACTTCGGTTGAGTGAAAGATAATTTAGTCCGACATCTAATAAAAATTGTAATCGGGTTTTTATTTCTTTGGCAATTTCAGACGCAATAGCTTTTTGCTTTTTTGTCAAATTAGATTCCAGATTATGAAACCAATTTGTGAGTTCAGCTACATCCATTTCCGAAAGCTCTGCAATGTTTTTGTCATGGATATTAAAATACAAGGCTTCTTTTTTTAAACGGCTTCCGTGGCAATCAGGACAAGCAATTTCGTCCATAAAATCTTTTGCCCAACGTTTTATAGATTGAGATTCGCTATTGTTAAACTGGCTTTGAATGAAATTGGCAATACCTTCAAACTCAATTTTATATTCTTTGGTAATCCCCAATGTTTTTGACGGAATCGAAAATTTGTCTTTTCCGCCGTTTAAAATAACTTCCATAGCTTCTGTTGGGATAGCTTCTATTGGGTCGGAAATTTTGTATCCAAACTTTTCGCCGATAATTTCCAATTGCTTAAAAATCCACGAATTTTTGTATTCACCCAATGGAGCAAAACCACCTTGTTTGATGGATAATTTCGGATTTGGAATTATTTTTTGAAAATTTATCTGATTGACAGTTCCCAAGCCATTACAAGTGCCGCAAGCTCCTTTTGGCGAGTTGAATGAAAAATTATTGGGTTCAGGATTTGGGTATGAAATTCCGGTGGTCGGACACATCAAAGTACGACTAAAATAACGCACTTCATCTTGTTTGTGTTCAAGAATCATGATGATATCATCACCGTGATACATAGCGGTTTTGATGCTTTCATACAACCGTTTTCCGTTTTCTTCGGTGTTGTCAATTAGCAAACGGTCAATCACGATTTCGATGTCGTGTGTTTTATAACGGTCGAGCTTCATGCCTGAAACAATGTCTGTAATTTCTCCGTTTACACGGACTTTTACAAAGCCTTGTTTGGCAATTTGTTGGAATAATTCTGCATAATGTCCTTTTCTTGCTCGGATAACAGGGGCAAGAATATTGATGTGTTTTCCGTTAAAATCTGTTTTTATCAGGTTTTGAATTTGTTCGTCAGAATAGGAAATCATTTTTTCACCTGTGTTATAGCTGTAGGCTTCGCCTGCTCGGGCAAAAAATAAACGCAGGAAATCATATATTTCGGTAATAGTACCAACGGTAGAACGCGGACTTTTTCCGGTGGTTTTTTGTTCAATGGCAATAACCGGAGACAATCCGTCTATTTTATCGACATCGGGACGTTCCAGTCCGCCCAGAAATTGACGGGCATAGGCAGAAAAAGTTTCGATATAACGTCTTTGACCTTCGGCATAAATAGTGTCAAAAGCCAAAGAAGATTTTCCCGAACCCGATAATCCGGTAATGACAACTAATTTTTCTCTCGGAATAGAAACGTCAATATTTTTAAGGTTATGAGCACGTGCTCCCAGTACTTCAATCGATTCGTTTGGTGTGTACATATCATCATAAATGGGCAATTTGCAAATTTACGGTTTTTGGGGTAAAATTCATTCAGTATAATGAGAAGATTTTCTTAAAGAATTTCTATTTTTGACACAGTATAATTAATCAGCCATAAAAAATATAAACATGGAATTATTAGGTATAGGTTCACGACTTAAACATCCGGAATACGGAGTAGGTGTAGTAACTAATGTAACATCAAAACATTATTGGGTAACTTTTATAGAAAACGGATTGGAAACCATTGATATTGATAGTGATTTTGAGGTAATTGAAGCTCTTGAAGACGAAGTTGACAGTATTAGTTTTTATGAAGTAGAAAGAATCCTTAAAAGTGTCTTGAGACGCTGGTCTGATGTAACTGAAAATGTGGCTATTGCAGACAAATGGAAAGGTGGAAAACTTATTATGGAACCCGGTACACCCACTCAAAACAAAGAAGTGCCTATCGATACATTTTTTCATAAAATAGTGATGGTGCGTGACCGTCTGAGAGTGATGGAACAAAAAATAAATTCAAGTAATTTGGATGAATCTGATAAAATAGAATTACAACAATATATCACAAGAATTTATGGGAGCTTGACAACTTTTAATGTTTTGTTTAAAAGCCAAAGTGATTATTTTGTTGGAGAAAAGAGTAAGTAACCACTTGTAATTCTTAAACATTCAAGGTCTTCTGATACAAAGAAGATTTTTTATAACTTTAACCAAAATTATGTGGTAGGATTCGTAATTGGTTTCTAAAGTGAAATTTGGATTCAAGTACATATAAATTATACAACAAAGATGAAAAAATATTTTATCATGTTTCTCCTAACTATTGGATTAATCTCTTGCAATGATTTATCAAAAAAAACCTTTACTCCCGAAGCATTGTCAGATGTGATGCAGGATTTGGAAGGTAATCAGTTGATGTTTCAAGAAGTTTTAGACCGATATAAAGGAAAAGTGGTGCTTATCGATGTCTGGGCTTCATGGTGTCCCGACTGTATCGAAGGTATGCCCAAGGTAGAAGCATTGCAGCAGCAGTTTCCTGAAACCGTTTTCATGTTTTTATCTTATGACAAAACCCCTGAAAGTTGGGTAGAAGGAATTGAAAAATATAACGTAAAAGGCGAACACTATCTGATTCTTTCCAAGTGGAAAGGTGGTACTTTTAGTGAATCTATAGGATTGGATTGGATTCCTCGTTATATGGTCTTGGATAAAACAGGAAACATCGCCCTTTATAAAGCTATTTTAGCCGATGACGAAAAATTGATATCAACACTAAAAACATTAAAATAATGAGACAGAGAATTGTAGCCGGAAATTGGAAAATGCACAAAAATGCAGAAGAAACAGAAGACTTGCTAAACAAATTAATTGAACATATTCCAAATGATTTAAAACAAAGAGTCATTGTTGCTCCTACTTTTGTAAACTTAGCTTCGGCTGCAGACCATTTGGAGTTTACCCATATAGATATAGCAGCACAAAATATGCATCAGGCAGAAGGCGGAGCTTTTACGGGTGAGGTTTCTGCAAATATGCTAAAAAGTGTGGGTGTAAACATCGTTATTTTAGGACATTCAGAAAGAAGGGCTTATTTTAGTGAAACCGATGCCATTCTAGCCGATAAAGTAAATACAGCCTTAAAACACGACATGGAAGTGATTTTCTGTTTTGGCGAAGAATTGAAAGACCGCAAATCAGGACAACATTTCAACGTGGTTGAAGACCAATTAAAATACGGATTATTTCATTTGGATGCTTCGGCATGGAAAAATATTATTTTAGCCTATGAACCCGTTTGGGCAATAGGGACAGGAGAAACAGCTACGCCCGACCAAGCACAAGAAATGCACGATTTTGTCAGAGATACATTACACAAAAAATATGGTAGTCAGGTTTCTGAAAGAGTGTCAATTTTGTATGGTGGAAGTGTAAAACCTGAAAATGCAGCAGAAATTTTCTCAAAACCAGATGTTGACGGTGGTCTAATCGGTGGAGCAGCTTTAAAAGCAGAAGATTTTACAAAGATTGTATTGGCTGTTTAATGCGAGGTCGTTTTAAACTTAAAAAAATCATAAATAAATGGCTTCATTCACAGACTTTGACTTACCAAAATCCTTACAAAAAGCAATTGATGAATTGGGATTAACTGCACCAACTCCCATTCAAGTAAAATCTATGCCCGTTATTCTGTCAGGTCGTGATATAATTGGCATTGCTCAAACAGGAACAGGAAAAACATATGCCTATCTTTTGCCGGTTTTAAAACAATGGAAATTTTCTAAAACCGATTCGCCACGGATTATAATCATTGTCCCAACACGCGAGTTGGTAGTTCAGGTTGCGGGAGAAGTCGAAAAACTCACACAGTATATGTCCGTTCGTGTATTGGGTGTTTATGGCGGTACAAACATCAACACGCAAAAAAAGGCATTGTCTGACGGAGTCGATATTCTGGTAGGAACGCCCGGACGAATTATGGATTTGGGCTTAGATGGCGATTTGCGTTTTGATGCATTGCAAAAATTAATCATCGATGAGTTTGATGAAATTCTAAACCTTGGTTTCCGGGCTCAAATCACATCAATATTAGCTATGCTGAAAAACAAAAGACAAAACATATTGTTTTCTGCAACCATGACAGACGAAGTTGATGAAATGCTTGATGAATATTTTGATTTTCCCGAAGAAGTAAGTCTTGCACCTTCCGGAACGCCTTTAGAAAAAATAAAACAATATGGGTATAGAGTTCCCAATTTCCTTACTAAAATAAATCTGCTAAAAGATTTACTTCACAGGAATAACGGCTTTGACCGCATTCTTGTTTTTGTCAATAATAAGAAAACAGCCGATTTGGTTTTTGAAGCCTTAGAAGAAAATTTTCCGGGAATGTTTGATGTGATACATTCTAATAAATCACAGAATTATCGATTAAATACATTAGCATCTTTTCAGAACGGTAAATTAAGAGGAATTGTTACCACAGATGTTATGGCACGCGGTCTCGATATTTCGGATATTACGCATGTAATTAATATGGAATTTCCTGAAATTCCCGAACAATATATTCACAGAATTGGTCGTACGGGACGTAAAGATAAAGAAGGAACGAGTATTAGTTTTGTGAGTTCGAGAGAAGAAGAAATGCAAATTAATGCTGAAATTCTGATGGAAAAGGAAATAGAATTTTTAGACTTGCCCGATATTGAGAAGGTTGACAAACTACTGGAATTTGAAAAGGAAAAGAAAAAAATAAAATTTTTATTAAAGAAGCCTAAACTTGAAGGAGGCGGAGCTTTTCATGAGAAAAAAGATAAAAACAAAAAAGTTAATCTTGGCGGACCCGGACGCAGAAATCCTAAAAAGACAAAACCTGCAAATCGCGGAGCAATGAAAGGAAAGAATAAAAAAAAGTAAAATTTTTTTGATGGGAAACGAACAAAAAGCCATAAAAACAGCTTGGTTTAGTGTTGTAGGAAACACATTACTTGCACTGATAAAGGGCTTTTCGGGTTTTTTTGGCAATTCTTACGCATTGATTGCAGATGCCATAGAATCAACAACAGATGTGTTTGCGTCATTACTTGTATTGCTTGGACTTAAATATGCCGAACGTCCTGCCGATAAAAATCATCCGTATGGACACGGAAAAATAGAACCTCTTATAACCTTTCTCGTCGTGGTTTTTTTGGTTACTTCGGCTACCATTATTGCTTACGAAAGTATCCATAATATCAGAACACCTCACGAAATGCCCGCACCTTGGACCTTAATCGTGTTGGGCGGAATTATCATCTGGAAAGAAATATCTTTTCAGATTGTTATCAGAAAAAGCAGAGAAACCAACAGCACTTCTCTCAAAGCAGACGCATGGCATCACCGTAGTGACGCTATTACTTCGGTGATAGCATTTATAGGTATTTCGATAGCTTTGTGGTTTGGTGAAGGATATGAAACAGCCGATGATTGGGCTGCTTTATTAGCTTCCGGAATAATTTTGTATAATAGTTATCATATTTTTAGACCCGCTCTTGGCGAAATCATGGACGAGCATCTCCATGAAGATTTGATTGTGAAAATCCGACAAAAATCTAAAAAAGTAGAAGGAGTAATCGACACTGAAAAGTGTTATGTTCGAAAATCAGGAATGCATTATCATGTAGATTTACATATCGTTGTAAATGGAGCTATTTCAGTTCGTGAAGGGCATGATATTTCGCACAGATTACAAGATTATCTTCGTTCAAAGATTAAAAATTTAGGACAAATTCTCATTCATGTTGAGCCGGATTGTTGTGATATTCAACAGCATTCAGAATCGCCTCTATAGAATCGAATACTTCAACCGAACTTTGTAAACAAAGGTCTTTTATGTCTTTTCTGTTCGAATAAATCCAAAATTTGTTAGTGTTTATAATATTCTGATTTGAGATATAAAGGTTTATGGAGTTTTTATCAGAAGTTTCATCGGCATACATCAAACAGGTCAAATTCATGTCAGATTCAATGATGTTTCTGAGATCTTTTGGCAAGATGTTGTTGCCGAGATAAATAGAAGAATTTCCTTGTTGAAGTATGTCAAGGTGTATGTATAATAATTCCGATTCTCTCAAATTGACACCAGGCGAGAAGAGCACATAACCTGTTTTTTTTTGTGGAAGATGACTTTGGGCTTTCTCGATAAGGGCATATAATTTTTGCCTAATCGTTTGATTTGCAAACTGACAGTGACTATTTGATATAATTTCTGATTGCTTTAGTAAATTAAGTTCAGAAAACAGCGGAAAAATGATTTCGCAATAGATAAATTTAAGTGAATGTTTTGATAAAAGTGAATTGTAAATATTAGAAAACTGATTATAATCAAATTTCATAATACACATTTTTAAGTCATCAACAATTTTGTTGCTAAAACTATTTTCTGAGATTAATTGATGAATTAAAAAAGCAATCTGCTTATGAGATTTTTTGGAAATATTCGAAATTTTATAACCGTGATTATAGAGATATGAAATATTGAGTATTCGATTCAAATCGTCATAATCATAAAGCCTGATGTTTGTTTTAGAACGTGATGGATTCAGAATATTGTATCGTTTTTCCCAAATGCGGATGGTGTGGGCTTTAATTCCCGTTAGAGCTTCAAGGTCTTTAATGGTTAATGTTTTTTGGGATGTTTCCATATACTATTGAACTATTTCAGATGCAATCTACAAAATAATATAAAAGTGAAGTCTGATTTAATAAAGAAGTGATTTAAACTTTTTTAAATTGGCTAAAAAATGCTCTTTTGTCCTGTTTTTCGTCTTTTTCTTACTCAGCAACTCTGTAATGTAGTGCGAAAAAGCACTCAAACAGAACAAAAATATTCATTTTTTGCTTCACCCGAGAGCTTTGCTCGAACTGGTGAAGCAATCAAAAATGTTTAAATCACTTCAAATACAAAGTCAAAAGTATTCAGACCCTTATGACAAAATGTTCTTTTGCTTGTTCTTTTCTAAAAAAAACGATTCCCCACTGAAATGTATCAATTGTAACAGTGGTTTTAGGATGATTTTTTATAATTTTCCAAGCCGCTTCCATGTCTTTGCTCCAATGAATATCGTCAAAAATCCAAACAGTTTTATTCGATATAGTGGGCAACAGAAGTTCAAAATATTCCAAAGTCGCTTTTTTAGAATGATTTCCGTCAAAATAGATGAGACTATAGTTTTCCTGTTTAATGCCCGAATTAGTTTTCCTGTTTAAGAGATAGCTTGAAAACTCGGTCGTAATAAAATTAGGCGTATTAAAGTCAAAACCTTGTGATTGGAACAAATTTTTTGCAACATTCTGTGTGTTTGGACAGCCCTCGAGCGTTGTAATTTTCGCATTAATATTCCCTAAGGATAGGGCTGAAGTAGCTAACCCTAACGAAGTGCCGATTTCTAAAATGTTTTCCGGTTGAAGATATCGGGTAATTCTGAAAATCAGTGCAGCTCTTTTTTTGGAAATTCCTGCATTTTTTGCAATGGCAGATGTTTTTCTGTTGTTTGATTTAAAAACTTTTGAACCGGCACCGAAATCTGTAACAGAGATAACCGTATTGTTTTCTAAAAGCGATTTTCGATATTGCTCTAATTTCTGATATTCGGGATATTTTGTTTTGTCATTAAAACATTTTGTAACCAAATCATATATAAAAGGAGAATGAACACCATGTCGATTGGTCGATTGCAACAAAAATTTCAAATATGATAAAACCCGATTCATCATAAAAATCATCTCAAAAAAATATAAAATTTAGAATACTATGTTTTATAGTTGGATTCACTTTCATTGGTCTCATTCGTTAGTTGAAACTATGCACTTTCAGTGAAAGACTTTCAGTCTCTAAAAATTTTTGCCACGGATTAAAGGATTTTCAGGATTATGAAAAATCTATTTAATCCCTTAATCCGTGGCTTAAAAAAATCGGACTTTCAGTCCGAAACCAAACCTATGAACTTTTAGTTCATAGTAGTTTAGTTATTACAAATTAAGGACTTAATCATAAAAGTTCTGATTATTTGGTAATTATATAATTATTTTTAACACACTAAACAAGCCTGTAAACCAGTTGTTTACATATTTTGTTCTCAACTATTAATTCATGTTAATTTTAAATTACAAAATAGAAATATATTTCTCAGCTAAGAAAAGAGAAGGACTGCATAAACACGTCATCCTAGTTTGCATTTTTGGTTTTTGTTACGGTAGTAATACTTTATTTAGAACATGAATGTAACCATTTACTGCCTCGATATTATCGTTAGAAACAGTAGCTGTTCTGCTATTCACATCTGTAGCTGAAACATTTCCACCACTTACGTTTAGTGTAAAGTTTATTCCCAGAAAAGTACTAATTGACTGTCCGTTAGTAAGACTTTCAAAAGGTAAAGCCGTACCCGATACGATATGATATTTAATAATGTTTTCTAACGTTTCTGTTTCAATATCGTCCAAACTTTCGATGTTTTGTTCAGCCAATAGACTTTCAAAAGCTTCGTTTGTCGGGATAAAGAAAGTAGCTTCAATTTCGCTATCGTTTAAAACTTCATTAAAGTTAAAAACTTCTTCTCTTACAAAGGTAGAAGTCATAGTTGAAAATCTCGGGTCAGCTTTGGTAAAAGTCATTACTGTAGGCAAGCCCAAAACACCGTCAACTACGTGCATAAGTCCGTTGGTCGCAACAATATTTGACTGCATAATGTTTGCAACACCGTTTAGCTGAACGCCAGATGTTTTGTTGATATACAAACTCATGGCATTTCCGGTTAACGGATTGGTTGCCGAAGTATGCGTATAACCCGAGGGCAAGTTTGAAGTGAAAATGCTTTCCTGAAAAATGTGATTCATCAAAATTTCTGTAAGTATCGGAGTCGGAATATCATCTAGACCGGATATGCCAATAGAGGCAAAGAAATTATCAAAAGCTGCATTCGTTGGAGCAAAGATTGTATAGTTTCCCGGATTGTTAAAGGTTTCGTCCAGTCCGGTGCGTTCTAAAGCATCTAAAAGTATCGAAAAACTGTTATTTCTTTCGGTAATTTCGGTAATGCTATAATGGTTTGGGCTTCCGTTTTCTTCCTCAGAACAGGAAATAAGACCTAAGGAAAATATGGTAATTACGGCAATGGTTTTAATGTGCGGAAAGATTTTATTCATAATATAATTTACAAGTAATAAAATAAAACGTTTATGAATCAAAGATATTATTTGTTTTATTTCTAAATGCCTTCTTTTTATAAAAACTATCAGTTTTTATAAAAAATAAATTTTTCTGTCTAAGAGAATTAAGTAAACGTATGTTTTTTTAACATAAAAGCTTTATTCAATAGAGTTTTATAAACAGATTTGTAGGAATGGGTTAATTGAGAAAATACTTAGAGCCTGTTTAAATTTGGTTTCTAATTACGTATCTTCGTTGCTTGAGTGATTTTATTTTTTAAAGTTATTATAAAACAAAAAGTCTTTAATGTTCTGATTTCAGGTTTGTATTAAAATTTAAAGAGCTTTTTTATATCAACAGAACTTTTTATGATAATTTCTGCTATGCAAATCATTATGCTTCTCGGAGCGATTCAGGGTTTTATTTTTTCGGGTTTTGCTTTCTTTTCAAAAAAATTCAAAAGTCAAAGTAATTTCTTTCTGGGAATGTTAATTCTGACTTTCTCATATAACATTGTTCAGAATTATCTGCTAGTTTCGGGGGTTTTTACTTCTGATAATTATTTTAGAATATTATACATTCCTTTGAGTTCGGTGTTTTTGGTCTTGTACTTTCTTTATGTCAAAACCTATCTTTACCCGCAAAAAAAGCTTGATAAAAAATATTATTTGCTGTTTCTACCGTTTTTGATTGCATTTGCTGAATCTGTTTTTGAAAAAATAGGTTTTGCTATCGGGTTTTTCAATAAATCTGATACTGTATATTTTAATTATTTCCGGATATGTTCTGAGGTTTTCAGTATTATATTTTCATTTATTCTCATTGTTCTCAGCTATTTATTAATTTTAAGATACCAGAAAGAACAATTGTCAGGTAAACCTGGGAGGTTGAGAATTCAACTCAATTGGCTGAAAATCACCACTCTCATACTTCTGTTTCTTTGTGCCTATTGGCCTGTACCGCTTTATTTTGATTCAAGGTTGGAATTTGACAAATCTGAATTTTATTTTTATGCTTTATGGGCAGGACTAACGTTGACGATTTATTCTTTAGGACACATTGGTCTTTATCATTTTGGAATTGTTCAGGAACAAAAAAGCATACAGAAGTTTTCTGCAAGCCGTACTACTGTTCCTATTGAGGAAAATAATTTCCCTAAAAGCGGACAAATCCGGAAATTTGAAGAATTTGTCAAAACCGAAAAAAATTATCTGGATCCGTATCTTTCGTTGGAGTCTGTGGCACAGAAATTAAGTATCAATAAAAGCTACTTGTCCCGAATCATTAATTCGGAATTAGAAAAAAGTTTTACTGAATATGTAAACGAACTTCGCATAGAGGAAGCCAAAGTTTATATTGAAAACCCCGAATTTCAGAAATATACGCTTGTTTCAATTGGCCTTGAAGTTGGGTTTAATTCAAAATCTACCTTTAATTCTACTTTTAAAAAAATTACCGGACAAACCCCTTCTGAATATAAATCCTCATTAAAGTCGAGTGAATACATTTAACTGAAGCCTTTTCAATAAAAACTTTGACGACTGAATTTTTTATATTCTTCCGTTTTTGAATCTTTACTACTTCAAAAACACTTTTTTTGAAAAAGTATCTGTTTTCAGGAAGTAAATTCCGGTAGATAAATCTGAAGGAAGTTTATTTGAGCCATTTTTTATTGTGATTTTGGCACAAACCCTGCCTGTAAGGTCAACAATTCTGCAAAGGGTTTCATGTTCAAAACCTTCAGCCCATAAATTACCTGAAACAGTCTGGATTAACTGCATTTTATTTTCTGTCGTAGTGTTAATGTTCAAATCTGTATTCAAAAATAACCATGAATACAAAGCTCCGAATTCGCCTCTCCAGTAGGCTTCGGTGTGCGTGCCGTAAGAATCAATTTTAGTAAAGGTTTCTTCTGTGTCAACACCGCTTGCTACAAGATTGTTGCGAACAGCATTAAGGTGTGATGCCATAGTGCTCGATTCATTTTGACCGGCAACAAAGTAGATACGATGGTTTTCTATGCCCGTAACATCGTTTAAGATATAATCGTTTAAATCTGATATGGCAAACCAGTATGCCGGACTCATTGAGCCCACTTTTTTGAACAGTCCGGGATATTCGCAGGCACCATAAGTCGCAATCAAAGCTCCCATAGAGCTTCCTATTAAAGCGTTAAATTCTCCTTCGGGACGTGTCCTGAAATTGGCATCAATATAAGGTTTTAGTGTTTCTGCCACAAATGCCATATAATCATCGCCGTCTCCGCCACCGTATTGCGAATTTACCCAAGGAGAATATTCGTTTAATCTTTCACCTCCGCCATTGTCAATTCCTACAACAATAGCTCCGTAATCTCCCTGTCCGTGCAAGGTATTCAGCGTTTCGTCAACCTGCCATTCACCCGCAAAAGATGTAGCATTGTCAAAAAGATTCTGACCGTCTTTCATATACAAAACAGGATAAGTTTTGTCTGTTGTATGATAGTCGGGTGGAAGATAAAGCCATATTCTTCTGCTTCGGTTCAGTTGCGGCATAAAGAAATTATTGCTCAGTATCTGTACGTTTGCGGCTGCCGTACTGTTACCGCTTCCTCCCAAATCTTCCCATGTCAGAATGGTCAGGTTTATCGTTTGTGGTGAACCGGTAAATGTAATTGTCCTGTTTGGTAAATATCCTCCCGAAGCATTTCCTTCTACCGTTGTCCAGCTTCCGCGTGTGAATTTGAATTCTGCCGTGCCGATTCCTTCTGCAATAACGATTTGATAAGCACCGAATCCGTCGGGTTCTAAAATAGAACCGGTATCTCCCGGATCCCAGTCATTCATAGTTCCCGCAATATGGATGTTTGCTCCTGCCGGAGTGTTTGAAGGAATAGAGGTTACTCTGATGGTTACCTGTGCCAAACTGAATTGGCAACACAATAATAAAACCATCCAATAGTTATTTATATAATTTTTCATCTTATTTTAGCCTTTTGTTTACCAAATATATCTGAATTATATTGTTTTGCAAAATTAATAATAAATCACTATATGAGAAATATTCAGACCTTGAACTTATTAATAATGACACTGTTGTTTGTGACAAGCGTATTTCCTCAGGAAAAAATAAACCGGACCGATGAAAACGGTTTAAAGCACGGTTTGTGGAAAGGAAAATATGAACGTACCGAAAATCTGAAATATGAAGGCACTTTCGAACACGGCAAAGAGGTTGGGAAGTTTACTTTTTATGAGAATATAAAAGAGAAAAAAGTGGTGGCAACCCGCGAATTTACACAAGGGAAAGACGAAGCCTATACCATTTTTTACAACGGAAAATTTAAAGTAAGCGAAGGCTGGGTGCGAAACAGGGAATATGATGGCGAATGGCGTTATTATCACTATAATTCCCCGGCAATTATGACTTTGGAAAACTACAAAAACGGAAAACTCGAAGGCGTGCGAAAAGTGTTTTATGAAGGTGGTGCCATTGCCGAAGAAGCTGTTTATAAAGACGGCATAAAAAACGGTTCGTATAAAAAATATTCTGAAAACGGCGTAGTGCTCGAAGAAAGCAATTTTAAAAACGGCGAGTACGACGGAGTGTATATTAACAGGGAGGCCGATGATAAAATCATTCTTTCGGGACAATATAAAAACGGAAAATCTGTCGGAATCTGGAAACACTACAAAAACGGAAAACTCGTAAAAGAAGAAAACCGCAGCGAAAAGAAAAAAGCCAGACCCAAAGTTACCGGCGAACGCAAACGAGCTAAATTAAACGTTAAACCGCTCAAAGAATAGTTACAGAAGGTTTACTTTTGCAAAGGGAAAAACTATTTTTTTTGAATAGATAGGATAATTATTTTTTCTCTTTTCTAAGACAATTTTAATATTTAAGATGAAACCGCTATATCGGCAAGACGACATTCAGAATCAAGACCATTCCCCTCTCTCCCGGAGAGGGGTTAGGGGTGAGGCTAATAGGGTAGTGGTAGGACTTTCCGGCGGTGTAGATTCGAGTGTGGCGGCATATCTGCTCAAAGAGCAGGGGTATGAAGTTATTGGGTTGTTTATGAAGAACTGGCACGATGATTCGGTTACTATTTCAGACGAATGCCCATGGCTCGAAGACAGCAATGATGCCCTTTTGGTTGCCCAAAAACTCGGTATTCCTTTCCAGACTGTTGACCTGAGCGAACAATACAAAGAACGTATCGTAGATTATATGTTCAACGAATACGAAAACGGACGAACACCCAACCCCGATGTACTTTGCAACCGCGAAATCAAGTTTGACGTATTCATGAAAATTGCCATGAGCTTTCAGGCAGATTTTGTCGCAACCGGGCATTATTGCCGTAAAGGAATCATCGAAAAAGACGGAAAAGAAATATATCAACTGCTTGCAGGTGTTGACAATAACAAAGACCAGTCTTATTTTTTGTGCCAGCTTTCGCAGGAGCAGTTGTCAAAATCCCTTTTTCCGATAGGAGAATTAACCAAACCGCAGGTACGTGAAATTGCTGCCAAACTCGATTTGGTAACGGCAGAAAAAAAAGATTCGCAGGGATTATGTTTCATAGGAAAAGTGCGTTTGCCCGAATTTTTACAGCAACAGCTTCAACCCAAAGAGGGTGAAATTTATGAGATTTCCGATGAAAATCCAGTATATAACAAAGAAAATCCTGTTTTTCAGACTTTGGAAGAAGAATTAGAATATTTGGCTACACCCATAAAATATACAAAAGATATGGGGGTAAAAAAAGGTATGCATCAGGGGGCTCATTATTTTACAATCGGGCAGCGTAAAGGTTTGAATGTGGGCGGAACCGCAGAACCACTTTTTATTATCGCTACCGATGTGACAGAAAATACGATTTATACCGGACAAGGTCAGCACCATCCCGGATTGTTTCGAAGTGTGTTGAAAATACAACGCCATGAAGTACATTGGATTCGTGAAGATTTACGGTTAAATCGAGGTGAAACGATGGAAGTTATGGTTCGCATCAGATATAGACAACCGCTACAAAAAGCTGTTTTGCACCAGTTTGAAAACGACTTATATATTCAATTTGAAAAACCACAGTCGGCAATAACACCCGGTCAGTTTGCCGCTTGGCATAAAGGTGAAGAATTGTTGGGTTCGGGAGTGATTATGTAACCGACTTAGGATATTATTTTGCAGTCGCCATCAAATTTATGTTAGAAATTTTATACAAAGACGATTATTTGGTAGCTATCAACAAACCACATGGATTGTTGGTTCACCAATCGTCAATTGCCCGTGATGCTGAGGTGTTTGCGTTGCAACTATTGCGTAATCAGTTGCATAAGTCGGTATATCCGGTGCATCGATTGGATAGAAAAACAGCGGGAGTATTGTTGTTTGCTTTTGACAAAAACACCGAAAAAGTTATGCAGCAAAAGTTTATGGATAAATCGGTTGAAAAGAAATATTTGGCTATGGTTCGCGGTTTTGCTCCCAAAGAAATGACGATAAATTACGCACTCACAAACGATAGTAATCGAGTGCAAGATGCCGTAACGTATTTTAAAACATTGCAAAATTTTGAAATAGATGTACCTCTTGGGAAACACAATACTTCCAGATATTCATTGGTCGAAGCCACGCCCGAAACAGGAAGAATGCATCAATTACGGAAACATTTTGCACATATTCTTCATCCGATTATTGGTGACAGACCTCATGGTTGCAACAAACAAAACAGACTTTGGTTAGAGCAATTTCAGATGAATACCATGATGTTGCACGCGAGCCAACTTTCTTTTGCACATCCTTATAGAGAAGAAACTGTAGAGATTCGTGCCAACGTTTCAGCAGAGTTTCAAAGAGTGCTCGATATCTTAGTGCAAAAGCGGGTAAGTTAAGACTAACGAACATTCCAAGTGTCTATGTACTTTTGAGCAATCTTAACATAATGATGTTCTTTTTCAATAAATTTTCGGGCTCGTTCTCCGATTGCTTTTATTTCATCCGGGTTTTCTATTAAGAAAGAAAGTTTTTCTACTAAATAATCTACATCAGGCAAAGCATTTATACAAACTTCGTCTTCCTGTAAACCGTAAAAATCTAAAAATTCCTGTTCGGCACCGGTAAAAACGACTTTTCCTTTTGCCATAGCTTCTAATGCGTTATAGCCTTGGTCATAGGCATAAATCTGGTCGAGCAGAATATGGGCTTTATTGTATGATTGTATGTATTCTTGATACGGTACGTTTTCTGTGATAATGATTTCTACTTTTTCGTTATATTTTTGACTTATAATTGCCAGTGCTTTTTCAAAGAAAGGGATGCCTTTTTTTATTTTACTGTTCGTGTTAATTCCTAGAAAAATAATTGTTTTATCGTTTTGAGAATACGTTGTAGAAATTTTGTCAGTATTTATGGGATTCGGAATAAATTGATTTCTGATTTTTAATTGGTCAAGAGGTATTTTATAGTCCAAGTCACACGAAATAGATGTAGAAGCGTGTTGAGAGATACAATGATAAAGAGCTTTATAGGGTTTTGAAATATATTTTAAAGCATACGGATAGTCTTTTTCTTCAATTTCTTTATTTAGTAAAGGTGTCAATATAGAATATTTCATTTGATTTTGCAGTAGGTAACTGATGATGGGCGTTTCGTCCCCACAATGAATCAGAGCCAGTTGCTTGTTTTGATTTTTAATTTTTCTGATAAAAAATCTGCTCCATATCGGAAATGTTTCAATCGCATTGGAATTGATAAACTGTACGACATCAAAATCTTTAATTTTTGGAAGAATTAAATAAAACCTGATTCCTCGTTCAATTTTTTGAAGGTCAATTTTTAATAACTTACGGGTAATTTTGTTTATATTTTTGAATAGAAAATTTTTTTCGGTTATCTTAGGCTCAAAGTTAAAATCGCTCGGATAATTTTTAAAAGAATCTTGGTTTGCAATTAGAGTTACCTCTTGTTCTAATAGCTGTAATCCCTCTTTTAATGAATTGTGCAATCTGCTATATTCTCCGATGAGTGCAATTTTCATGAATTTGATTTAGTATATTTGTTCAAATATAGGAACATTTGAAAACACTGTTTACAAAATCTGACATAGAAATTTTGATTTCGACAATGCAACGTGAAAATTTAGATTTTCTGAATCTACTTTTTCCTAATCAAAATTTGTCTGAATTGAATTTGTTGATTGTGAATCAAACAGATAAATCTCCATTGACTTCAGGTTTTAAAAATATCAGGGTTATTAATTCTTCAAATAGCGGTTTGTCTAAAAGTAGGAATGAGGCCTTACAAAATTCTATCGGAAAAATATTGGTTATTGCAGACGATGACATAGTTTATAAAGAGGGTTTTCTCGATAGTATAATCAATGCTTATAATCAAAATCCGGAAGCGGCGATTATAAAATTTAGATGTAGTCGGGACAATAGTTCTTATGAAAAATCACTTTCATCAACAAATTATATAATGAATTGGTTTGATATATTAAATGCAGTTTCTATTGAAATTACAATCAACAAAAAGATTGTTCCTGAAAGTTTTTTGAAATTTGATGAAGATTTTGGATTGGGTTCTGCATTTCCGGCAGGCGAAGAACAAAGGTTTCTGGCAGATTTAAAGAATGTTGGATTAAAGTTATTTAGAAATAACACAATAATAGTAGAGCATACACACCAATCTACCGGGCAAAAAATGAGCTTACAGGAACGATACAGGGTTTATGGAGCTTTGATGAGTTCGATTTTTCCCAAAAATTGGAGAAAGTGGTTATCTTTAAAATTTTTTTTTGAGCTGAAACAAAAAAAAATAAAGTTGAATGAAATAAAAAAAGCCGGTAAGAGTTTTGTAATTGGCAGACGTGAATTTTTAGATAAAAATAAATGACGACTATTTTAGACAGATTATGAATGTAGAAATTATAAACCTTCCCAAAATAGAAGACCCGAGAGGAAATTTATCGGTAATTGAAAAAGATATAATTCCGTTTGAAATAAAAAGGGTTTATTATCTCTATGATGTCCCGAGTGGTGCAGAAAGAGGCGGACATGCCCACAAAAATCAAAAGGAGCTTCTCATTGCTTTGAGCGGAAGTTTTGATGTAATATTAAATGACAGTAATCAGGAAAAAACTGTTACACTCAACAAACCTAATCAGGGATTGGTTATAGAAACAGGAATCTGGAGGGAGCTCAAAAACTTTTCATCAGGCTCGGTTTGTCTGGTTATTGCTTCCGATGTTTTTGAAGAGGAGGATTATATCAGAGATTTTGAGGAGTTTCTTAAAAACAGGCTCTAATGATATATCGAAAAATCCAATCCTTTCTTTTTCAGAAGATGTTTTAGCTTTAATAGACCTCTTAATAGCATTGGAGGCATATTCAGTAAGATTTTAACCTTGTAAGGAATGTTTTCAATACGGACATTATCAAGATATTTCTTTGAAATATCCTTTTTTCCGTTCATATAAAAAGCTATGGCATATCCCGTTCTGTACAGGTCTAAAAACTTCTTTAGCGATGGATTTTTCTTTTCGTCTTGGCTGAATTTTTCAAAATCCATTAATTTTTTTTTCAAAATATTAGTTTTTGACAAACTATTTGCAATTTGAGCATTGTATATTGTTGTAACTCTATCAGAAACAGCTGTTCTATATTTTAAAGTAACCCGAATCCACATATCTGTGTCCTGTCCGCTTGAAATGTTTACGTCAAACATTCCGACGTCATCAAAAACATTTTTTTTGATAACAATTGCAGAAGTCCAAGCCACTCTGTAAACCAAACTGCTGTAAAAATAATCATCAATATAACCTCTGAAATTATTGTCTATTCCCTGAAACTTCGGTTTTATTTCTTTGGAACTAGAGATTTTCATTGTATATCTGCTACAATACATTCCTGCTTCGGGGAAGTCCAAAATAAGATTGTGCAAAACGTCTAAATGATTTTCTAACCAATAATCATCTGCATCTAAAAAACAGATGTAATCTGCCTTTGATTTTTGTATTCCTATATTTCTTGCATTGGAAACACCTTGATTTTCAGTTCTAAAATGGTTTATTTTCGGATTGTTAAGTTCCTTGACTTTTTCAGCACTTTTATCGGTAGAACCATCATTAATTACAATAATTTCAAAATCCTGAAATGTCTGGTTTAAAACACTCTCTATCGTATTCCTAATAAAATTTTCCTTGTTGTAAAGCGGTATGATAACAGAGAAAAACGGCATTATTTATCTTTTATTGAACAAAGATAAACCAAATGAGATAAATTCCGGATAAAAAAGAGGAATAGTAAAAACCCTCTTTCTGATAAAATGTTCGTAATTTTGAAAATAAAAACAATGATTTTAAAACCTGATACCTCATTAATATCAATAGGAGATTTTTTAGATATCTATCATAAAGTTAAACAGAAAGGTGTTCCTAAATTTTTATCATTGTTGAGTTCAAATTCAAAACGGGTTGCCAATAAATGGGATACCTATCAATCCACTTCTGATTTTTGGATTATCCCCGAAATTAAACAAGAATGGAATTATAAAATTTCGGGTAATCCGGATGTTTTTTATGAAGATTATATTGTAGATAAATATTTCAAGAATAAAAAGGGTTTAAGGCTATTATCAATAGGTTGTGGTGAAGGACAACACGAACGGAATTTCGCCCGATATAATTGTTTTTCAGAAGTTGTGGGTGTTGACCTTTCCGAAAAAAGAATTATCAGAGCAAGAGAAAAAGCCAAAGAAGAGGAGAAAAATAACTTATTATGCCTCAGATTTCAGGAAGCTTAATTTTGAAAAAGAATCTTTCGATGTGATTTTATTTAGTTCGAGTTTACACCATTTTGAAGCTATTGACGAACTTTTAAAAAATGACATCAGTTCTTTATTGCACAAGAATGGTTTATTGGTGGTTTTTGAATTTTCGGGGCCCAACCGTTTGCAATGGAAAAAGCATCAGTTAAAAGCAGCAAATGAATTGCTTTATGAAATCCCAAAAAATTATAGGCTTTTATATGACAGAAAAACTTTGAAGAAAAAGGTTTACCGCCCGGGTTTGATTCGTATGTATCTGGTAGATCCTTCTGAAGCTCCCGATTCTGCAAATTTGGTTAAAGCCATTCACAATAATTTTTCTGTAATTGAAGAGTCAATGCTCGGCTGGAATTTGCTGCATTTAGCGTTAAAAGGAATTTCACACAATTTTTTAAATAATAAGGATGAAACCAAAAAGTTAATACAATATATGATTCAAAAGGAAAATGAATATGTAGCTGAAACCGGTGAATCTGATGCTGTTTTTGGGGTTTATCAAAAAAAGTGATTTAAGTCTTATCCAAACAGAGATACCCCAAACGGTATAAATCCAGACAAAAAAGTGAAGGATTGGCAGAGAGAATTCTTTTTTTGAGAAAGGGTTCAGTCTGAATGAACATCCATTTTGTCAATGAAGCCAGTTTATATCTTTTCAGTCTTTTATAATGCCGTAACAACGGGCTTATTTTTTCAATCTCGGGTTTGTTCAGTAAAAATTGTTTTCTCACAGAAACTGCTTTCAAGCTCTTTTTGAAAAAAACTTCGTTTTTCTCTAACCCCAAATGCATCACAAAATTGTTGATGTGTAGCACCGCTACATTTTCTTTAAACAACGAATAAGCAAAAACGACATCCATACCATAGGCAGGAGCATCTGACAAATTTGTCGAGAGAAAGCATTCTTTTTTGATGAGCAAATTACCCGAAAAAATATGTTGATAAGGATTTTGATTGCGTTGGTGGCAGTCTATCTCTTCACGAATTTTACCGTATTTCCAGCGTAAAACCGTGGTTTTGTCTGCGTGAGTTTCGGCATACGCACAACCGCCAATAATGACTTCGTATTGTTGCTGCAAATAGGAAAGGTAGTTTTTTATAAAATCCTGACTAGAAGGAATTACATCGGCATCCAAAAACAACAACCATTCATAGTGTGCCAGTCGTGCCAATTTATTTCGTGTAGCGGTTCGTCCTATGTTTTTGTGGTTTTGTTGGTAATTGATTTTTGCCGCTTCAAAAGCCTCGGTATGAGCAATGTTTGTAGAAGAGCCGTCTTCAATACAAATGATTTCAAAAGGAATATGCTCCCGTAATAACTGCGAGTGTAACTCAAAAATTAGTTTAGAAGCATCATAGTTATATGTAGGAATCAGTATCGAAAGCATAATTTCAGGCAGTTGCTATACCGTTCGTTGTACCACCTCAAACAAGGTGTTGTCTTCGCATTTGAGTGTTTTTGCCGGAAATTTCATAATCAGTGCATAATCGTGAGTTGACATGATGATGGTTTTCCCGTTCTGATTTATTTTTTTCAGTACATCCATGATTTCCATACTGGTTTGCGGGTCAAGATTGCCGGTAGGCTCATCGGCCAAAATTAGTTCGGGGTCGTTAAGCATCGCACGGGCAATGGCCACACGTTGCTGTTCGCCACCCGAGAGTTGGTGAGGCATTTTGTTAGCTTTATCTTTCATGCCAACCTTGTCCAACATTTCTTCAATTTTAACTTTGCGTTCTTCTTTTTCTTTCCAGCCAGTCGCTTTTAACACAAATTCTAAATTCCCAAAAATGGTGCGATCGGGTAGGAGTTTAAAATCCTGAAAAACGATGCCTATTTTTCTGCGTAAATAAGGAATATCTCTTTCTTTTAGCTTTGCCAAATTATAATCGACAATACTGCCTTCGCCGTGTTTAAGCGGCAAGTCGGCATATAGGGTTTTCATTAAACTACTTTTTCCCGAACCGGTTTTTCCGATTATATATAAAAAATCTCCTCGGTTTACCTCAAGGTTTATATTGTGAAGCACCATGTTTTTTTCCTGAAAAACAGAAACATTTTGTAGAGAAACTATAGGACTAACCATAACGTATTTTTATTTGCGTAAATGTAATAAGATAACAAAGGTTTTCAAAATTTTATTGATTTATTAGTTTTGAATAGAATTTTGACTTACAATTATACTATTTTCTCAATTTCCAATTTCCGATTAAAACAAATTTCTATCAGTTTCTAAAAAATCTTTTACCTTTACATTCTTAAAACACATTGTTTAATGATACATTCACTCGCTATGGTTTGGAATCCTTCGGAAGGAATTGATTTGGGTTTTTTCATAATCAGGTTTTATAGTTTGTCGTGGGTATTGGCTTTTGTTTTTGGTTGGTATCTGATGAAAAATATTTTTATACGGGAAAACGAACCGATAGAAAAACTGGATTCTCTTTTTATTTATACGGTAATAGCCACGATGCTCGGTGCCAGATTAGGACATGTTTTGTTTTATCAATCAGAACTTTTTAGCGAAGATCCGCTGAGTGTTTTTCTGCCTATCCGTACAAAACCCGAATTTGAATTTACAGGATTTTCGGGACTTGCAAGTCACGGAGCAGCCATTGCGATAATCCTTACCATGATTTATTTCAGTAAAAAAATCATGAAACGTCCGTTGATGTGGCTTTTAGACCGCATTGTGATTCCGGTAAGTTTTGGAGCAATATTTATCAGATTAGGCAACTTTTTTAATTCTGAAATTGTAGGAAAAGAGACAGCTTCGTCTTGTGGAGTTAAGTTTGTTCAGGATTTTTATGATAAAAGAGAAGCCATTCAATTGACACAAATATCTGATTATAAAGAAGCTTATAAAGCCATCTCTTCACAGCCTCAGTTTAACGAATTGCTCAATGCCGTTCCGGCAAAACACCCTGTGCAACTTTATGAAGCTTTCGGATATGTCATTGTTTTTCTGATTTTATATTTCCTCTATTGGAAAACAGATGCTCGCCTGAAAAGAGGATATATTTTTGGTGTTTTTCTGATTTTACTTTGGACAGTTAGATTTATAGCCGAATTTGTAAAGGGAAGTCAGGGCGGTTTTGAGGAATTTCCGATATTTAATGCCTTGTCAACAGGACAGTGGCTGAGTATTCCGTTTGTTCTTGCCGGAATTTATATAGTGGTAAAATCTAAAAAGGTCAAACCCGAAGAATAAGGTGGTTTGGAAGAAAAAATGATTTTAGAAAGAAATTTATTGTACGGTTGTTTTGCGAAACCATCCTAAATACAATTCATTAAACTGTAAGTTTATCTCTGTTTCTAAGGTTGTTTTGTTAAAAATCAAAATGTCATCTTCTTTATAGATTGTTATTTTGTTTTCTTCAATAACTATATCAGTAAGATTATCTATAGAAAATTCGTATAGACTGTCTTCAATTTCAAATTTTACCTGATTTATATTTACAGTTAAAGGTTTGCCCGTATGAACACCGGTGTAAATACCTTTAACCCATTCGGGTAATTTTTTTTGAGCCGAATCTATTGGCTGAGTTTCTTCCTGAGTACAAGAAACCAAACCAATAACGATGAGAATAACTGCCAAAAACTTCTTCATTATAAACTACTTTGAAACTTTATACAGCTCAAAACTATATAAACGGTTTTAAGTCTATTAATTAAAACGATAAATGGCAAAAAAACTCGTTGTGGAATCTTTTTTTGGCAATATTGCCTTTTTAAAAAAGAAGATTTTTATAGAATATAGAAAATAATTAAAATATATACCACAATACCAACACTCAGAAAAAACAAGTTCAACAAAAGCAACCACAGTCCTCGTAATATGGTATTGGTATTAGAATAACCATAAGTTATTTTATGTGCTTTAAAGAAGTAGATAAATATCCACGTATATAAAACTATGAATGTTATTGAAAACACAATATCAAAAAAGATATTTTGAGTAAAACTCAAATAACTTATCGGTTCCAATACGAAAATTGTAATAAAAAAAGACAGCAGTAAAAAAGAAAAGTAGTGCAATGTAAAAATACCGTGGTCAAAGAAATACCATTTCTTTTTACTGTGAAACAACCACATGAAAAACGCAAAAACAGGCATGTAGAAAAACAGAAATTTTGGAATATTCTTAAAGCTTTCATCTTTCAATTTTTTAAGAAATTGCATGAGCGTATATTGTTCCTTGTATTCAATTTCTTTGCGTTGAAGATTTTTTATCAAACCTTTATCTTTTAGATTTTCGGGCAAGCTACTCTGAACAGAATCATATTCTCTAAGTGTTTTTTCTTTTGTATTAAAAGGCCATTTTTCTGTAATCTCAACCCGATTAGGGGTTACAATACTATCATCAACCATTTTGATTGAGGCTTTCACATTCGGTAGGTTTAAATTTTTATTTGTAGAAAAATTTCCGATTATTCCGCCCACAAAAAAGACAATAAAGCTGACAAAAATATAGAGTTTTACGGGTGCGACATATTTTTTTCGTTTTCCTTCGAGATATTCTTTAGTAAGAACTCCGGGTTTGAAAAGCAGGTTTTTTAATGTTTTCCAGAAACTACCGTCATAATGCACTAAATCTTCAACAAAATGCGTAAATAAATAATGAAATGACTTTCGGGTTTCCACATTTTCCTGACCGCACTTTCCACAATAACGCCAACGAACTAAAAATCCGCAGTTCTGACATTTCTTGTCTTCACGAAGTTTATGATGTCCCATAATTTGAAGTGGTTTTGACTTCTTTATGAAAAAATTAAAGCTTATAATCTTCGAATGCCTCAAAAATAAGTTCGTTCTCTACGATTTGGTTTATTTTAACCTTGCCAATTCCGTCGAGAAGTACAAACTGAATTTTTCCGTATTCATTTTTTTTATCAAAAATAAGCAATTTTATAATTTCCTGAATGTCCTGCTCAGTAAAAGATATATCGGTATAAATATCTTTAATAACAGATTTTATTTCAAGATATTCAGCAGTTGAAATAAGTTCTTTTTTAAGCGAAATATAACTTTCGAGTATCATTCCCGCTGCAACAGCTTCGCCGTGAAGAAGCGTCTGTTTTTCGTTAAATTCAAGAAAATAACCCTCTATCGCATGTCCCAAAGTATGCCCGAAGTTTAATGATTTTCTAATATTATTTTCTTTTGGGTCTTGTAGCACAATCATATTCTTTATCTCGACAGAACGATAAATCAAATCGTACAAATCACTCAAATCGAGCGTACTCAAATCTTTGAAAGACTCCCAATAACTTTGGTCAAAAATGAGTCCGTGTTTAAGCATTTCTGCCAATCCCGAACGCATTTCATTCTGCGACAAACTTTCAAGATACACTGTGTCTATCAAAACAACTTGCGGATTATTGGTAACTCCAATTTGATTTTTAAGATTTCCTAAATCAATACCATTTTTTCCACCAATAGCAGCATCAACCATAGCAAGAAGGGTAGTGGGTATGTTTATAAAATCAATACCCCTTTTAAAAGTAGAAGCTACAAAACCGCCAATATCCGAAACCACGCCACCGCCCAGATTTATCAGAATACTTTTTCTGTCTCCTCCCAGTTCGGTCAATGTTTGCCAAAGCCCAACGCAGGTTTCTATATTTTTATAATTTTCGCCCGGTTCAATCTCAACAATTTCAATATGGATTTCGGTAGCCAAAACCGATAAAAAATAAGGTAAACACGCTGTGGCAGTATTGGAATCTGTTAGAATAAAAATCTGGGAATATTTTTTTTCTTTAAGAAATGACTCTAAAAAAACATAACAATCCTGATTGAAATAAACAGTATGATTAACAGATTGGATGGGTTTCATAAACAAAATATATTTAAACTTTTTATTTGGATTTGTTTGTTTTATGTGTCGGAATAATCATTTGCAGCTTTAGAATAGATACGCCATTTTTCTATACAAGTTGTCATATCGCCGGGCAATTCAGAATCAAATTTTATAAACTCTCCTGTTACGGGATGGCTGAATCCTAAAGTTTTTGCATGCAATGCTTGTCTGGGCAATATTTTAAAACAATTATCTACAAACTGTTTGTATTTGGTAAAAGTGGTTCCCTTCAGAATTTGGTTTCCGCCATATCTTTCGTCGTTAAAAAGCGTGTGTCCAATATGTTTTAGATGCACTCTAATCTGGTGTGTGCGTCCGGTTTCAAGTTTGCATGAAACCAGTGTTACATACCCAAATCGCTCCAACACTTTATAATGAGTAACAGCGGGTTTTCCGTGTGAACCATCTGTAAATACGGTCATTTGCATACGTTCTTTGGGATGCCTGCCGATATGTCCTTCGATAGTGCCGGAATCTTGTTCTACATTGCCCCAGACCAATGCTATATATTCTCTTTCTGATGTTTTCTCTGCAAACTGTCGGGTAAGATGTGCCATGGCAAAATCCGTCTTTGCTATAACCAAAAGTCCCGAAGTATCTTTGTCTATTCTATGAACTAACCCGGGGCGTTCTGAACTATTTAAAGGCAAATTTTTGAAATGAAATGCCAATGCGTTTACCAATGTACCCGAATAATTTCCGTGTCCGGGATGCACGACCATTCCGGCAACTTTGTTTACAATAAGCAAATGCTCATCTTCATATACAATATCAATCGGAATATCTTCGGGTTCAAGAAGATGTTCATACGGCGGATGCATCAGAAGAATTCTGACAACGTCAAAAGCCTTTACTTTGTAATTTGATTTAACAGGAATGTCGTTTACCAAAATGCTTCCGGCTGCTGCTGCTTGCTGAATTTTGTTTCGGGTAGCATTTTCTATAAGATTCATTAAAAACTTATCTACCCGCAACGGCGACTGACCTTTGGCGGCCTCAAACCGATAATGCTCATATAATTCATCACCGGACTCTTCTTCTTCAAATGCCGGATTAGAAATCATCATCAGAATCTGTTTGTTCTAAAATATTTGAATCAAGCTCTTCAAAACCAATTTTACCATCGCCCAACACCAAATCTATCTTGGTGGTTTTCATTACGTTATCACCGGGGTTTGCTTTCTTTCCGTTTATTCGCATTTCAAGAACCATATCTTTACCCAAATGGGGTTGATATGTGATGGTGCCTACTTCCAGCCCCAAAACTCGCAGTGTGGGTCCTGCTTGGCGAATTGTTTTTTGAATAAGGTCGGGCAGGGTAACATGTCTGTAACTTTCTGCATTTATTTTCAGATAAACTTTGCGGCCTTCTTTCACCTTAGAACCGGCTTTCGGGTCTTGAACGACAATGCTGTATTTTGGAAAATCTTCGTTATACTCCAAAGTATCTAACAAAATATGAGACAATTTAGTTTTTTCCAATTTTTCTACGGCTTCTTCAACAGTCATCATGCTTAAATCGGGTACTGTAATTTCCTGTCCGTGATTGGTGCTATAGGAAATCATTTTCAGGGTAAGAAAAACCAAAAGAAAAATAATGATTAAAGCAATCACTATATGCTTGAAAAATATTTTAGTTAATTTCATTAATTGAGTATTTATGCAAAGATATAAATTCCGAAACGTTTTTTGTTTGGCTAAGTTCGCTATTTTTGTAAGTATAAAAATCACGTATATGAATGTAGCGGTTGTAATGGGCGGATATTCTGACGAATCTGTTATTTCGCTTAGAAGTGGTCAACTTTTATTAGACAAAATTAATAAATCAAAGTACAATCCTTTTGAGGTACATATTCTTTCTGAAGGATGGTATTGTGTGATAAATGGAACAAAATATCCTATAAACAAAGCCGATTTTTCATTTTCTAAAGACGGAAAAAAAGTATGTTTTGATGTTGTGCTGAATACAATTCACGGCACACCGGGCGAAGACGGACACATGCAGGCATATTGGGAGCTTCTCGAAGTTCCATATACAGGTTGCAACTTTTATCAATCGGCATTGACTTTCAACAAGCGGGATACGCTTTCTGTTTTGACAAAATTCAAAATTCCGACCGCAAAATCGGTTTATCTTTCTAAAGGCGAGAAGATAGACGGAGAAAAAATTGCGACAGAATTGGGATTGCCGTTTATTGTAAAACCAAACCAATCAGGCAGCAGCCTTGGGATTTCAAAAGTAGATGAAATGAAAAATCTTCAAAAAGCTCTTGATTTTGCTTTTGCCGAAGACAATGACATACTTATAGAGTCTTTTCTAAAAGGAACAGAGGTTTCTGTGGGTGTAATAAAATATAAAAACGAAATAAAAGTTTTGGGGATTACTGAGATTGTTTCGCACAATAGTTTTTTTGATTATGAAGCCAAATATCTCGGTAAATCCGAAGAAATAACTCCTGCCAGACTTTCTGCAGAAACAGAAAAAAAAGTATATGAAACAGCCGAAAAAGTTTATCGTTCTCTAAATATGAGTGGTTTTTCGAGAGCAGATTTTATTGTTGTAAACGGCATTCCGCACTTTATAGAAATCAACACCAATCCCGGATTATCGCCTCAAAGTATTTTTCCGCAACAAGCAGCTTTTGCAAACATTGCATTTAGCGACCTGATAGACAACGAAATCCGATTGGCATTAGAACGAAAGTTAATCCGAAAAAAATAAAAAAATGAAAAGAGCTGTATTTCCGGGGTCGTTTGACCCAATAACATTAGGACATTTTGACATTATCAAAAGAGGCGTTTCGCTGTTTGACGAAATCATTGTTGCAATCGGAGTCAATGCCGAGAAAAAATATATGTTTTCGTTGGATGTTCGCAAAAAATTTATTGAAGAAGCTTTTAAAGATGAACCCAAAATTAGCGTGATTACTTATGAAGGTCTGACAATCGATTTGTGCAAAAAATTAGATGCTCGGTATATATTGAGAGGTCTGAGAAATCCGGCAGATTTTGAGTTCGAAAAAGCCATAGCACACACAAACCGGAAATTATCTCAAATAGAAACTGTTTTTCTGTTAACCGCTGCCAAAACTTCCTATATTAGTTCGAGTATCGTGAGAGATGTTATCAGAAATAACGGCGATTATAGCGTGTTGGTGCCGGAATCTGTAAAGCTGTAAGATTTGAAGAGTCAAAAAAATATGTTATGAGTGAAATTTGTGCTAATTGTAAAGAAAAATTTACGGGAAACTTCTGTTCCAATTGTGGTCAGAAAAAATACAAGCGGATAGACAGAGCGTATTTGCTTAACGAAATGCAATATACAATACTTCATACTAACAAAGGTTTTTTTTTCACAGTCAAGAGTTTGATAAAAAACCCGGGTAAAACAGCACTCGAATTTATAAACGGAAAAAGGGTAAATCACTATAAACCAATTCTTTTGGCGTTTGTGCTAACGGGTTTAACAACGTTTTTGGCTTTTAAAGTGATTGGAATAGATATTATAAATCCGGATATGTATTATGGCTCTCAAGAAGGAACCGAAGCGGCAATCTATGAGAAAATTATGCTCTTTTATACCAAATACTTCACCGTTATTATGATGTTCTTAATTCCTGTTTTTGCACTTGTTACAAAAGCAATGTTTAGAAAATGGGGACATAATTATTATGAACACATAGTGATGAATGCGTTTTTCTATTCGGCATATTCTATTTACAGCATGATTTTTATGTATCCGATTTTATACTTTGTCAGAGAAAACGTGATTGGTTATCACCTTGTTACATACCTGTTTATGTTGTTAACCCCATTTTTATTGGTGTGGTTTTTAAAAGAAATATATAAAAACAAACCCATGGGCGTTATTGCAGTCAAAGTGATATGGGTTTATGTAATTCTGTTTCTGTTATTGATATTTTCCGTTATCATGGGCGGACTGGTATTAGGGCTTTTTATGACTTAATTATCTAATTAATATATTAGAAGATAAACTGATTGAAAACACTCAGAGTGTAATGTAAGAATTTGCTTTCTGACACATCGTTTAAAATACTCTATTTTACGATTTGAATGTTAAATTAATTACCTTATTCATAACCTAATATTAATATATTGTTATATTTGGCAACCCTAAAACTATTCATATTCTTTTCTTAAAAATATTATGGTAAAAAAATAATTTCCAACAAACAAATTTTTAAGAAATGAAAAAAATTATTATCAAATGGCAATGGCTGCCTGCTATTGTCATGGCGTTCTTGATGCTGTTTTCTTGGGACAACATGTTTGCACAGCAAGACTATGTTACCATCGGAAGCGGAACAGGTAGCACGGGTGCTACTACGGTAAGTCCAATTAATCCTAACACACGTAATTTTAGGTATCAGGTATTATATACCGCTGCTGAAATTCAAGCTGCCGGAGGTGTTGCAGGGAACATTAGCCGCTTAGCGTGGAATGTTCAGCAAGGTAGCTTTACTGCAATGACGGGCTACACCATCAAAATGGGACATACAACAGCTACAAGTTTGGGTTCTCATAACACAAACGCGACAACCCAGGTGTATTCTGCTTCGTACACTGCGAGTGCTACCGGGTTTACTGACTTAAACTTCTCTACTCCGTTTAACTGGAACGGGACTAGCAATATCGTAATAGAAGTATGTTATTCACGGGCTTCTACATCAACCTCCGGAGGCTCTGTTTATACCACAACGGGTACTTCGCCGACAAACAGATATATTTCAAATACTACTGCTACTCCAACAGTATGTGCAACAAACACAAGCTATAGTAACTTCAGCACAAAACCTCAGGTGCGTTTTTATATGACCGTACCTGCACCTGCACCTTGTGCTACGCCAACCAACCTATCCAATACAGCGGTTACGGGTACTACGGCTTCATTCAGCTGGACAGCAGGTTCTCCAAGTGTTGGATATAATTATGCCGTAACGACATCGGCTACTGCACCCGTTTCAGGTACAAATGCTACGGGTACTTCTATAAATATTACTACCGGTCTTTCAGCCGGAACTTCTTATTACTTCTGGATCAGAAATCGTTGTACGTCAACAACCAATAGTGCGTGGGTTAGCATACCTTTTACCACTACTTGTCAAGCTCCAACCATTACAGCACAAGGAGGAACAGGCTGTGGTTCTGTAACATTATCTGCTTCGGCTTCTGCCGGAACAGTTTATTGGTGGGATGCCAATACAGGAGGCAATCTTTTAGGAACAGGCAACAATTATACTACATCGACCTCCGGAACCTATTATGCAAGTGCCGGACAACTGATGTCGGGTAACAATGCAGTACAATTAGGTGCGGGAGCCAACGTGAGTACTCTCGCCAGCGAAAACCCTTTCCATGCAGCAAATCTGTATAGAGGACAAGCTTCTAATTATCTCATTAGGGCTTCCGAGTTATTAGCATCGGGTATCTCAGCAGGATATATTACTTCTATTGCTTTGGACGTGGTTTCTGTTGGCGGTGCTTTGAATACTTTTAGTATCAGAATGGGAAATACCTCAGTGAACAACCTATCCGGAGGGTTTGCCCTTTCAGGGCTAAGCTATGTTTATAGCAATCTTAGCGGTGTTACCTATCAGCCCACCGCCGGTATCAATACATTCAACCTATCCGGTAATGGATTCTATTGGGATGGTTCTTCCAATATTTCTATTATGTTCTATTGGCAGAATACTGCAACAGTTGCATCTTCTACCGTTCGTTACGATAACATGAGCTATGCTTCTTCAGCGTATCAGACATTTATATCCTCATGGAGCTCTGTTTTTTCTGCCAACTATCGTCCAAAACTTTTGATAAACGGTAAAGGTTTGTGTATGAGCAACCGTGTTTCTGCTGTTGCAAACGTAGAAACAGGCTCTTTAAATACATATTATGTAGATAGTGACGGTGATGGTTATGGTAATCCCAATATCACAACAACTTCTTGTAGTACAACGCCTCCTGCAGGTTACGTTGCAAACAATTCTGACTGCGATGATAACAATCCTGATATTTGGAGAACCGGTTCTTTTTATGTTGATGCAGATGGCGACGGTTATACAGTTGGCGGACTTCAGATCATTTGTTATGGAGCAGAAGTGCCAACAGGTTATACAGCCACTTCTTCAGGTGAAGATTGTGATGATACAGATGCAGAGAAAAATATTTCTGCAACCTATTTCAGAGATGCAGACGGCGACGGCTTCGGTAATCCGTCGGTTACAATTGTGGCTTGTGCAGGTAATATTCCTGTGGGTTATGTAGATAACAACTTAGACTGTGATGATTCGCTTATTCTATATGAAGACTTAGACGGTGACGGCTATGGTTCAAATATTGTGGTTGCCTGTGGCGGTGTTTCTGTTTCGGGAGATTGTGATGATAGCAGAGCAGATGTAAACCCGGGAGCAGAAGATGTTTGTTACGACGGTTTAGACAATGACTGTAACGGAATCATAGACAATGAGTGCGAACCTATTTTAACCGATGTGCAACCGGTACAATGCGACATTACAATAGATGCTGTTAATGGCTATGTTTATGCCGGTATAGTTCCCGGAGCTCAAGGATATCGTTTCAGAGTTAAAGATTTAGAAACCGGAGAAATCCAATTTATTGATAAAGTTTTAAGAGCGTTCAGATTTACTGATATGACCAACTATGCTTTTGACCATGAATATGAAGTGTCTGTATCTGTTCGTTATAACAATGTATGGCAACCGTTTTACGGAAATTCTTGTGTGATAAGAACACCTATAGTATATACACAAATCCAGGCTTCTCAGTGCAACAGCACGCTAAATGCTATGGCTGATATTCTATATGCAGATCTTGTTCAGTTTGCAACAGGCTACCGTTTTCGCGTTACAGATCTTTTAAACCCTTCTAATGTTCAGGAGTTTAATCGTGTAATCAGAGATTTCAGAATGAGTTTGTTTGCAAACCCGATGTTCAGTAGAACTTATGGCGTAGAGGTTGCAGTCAGAAACAGAGACGGAAGCTATCTTCCTTACGGACCTGTTTGTACTATAACAACTCCTACATTCCCGACAACTTCTTTGAACGAAACATATTGTGATAATTATGTTGTGAGCAGTAACACTGAGGTATTGTATGCAGATATTTATCCGGGTGTTACAAAATATATTTTTAAACTTGAGAATGTTACCTTAGGATATGAGCAATCTGTAGAACGTGCGTTGCGTACAGTTACGTTGAATCGCTTTAGTGGTTTACTTCCCGGTACGACATATACTATGCGTGTTGCGATAGTGCTGAACGGTGTTGAAGGTCCTTTTGGCAAACCATGTAGTATTATTACCCCCGGTGGTGTAGATTATATGAAATCTAATAGTGATTTACTTTCAGATTTTGGTGTTGTAGCTTATCCGAATCCGTTTACAGACGGTTTCAGTTTGGATGTTCATTCCAACAGCACAACTCCTGTTTCTGTGGCAGTTTACGATATGACCGGAAGACTGTTAGATACAGCTAATTTGAGTGTAGAAGACCTGTCAACACACACAATCGGAATTAAATATCCGGCAGGTGTTTACAATCTTGTTGTATCACAAGGTGATAGCGTAAAAACTGTTAGAGTAATTAAACAATAACAGCATTGTAAAACTTCGTCAAAAAGTTCAAAACTTTGACAAAGTTGTAAACTTAAAAAAGTACCCGAAGTTGTAAAGCTTCGGGTATTTTTTTTACCAAACGATTAAAAAAAATAAAAATTAGTATCTAATCCATATTTAGGTTTTTGAACCTAAAGGTTTCTATTAGGCTACCTCCCAAATTCTCATTCAGACCTATCAAATTCTAATTTGTCCTAATTTGCTAAAAATGAAATAGTACATTTGCTTGTCGAATAAAATTTTTAGTAGAATGATAAGCAGAACAAACATATTTTCGATACTGTTTTTGTTTTGTTTTTGGAGTATTTTCGCTCAAAACAAGGAAATTGACAGCCTAAAGCAGGTTTTAGAAACCTCTAAAAACGATATAGAAAAATCACAGGTTTTAAACCAAATTTCGGATTTGTACAAAACACAAAACCCGACTTTGATGTTTGATTTTGCTAATCAGGCTTTGGAGCTTTCTCAAAAAATCAAAAACAGGCAGGAAGAGGCAACTGCCTATCTGAACCTCGGAAATTCTCAAATCATTTCAGGGAATTATCCCAAAGCGTTAGAATATTTTACCAATGCCAAAAACACTTTTGAAGAATTGGAGTCCGCACCTGAAAATAAGCAAAAAGTGCAGGACGGACTGGCTCGTGCTTACGGAAGTATCGGAATTGTTTTTTCGGAGCAGAGCAATTATTCCAAAGCGTTGGAATACCACTTAAAAGCCTTGAATTTATACGAAAAATCTGACGATAAGGTGCGTTTGGCAAGGGTTTATAATAATGTCGGAATCGTTTATAAATCGAGAAACGAGCAATTCAAAGCGTTGGAGTATTTTCTGAAAGCACAAGAAATTCAAGAAGAAATCAACGACAGAACTATCGGAATTACCACAACTAACATCGGAAACATTTATTTCGACCAAAAGAATTATCCGAAAGCTATTGAGTTTTACAACAAAGCATCAATTTACTTCCAAAAATACCCAAATCCGAGAGGAGAGGGAGAGTTGTACAATAATTTAGGCTTGTACTATCAAGTCACTTCCGAACCTCAAAAAGCAATCGAAAGTTGGGAAAAAGCCAAAGATAAATTCAATGCTATCGAAGATAAATTCGGAATTTCAGATACGTATTTTAATTTGGGAGCATTTTATTTTGAGCAAAACAATTTGGATAAAGCTCTCGAAAATACCCAAAAAGCAAAAGAATTAGCAAAAGAAATCAAAACCCTCGAAATGCTTGTTTTGAGTGAAAATCTGTTGAGCAGGATTTACGAAAAGAAAGGCGATTTGAATAAATCACTGGAACATTTCAGAGCTTTTTCGGTTGCGAAAGACAGTTTGACCAATTACGAAAATATCCGAAAAAGTGTACAGTCCGAAATGAATATTGAGTTCGAAAAAAGGGAAACCTTACATAAAAAAGAACAGGAGCAGAAAGAAGTTTTAATCCAGGAGCAATCCAAAAGACATACGTTACAGCTGGTTTTCGGAGGTTTGTTTTTGGTGCTTTGTGTCGGACTTGGTTTTTTGTTCTACAACCGAAATCAACTCAAGAAAAATCTGACTTTGCAGAAAAATTTAGCCGAATACGAACAAAAAGCTTTGCATTTGCAGATGAATCCACATTTTGTGTTTAATTGTCTTGGCTCCATTTCAAGCTTTATCGTACAAAACGGAAACGATTCTGCCATCAAGTATCTGGCTAAATTTTCAAAACTGATGCGACTGACCTTGGAATATTCCAAAGAGTCGCTTATCCCTGTTGATAAAGAAATTGAGGGTTTACAGAATTATCTGGAATTAGAGCAGTTACGATTTAACAAGGTTTTTGATTTTAAGATTACCAAAGATGCAACCATCGAAGACGATATGGCACTTCCTCCACTTTTGATTCAGCCTTTTGTGGAAAATGCCATTATTCACGGACTGATTCCGAAAAAGGAATTCGGGTTGGTTTTGGTTGATTTTTCCTTAACGGATAAAAACTTGATTTGTACCATTACAGACAACGGAATCGGATTCAGTAAATCCAAAGAAATAAAAGAAAATTCAGTTCAGGTTCACAAATCAATGGCTTTGGATATTATTAAAAAGAGATTGGAAATGATGGGAGATTCAACTTCCAAATCCACTACTTTTACTATCGAAGAAATCAAAGAAAATGGAGAAATTAAAGGAACAAAGGTGGTTTTAAGACTTCCGATTCAATATTTAGAATAACCTGTCATTGCGAGGAATGTAGCGTAGCGAAATGACGTGGCAATCTATGAGATTGCTTCGTCGTGCCTCCTCGCAATGACAGAGCAGAGATACAACAATACAATATACATTATACAGAAAAAGGGGAAATGATAACAGCAATACTCGTAGATGACGACAAAAATTTAAGGGAAGGAATGAAAGCTCTTTTGAGTCGATATGCACCAGAAATTCGAATTTTGGGAGAGGCAGAAAATGTGTCTGATGCCGTTTCGGTTATTGATGGACTAAATCCGCAAGTGGTGTTTTTAGACATACAATTAGCAGACGGAACGGGCTTTGACATACTCGAAAAACTGACCGAAAAAAACGGAAAAATAACATCACAAGTTGTTTTTATTACCGCTCACGAGCAGTATGCGATTAAGGCTTTTCGGTTTTCGGCTTTAGATTTTTTGCTGAAACCTGTTGATCCTGATGAATTGCAAAAGGTCATCGAAAAAATTAAAAAGACGATTAAGAAAGACGATACGTTCAGCCATATTGATTTGCTTTTGGAAAATATCCGTAAGAAAGTCGATAATTTCAAACGGATTGCCCTTTCGACTACAGACGGAATCCATTTGTTTGATGTGAGTGATATTATCCGATGCGAATCGACGGATAATTATACGACTTTTCATATCCGAAACAGCAAACCGATTCTGATTTCGAAAACGCTCAAAGAGTATGAAGAATTATTGTCAGAACAAGGTTTTGAGCGGATTCATCAGTCGCATTTAATCAATCTGGCTTATCTGAAATCGTATATCAAAAAAGACGGAGGTTATGTGGTTATGGCTGATAACAGCAATCTGCCTGTTTCACAACGGAAAAAAGACCGATTACAGGAAATTTTGAAAACATTATAAAATTCTAAATGAAACCCAACGAATTCTAATTACAGAAAAAATAATTGAAAAATATAAATAATTTAGCCCAATAAATAACGAAATTATGAGAAATTTACTATTTACTTCAATACTGATATTTGTATTTTTCCATATAGGAAATGCACAAACAATCAACATTCCTGATGCAAATTTTAAAGCAAAGTTGTTGGAGGCAGATGCAACCTATTTTACTGCAAAAAACGCATTGGGACAAGATATTGAAATTGACACTAATGATGACGGCGAAATTCAGGTTAGTGAAGCGTTGACGGTTTATCAGTTGGATGTTTATGCTTCAAATATTGGAAATTTGACTGGTATTGAAGCATTTACAAACCTTACTTATTTAAGATGTGCAAACAACAATTTGACTGAATTAGATGTTTCCAATAATAGTAACCTCGTTTATTTAGACTGTGACGAAAACAGCTTGACAGAATTAAATGTATCAGGTTTAACTAATCTTATAGATTTAAGATTTCAGTATAATAATTTTACTCAAATAGATTTATCTACTAATATTAATCTTAAAGATTTAAGATTTCAGCATAATAATTTTACTCAAATAGACTTATCTGCTAATGTTAATCTTATATTTCTTATTTGTAACGATAACAGTTTAGTTAACTTGGATGTTTCCAATAATACTAATCTCACTTTGTTATGGTGTAATAGCAATAGTTTGACTGAATTAGATGTTTCTAATAATAGCAACATCGCTCAGTTAAATTGTTCTCAAAATTCTCTAACCGAGTTAAATGTTTCTAATAATAGTAATCTTTTTCGTTTGTATTGCCAATCTAATAATTTGACGGAATTAAATGTTTCTAATAATCCTCTTTATGAATTAGATTGTGCTAATAATCTTCTAACGGAATTGGATGTTTCTAATAATGTTTATCTTGATTATTTAGATTGTTCTCAAAATTCTCTAACTGAGTTAAATCTTTCTAATAATAGTAACTTATCTCGTTTGCATTGCCAATCTAATAATTTGACAGAATTAGATATGTCTAATAATCCGCTTCATTATTTTGTAGCAGGAGATAACCCGAACTTAGCTTATATTAATGTTAAAAACGGAGGAATTTTAACACCGGAGTCATCTTGGGGTTTTTGGGTAGAAATGTGGGAAAATTTACCAAACAATGTTCGAATATGTGCCGATGATTCAGAAATAAATATTATCGAACAGTATTTGAATCTTTCAGGAAGCGAAGGACAGATTATTTCATCTTATTGTACTTTTTATCCGTTAGAAAATCATAATACCATAACGGGAAATGTTAGGTATGATTTTAATAATGACGGTTGTGATATGAATGACGAAAGTTCGCCTCATATCAAAATAAACATTACAGATGGAACAGAAAGCGGAGCAACATTTACAGTTCCAAACGGCAATTATATCTTTTTCACTCAATCAGGAAATTATACTGTTACGCCACAAATCGAAAATCCGGCTTATTTCAATATAAATCCGTCATCTGTTGTTGTAGATTTTCCTGATTTGAATAACAACGAAGAAACGGTAAATTTCTGTATTACTCCAAACGGAGTTAGTCCTGATGTGGAAGTCGTTCTTGCTCCGATTGTTCCGGCTCGTCCCGGGTTTGATGCAACCTACAAAATCGTTTACAGAAACAAAGGAAATCAGACTGTTTCGGGAAATATAAATTTTGAATTTGATGACGCAAGATTGGATTTTGTATCAAGTAATCCTGTTTTTAATAATCAGTCTGTCGGGTTGCTTACGTATCATTTTACGGATTTAAACCCTTTTGAGACTAAAACGATTGAGATTACTTTAAATGTAAACAGCCCGATGGAAACTCCCGCTGTAAACATTGATGATATTCTGCCTTTTTCGGCTGAAATTACCATAAACCAAACCGATGTAATTCCTGATGATAACATTTATGAATTTAATCAGGTAGTTGTGGGAGCTTTTGATCCGAATGACATAACCTGTATTGAGGGTGATATTGTAAATCCCGATTATATCGGAGAAGAACTGCATTATGTAATCCGTTTTGAAAATACAGGAAACTATCATGCTGAAAACATTGTAGTTGCTATGGAGATAGATACCGAAAAGTATGATGTTGATTCCTTACAGCTTCTGAACACATCACATAATGCCAATGCACAGATTAGAAATAATGTTTTGGAGATATTTTTCAATCAGATAATGCTTGATTCGGGAGGGCACGGAAATATTCTGCTTGTGATGAAGTCCGTAAGCTCATTATCAGAGGGAGATTCTGTATTAAGCAAAGCCGATATTTATTTTGATTACAATTATCCAATAATTACCAATGATGCGGTTACGGTTTTTGAAGCAGAATTGTCTGTAAACAATCCTGTTTTAAACAGTTTGATTTCGATTTATCCCAATCCGGTAAAAGATTTGATTAATCTGACTTCAGAAGTAAACATAAAATCTTATGAACTGTTTGATATTTCGGGGAGATTGATAATAACAGGAATTATAAACAATCTGGAAGCAACCATAAATTTAAGTCTTCAATCCTCCGGAACTTATTTTATCAGAATAAACACCGATAATGGCAGTATTATTAAAAAAATTCTTAAAGACTAAAGAGGAAAATTGATAGATGAAAAAAATGAAAAAAGTCAAGATGAGTTCTGTCTCACAAGCAAACTAAACCAATCCAAAAATGATTTATTCAATTTCCGAATAAAGCCAGTCTTGAACTGTCTTATTTATAGAAAAACTTTCTTTTTCGTGATAAAAATTATTGGTTTTGTGGTCGTAACGATATTCTTTACCCCAAACATGATGGTTTTCTGCAACGGCTTTGATGCTTTTGCAGACATAGGAAATCTCTTTTTGAGTAGTTGTCGGATGGATAGACATACGAACCCACCCTGGTTTTTTTATTAAATCACCGGACGTAATCTGACAGACTAAATCTTTAGAAGTTTCTTGGTCAACGTGCAAAAGATAATGCCCGTATGTGCCTGCACAACTGCATCCGCCACGGGTTTGAATACCGAAATGGTCATTTAATATTCTTACTGCCAAATTGTAATGCAAATCGTCGATATAGAAAGAGATAACGCCTAAACGTTCTTTGTGTTGTCCTGCAAGCAACGTGAGATTAGGGATTTTTTCCAATTCAGAAAAAATATAGGAAACCAATTCGTGTTCGCGGGCCATTATTTTTTCGACTCCCATTTGTTCTTTAAGTCTGATTGTTAGAGCAGTTTTGATAACTTGTAAAAACCCAGGAGTTCCTCCATCTTCTCGGTCTTCAATATCATCAATATATTGGTGTTCTCCCCAAGGGTTTGTCCATGTTACCGTGCCGCCACCCGGACAATCGGGTATATTATTTTTGTAAAGATTTTTATTAAAAATCAAAATTCCGGAAGTTCCCGGACCGCCCAAAAATTTGTGTGGCGAGAAAAAAACAGCGTCAAGATATGCTTCGGGGTCTTCGGGGTGCATATTAATTTCGACATAGGGACCCGAACAGGCAAAATCAACGAAACAAACACCGTTATTCCGGTGCATCAGTTTGGCTATTTCGTGATAGGGAGTCTGAATTCCCGTAACATTTGAACATGAAGTAACAGAGGCGATTTTAAAGATTCTGTCTTGATGCTCATGAAGCAATTTTTCTAAATTCTGAAGGCAGAACAACCCTTCGTCATTAGCCGGAATAACAACAACATCAGCTATGGTTTCTATCCATGAGGTTTGGTTAGAATGATGCTCCATGTGAGAGATAAAAACGATGGGTTTTGCTCCTTTGGGAATATTGGTAAAATCTTTTAGATTTTCGGGTATTCTTAAACCGAGTATTCTCTGAAACTTGTTAACAACTCCGGTCATTCCGGTACCGGAGGCGATTAAAATGTCTTCTTTGTTGGTGTTGACATGTTTTTTAATAATGTTTTTTGCTTCATGATATGCCAAAGTCATGGCTGTACCGGTAGATGTAGTTTCAGTATGTGTATTGGCAACAAAAGGGCCAAGTTCGTTTATGATTTTCTCTTCAATAGGACGGTATAATCTGCCACTGGCAGTCCAATCTGTATAAACAATTTTTTTTTTGCCAAAAGGTGTTTCTATCTCTTTATCGATACCAATAATTCTCTCACGAAAAAAATTAAAATACTGTTCTAATTGTGTTACTTCATCGGTTTTAATCATAGGGATTTCATTTACATAAAAAAACAGCAGTTTTATTATTGGCAGGAAGGGTCTCTGTATTTTCTCAGTCTGTCCGGATTTTCAGTATTTCCCGAACAATCAGGAATGTCCTCGAATGGGATAATATTTCCACTCGCATCTTTGATTTCGGTTCGTGTCAGTACGCCATCACCATCATCATCAACATCTCTGTAATCAGGAATTCCGTCGCCGTCTGTATCGTCTTCAGCTGTTAAATAACCATCTCCGTTAATATCTTCCAAATAAGACGGGATTCCGTCGTTATCGTGATCTAATCTTTGTATTTCAAATAGCTTAAAACTAAAAACCAATGGAGAATATGCAGGTATAGATGCTCTAGAAGAGTTATAATAGCCTAAACCGGAAGGCAAAAACATCATACCGGCACCAAAATCGTTAAAAGAAATTGTACCGTCCGGGTTTGATGTATAAGAACCTGTTTTGAACTTAGGAAAAATTTCGCTCCATCCTTTTATCATGTTGTCAAGTGCTAACATATTGGTTGGAGTTTGGGTATATTCGAACTGAGTGCCGTCAAGTAAAGTTCCGTTATAAGTAACTAAAACAGCATCTACGTTAGAAGGGTTTTCGCCTATTCCTGTTCTCAATGGCAAATAATACACCTTATATACTATGTCGTGATAGTTTACTTCTCTGAAAGTTAAATCAGGATGGTCTTTAATTGAGGTTTGTGTACCATTTTCGGGAATTTCATTGATAACAACATCCATATCATCGTAGATTCCCGGATTATCCGTTACCGTTATATAATGTGTTGATAAAAATTCTTCTATCGCCTCTATATCAACGGCATATTGCTCGTCATAAGGTCTTGGTGGCGGGATTGATATATCATCATCATCTTTACAGGAGAAAATCCCTGCTGTTACTATCAGCAGAACAAATAGTTTTTTTATTTGATTCATTGTCTAAAAATTAGTGTCGCAAGATACAATTTTGATTTATTTTTGTACCAATAATTAACTAAGATTTGATAGAGTTATTATGAGAGTTGACAAATATCTATGGTGTATAAGGGCTTATAAAACCCGTAATCAGGCAACCGAAGCCTGTAAGAAAAACCAAATTACGGTAAACGGGCAGGTTGCAAAGGCGTCAAGAGAGGTCTTTCCGTCAGATATTATCACTTTTAGAAAAGACCAAATTACATATAAATTATTAGTTCTGGCTATTCCTGAAAACCGTGTCGGAGCAAAGTTAGTTGATGTTTACCGCAAAGACGAAACGCCTCCCGAAGCATTGGAGCATCTTGAATTGTTGAAATTATCCAAAGAACATTATAGAAAAACAGGGGAGGGGCGTCCAACCAAAAAAGACCGCAGAGATATTGAAGATTATTTGACAGATGATAGAAACGAACTTTTTTAACCAATTAAAAAAGTTAAAATCACTTCCAGATTACAAATTGGGATTTGCAACAGATTTTTAGAATGTATTTAGGTTTAAACCTTATATTTGAAAAAAAATAAAATGGCAACAAATATCATTCTTTCACATCAGGAAATTGAGCATAAAATCAGAAGAATTGCATATCAGGTTTATGAAACATTTGTAGATGAGAGCGATATTGTTATCGCTGGAATTTCTGAAAACGGATTTGTTTTTGCTCAAAAACTTGCAATAGTGTTAACAGAAATATCAGATTTGAGGATTACATTATGCGAAGTGTTTTTAAACAAAGAAAATCTGTTTGAGCCAGTAAGAACGTCTTTGTCTGAGGAACAATATGCCAATAAAGGTTTGGTTTTGGTTGATGATGTATTAAATTCCGGTTCTACATTAATCTATGGAGTAAAACACTTTTTGGATGTACCGCTCAAAAAATTTAAAACCGTAGTTTTGGTCGATAGAAATCATAAACGCTATCCTATAAAGGCTGATTTTAAAGGGATTTCACTTTCTACCTCTTTGCAAGAACATGTTGAGGTTGTCTTCGAGCAGGGTAATAGTCGTGCATTTCTAAGCTAAAAAAGTATAACCTATTCTTAGGTTTTTTTCACTGCAATAAGTTGATGATTTCTTCTGCTACTTCTTCAACCGATTTCTCGTCTGTAATAACAACATGATTTGCTTGATGATAATAAAAACTTCGGTCAAAAAGATGTTTTGCTATATATTCTTCAAGTTCAGAATCTTCGAGAGCAACGACCAAAGGTCTGTGTTCTCGTTGCATTATCAGTCTGTTTTTTAATTCTTTTGGAGTGGCTTTTAGATATACAGAAAAAATGTCGCTGTTTTGCAAAAGCACATGATTATTGGCATAACAAGGAGTTCCGCCTCCAAGACTTAAAACAAAATGCGAGTGTTCGATCAGAAAATCATTCAGAATTTTATTTTCAATCTTTCTAAAGTATAACTCACCTTTTGTTTCAAAAACAGCACTGATGGTTTTGCCCTCAGTTTTTTCTATAATATCATCCAAATCAAATACGGGTATATTTATTTTTTGAGAAATTTCTTTCGCTACTTCAGATTTTCCCGATGCCATATAACCTACTAAAACTATCTTCATATTAATATTAAACGCTTATAAAAGAAGCCATTGAAAAAGATTTTTGTGAAACTGCTAATTTAAAACAAATTTACTTTGAAAAATAAATTTAAAGACCGTATATTTGCACCCGTCTAAAAAAAAGACATTGACTCGATAGCTCAGTCGGTAGAGCACAACACTTTTAATGTTGGGGTCCTGGGTTCGAGCCCCAGTCGGGTCACTCTTTTTTTAAAAACATATTTCAAAATTGTCTAAACAATTTTGAGCTTCTCAAAGATAGGAGTAAAATAAATATTAATGACTCGATAGCTCAGTCGGTAGAGCACAACACTTTTAATGTTGGGGTCCTGGGTTCGAGCCCCAGTCGGGTCACAACAAAAGTTAAGCCTTGCTTGGCTTTTTTTGTTTAGGCCACGTGGAGAAATTGGTAGACTCGCCATCTTGAGGGGGTGGTGTCGCAAGACGTGTCAGTTCGAATCTGATCGTGGTCACTATAAAAGAAATACAAAGAATTGAAATCAGTTCTTTGATTTTTTTTGAAATAGCGTTAATTTCTGAACTTCGGCTTAAAAAAACTTGTTTTTAAACAAATTTATATACTTATCACTGCAAATAGAACCTTCTAAATAAAAACAATTAGCTATTTTTGTTGAAAATTTAAAAGTATGTTCTCTTCCGGTCAGATGAAATTTGCAATCTTCTTTGTTATTATTTTTATAGGAATAATGATTTATGTTTATAGGAAGGATATGAAACTACACAGAATTCATTATAAAGGTGCCATAAAAGTATTGCTTGCTTTTTTACTTTTTATAGTCTTTTTATTTGTAATAAAAGCCTTTTTGAAAAAGTAGATTAGAAATTGTGTTGACTATAAAGTCAAAAAAATATTACAGTCCGTTGTGCAAAAATGCCTGACGATTAAGTAGTGTTTCTTCGTCTTCAATATGATTTTCGTCCGGCACACAACAATCTACGGGACAAACAGCAGCACATTGTGGCTCTTCGTGAAATCCTTTACATTCGGTGCATTTGCCTGGAACGATATAATAGATGTCGTCAGAAATAGGTTTTTGAGCCACATCTGCATCGACCTCTGTTCCATCGGGAAGCACTATTTTTCCGCTTAAAGCTGTTCCATCTTTGTATCTCCAATCATCGGCTCCTTCATAAATAGCGGTGTTGGGACATTCCGGCTCACAGGCTCCGCAATTGATACATTCGTCAGTGATTATAATTGCCATTTTATTCTGGTTTAACTAAGTAGAAAAGTAAAACTATTTTTTATCTGCCTTTTTAAATGTGTTTAGGCTGATGACTATTTAGTATTTTTGTGCAAAATTACTATCTAATCCTTTTATAAACAAACTGTATGGTATATAATTCAAATATTTCAGCTTTTGTTAACTTAGGCAGGTTTTTAACATGGTTTGTAAAATCAGAAACTTCTGATAAAGACAACCATTTTTCCAATCAGCTAACTGAGCTTGTCGAAAACCTTCAGCATCACAACGGCTGGTTTACACCCGAACAAGTGATGTTTTCTTTGCAACAATGGGCAGAAGCATTAACAGAAGAAAACATAAATCAATGGTTGTCAAACTATGATTTGTCTATAAAAAATCCGAAAAATATTGGTTTAATACTTGCCGGAAATATTCCGTTGGTTGGTTTTCACGATTTTGTATGTGTTTTGTTAAGTGGTCATAATGTGTTGGTCAAACTTTCTTCTGACGATAATAAGTTAATTAAGTTTATGTCAGATTTTTTAATTCACGAAAACCCCGAATTCAAAAATAGAATCATTTTTGTTGAAGGAAAGTTAGAAAATTTTGATGCAGTTATCGCAACCGGAAGCAACAATACATCCCGCTATTTTGAGTATTATTTTAGAGAAGTTCCGTCTGTCATTAGAAAAAATAGAAACTCTGTAGCGATTTTAACGGGCGAAGAAACTCAAGAAGACCTTATTAATTTGGGCGAAGATATTTTTAGGTATTTTGGGTTGGGATGCCGGAATGTTTCTAAGTTATTTGTTCCTGAGGGATATGATTTTAAAAACTTTTTTGAAGCGATGTATCACTATCGCAATCTTATTGAGTATGAAAAATATGCCAACAATTATGATTATAACAAAGCTGTCTATCTGATGAGTCGTTTCAACATACTCGACAACGGTTTTATGACTATTAAGGAAGACATAGGTTACGCTTCTCCTATTTCGAGTGTTTTCTATGAATTTTATTCAACAAATGAAAGTTTAAAAAATAGATTGACTGCTGATAAAGACTTGTTGCAGTGTGTGGTTTCAAATAATTTTATTGAACAAAGCATCGCTTTCGGACAAACTCAAAAACCCAAACTTTGGGATTATGCAGACGGAGTAGATACGATAGATTTCTTGAGTAAAATTTGAGTTAAAACCCAGACTAAAACGTTTTCGTTGATAAAGAGTGCTAATTATTGATAAATTTCCTGCCATTTTTAAGGCGTATTTTACGAAATTTGCCAATATTTTCAACAATGTTGATTCATACATGAAAAAACATAATTATAGTGCCGGTCCTTGTATCTTGCCTCAGGAAGTTTTTGAAAAATCTTCACAGGCTGTTCTGAATTATAATAATTCAGGGTTGTCTATTCTTGAAATTTCACACAGAAGCAAAGAATTTGTTTCAATCATTAACGAAGCACGAAATCTGGCACTCGAGTTACTCGGTTTGCAAAACAAAGGTTATCAGGCACTTTTCTTACACGGAGGTGCCAGTTTACAGTTTCTAATGGTTCCGCATAACCTGATGAAAATAAACGGAAAAGCTGTATATTTAGATTCAGGTGCTTGGGCTGCTGCGGCAATTAAAGAAGCAAAATTGTTTGGAACAACTGAGATTGTGGCTTCTTCAAAAGATAGTCACTATAGTTATGTGCCAAAAAACTACGAGATACCAGTTGATGCAGATTATTTTCACTGTACATCGAACAACACCATTTTTGGCACACAGATGAAGTCATTTCCAAAAACAAATATTCCATTGGTTTGCGATATGAGTTCTGATATTTTTTCCAGAGAAATAGATTTTTCAGCTTTTGGACTTTTTTATGCAGGAGCACAAAAAAACATGGGGCCTGCAGGAACTACATTGGTGATTATCAAAGAAGAAATTTTAGGCAAAACCGGAAGAGTTATCCCGGGTATTCTCGATTATCAACAGCATCTTGCCAAAGAAAGCATGTATAATACACCTTCTGTATTTGCTATATATTGTTCGTTGCTAACTTTGCAATGGCTAAAAAAACTTGGCGGTATATCTGCTGTCGAAAAACTTAACAAACAAAAAGCATCGCTTCTATATTCTGAAATTGACAGAAACCCACTATTCGGCGGAACTGCCACAATAGAAGACCGTTCCGATATGAATGTTGTCTTTACGTTAAACAATCTGCAACACAAAGAAATATTTGACAAGTTGTGGGAAGAAGCCGGGATTTCAGGACTCAACGGACATCGTTCAGTTGGCGGATATCGAGCATCTATATATAATGCGATGCCGTTAGACAGCGTAAAAGTACTCATAGAAGTAATGCAAGAATTAGAAAACAGAATATAAATTACAAAATAAAAAATGAAAGTATTAGCCAACGACGGTATATCTGCCAGCGGAATAAAAGTTCTAGAAAAAGAAGGTTTTGAAGTGTTGACAATCAGAGTAGCTCAGGAACAAGTAGCCAATTTTATTAATACACATAACATCAGTATATTATTGGTGCGAAGTGCCACCAAAGTAAAAAAAGACATTATTGATGCATGTCCCGGACTTAAAATTATTGGCAGAGGCGGTGTTGGCATGGACAATATTGATGTGGATTATGCCCTTAAAAACGGAATTCATGTAATCAACACTCCGGCTTCATCGTCAGAATCTGTAGCCGAATTGGTTTTTGCTCACTTGTTTTCGGGTGTCCGATTTTTGTATGATTCAAACAGAAATATGCCGTTGGAAGGCGAAACAAATTTTGAGAAACTTAAAAAGAATTATACAAACGGTATAGAGCTTCACAATAAAACTTTAGGAATTATAGGATTTGGAAAAATAGGTCAGGCTGTTGCGAAAATTGCTTTAGGTTTGGGGATGAAAGTAATGGCAGCCGACAAATTTGTTACAAACGCAGACATTCGAATAGATTTCTTCAACGGACAATTTATTAATGTAGAAATTGAAACCGATACTATAGATGAAGTATTAAAAGCATCAGATTTTGTCACATTACATATTCCTGCGGAAGAAGGATGTATAATAGGTCGTGAAGAAATAGAAAAAATGAAAGATAATGCCGGAATCATAAATACTTCTCGCGGTGGTATTATTGACGAAATAGCTTTGATTGAAGCTTTGGATGAAAACAAACTTTCTTTCGCCGGATTGGATGTGTTTGAAAATGAACCTTCTCCTTCCGTCCGTTTACTGATGAATCCGAAAGTGTCACTAACACCGCATATCGGGGCTGCAACGATCGAAGCTCAGAATAGAATCGGTATAGAATTGGCAGAACAGATTGTTAGCCTGTTGAAAGTTGAAAAACAAGATTAAAAATGAAGGTTTTTTAGCCAATTGAAAAAAGTTTAAGCCACTTCTTATGACATCTTTTTTAAAATAATATATATTTGTGTTAATAAAACAAAAAATCATGAGCAATCAAAAACAATTCGTAGCAACAGATGAGGCAAAAGGACAAGCAAAACAACTTCGTTTATTTGCTGCTTTATTATGGATAGGTGCAATCGTAGCACAAATATTTGTCATACGCTTTATATTAAAAGCAGTAAATGCAGAAGAATCTATATTAAATGTATGGACTATCGGGTTGGTAGTTCTTGATTTGGTATTGGTACTTATTGGTTCAATGCTATGGAAAAAAGCGGGAAGGCTTGATCCGCCGTCTGAAAAAAACAAGTTTTTATTTTTATTGCAAAGTCAATTGGGTGTTGTGGCTGCTGTTGTAGCATTTTTACCTTTAATAATTTTTGTATTGACCAATAAAAATATTGACGGAAAACAAAAAGCAATTTTTGGAAGCATTGCCGGAGTTGCCATGCTGATTGCCGGATTAGGTAGCTATGATTATAATCCGCCATCAATCGAAAAATATACGGAACAAATCAATTCCCAAACTGCCGAAATCGAAAAGTTGGCAGGAAAGGATTTGGTATATTGGACTCCAGCAGGAAACAAACTACACATCTATAAAGATTGTCAGCACATAAGAAACAGTAATGTGTCAGATGGTTCTGTTGAGCAGGCATGGCAGGCACGTAAGATTGATAATAATGAGATTTGCAAAACCTGTATTTCAAAAGCTGAAAAAGGATTAGAAAATAATCCGTCTATTTTAGAACAGGCAGAAGAAGTCCTGGAATCAGTTACACAATAACGATTAGAACATAATAAATTATTCTCAGCGACTTGGTTTCAAGTCGCTTTTTTTATTTCTTAACCTACATCAAGTGAACTACAAGTAGGACAGAGGTATCTTTGTACAGGAAATTAAAACAACAGCTATGGACAGAAAAGATTTTTTAAAGAAAGGACTATTAGGAACAGGTATTTTTATTTCTTCTTCTGCTTTGGGAAATCTTGTCAAAAACGAAATAGACGAACTCAAAGAATTAGAAACAATAGGGTTTAATCATTTACCCAACACAAAATCTGAAATCATGAATAATACAGTTTTACACAAAGCCGAAACACGTGGAAACGCAAACCACGGATGGTTGCATAGCAGACATACTTTTAGTTTTGCCAATTATTACAATCCGGAAAGAATGCACTTTGGGGTACTAAGGGTTTTAAACGATGATATTGTTGCTCCGGGAATGGGTTTTGGAACGCATCCACACGACAACATGGAAATAATATCTATTCCGCTTGAAGGCGATTTGGAGCACAAAGATAGTATGGGAAACACAACCGTTATTAAAAATGGAGATATTCAAGTAATGAGTGCCGGAACCGGAATCAGACATAGCGAATATAATAAAAACAAAGATGAGCAGGTAAAATTTCTTCAAATATGGTTGTTTCCAAACAAACGAGACGTAACACCTCGCTATGACCAGATAACATTAAATATCGCAGATAGAAAAAATAAATTACAACAGATTGTTTCCCCAAATCCGGACAGCGAAGGCGTATGGATTCATCAAAACGCTTGGATTCACTTGGCTGATTTTGATAAAGGGATTGCAGAAAATTATGAGTTCAAACAAAAAGGAAACGGTCTGTATGTTTTTAACTTGAATGGACAATTAAAAGTAAACGACCAGATTCTCGAAACTCGTGACGGAATGGGTATTTGGAATACAGATAAAGTAAGTATAACAGCACAGTCTGATGCGGAGTTTTTGTTGATGGAAGTTCCTATGAATATTTAAACAATTATTAATATTAAAAAACTTAAAAAATGAGTACACAAAAATGGGTTATAGACCCAACACACAGCGAAATTACCTTTAAAGTAAAACACATGATGATTACCAATGTATCAGGATTATTCTCCGGATTTACTGCGGAAATCGAAAGTAGTGACGATAGTTTTGAGAATTCTAAAGTTTCATTTTCTGCTGAGACAGCAACTGTTGATACTAAAAATGAGCAACGCGATGAGCATTTGAGAAGTGCAGATTTCTTTGACTCTGAAAACTATTCTGAGCTAAAATTTACAGCTTCAGGATATGACGCATCAAGCGGTCAAATTACAGGAGATTTGACTATTAAAGACGTAACAAAAAGCGTTACGCTCGAGGCAGATTTTGGTGGTGTAAACAAAGACCCGTGGGGTAATGTAAAAGCCGGATTTACTTTTTCAGGAAAAATAAACCGTAAAGATTTTGGTCTTAACTGGAATACAGCTCTTGAAGCCGGAGGGGTTTTGGTGAGTGATGATGTTAGAATAAGCTGTGACGTACAGTTTGTGAAACAATAAAAAGAGGTTAAATATTGATGAATTAAAGGGTAAATCAGATTTATTTTTATAATTTTATAACTCTGATGTTTACCCTTTAATTTTTATATTATGGAAAGAGTAACTGCTGTAATCGGGAACAATCTCTATAAAACCGTTGTGAAAACTACTATACATTCAATTATAGCTGATGAACCTGAGCATTTGGGCGGAAAAGATTCGGGGTTTTCACCTCCTGAACTTTTGGCGGCTTCGTTAGCATCTTGCACATCGATAACCTTACGAATGTATGCCAACCGAAAAAAATGGAATGTAGAAGAAATAGAAGTAACAGTTACCTTTGAAAGAGATGCCCAGGCCAATACGGCTATATTAGACAGAAAAATTCAGATTATAGGTTCCTCGAAGAAACAGAGAGATTGCGGTTGCTGGCTATTGCCAATGCCTGCCCGATGCATAAAACACTCAACGGAACAATTAATATTAAAACCGAAATAATATAACCATGGAAGTAAATCAATTTGACAGTGAAAACAAAGGCTTTTTTAAGGCCGAAGCCAACGGAATAGAAGCTGGAAGAATGACCTATTCAAGGGCGGGAGCAGATAAAATTATCATAGACCACACCGACGTAAATCCTGAGTTCAAAGGGCAGGGGGTAGGGAACAAAATGGTCATAGCTGCCGTAAATTTTGCAAGAGCAAAAAACATTAAAATTATTCCGCTTTGTCCTTTTGCTAAAAGTGTTTTTGATAAAAACGCAGAAATTAGAGATGTCTTATAGCGATAGAAAATTCATTATATTTTAGTTTAAATGAAACCGATTTCGATAATCGAATTTACCTAAACGAAACTCAAAATTTCAAATTTTGAATTTTTTCTATTTCCGAATTAAACTCCTTAATAATATCATATACAATGTTTTTTACGGGTTTTATTTCGTGAATCAATCCGGCTATTTGCCCGATTTCAAGTTCGCCTTCTTCCAAATCTCCTTCAAACATACCGCGTTTAGCTCTGGCACGCCCCAAAAGTTGTTTTAATTCTTCGGTTGTAGGGCATTTGGCATACAATTCCTGTAAATCACGAAAGAATTTATTTTTGATTAATCGAACCGGTGCCAGTTCTTTTAAGGTGACCATCGTATCGCCTTCTTGAGTTCCTACTATGGTTTGTTTAAAATTATGGTGGGCAGAACTTTCGACCGAAGCAGCAAAACGGCTTCCCATCTGAATGCCATCAGCACCCAGAATCATTGCAGCAAGCATTCCGCGTCCGGTTGCGATTCCGCCCGCAGCAATCAACGGAATTTGGATGTTTTCCTTAACCATCGGAATCAATGTTAGCGTAGTAGTTTCTTCCCGACCGTTATGACCACCTGCCTCAAAACCTTCGGCAACCACAGCATCTACTCCAGCTTCCTGAGCTTTTCTGGCAAATCTTGAGCTACTGACTACATGTACTACCGTAATGCCATTTTCTTTTAAAAAAGGTGTCCATGTTTTCGGATTTCCTGCCGAAGTAAATACAATTTTCACGCCTTCTTCCGCAATGATATTCATGATTTCTTCAATATTTGGATACAGCATCGGAACATTAATGCCAAAAGGCTTATCGGTCGTTTTTTTACATTTTTGAATATGTTCACGAAGTACATCTGGATACATAGAACCCGCTCCAATTAGACCTAAGCCACCGGCATTGCTCACGGCACTTGCTAATTTATGTCCCGAATTCCAAATCATACCGCCCTGAATAATTGGGTATTTTATATTGAAAAGTTGTGTGATTCTGTTCATGGTTTTCTTTGAGTATTTGTTGTTTAAGCAATATTAACTTGCTTTATTTCTTAATTATTTTCCCTGTTTTTGTTTGATTGTCTGTAAAAATTTGATAGAAATACATCCCGTTTTGCAGATGTTGTATATCTATATTTGAATTGTTTTCAATTGTTTTTTCTAAAATAACTTTCCCTGAAATATCAAAAAGCTTTATTGAGAATCCCTGAGCATCATCTCCATAAAAATATAAAATATCTGAAGTCGGATTCGGATATAATAAAAAATCGTTTTCTTGCAAGTTTTCTATTTTTAGCGTTTGATATGCCAACCAAAAGTTGGGAATTCCGTATCCCATTTGAGTTGTAGGATTTTCATACAAATTTGCTGATTCTTTAACAAGTTGAATGATTTCTGCGTTGGTTGCATTAGGCAAAGCCTGCCACAAACAAGCCACCAAACCTGCCGTTATCGGACTCGAAAAGGATGTGCCGTTTGCACTCGAAATATTTCCATTAGTAGTAGCAATCACAGACGGAGCTCCTTGTGCCACAACATCGGGTTTTATCCTGCCATCTGCCGAAGGTCCGATAGAACTAAAAGAGGCATAATTTCCATTTGGTTGCAAAGCTCCAACCGTAAGTGTATGAACTGCATCTGCGGGAGTGGTAATATATTGCCATGAACTGTTTCCTGAATTTCCGGCAGAAGTAACACAAATCATACCGCGAGAAAAAGCCATATCTGCTCCGCGTGCAATAAAACTGGTTGTTCCGTTCATGTCTGCATACGTATAGTTGTAATTCGGGTTGTCGAAAGTGTTATATCCTAACGAAGTATTGATGACATCAACGCCAAGACTGTCTGCAAGTTCTGCTGCTTCAACCCAAAGCGATTCTTCTAAAGGACTTTCATAAGTAGTTGATTCCGAAATGAAAAGGTAATAAGACGCATCGGGGGCGGTTCCGATTAAAGCATTTTCCTGATAACTGCCTATAGTTGATAACACCATAGTACCGTGTGTGCCAACCGAAAACAAATCTTCATTTCGCTGTACAAAATTATAACCGCCCAAAATCAAGTTGTTTTCCCATAATCGCTGAAAAGGTTCTGTGCTATCAACACCTACAAAACCGTTGTCGATTACCGCAATAATTTTTCCGTTTCCGGTAAACCCGTTTTGGTGCAACAGATGTCCGTTAAGCATTTCAATCTGATTTGCAGAATTACCATATTCAAAAAATTCCAGATTTTCCAAATTCTTTTGCGAGTCCAAAATCAACTCGCTTCCAGCAACTCTACCGGAAATATTATTCAGTGAATGGTTGGCAAAATAAACCGATGTTACAAATGGAAGTTCTGAAAGTGAATTAATGTTTTCTTGTGAGCCTCTTACATGAAGTGCGTTGAGCCATTTAGACTGTGCTAATACGGAAATCCCTTCAACCGATTCAATCTGTTCCCGATACGCAACATAAACCGGAACATCATATTCGTCTAAAGAAATTGATTGGGCAATTCTTCTGTCTAAAGCCCGTTGTGACAACATTTCGAGTGGATTGTTCAGATAGTATTCTGCTTCGGGCTTATCTGAAAGATAGACCCAAGCATCTTCGTTTTGTGCCGAGGATATTTTGTATATTAAAAGGAAGGAAATAAAATAATATAATTTCATTTGTATATGTTCAATTAATCTAATAACCGAACTCGGGCTATTAATCGTTTATTTATTTTTTTTATCAAAGTCGGCCCTTCATAGATAAAACCGGTATAAAGTTGAATTAGACTGGCTCCGGCATTGAGTTTTTCAATAGCATCTTCGGGAGAATGAATACCCCCAACACCAATAATTGGAAATGCTTTTTGGCTTTTTTCAGAAAGGAAACGAATCACTTCAGTAGAACGGTCGGTTAGTGGTTTTCCACTTAAACCGCCTATTTTTTTTTGTTCTTCGGATTTTAAATTTTCTCTTGAAATGGTAGTATTAGTCGCAATAACTCCCGCAATTTTAGTTTCTTTGACTATGTCAATTATATCCAATAATTGTTCATCTGTCAAATCTGGTGCGATTTTGAGTAAAATCGGCTTTTGTTTTGGTTTCGTTTGGCTTTTATGCTGCAAAGCTAAAAGTAATTTCGTCAAAGGTTCTTTGTCCTGTAATTCCCTTAAATTTGGAGTATTTGGACTGCTTACATTCACTACAAAATAATCAATCACATCATAAAGTGCATCAAAGCAGATTTCGTAATCCGAAATAGCTTCTTCGTTGGGAGTAACTTTGTTTTTTCCGATATTTCCTCCGATAAGTACATTTTTATTTTTATTTAATCTTTTAGCTGCTTCAAAAACGCCTTCGTTATTGAATCCCATTCGGTTGATGATTCCGTTATCTTCTTTCAAACGGAATAAGCGTTTTTTCGGGTTTCCTTCCTGCGGTTTTGGAGTTAATGTTCCAATCTCTATAAATCCGAAACCGAGATTTGAAAGCTCTTTGTATAACTTTGCATCTTTGTCAAATCCTGCTGCCAATCCTACCGGATTTTTAAATTTCAACCCAAAAACTTCCCTTTCCAATCTTTTGTCATTTACCACATAACAACTTCTGATTATCGAAGAAACAAACGGAATTTTGTTTGCTATTCGCAAAAATGAAAAAGTAAAATGGTGAACCTTTTCAGGATCAAAATAGAATAATATCGGACGAATGATTGATTTGTACATTATATTGTGTGTTTGGCACAAAAGTACATAAAAGCCTTTATAGCCTATTTAAATTTGTATTGTAAAAATGTTTTAGTTGCATAATAGGGTAAATTTATACAAGCTCTTAATACAAAAGCGTTAATTCTTTCAGACCAAAAAGTTGGATACTGTCATTTTCAAATTGTACTTTTAACTTTCCTGACTCGTTTACACCTTTTATAATACCCATAAAACGGCTTCCATCAGGTTGTTCAAAAGGCATTGGGGTATTTATTTTAAATAGATTTTTGTGATAATAATCCCAAATATTGTTTTTTTGACCTGATAAATATCCGGCTATATAAAAGCGAAGTTTTTCTATAAAAACATTGAGTATTTCTTCCAAGTCAAAAGTTCTGTTATAAATCAAACAAAGCGAAGAAGCTTTTTTTAAATCATCAAACTTTGTTTGGTTCACATTTAATCCAATGCCAATAATCGAAAATATCTCTTGATTTGATTTGAAGATGTTTTCTATTAGAATGCCACCAATTTTTTTAGAACCTGACATAATGTCGTTTGGCCATTTAATAGATATTTCTTTGAGTTTCAGACTATTTAACGTATCGAGCATGGCGACAGAAGTGATAATATTTAAATGGAATACTTCATTAACATTTGTCAAAATATCTTTTACCAAAATGCTCGCAATCATGTTCTTATCAGGTTCAGAAACCCAACTGGCACCCATCTGACCTTTTCCTGCCGTTTGATTTCGAGCTGTAATTACCGTGAAATTTTCAAGATATTGCTTGCTTGCAAGAGATTTTAAATAATCGTTTGTTGAAGTTACGGCATTAAGTTTGATAAGATACATGTGTGAGTGTAAAAAATATATTTTTAATCTTCTGTTAAGGTTCAAAAATAAACACAAAAAATGATAACTTTGCGAAAATTTGAAAAGAATACATGACCAAAAAGAAAGTTAGTAAAGATGAGTTGTTAGCTCATATCATCAAAGGAATTGAGGAGGTAAAAGGAAATGACATTGATATATTAGATTTGCGAGAAATAGAAAACACCGTTTGCGATTATTTTGTTATATGCAACGGAAATTCAAACACTCAGGTCAATGCAATTGTTAACTCTGTCCAAAAAGTTGTTTCTAAAGAATTGAAAGACAAGCCTTGGCATGTTGAAGGTTCGGATAATTCAGAATGGATTCTAATGGATTATATTGATGTTGTAGTACATGTTTTCCAAAAGCATATTCGTGAATTCTACAATATAGAAGGGCTTTGGGGCGATGCTAAAATTACTTCCATCCAAAACAAATACGAATAAAATTGTTCTGAAAAACTATGTCAAAAGAAAATAATCCAAATCCAAATAAAATAAAATTTAACCCATGGCTTTTATATCTCTTAGCAGCCGGGGTTTTTGTATTTATTAGTCTTATTTCCGGCGGAGGTTCGTTTCAAGAACCCGGAAAACTAACAACTTCCAGATTTAACGAACTTCTTGATAAAGGAGAAATCGACAAAGTGCTCGTTTATAACAAAAGCGAAGCCGAAGTGTATTTAACCAAAGAAGCTCTACAAAAAGAAGCTCATAAAAACGTTAAAAAAGATGTTTTTGGTAGAGAAAATTCCGGTGCTCATTATAAATTAGTTAATATTGGTAATGACGAATTGTTCCAAAAAAAGCTTGAAGATGCCAAAACCGATAACCGATTACAAGATTATAACTTTCTTGTAAAAAGCAATTGGAGCGAAATTTTTATTAGCCTACTTCCTATATTGATAATTGTTGTTATTTGGATAATTATTATGCGAAGAATGTCCGGTGGTGGAGCCGGTGGCGGAGGTGGTCAGATTTTTAACATTGGAAAATCTAAAGCAAAATTATTTGATGAAAAAACTGACATTAAAGTATCTTTTAAAGACGTTGCCGGTTTAGAAGGTGCCAAAGAAGAAGTACAAGAAATCGTTGACTTTTTGAAAAACCCTGAGAAATATACTTCTTTAGGTGGAAAAATTCCGAAAGGAGCCTTGTTGGTTGGACCTCCCGGAACAGGAAAAACCCTGCTCGCCAAAGCGGTCGCAGGTGAAGCAAAAGTACCGTTTTTCTCGCTTTCAGGTTCAGATTTTGTCGAAATGTTTGTGGGGGTTGGAGCTTCACGTGTAAGAGACTTGTTTAAACAAGCAAAAGACAAATCTCCTTCTATTATTTTTATAGATGAGATTGACGCAGTGGGAAGAGCAAGAGGAAAAAATAATTTCTCAGGGGCAAATGATGAACGTGAAAACACATTAAATCAATTGCTTACAGAAATGGATGGTTTTGGAACCAACACAAACGTAATTGTATTGGCAGCTACCAACCGTGCAGATGTATTAGACAAAGCGTTGTTGCGTGCCGGACGATTTGACAGACAAATTTATGTGGATTTACCGGACATTAGAGAGAGAAAAGAAATTTTTGAAGTCCATTTAGAACCACTTAAAAAAGCTGAGGACTTAGACACCGACTTTCTCTCTAAACAAACACCCGGTTTTTCAGGTGCAGATATTGCAAATGTTTGTAACGAAGCCGCTTTGATTGCAGCCAGAAAAAATAAAAAGGCTGTTGATAAACAGGATTTTCTTGATGCTGTTGACAGAATTGTTGGCGGACTTGAAAAGAAAAATAAAATCATGACAGCCGATGAAAAGCGTGCTATCGCTATTCATGAAGCCGGTCACGCTACTGTAAGTTGGATGTTGGAACACGCAGCTCCTTTGGTAAAAGTAACCATTGTGCCACGAGGTCAAAGTCTTGGTGCTGCATGGTATTTGCCCGAAGAAAGGTTAATTGTCCGTCCGGAGCAAATGCTTGACGAAATGTGTGCTACAATGGGAGGTAGAGCAGCAGAAAAGGTAGTGTTTGATAAAATCTCGACCGGAGCCTTGAGCGATCTTGAAAAAGTAACACGCCAAGCACGGGCAATGGTAACTATATATGGACTAAATGATAAATTAGGAAATATAACCTATTACGATTCGACAGGGCAAAACGAATACAATTTTTCAAAACCCTATTCTGAAGATACCGCCGTAACGATAGACAAAGAAATTTCAAATTTGATTGAAGGTCAGTATCAGCGGGCAATAGAAATTCTTGAAGAAAATAAAGATAAACTGATTAAACTGGCAGATATTCTTATCGAAAAAGAGGTTATTTTTAAAGATGACCTTGAGACAATTTTTGGAATAAGACCTTTCGATAAAGAAGTAGAAACCGTAGAAACGGAATGATTTTTCCCTAAAAATCAATTTTTGTAAAAAAATCTCACTTCGATTCGTGTTTTGAAGTGAGATTTTTCTATCTTTGGGCATTACCCTTGTGAAAACTAAAGTATTTTACCTTAAAAATGAGTTTTTTCAGAAAATTGTTTGGAGGCGGAGGTGAATCATCCGAGAACAAACCTAAAGAAGTAAGTCCTTTTAATCCGGATGTTAAAATTCCGGCAGATGAATTGTTTACGCTGAATTTTAGAAAAAACGGCGGTAAATTCCTTTACTGTGATTCGCTTGACGAACTGAGAGAGCAATTGTTGAATATACTTGAAGAAAATGATTGGTTTGAGTGCGAAGCTCTTTGTTTTGATCCTAAATTATGTCATTTTTTAGATGAAAACAAACTTCAATATAAGAATCCTGAGAATCCAAAATTTTTATTTACCGGATGTGAAAACCTTATTGCAGATGATGGTTCTGTGTTGTTGACTTCAAACCAAATCAAGCATTATAAGCCTAATGAACTACCTGCGAATATGGTAGTTTTTGCTACAACAAGTCAGATTCTTGAGAACAAAAGTGAAGGTTTGAGAGAGATAAAGAAACGATATGACAGAGATTATCCTACAAACATTACTACAATAAAATATTTTGAAAAAGCAAAAGAAGAAGATTTTCTTCAATACGGGAGTGCTGCAAAAAACTTATATCTCCTTTTGCTAGAAGACCTGTAAAAAATGAATGAAACCCTCAAAAGGTCTTTATCCGGAGCCGTTTATATAGTTGTTTTGCTTTTTGGAATACTATATTCACAACAGTCTTTTTTTTGGCTTTTGGGTGTGCTACTAGTTTTGGCGGTCATAGAATTTAGCAAACTTGTAAACCTTCATCTTATCTCGGCATTGGCAGTTGCTGTCACAGGATATTATTTTCTATATTCAGAATCTTTCAATCTAAAAAGAGATTCTTTACTCACAATATTTTCGGTGTTGGTACTCATTTATCTGATTTTTTTTCTTTTCAGCAAAACAAGTTATCAATTTAATACTGTATCAAGATTTGTCATCCTCATTGGCTATCTTGTGATTCCTTTTGTTCTTATGAATAAGATTGCCATAGGAAAAGATGGTTATAATCCGAAAATAATTATCAGCATCTTTATCATAATTTGGACAAATGACACATTTGCATATATAGTCGGAAAATCGACAGGAAAACACAAACTTTTTGAACGTATTTCTCCTAAGAAAACAATCGAAGGTTTTCTAGGTGGTTTGGTGTTTGCTCTTTTGGCAGGCTACATTCTTGCGGTATATTATTTGGAAACAAGAGTTTTTAACTGGATTTTCATATCTTTAATCACGGTTATATTCGGCACGCTGGGCGATTTGACGGAAAGTAAGTTAAAAAGAATGGCTAATGTAAAAGACAGCGGAAACATTATTCCCGGACACGGAGGAATTTTAGATCGTCTCGATAGTATGATATTTGCTTCATCCTTCGTATTTTTGTATTTTATTATTTTAAACTTTACATAATTATGTTTCATAGAGAAGGTGCTAAGATTATTTTAATTTCTACAATTCTTGTGGCATTAATAGTTATTACAGCCGATAAATTTATTGTTTTAGGTTGGTTAAAAATGGCTTTCCAGATTACGGCACTTATTCTACTTCTACTGGTTTTACAGTTTTTCAGAAATCCTAAAAGATATACAAATCCGGATGATTCTCAGGTCATCGCTCCCGTTGACGGAAAAGTTGTTGTGATAGAAGAGGTTTATGAACCCGAATATTTTAAGGACAAACGCTTGCAAATTTCTGTTTTTATGTCGCCTATAAATGTGCATGTTACCCGATATGCTGTGGGCGGACTTGTGAAATTCAGTAAATATCATCCCGGAAAATACCTTGTAGCATGGCATCCGAAAGCAAGTACTGAAAATGAAAGAACAACTGTAGTAATTGAAAACAGAAGTTTTGGTGAAATTTTATACCGACAAATTGCCGGAGCTTTGGCAAAAAGAATTGTAAATTATGCAGAAGAAGGCACACAGGTAATTCAAGGTAAAGATGCCGGATTTATAAAATTTGGCTCAAGAGTAGATCTGTTTTTACCTTTAGACTCTAAGATTAATGTAACATTGAATCAAAAAGTAATCGGGGGCGAAACTATAATTGCAGAAAAGACAAATGCCTGAATATGAATTAGATAGTAGCTTTGAAGAAGCTTTTGAAAAAGCTTCAAATATTAGCAAACCTCTTGCTCCGGATGTTATGCTAAAACTGTATGCCTATTACAAACACGCTACTTTGAACAGACATAAATTCAGAAAGTTGTCTGATTCTGATAATTTGAGAAATGCCTTTAAATCTAATGCCCTGATGCAGGTAAGCCATCTTTCTAAAGATGATGCGAAAAAAAAATACATAGCACTTGTAAACGAAATTTTAAACCAATAAATCTATTACATTATGAAAAAATTAATGATACTTTCTTTATCAGTTGTTATAATGAGTTGTAACAATAGTAATAAAATTCAAGAAGTTGTTGAAATTCCGGAACCGGAATCGACAGAAACAGTAATCGAAATCGGTAATTCAGCAGATGTTCAGGTGGACGAAGGGGGAATCTTTAAAATGCTTGGACTTCCGTATGCATATAATGCACTCGAACCATATATTGATGCCCGAACAATGGAAATTCACTATTCTAGACATCATCTGGCTTATGCAAACAATTTGAACAAAGCAATAGCAGGAACCGAATTTACTTCTTATTCGATAGAAGAACTTCTTAGCAAATTAGATCCGGAGAATAAAGCTATCCGAAACAATGGGGGAGGGTATTATAACCATAATCTGTTTTGGGAAATTCTAAGTAAAGAAGAGAGTTTGCCCAGCGAAGAACTTGTTAATGCCATAAACCGTGATTTTGGCTCTTTTGAAAATTTAAAAATTCAGCTTTCAGACGCAGCCATGAAGCAATTTGGTTCCGGTTGGGCGTGGATAGTTGTAGGAAAAGACAAGAAATTAAGTGTTCTTTCTACACCCAATCAGGATAATCCGCTGATGACCAAGTTAGGCTATTCAGGCACACCTATTTTAGGAATTGATGTATGGGAACATGCTTATTACCTACATTATCAAAACAAAAGAAAAGATTATTTGGATGCTGTTTTTAGTGTTATAAACTGGAATAAAGTATCTGAAAAATATACTCAAACTTTAGGTAATTAATACCGAGTAAACCCAAATTATGCATTAGAGTCGCAATAGATTATACTGTGTAATTTGGGTTAAATATATCTGTTCAAAACCAAAATATATTTATCAATATATAGCTGTTTTTCTTTAGATTTATATTGTTGGATATATCTCGGATGTTCTAAAACCGTCATTTTATCAAACAAGGTTTTTTCTTTATTGAGTTTGGTGAGAAATTCCGCATTTTTCTTTCCCAACACAAAAACCTCCGAAGTATCTAAACCTAAACTAATATGTTTTTCTAAAGACGCAATCATAAAACCTTTGACACTTTCAAAAAGCTTTTTATCGTCATAATAGTTTGCGTTGAGAAAGTTTCCTTCTTTCGACCTTTTTACAATCGCCAACGGAAAAGGCGAATTGATATAAAACTGTCTGTAAAAATCTGTTACACTTCCAAAATCCTGAATCATATCATACACAAAAACCGAAGAAATTTCGTGTGTATGAGCCGAATACATCGGAATTCCACAAACCGATTCTAATCGTTTGGTATCCGTAAACGGAACTCCTGTAACTCCTGCTCCATTCCGACTCGGGTTGATTCCGATGATGAATTTACGTGTATTAGTATCGTTGTAATATTTATGATAGAATTGTTGCATGACCTGCATCGTTTCCGGATTATCCAAATACGGATTCAACACCTGAAACCCATCAGGCAAATCTCCTGAATAATTTAGATTTCGGTTGAAATTGATTACTTTTTCTGCGAAAGACTGTTCTTTTTGTATCTTCATCATTAAAATTAAAGTATTACAAAAATACTGATGATTTTTTGAACTTGTAATTTTTAATTCATCCATACATATTCCCACCCAAAAAGGTTTACATACATAAACCATAATTGCTTAAATTTGACTGTTATTAAACACTTCAATATGAACCCGAACGAAATCGACAAAATAGAACTGGATTTTTTAAAACTGGAAGATTATTTAGCCCTAAAAGAAGCGATGGTGCAAGCCTATCCGAGTATGCCCGGAAATTACTGGAAAGAATCTCAGATAAAAAAACTGTTAGGTAAGTTCCCCGAAGGTCAAGCCGTAATTAAAATCAACGGAGAATTAGCAGGTTGTACGCTTTCGATTATCGTTAATTTTAATGATTTTGATAACAATCACACCTATAAAGAAGCAACGGGTAACTATACTTTTAGCACACATACCGATGATGGTGATGTACTTTATGGAATAGAAGTTTTTATCAAACCCGAATTTCGTGGGCTTCGTTTAGGGAGAAGATTATATGATTACCGAAAAGAACTTTGCGAAAAGCTCAACCTTAAAGGAATTGTTTTTGGGGGACGAATTCCGAATTATCACAAATATGCCAGCGAATTCACGCCTAAACAATATATCGACAAAGTAAAACAAATGGAGATTCCAGACCCCGTGTTGAATTTTCAGATGTCGAATGATTTTAGACCTATAAGAATATTAAAAAACTATTTGGAAGGCGATAAACTATCGGGTGAATTTGCCGTCTTGATGCGATGGGATAATATTTACTTCGAAAAACCCTCTACTACTCCAACACTTACCAAAAAAATAATTCGTTTAGGGCTTATTCAATGGCAAATGAGAGCCTACAACGATGTAAACAGCCTGATGCAACAAGCGGAATATTTCATTGATGCTGTCTCGGGTTATCGTTCAGACTTTGCATTATTCCCGGAATTTTTCAATGCTCCGCTTATGGCAAAAGACAATCATTTGTCCGAACCCGAAGCTATCAGAGAACTCGCAAAACATACGGAAGAAATCGTCAATAGATTTTCCGGATTTGCTATTTCGTACAACATCAATATCATTACCGGAAGTATGCCCGAAATGAAAGACGGAAAACTCTATAACGTTGGCTATTTATGTAAAAGAGACGGAACTATCGAACGATACGAAAAACTTCACGTTACTCCCGATGAAGCCAAAGTCTGGGGAATGCAAGGCGGAGACCAACTCAAAGTTTTTGATACCGATTGCGGAAAAATTGGCGTGCTGATTTGTTATGATGTAGAATTCCCTGAATTGAGCCGACTTTTAGCCGACAAAGGAATGGCAATATTGTTTGTGCCGTTTTTGACCGATACCCAAAACGGCTATTCTCGAGTGAGACATTGTGCCCAAGCCAGAGCTATCGAAAATGAATGTTATGTTGCGATTGCAGGAAGTGTAGGCAATTTGCCAAACGTGCATAATATGGATATTCAGTTTGCTCAATCGATGGTGTTTACACCTTGTGATTTTGCCTTTCCAACCAACGGAATCAAAGCAGAAGCTACTCCGAATACCGAAATGATTTTGATTGCTGATGTCGATACGGACCTACTGACTGAATTACACGAATTCGGAAGTGTGAAAAATCTTAAAGATAGAAGAACCGATTTGTTTGAGTTGAAGAGGAGGTAGAATTTAAGTTAATTTCTGTTTATCTGTTGTGAAGTCTTTATCGGGAGTAATTTCATCAATTAAAGGTTTAATGATCCTCAACAAATTAGAAACATGTCCATTTTCAATCTCATTTATATTACTATGTACTTTAAGAAATTCTCTAACAACTTCTACTGCTCCTGTTTTTTTCAAATCCTGTGATTTTTTATGATGAATCTGTTTAACACTCATCTCTAAAAACATTCTTAATTCAAAACTCAATAATGAAAAACATACATCATATTTAATTTCCTCTTCTATATCTTGACTTTCTTTAGGATATTTACTTAAGAGTTTGTTTTTTCTATCCTTGTCTAAACATTTTAAACAAGTTGTAAAGTTATCTACATAAGATAAATGAGCAAATTTATTTCTTATCTCCATAAACAACTGTAAATCATTCTTTTTATCTTTTGGCAAGAGTTCCATATCCATTAATAAGTTTACTTTAGAGTTTAAACTTAATGATAAAGATTTGCCTCCAAATGATAGAGATTTTTTATAATCTTCTATATCCAATAAAAAACATAATATTTTAGAAATAACATCTTCTAATATCACGCTTTTTTCAATTACGTTTGCTCTTGTGTCATTCATAGTCTCTTCGTCTATTAATAAATTTGATGCTTAAAATATTCTATACAACCCTCCCATCTCTTACGTTGATATAATTCATAAAAGACAAACGATATTTTCCATCTTCTAAAGGTTTTCCATCTTTATAAACATTATCACCCGAAGTAGGAACAAAATAATCTTGTTGTTCAATAATAATTTCACCAATTTTAGTTTGATAAAATTTATTTAAAAACATTTTTTTTATTACCCCTTGCTTTATTAAATATTTTAATTTTAAATCTCCAGATAACACTTCACAGTCATTGGGTATTTCTCCATCAACTTTAACAGACAAACCAATATCATTAAATACACTCGAATCAAATTTATATGATTTGTAAGAGTTTAAAATTTCTAAAACTTTTCCGTCCTGTAATTTAATCGACTTTTTATTTTCTTCTCTTGTTTTTTCTGTATTTGAATCTATAACATTTAAGTTATTCCTCAAAACTTCAATTTTATTAGAGAATTCTTCATCAGCTAATATTCCGGAATCCAAAAGATTTTTCAATTGTTTGTATTCCGTAGAGTTCTTTAGTTTATGTTCCAAGGAGTCTTGTTCTACTTTCTTAATTTTAGCAGAAAACTCTTCATCAGTTAGTATACCTTTTTGCTTTAAATCTTTTAAATCGTCAATAGAGGTACTTAACTTTTTTTCTTCTTTAAATTCAGAAGTGTTTTCTTTCTCATACTTATTATACCATAACACAAGTAAAATCCCTAACCATTGAAGAGGAGGAAAAACAAGAAAAAGTAATAATACTATTTTTTGTGATTTGGAAAAACTCTCGTTATTCCAAATATAAACTGAAGAAGTTAAAGTAGCTCCTACAATAAGTCCAACGATAATATTTTCCATACCTACCAATTAAAAATAAAAGCACCTTACAGGTTTTCGAAAACCTGTAAGGTGTACATAATTTATATGTTTATTAAATTTCTCATTACCCCTCCATCAAAACCTCCAAAATTTTAATGGCTGCTTCCGAAATTTTTGTTCCCGGACCAAAAACGGCAACTGCTCCTGCATCAAATAAATACTGATAATCTTGTGGTGGAATAACTCCTCCGACAATTACCATAATATCTTCACGTCCATATTTTTTGAGTTCTTCAATCACTTGCGGAACCAGCGTTTTATGACCTGCAGCTAATGAAGAAACACCTAAAATATGCACATCGTTTTCCACTGCTTGTTTGGCTGCTTCTTGAGGCGTTTGGAAAAGTGGCCCAATATCCACATCAAAACCTACGTCTGCATAACCTGTAGCGACTACTTTCGCTCCTCGGTCGTGTCCGTCCTGACCCATTTTGGCAATCATAATACGAGGTCTGCGACCTTCTTGCTTAGCAAACTGATCTGCTAATTGTTTTGCTTTTTCAAAACTTTCGTTGTTACTGATTTCTTTACTATACACACCGCTAAAACTTCTGATTTGTGCTTTATACCTACCGAAAACGCTCTCTAAAGCGTCACTAATCTCACCGAGCGTAGCTCTGTGTCGTGCTGCCTCAACAGCAAGTTCTAATAAATTTCCGTTGCCTGTTTTGGCAACTTCAGTGATTTTTTCCAAACATTCTTTTACCTTGGCATTATCACGAGTTGCTTTTATTTGGTTTAATCGTTCGATTTGTTGTTTGCGAACGGTTTGATTGTCCACTTCCAAAATATGCAACGGGTCTTCTTTTTCTAAACGATATTTGTTAACACCCACAATAATATCCTGTCCGCTATCGATTCTGGCTTGTTTGCGAGCAGCCGCTTCTTCGATGCGAAGTTTCGGAATTCCTGCTTCGATGGCTTTGGTCATTCCGCCTAATTCTTCCACTTCCTGAATCAAAGCCCAAGCTTTATCAGCAATTTCTTTGGTAAGATTTTCTACGTAATAACTTCCTGCCCAAGGGTCAACCGTTTTGGTAATTTTGGTTTCCTCCTGAATGTAAATTTGCGTATTTCTAGCAATTCGAGCCGAAAAATCCGTAGGAAGTGCAATTGCTTCGTCCAACGCATTGGTATGTAACGATTGTGTTCCTCCAAGTGCAGCTCCCATCGCTTCGATAGCTGTTCTAGCTACGTTATTAAACGGGTCTTGTTCGGTTAAACTCCAACCTGACGTTTGACAATGCGTACGTAAAGCTAATGATTTTTCGTCTTTTGGGTTGAATTGTTTCAGGAGTTTTGCCCACAACATTCGTCCGGCTCTCATTTTGGCAATTTCCATAAAATGGTTCATTCCGATAGCCCAGAAAAACGACAAACGAGGTGCAAATTTATCAATGTCCATTCCTGCTGCAAGTCCCGTTCGGACATACTCCAATCCGTCTGCCAAAGTGTAAGCCAATTCGATATCATTCGTTCCTCCGGCTTCCTGAATGTGATAACCGGAAATCGAAATCGAGTTGAATTTTGGCATAAATTTACTCGTATAATCGAAAATATCTGCAATGATTTTCATTGATGGAGTTGGAGGATAGATGTATGTATTTCTAACCATAAACTCTTTCAAAATATCATTTTGAATAGTTCCCGAAAGTAATTTTTTATCAACTCCTTGCTCTTCTGCTGCTACGATATAAAAAGCCATAATCGGAAGAACAGCTCCGTTCATCGTCATCGAAACAGACATTTCTCCCAAAGGAATCTGGTCAAAAAGGATTTTCATATCCTCAACCGAATCAATCGCTACTCCGGCTTTTCCAACATCTCCGACAACTCTTTCGTGGTCGGAATCATAACCTCTGTGAGTTGCCAAATCAAAAGCAACCGAAAGTCCTTTTTGCCCAGCAGCCAAGTTTCGTCTGTAAAAAGCATTGCTTTCTTCCGCTGTCGAAAATCCCGCATACTGACGGATTGTCCAAGGTCTTCGGACATACATTGTAGAATAAGGACCTCTTAAATTCGGTGCAAAACCCGCTCCAAAACCAATATGTTCCAAACTTTCCAAATCCTTTTCGGAATATGATTTTTTGACTTCGATGCCTTCGGCTGTGAGGAAGTTTTGAGTTTCGAGTTTTGAGTTTTGAGTTTTTGATTTCTCAAGTTTTATGTGTTGTATGTTTTTTCTGTTCATTAGAAAATGAATTTTACTTTTTAGTTTTTAAATATTCTAATGCTTTTTCCAAAGTAACATCTTTTCCGTTTAAAAAATCTGTTATGGTTTGTTTCACTTCTATATCGGGTAAAATACCAACTCCGACAAATTCCCGTCCATCAGGATAGGTGTCTTTTTTGGTGCAAACTCTTGCTTCGCCTCCGTTTGGCAAATCAAAAATAACAGGCTGTCCCGTACTTCCAAAAGTCGGCTGTCCGATTTTTGTAAAATGTTTCTGATTATCAGCTGAAACCAAAAAATCTTCAGCAGCAGAAGCCGTATTATTGGAAATTAAAACTACCGTAGGTTTTACAAAACGAGGAGTGTTTTTATCGATTTTAAATTCATTTTTTGGAAATTCATAATAATTCCGATTATGAAACGTAAGAAATTGCTCTTTTCTGGAAGCATTATTTATCGTGTCTTTTGCTTCGACATATTTTCCCCACGCTTTGTATGCTGAAATAGTTTTTCTGCTCGACATTTTGGCATAATTCAGCTTTTCGTCTTTGGTAAAATACTGCAAAATCTGAAACCCATTATTGGTATTTCCACCTCCGTTGTTTCTCAAATCAATGATAAATGATTTTGCTTTTGGAAGTTCGGATACAATTTTTTTAAATTCATCAACGATTATTGGCGTATCAAATGAATTTAAAGCAATATATAACGTGTTGTTTTCAAGCCATTTATATTCAAAAAGCTGAAAAGGTTTGTTTTGAGGAATTAGTTTTTCATCATTCGATTTCTGTAAAACCAATTCTTTTACTGTTGTTGTTCCATTTGGTAACAAAAACTCTACTTTGTATTTTGCTCCATAAGGAGCATAAAATAATTTATTTGCAGACCAATTTTCCAAAATATAAGTTGTGGAAGAAGAAATATAAGGTTTTGTGTATTTTTCTTGATATTCTTTTATGTCTAAATCATTGATTTTTAAGATTTCCGTTCCTATGGGAAGTTCATTTTTTGCACTTTCGTTGATTTTGGAAATAATCGTTTTGTTTTCGATGTTTTTCAGGCGAAATTCAATCGTTCCAAAGCTCTGATAACCAAGGCATTCATCAATATATTCAGGCATATAAACATTGGTATGTCCGTCTTTTAGCGTAGCACAAAACTTTTCCAACAACCTGTAATATTCATAATCGTTTTTGGTTTCCAAAATATCTTTCAACAACTGTTTGTAATCTGTTTCGAGCTTGGAATAATTCAATTTGTCCAAATACACAAAGTTTTGATTTACTTCATTCCAAAAAGTCGAAGCACCAAATAGCTTATCTTTCATAGAAATTTTATCAAGAAGCTGGGCTTTTGAATGAGTTAAACTCAATAAAAATAATATCGTAAAAAGGATTTTTTTCATAATCAACTTATTTATTTTCAATCTGTTTAAAAGTATCTTTCCCTTTCAAACTCGCTTTTGCATTTAGCGAAGTAACTACTTTTTTGCCTGTTTTTTGTTCTAATTCCAATCGTGCTACTTTGGCTACGTTTCCTCCCTGAAAAGCAACTTTTGCATTATCCTCAAAAGTTTCAGGGTTTACTGCCTGTGAAATATCTTTTGCAGAAGCCTCTGCCAACATATTCAAAATCAGCTCGGTATTGGTTCACCCCGTTAGATAATTCTTCATTCGCTCTTTTAAATACCTTTTTCCCCAACTACTCTTCAAGTATTTTTCCCGATGTGTAGCATCTTGTTGATTTAAACAACCTTCAAAATAAACCAACACAAAAGGTGTTCTATTTTTTGTAGAACTTACTTTTCCCTCGTTGTGCATTTTTAACCGCTCTTTTAGATTGTTTGTATATCCTGTATAAAACATACTATCTTTTTCAGATTTAAGCACATAAACGTAATAGTACATAGTTTTCTTTTTTTTCTACAATATCTAACGGGGTTCACCCCACATTAGATAAGTTCTTGTCCATTCTTTCAAATATCTAACGGGGTAAATATTATCCCGAAGATTTTCTTTTTTCAATCCTTTGAGAACTTTGTATTCTTTTGTGGTTTTACCACTCCACGCTTTGGTAATAATATCCGTTAAAGTAGCAAACTGCATTCCCTCTTTCATTCCCCGTTTTTTCCATTCGTCTGTAAGCTCTTTTCGGATTTCGATACTTTTCAGACGTTGGTTTATCCAATTTTCGGAATAACCTAACTTTAAATATTGTTCCAAAGCTCTGTCAATGGTAATTTCGGGGTCTTGCATTTCGTCCAAACGCTCCGATGCCAATTGTGCCAACCACAACTTAAAAGGCTCTGCTTTTGGGGACGGAATAGATTGTATCAAACGGAAAATCTGCTCTGTATCAGCTACATCGGTTTTGTAGAACTTACCATCAGAGGATTGCATTTTCAGTTGTCCCATATTTTGGGACAACTCACTTCCTTCCGCTTGTAGCTTGGTTTTTAAGGCATTCCAATATTTTCTCGGACGTGGACTTTCTGTCAGCACTTCAATTACATCAATAACTGAAATGTACCATTTCTCCTGTTCTTCGTCCCAAAGTGTACGGACTTTCTTTTCTTCAAATAATTTTATTTCGTTTTTCTTTTCCATAATAAAAATTATTTTTCAGTTGTCCCATTTTTGCGGACAACTGATTTTTCAAACCGTGACAAATTTTCACGGTTTAAATCATTCTTATTTTACTCAAAATTCATTAAGCGGACTATTTTGTTTGTCGTGGAAAATTGAGTGTATAAAAATTGTTTTGTTTTCTATTGTATAATGTATTTGGTGCGGAAATTTTTCAAAATGAATTATCCGAACATCATCATAACGAACTTGAAAATGATACGGATTCTTTTTAACCCGTTGTTTTGCAATTCTGAAATAAGCCAAAAAACGTTTGCCAAGCTGTACATTTATATCTTTATACCACTTAAAATGTTCTTGCAAATCGGCAATGGCTTCAGGTAGCAGAATTAAATTATAACTCATTTTCTAATTCTTCCAACAATTTTTCCAATTCGGCTTCGCTAACAGCACTTTCAGGATTTATTTCAAAATTTGCTCTTCGTCTGCGAACTTCACCAATCTGCCATTGCGGAATTTCATATTCTTTAGAAGCAGGCAGAATAATAATTTCCACTTCTTCGGCATTAAAACCATCAGGCAAAACAACATTTACCTGACCGTTTTTCACTTTCACAAATTGTCGTATAGCTTCCATAGCTTTATATTTTCGTGAAAGTTACGAAAAATATTATTTTCTGTAAAAAAGTTCGCAGTATTAATATTTGGAAGAAGTGCTAAACCGTCTTTTCAGCAAAGGAATAATTATCATAAAGAATCCTGCTACGAGACAGCAGCCTGAAACAAAAAACACATAAAACCAAGGCTTTAACTGTGTTATCATTTCTCCGTATGCGATTTCCGGACTGTTGAACTGCCAGTATGACTTTGTAAACCCGGCAATAGTAAGAGCAGTCCAAAAAACGAGCAAAGAGCCGTTAATCAGCCAAAAGCCGTATTTTTCGATTTTTTGTCCTGTGGTTTCGTTTCCGAAAATATCATACGCAAAAGCCAGCAGCAACATACTGTTGATTCCGATAGTAGCTCCCATAGTATGAGCCACAACAACGTGCGTACCGTGCATATAAATGTTAAGAGCAGGAATCGACATCAGAATTGCAAGTCCCAACGTAAGAAAAACCCATACATCAGCCGAAATCAGAAATCGGTACGAACCAATATGAAAATGCTTTCGAGCATCACTTACCGATGATTTCCACATATAAATCATTCGCCCGAAAATAAACAATTCGGTCATACTCACCACATAAGCAATATGTTTGACGTAAGGTTGGGTAGGCAAAGTATAAATGTGATGCCCCCAGTTGAACATCAGGTTGAAAAGTCCCAGAAAATAGAGCCAAAAAGCAATATTGGAAAAGCTGTATTTTTTGTTTCCTGCAATTTTATCCATCAGATAAATGGAACTTCCGTAAATGAGCATATTCCACGAACCAACCATAGAACCATAGGATTTCCATTGAATCGTCATATCCTTGATTAAATGATTTCTGATTTCGGGAATAAGCCACAAATTAGATTCTACATACGTAAACAGAAAAAATAAAACTCCCGTAAACCACATCCATATATAAACAGGTTGCTTTTTCAGGGTTTTAAAATTGGACAGGAATACGATAATAAAAAGAATCCAGCCTATGGTAATCGGAATCGAAAACAACGGATGAAATTCCCAGTATTCACGTCCTCCGAAGATTCCGAAGCAATACGAAACAAGGATTCCCACAAACGAAAAAGCGAAAATATAAAATGCCCATTTTATGAGTTTTTGCTGTTTCAGATGTTGGTTGTTGTGTTCTTTCAGAAAATAAAGCACACTCCCGATTGCTGTTATTAAAATCCAGAAAACAGCAGACGAAACATGAAGCGGACGTATTTTTTCAAACGAAAATAAATCTCTCCAAAAACCAGGAACCACATATTCCAAAGCTCCTGCCAATCCGAAAAGCAAAGCAGAAAACAAAAAAACTAATCCTGTAGAAATAAAAATTTTTATGTGTTTATTGTTGTGAGATGGTTCCATTGCTATGTATTGTAAACGAAGTAGGGTCTGCCACTCCCGTAGTATTAGTATATTTAAAAAACTCTATAAAGGCTTGGATTTGTTCAGAATTCAGGTGATAATTTGGCATAACCTGAGTTCCTGATTGTAAAAAAGCGGTGATATAAGCCTCTGACCTTACGGAATAAACATTGGTTAAATCCGGCCCTAAATGTCCTCCCAATCCGTAGAGCTGATGACACGAAACGCAGTTTTTTTGTTGCCAGAGGATTTTCCCTTTTTGTGCCAAAGGATTCGGAGGCTCTAATTGCTGAGGTTGCGTAAAGTATAATGTCGTGCTGTAACTCAAAAAAGCGATGAGCAAAGCAAGAAAAACAATAAATTTAAATCTGAATTTTTCCATACAAAGCTTATATTCAATCTGCCAAAGCAAACCTGAAAAATAATCTCTGTAAAGATAAAATGCTTATAAGCCTACGTATATGATTAAAATCATAGTAGGGTTATTTTTTCAGAAAAGATAGAAGTTTATTCTTTTTCCAATCGTTCCTGCTCCAATTTTTCAGCTAAACGCTTTTCTATAATCGGAGTAATCAATGTTTTTCTTGGGTTTTGTTTTACAAACGGAAATAACTCCAAATCGTGTTTCATTCGGTCTTCTTTGTTTGGATATTTGTTGGTTCCGAGCAAAATTTCTTTTCCGTCGTCAAACAATTTCTGTTCTTTTTCGGACGCTTCAGAGATTTTTCTTTGGATAGTTCCCTCAATAAGCTGTGTTATCAAACCTCCGTTTTTCTCGATGTCTTTAAATAATTCTAATGCTTTTTCGGCTAATTGTTCCGTAAGCGATTCGATATAATACGCCCCATCAGCAGGATTATCAACTTTATCGAAATAGCTTTCGTGTTTTAAAACCAAAAGCTGGTTTCTCGAAATTCTATCTCCGAATTCGTTTTCCTTGTGAAACAAAACATCATAAGCCAAGTTTGAAACGGCATCAGCTCCACCCAAAACAGCACTCATACATTCGGTTGTAGTACGAAGCATATTTACGTTATAATCGTAAAGCGTTTTGTTGCGTTTGGTCGGCTGAGCGATAATATGACAATCAAAATCGTACTTGTACTCTTTTTTCAACGTATCAAATAACATTCGTAAAGCACGAAGTTTAGCAATTTCGAAGAAGTAATTTGAACCAACAGAAACTTCGATAGTTAGTTGTCGGTTGTCAGTTGTCAGTTGGATTCTGTTGAAATATTCGTTTATGTGAGCAAGTGTATAAGCCAATTGCTGAACCATATTTGCACCTGCGTTTTGGTACAATCCTGAATCAATACTCAAAAACGAAGTATCAATTTTAGTATTCAGGTTATTCAAAACTGAAAAATCAGTATCTAAATTCGTAAACCAGTTTCCGTCTTTTCCTAATTGTCCAATTGGGTCAAGCAATAGCTTTACTTGTAAATCATTCGCTTTAGCGAAATCATTTATTTTAACAGCAAATTCTTCCGTCAAAAACAAAGGCTTTACATAATAAACCACCTCTTTCGGAAGTTCTGCAAACAAAACATTCAAATCGCTTTCTTCTTTTTCGATGATGAAATAGATGCTTTCTGCTCCTCTATTGAGTGTTTCTTTGGCTCTTTTGTTGGATTTTTCTATATCAAAAACGAAGATTCTCTGAAGAATTTTAAACGAAGAAACTTCGGTATTTACCGAAACATTATTCTCAAATTCATCATTGTGGTAAAATGGTTTTACCTTGATTCCTTCGGGAGTTTCCCAAATAAGGGTTTCGTTGTAATCGGCTCCTTTTAACTCAAATTGAATTTGCTGTTTCCATTGTTTGGAAGTAACAGACTCGAATTCTTGAAATAATTTATCACTCATCACTTTATCGTATCATTTTCGTATTCAATAACATAAATATCTTCGTTATCTTTTTTCATATAATATTTTTCGCGAGCATATTTTTCTATATACTCGGTATTTTTGAGCTGCTTTATTTCGAGACAGTCTTTTTTTATTTCTTCTTTATAGTAGTTTTTGTTGGTTTCGAGTTCTTTTATTTCTTTATTTAAAAATCTGTGTTCCAGATAAGAGTAGTTGTCCAGAAACAACATCCATATTAAAAAAAATAACAAGACCAATATATATCGGTTGCCAATATATTTGAGTGCAGGATATTTTGTTTTCAGATTTTTAAACCATTTAATCATTTGTTCTAAACTAAATTAAAATTCTTTGATTTATTACCGCTCTAACAACATCTATCGCTACGGTATTATATCTATCGTTCGGAATAATAATATCTGCAAAGGCTTTGGTAGGTTCGATAAACTGTTCGTGCATGGGTTTCAAAGTGGTTTGATAGCGGTTTAGAACTTCGTCCATATCTCGTCCTCTTTCAGCAATATCACGTTTTAATCTTCGGATTAAGCGTTCGTCAGAATCGGCATGAACAAATATTTTAATATCAAACATATTTCTAAGTTCCGGATTCGACAAGATAAGAATTCCTTCTACAATCATTACTTTTCTCGGATGCGTGAGAATTGTATCGCTTGTTCTGTTATGTGTAACAAAAGAATATACGGGTTGCTCTATTGGTTTTTCTTTTTTTAGTTCTACTAAATGAGAAACGAGTAATTCAAAGTCAATGGCACGCGGGTGGTCAAAGTTGATTTTTGTTCTTTCTTCATAAGAAAGATTGTTTGTTTCTTTGTAATATGAATCCTGAGAAATAATTCCCACTTCAGCTTCCGGCAATTCGTTCATAATTTGATGGACAACTGTAGTTTTTCCGCTACCGGTTCCGCCGGCAATTCCGATAATAAGCATATTTGTGTTGTTTTTTGTTTGTCAGGCAAATTTGAACAGATACTTTTTAGTTAGCTTGGATAATGGACTGTTTTATATCTGTTTCAAGGTCAAAATTACAAAATAAAATTGCCTTATATCAAAATTATTAAAACTAATTAACAACATTGGATTTGCTTTCTTCAAAGGTGTACATTTGTACTCGAAAAAATAAATACCATGTCAGACAATATAGAGAAAGTAAAATGCTTGATAATAGGTTCCGGACCTGCGGGTTATACAGCAGCTATTTATGCTTCGAGAGCTAATATGAATCCGGTTTTGTATCAGGGAAGTCAACCGGGTGGACAATTGACAACGACAAATGAAGTAGAAAATTTTCCAGGTTATCCTGACGGAGTTACCGGACCGGAAATGATGATTCAATTGCAACAACAAGCTCAACGTTTTGGCACAGATGTACGTGATGGTTGGATAACAAAAGTTGATTTTTCGGGAAGTATTCATAAAGTTTGGGTCAATGATACCAAAGAAATTCACTGCGATACCGTTATTATTTCTACCGGTGCATCTGCAAAATATTTGGGTTTAGAAACAGAGCAACACTATTTAAAAATGGGTGGTGGCGTTTCGGCTTGTGCGGTTTGTGACGGTTTCTTTTATAGGAATCAAGAAGTTGTTATTGTTGGTGCTGGTGATTCTGCTTGTGAAGAAGCTCATTATTTGTCCAAACTTTGCAAAAAAGTAACGATGTTGGTGCGTAGTGAAAAATTCAGAGCATCAAAAATTATGGAAGCCCGTGTTCGTAAAACTGAAAACATAGAAATTTTATTAAATACCGAAACACTTGAGGTTTTGGGTGACGGACAGCTCGTTAACGGGGTTAAGGTTTTTGACAAATCGTCTGCTCAGGAAAAAGTGATTCCTGCTACCGGATTTTTTGTAGCAATAGGGCATAAGCCTAATACAGATATTTTTAAAGACTTTTTGAATTTGGACGAAACAGGATATATCATAAATGCTCCGGGTTCTTCAAAAACCAATATAGAAGGTGTTTTTGTTGCCGGTGATGCTGCAGATCACGTATATCGTCAGGCGGTAACAGCCGCAGGAACAGGTTGTATGGCAGCACTTGATGCCGAAAGATATTTGGCGAGCAAAGAGTAAAAATAGATAATTTGGTTAATAAAAAAATCCCGTATTTACGGGATTTTTTTATCTGCTTCTTTTGTGTAGAGACACGTCATCGACAAATCTTTTTACATCTAATTTTCCATTTCCGTGAAAGAAAATTTCAGATTTTCCGGATGCCTCGAGTGAGAGTTTATCTACTGCAAAAACAGTTGCTTTACTACTTCCTTCCATAATGAGTGATACGTTTTTTGCAGTAAGTTTTTTTCCTATAAAAGTACTATTATTATCCATTCTGAGTTTGAAATCATCTACATCGCCTTCAATAGTGGCAGAAGCTCTTTGGTACATATCGCATTTGATTTTTGGAGCCGCAATAAGAGCTTTTACAGTAGAATTTGTGCTGAGTTCTAAAACAGCGTCATCGGATTTTAGATTTAGCTCAGTTTTAGATTTATCGTTGGTGATTAATGTAAAGTTCTTGATATTGGCGTTGATAAAAAGTCTAGAGTTGTCGTAGCATTTAAAGGTAGCATCGTCTAAATTTACTTCAGCCAATGCTGTAACGTTTGAATCGTCTCGTGAAACTGCCATTTTAAAACTGTTTGTATAAGTAACCCGAACACTGAGTTTTTTTGCTCCGGACACATCTTTTGTAGTTGATAGGCGAAGTGTATTCGATGTTACTTCGGCACTAATCACTTCGTGAAGGTTGTCGTCTGCTTCTATTTCTAAGGCACATTTTTCTCCTTTAATTAAGAATATTTCGAAGTTATCAAATACTTCGAGATTGTCAAAGTGTGCCACTTCTGGCTGTTCTACAGTAACAATTTTGGAGCCTCTAATCTTCTCTTTTTTTTGTGCAGACGCAACGGTTGCAACAAATAGGAGTAAGGTAATTAGTATTGCTTTTTTCATTTTTAGCATCATAGGTTTGATTTACAAATATAAAAAAAATCCCGACTTTATAGAGTCGGGTTGTATTATTACAAATAAAATGCCAAATCATCGAAATCTAATACTTCCACCGGAATTGATTTGTTTTGTAATAGATTTTGGTTCATTATAATAACTGATATTTCCACCGCTTGAAACCCTTCCATCAAGGCTTATAATAGGATGTATTTTTATAGAGCCACCACTGCTGGCAGAGGCAATAACCTGATTTGAAAGCAATTCTTTGGCGTTAATTTCACCACCACTTGAAACTGACACGTCTATAAAAAGAGCTTTTCCGTATAAAGAAATTTCTCCGCCGCTACTCGAATTACAAGTGATGTTTTCCGCTTCAACTATTGCTTCAATTTCACCACCGCTACTGGATTTAAAGCTAATAGAAGGTGTAATTAAAGTGTTTTTTATTTCTACTTCTGCAGCACTTGAAACACTTATTTTTTCGAGATTTGTAACGGTAACTTTAATTTTTTTAGATTTTGACCTTCTGATGTTTTTATCGGATGAAATTTTTAGAATACCGTTATTTATTTTGGTTTCAATATGCTCGAGAAGGTTGTCATCTGCTTCAACCGAAATACTCAAAACCTCAGATTGAATAACCTCTATGTCAAGCCCTCTGGAAGCCTCGATTTTGGTAAAAGGTTCGTTGACAGTTCGGTTTTCGGTTACTATTTTTCCATTACCTTGAATACTGTCTATTCCGTCGATTTTTATTTCGCACGATGTGGCAAATAATCCTATCAATATGCTGACAATTATTTTTACTAAATTCATAATAAGTCTGGTCATAATCAGTTAGATTTAATGATGATTCCGTCTTGATTAATTTTTAATCCGCTAAATTTTGTTGTATCAGATTCTTTGTTGATAATAAGTCCGTTTTTATTAACTTCGATACTTATGCTGTTATCAGTTTCTTGCGTGTCTGTATTTATTTCATTTTCCGTCGGACAGTTTACACAGTTTAAAGTCTTATTTTTTACTTTATAAGTTTTTTCGTCTGTTCCTTTATTAAAATCCATATCATTATAATGTGTTCTGAAATAGCTTTTTACAGAATTGTGTGGTTTTATGTGATAGCCTTCAGGTAGAAAAATAGATACAACTACTTTTTGATTTCTGTATTTGTTTTTTACATCTGTAAGATAATAATTGTCCAAAACTATTTGGTTGCCTTCTACAGAAAAGTTGTATAAAATGTTTTCAGCTCTATTTTTTGCATAGTTCAACGTACTTCCGTCAGCGGATTTATCGATTAACATATAGGGTGTTGCTTCGTCTGTGTGTTTTATACGAAGTGTGATATAATTTGAATATATCATTTCGTTTTTATTTTCATCCTGAAGCAGTTTAAATTCGGTTCTATATCTGAATTCTCCGGTATATTTTACGTCGTTTGAAAAAGTTTCGTTGTGTCTGAATTTTACATATAAAGTATCGGTTTGAGCAAGACTAATTTCTTCTTTAATTACTGTTTTTTCGCTATAAGCATTTTTTGTAGCTTGTTTAATTCCTAAAGAAATGAGCAATACAGTAGAAATTATCCATAATGCCAATAAGGTGTATTTGGTTATGTTTCCGATAGATTTCATATTGTTGATGAGTAGTTTAAGCCCTAATATCAACAGAAAGAAAAACGGTATCCCGATTGATAAAAAAGCCGTCAAACCTAATATCCATAGCGGAAAATCTGTAAAAAGAGAGACATTAATATAATCCTGCCACGGTATTCCGAATAAGGTTCCCACAAACAAGCCTATCAATAAGGACACAAGGATTCCGAACGAAATTAAGACGATAAATGCTCCTAATATCTTTGCAAATACAGCAAAAATAGCGATGAATACCCTTCCTATTGTTGTGCCAATTTCTTCGGCTCCTGTTCTAATGCGGTTACCCATTTTATCGTAATCGGCATTTTCTATTTTTTCAGAAAAATTTGAGAATTCCTCATGTGCCTTTTTTTTAATATTAGACAGGTTTACGGGTTCTCCAGTCATTTCAAGTTTTTCTCCGGTTGTTAATGCTTTAGGGATTAATACCCAGAGAAGAATGTATATTAAAATAGGATAACCCCATCCGGAAATGACAATGATGATAAACAATAATCTTATCCATAGTGCATCTACACCAAGATAATGTCCAAAACCGGCAGCAACACCGCCCAAGAAGTTTTTATCTATATCTCGATATAGTTTTCTTGGTTTTTTTGTATTGCTGTTTTGCTGATTTTGAGCAGAATTATCTTCTTCATCAAGCTTATAATCTTCTGGTTGTCCCATAATCACAATCATGTCTTCAACGTCGTTTATCCCGATTACATGCCTGTCAGATTGCCTATTTTCGCTAAAAATCTCAGCAATTCGGTCTTCTATGTCTTTCATTATTTCGTCTTTTCCGGATGAGCCGGACAAAGAACTTTTAACAGCATCAAAATAACGACTGAGTTTTTGATAAGCATCTTCATCGATGTGGAAAAAAATTCCTCCTAAATTTATATTAACTGTTTTGTTCATGACAATTTATTTTTGGTTGGTTATGGTATTTACGGCATCTGAAAGTTCTGTCCAAGTGCCTTGAAGTTCTGTTAAAAATTTGTGTCCCAGCTCGGTAAGATGATAATATTTTCTCGGCGGTCCCGAGGTCGATTCTTCCCAGCGGTAGTTGAGCACCCCGTCATTTTTAAGACGGGTTAGCAGCGGATATATTGTACCTTCTACTACCAATAATTTAGCACCTTTAAGGGTGTCTAAAATCTCAGATGTATAAGCTTCTTTTTCTTTCAATACAGAAAGAATACAAAACTCTAAGATACCTTTACGCATTTGAGCCTTTGTGTTTTCAATGTTCATAATTCATTTTTTTAATATTTTAAGACTGTTCGTTTTTTACCGCTTGTGCGGTCACGATGATTGATGATGAAACGCTTATTTAATAAACGGAATTGTAAGCGGATATTTGTAAACTTCTCCGTTGGTGGCTTTTAATGTTCCAACGATGATGAGGATGAATTCAATTATGCTCCATGTTATTAATATAAAAGCAAAAACAGAAGCAATAACAATTAGTTTTATTGGTATAAAATCAACATCCTGATTTGCTGTTTTGATAATTTCTATAATAGAATCTACAAAAAATATAGAGCCAATAATTACAAGAATAATACTATAGAGTAATATGCTCAAATTAAAATTGATAACAGATCTTCCGTTTTTGTCTATAAAATCGGAATTGTTTTTTTTGCTTTGCCAGATAATAATTGGTACAACAATTCCGGCAAAAGGAATTAGATATTTAGCCAAAGAGCTTAGGTGAGTGGCTACAGCTGTGTTTTTTTCGCTTTGTGTAATCATGATGATAAAAGTTTATAATATTATCCTATGCAAATATATGTCTAAAAGACAGTATTATGTAACGCATAGTACTAACAATTAACATAAAATTAACTTTTTTAGATTGATGAGATTATCATACTTTTACATCAAATAATACGATTATGAACTTTACACCTTATAAACTCAATCAATTTTTATTTTTCAAATTACCGTCTGCCTATTGGTGTGGTGTCCGTGTGAAATCAATAGATGAAGGACAGTGTGTAGTCACCATAAGGCACAAATGGTTTAATCAAAACCCGTTTAAGTCAATATATTTTGCGGCACAGGCTATGGCGGCAGAACTTTCTACGGGAGCTTTGGTTATGTACCAGATTAAAAATAGCGGACGGAACATTTCGATGCTGGTGGCACAAAACAAAGCGGTGTTTACCAAAAAAGCAACAGGTAAAATCACGTTTACCTGCAATGAAAGTCACATAATAAAAGAAGCTATTGATAAAGCTGTTCAAACAGGCGAGGGGCAAACATTTTGGATGACATCTGTTGGGATGAATGAAAAAGGGGAAAAAGTTTCCGAAATGTCTTTTGAGTGGACTATTCGCGTTAAATAGTTTTTTTAGTTTCTTTCAATTGTTTTCCGTTTATTATATATACTTTTGGGGTGGTTGACTGTAGATTACAAATATTTACAGTAGTATCTTTTACTTTTTCAAATAGTTCCGGATTACGGGCATATTCTTTGTTATAATAACTGTAAAGTCCCTGAAAACTTCCACCTATTTTACAGGAAGATGTGCATAATAAAACCCAGATTAAAAAGAATGTGTTTTTCATATAGAAATTGAAAAAGGTAAAGTCTTAACCTCTCGTAAAATTAATTAATTTTTTAGACAGGCTTCAATATTAAACAAAACCCAATTAACTTTTCTTTTGAGGGTGAAGCCTTTAACTTTGCATATAGAAATCAAAAGCAAAGAAAATGGCAGTTTTAATAACCGGAGCCACGGGATTGGTAGGCAAAGAGTTGGTATCACTTTTCAGGAAAAACGGCGTTACGGTTCATTATCTTACAACCAATGAAAATAAGATTAAGACAGAATCTGACTATATCGGTTTTTACTGGAATCCGTTGGAAGGTAAAATTGACGAAAACTGCTTTCTCGGAGTAGATTCGGTTATTCATCTTGCCGGAGCAACCATTGGAAAACGTTGGACACCCGCATATAAACAAGAAATAATAGAAAGCCGTTTATTATCTACAAATCTACTGTTCAAAACCCTGAAAGACAATCCGCACGAAATTAAACAAATAATTTCTGCATCGGCTATTGGTATTTATCCGGACAGTTTTACCGAAATATATGACGAAAAAACACTTGACGTAGCTACAGATTTTTTGGGAAATGTGGTTGCCAAATGGGAAGAAAGCTCGGAAAAATTCAAAATGCTTAATATAAAAGTTTGCAAGTTCAGAATTGGGTTGGTCTTGTCAAACAAAGGAGGAGCTTTGCCTCAGATGGCAAAACCAATAAAAATGGGATTTGGTGCTTGTTTCGGCTCGGGCAATCAATGGCAATCTTGGATTCACATTGACGATTTGACCTCGATGTTTTATAAAGCTGTTCATAACAAGTGGGAAGGAGTATATAATGCTGTTGCTCCAAATCCGGTAACAAATAAAGAGTTAACCAAATCTATTGCTGTAATATTACATAAAACTTTGTGGTTGCCCAACATTCCGAAATTTATGATGAAAATCGTTTTGGGTGAAATGCACACACTACTATTTTCCGGTCAGAAAGTGAGTTCACAAAAAGCATTATCTTCCGGCTTTGAATTCAAATATCCAACAATAGAAGAAGCTTTGACAAATCTTATATAAAAAAAATGCTACCATTATCGGTAGCATTTTTTGATTAAGATGAAAATAAATCCAATTCAATTAATTGAATTTTTTATTTTGAAGCTTTAACGTTTAATTTCAATTCAATGTTATTGCTGATAATGTTATCTTTTGCAACATCTGTCATAGATTCATTGCTGTAATTAACACCCCACAGAGTTCTGTCAATGTTAAAAGGCTCTGCAATAATAGTTACATCATTATCAGAAACTGTAATTGTAGCTGGGAATTTTACGTTTTTAGTAATTCCTTTCAAAGTAAGGTTTCCTTCGATATTACCTTCAGAAACAGAAGTGATTTCAAATTTTCCTTCAGGAAATTCAGAAACGTTAAAGAAATGATCTGCATTATCTTCTCCAGCACCTTTAAGGTGTCCTTCTAACCAGCCTTTTTTCTCTTCGTCTTCAATATCCAATACAGTAATTGAATTCATGTCGATTACAAACGAACCGGCTTCAACAACGCCGTCTTTTACACTGATTTCTCCAGAAGAAAGAGCAACAGTTCCATTGTGAGAACCTGTGATTACTTTACTTCCTTTCCACTCAATTGTAGATTCAGTTGTGTTTACGTTAAGTGTTACTGCTTCTGCAGTAGCTTCAGCAACTGCTTCAGCATCTTTAGCTTCAGCAGATTTTTTACAACTAACAGTAGCGAATGATAAACCAGCTACAATAATCAATGATAATACTACTTTTTTCATTTTAATTTTCATTTTAAAAATTTCTTTTTTTTGTAAGCTGACAAATTTATATATTGAATTTTAAGAATCTCTTAAAGTAATATTAAAGTTTACAATAAAACAGAAAGTAGGTTCTTGATAAAATATTTTTCTTCTGACAAATTGACATTTTTAATTAATTGGCAGTACTTTTGCAAGCATTTTAAAGCAAAATAAAAATGAATTAATTATGAATCAGGAATCTGCAGAGCAAACAGAAAAAATTATTCAGGAAAATGAAAATATAGAACAAAAGGATTATTCCGAGAATATTTCAGACCCTGAATTGACGCATGAAGAAAAACTTGAAGAGGATTTGGCAAAAGAAAAAGATAAGTTTTTGAGACTATTTGCTGAATTTGAAAACTATAAAAAACGAACAGCCAAAGAAAGAATAGAGCTTTTTAAAACTGCAAACCAAGAAGTACTCGAAGCTTTGTTACCCATTTTGGACGATTTTGACAGAGCATTAAATCAAATCTCAAAATCTGAAGACGAAGCTCATAAAAGAGGAATTGAACTCATTTATGACAAGCTTAAAAACACATTGGAATCAAAAGGGTTAGAGCAGGTTGAAGTTAATGTGGGAGATGTTTTCGATGTTGATTTTGCCGAAGCAATTACCCATATTCAAGCTCCTTCCGAAGAACTGAAAGGAAAAATTGTTGATGTGGTTGAAAAAGGCTATAAACTTGGAAATAAAATAATACGTTACCCAAAAGTAGTAACAGGAATGTGATAAAGTATATAAGATTAAAGTGTTAAATAGTAAGACATAAAGCTCCAAAAATCAAATTCTTAATAATTAATACTTGATACGCAAAGTCAAAAAATAAATGAAAAAAGATTATTACGAAATATTAGGTATCAGTAAAACTGCAACTGCCGACGAAATAAAAAAAGCTTACAGAAAGAAAGCCATAGAATATCACCCTGATAAAAATCCCGGAGATAAGGAAGCCGAAGAGAAATTTAAAATAGCAGCCGAAGCCTATGAGGTTTTAAGTGACCCTGACAAAAAGGCACGTTATGACCAATATGGTCACGCCGCTTTTGAAGGTGCCGGAGGTTTTGGAGGCGGAGGTATGAATATGGATGATATCTTCAGCCAGTTTGGTGATATTTTTGGAAGTGCTTTTGGCGGTGGATTCAGCGGATTCGGCGGATTTGGCGGAGAAAGACGAGTGAAAGGAAGCAATTTGAGAATTAAAGTGAAACTTACGCTCGAAGAAATTGTGAATGGAGTAGAGAAAAAAGTAAAAGTAAAAAGAAAAATACAAGCTCCGGGTGTTTCATACAAAACATGTGGCACTTGTAATGGTAGCGGTCAGGTAACTCGAGTTACAAATACAATTTTGGGTCGTATGCAAACTTCGTCACCGTGCCCTACTTGTGGAGGAATAGGACAAGTTATAGGTTCTAAACCTTCGAATTCGGATAGTCAAGGGATGATTTTTGAAGACGAAACAGTTTCAATTAAAATTCCGGCAGGCGTAGTAGATGGTATGCAACTAAAAGTTTCCGGAAAAGGAAATGCCGCACCTGGAAACGGAATTTCTGGAGATTTGATTGTGGTGATAGAAGAAACCGAACACGAATTTCTGAAAAGAGAAGGCGATAACCTGCATTATGATTTGTATATAAGTTTTTCGGAAGCCGCATTAGGAGGACATAAAGAAATTGAAGTTATAAACGGAAAAGTTCGAATTAAAATAGAAGAAGGAATACAATCCGGAAAAATACTCAGGTTAAAAGGAAAGGGAATACCAGGTATAAACTCTTATGGAAATGGCGATTTGTTAGTCCACGTAAATGTTTGGACTCCAAAAAGTCTGAACAGAGAACAAAAAGAGTTTTTTGAGAAAATGCTTACAGATGAAAACTTTATTCCAAAACCTGAAAAATCAGATAAATCTTTTTTTGAAAAAGTTAAAGATATGTTTTCTTAATCTCAGAAAAATTATATACTTTTGGACTTCTTTCAGGAAACTGGAAGAGCCTTTTTCATAGCAATTTTTCCCATCCTTGTGTTATGCATAAGGGTGGGTTTTTTTAATTGAACCTAAATTACGCAGTAGGTTCGTAATAGATTTCTATCGCATAATTTGGGTTGAAGTGATAAAACTTAATATTTGGTGCAAAATCAGCCAAAAAATGAAAATAAACAAGCAGTATGAGTAATATTCTTGAAGTAAATCAAGTAACCAAACAATACGGAAACTATACAGCTCTCAACAATGTTTCTATAACAATTCCCAAAGGAAGTATATATGGTCTTTTGGGACCCAACGGAGCCGGAAAAACTTCCTTAATCAGAATCATCAATCAAATAACAATGCCCGATAGTGGCTCTGTTTTCCTTGATGGCGAAAAACTAAAACCCGAACACGTTTCTTGTATCGGATATATGCCCGAAGAAAGAGGCTTGTATAAATCGATGAAAGTTGGAGAACAAGCTCTCTATTTAGCTCAGTTAAAAGGGATGTCTAAAAATGATGCTCAAAAGCAACTTAAATATTGGTTCGAAAAACTGGATATACAAGAGTGGTGGAACAAGAAAATAGAGGAATTGTCCAAAGGAATGGCTCAGAAAGTACAGTTTGTGGTTACAGTATTGCACAAGCCAAAATTGCTTATTTTTGACGAACCCTTTTCCGGATTTGACCCAGTGAATGCCAACATTATAAAAGATGAAATTCTTGAACTAAAACAAAACGGAGCAACTATTATTTTTTCAACTCACAGAATGGAAAGCGTAGAAGAACTATGCGACGACATAGCGTTGATTCATAAATCTAATAAAATAATTGAAGGAAAATTGTCAGATGTAAAACGCCAACACCGTTCAAATACTTATGAAGTCGGAATTCTTACAACAGATATTGAAGGGTTAATGTATCAGCTTACGCAAAAATTTAAAGTAACTCAAACAAATTTCAAATCACTAAATGACGACTTAAAACTTGAGGTTTCTTTAGAAAAATCTACATCAAATGAGTTAATCAGATTGTTGATGCAAAACGGTAACGTTACTCACTTTGTTGAAAAGATACCAAGCGTAAACGAGATTTTCATCAAAACTGTTCAAGGCATGTAGCTCAAAAATTAATAGTAAAACGGAATTTGAAACCCTAAACTTGAAACTAAATGAGTGTTCTTTCACTAATTATAAAAAGAGAATTTATTGCAAAAGTGCGTAACAAATCTTTTATTGTAATGACTTTTCTCAGCCCTTTGCTATTTGTTGCCATAGCCGTTTTTGTAGGATATCTTGCCTCTATGAAAGCAGATACAAAACATATAGCCGTACATGACCGCAGCGGAAATTTTCTATACGAATTTAAAAACACAGAAGAATATATCTATCATAATTTGTCAGACATAGAGATAAGTCTTCTCAAGGACAGTATTTTTGACGGACATTATGAGGCAGTTTTGTATATTCCGGAAGCAGATAGTTTGAAAGAACTAGAAAACAAAATACAGTATATTTCAAACGAGAGCCCGTCAATGGCATTTGTTTATGGACTTGAAAAAACAATCAGAGACAAACTTACCAAAGAGAATTTTATTGCAGCCGGAATGGATACAATTGCAATTCAAAATGCCACAGCCAAGGTCAATATCAATCTTTCAAAAACCTCAGGAGAAGAAACCGTAAAAGGGCTTAACGAAATTAAAATTGGAATAGGTGGCGTATTTGGTTATTTGATAATGATGTTTATAATTATTTATGGAAACATGGTAATGCGAAGCGTAATAGAAGAAAAAACAAATCGCATCGTAGAGATTATAATCTCATCAGTAAAACCATTTCAACTCATGATGGGGAAAATAATAGGAACTTCACTGGCAGGGATTTTACAATTTTTGATTTGGGCTGTAATTGGTCTGGTTTTATTTTTTGGAATCTCAACCTATCTTGGAGTTCAGATTGGGGCAGGAACAACCGCAATAGAACCCGCTTTAATTGAAGCAACCCAAGCAGAAATGGGAGCCAAATTGCACGTGTATCTCAAAGAATTTTGGAATCTTCCTATTTTTACCCTTATAATCTCATTTGTATTATATTTCATCGGAGGATATTTTCTTTACAGTTCATTTTATGCCGCAATAGGTTCAGCAGTAGATAATGAAACAGATAGCCAACAATTTCTTTTACCTATAATTATGCCTTTAGTTCTAGGGGTTTATATTGGTTTTTTCACTGTGTTAAATGACCCACACGGAACTGTAGCAACTTTCTTTTCAATATTCCCACTCACATCGCCTATAGTGATGCTGATGCGAATTCCGTTTGGTGTTCCGCTATGGCAATTGATATTGTCGATAATATTGTTGTTTGCAACTTTTATTTTTGTAGTCTGGTTTGCGTCAAAAATTTATCGCGTTGGGATACTAATGTATGGGAAAAAACCATCGTGGAAAGAATTATTAAAATGGTTGAGATACTAAAGAAGTGTTTCGAAATAGTCAAATGCGTAATGTGATTAAAAATAATAAGCGATGTCCAAAATACTAATTATAGAAGACGAAGCGGCTATCCGCAGAGTACTCAGTAAAATACTTACAGAAGAAAACGATTTGTATCAAGTAGATGAAGCCGAAGATGGTTTGACCGGAATTGAAAAACTAAAATCCGAAGATTATGATTTGGTTTTATGTGATATAAAAATGCCTAAAATGGATGGTACAGAAGTGCTTGAAGCCATAAAAAAGATTAAACCCGAGACTCCGGTTATCATGATTTCCGGACATGGTGATTTGGAAACAGCTGTAAACACCATGCGTTTGGGAGCATTCGATTATATCTCAAAACCCCCTGACTTAAATAGGTTGCTAAATGCCGTTAGAAATGCTTTAGACAGAAAACAACTTGTCGTTGAAAATAAAATTCTTAAAAAGAAAATCAGTAAGAAATATGAAATGATAGGAAGCTCTGAACCTATTGAAAAAATCAGAGAAATGATAGAAAAAGTTGCACCAACAGATGCCAGAGTTTTAATCACCGGACCAAACGGAACCGGAAAAGAGCTTGTTGCACACCAATTACATGAAAAAAGCGAACGGTCTGCCTTTCCGCTTATAGAGGTTAACTGTGCTGCTATTCCTTCTGAACTAATCGAAAGTGAACTTTTCGGACACGTAAAAGGAGCTTTTACATCTGCTGTAAAAGACAGAGCCGGCAAATTTGAAGCCGCTCATAGAGGAACTATTTTTTTAGATGAAATTGGAGATATGAGCCTTTCTGCACAAGCCAAAGTACTTCGGGCTTTGCAGGAAAACATGATAACGAGAGTAGGAGCAGACAAAGATATTAAAGTAGATGTACGAGTAATTGCGGCAACCAATAAAGATTTAAAAGTAGAAATTGCACAAGGACGTTTTCGCGAAGATTTGTATCATAGATTGGCAGTAATTCTGATAAAAGTACCACCTCTTAATGACCGTCGAGACGATATTCCGTTGTTGATTGAACATTTTGCCAAAACAATCGCAGAAGAACATGGAAATGCAGGAAAAAATTTTTCTGATAAAGCCATAAAATTACTGCAAGAATATGATTGGACCGGAAATATTAGAGAATTGCGTAATGTGGTAGAACGTTTAATAATTCTTGGCGAAGATGAAATATCCGAAAACGACATAAAACTGTTTGCCAGTAAATAATAGTTAAAATGCAGCTCAAAAAAATTGATGTGAACTTGCAGAAAGCTCTAATAGAAGCAGGATTTACGCAAGCAAACAAAATACAGCAAGAAACATTTTCCACCATAAAAAGCGGAGCAGATACAGTCGTGCTTTCACCCGAAAAATCAGGTAAAACAATCACGGCAATTCTCAATGTGATTCAAAAATTAAAAGAACCTTTTCAGCAATCACCGCGTGCTCTTATAATTGTACCCGATAAAGAAACCATTTTGCACTATGCCGAAATATTTCAACAGTTGGCAAAATATAATAAGTTACGGGTTTTTGAAGTGTATGATAAAACAGATATCGACGAAGAAAAAAATATGATTTCGTTAGGAATCGACATCCTCATAGGAACACCAACAAAAGTTAATGCACTTTTTGCAGGAGCAGGTTTTGATGTAAACAGATTGCAAATAATTGTGTTCGATAATCTCGAAATTCTGATGCAAAATCGCTATGATGTTATTCTAAATAGATTATTAGAAAGTCTGAACAAAGGTCAAAAACTTTTTCTTTTGGCAAATCTTACTGAAAAAGCAGAACTCTTTATTTATAAATGGACAGAAGAAGCAATTTTCTTTGATTTTGAAGAAGACCCACTTGACTAAAATAAATATTAAATATGATTGCCGTAAACGATGTAACAGTAGAATTTGGCGGAACTACACTCTTTAGCGATATAACTTTTGCCATAAACGAAAATGACAAAATAGCCCTTATGGGAAAAAACGGAGCAGGAAAATCTACCCTTCTCAAAATAGTTGCCGGAATTAACAAGCCTACACGAGGCAATATCTCAGCACCTAAAGAAGCAATTATAGCCTATCTACCACAACATTTGCTTACAGAAGATAATTGTACAGTTCGCCAAGAAGCATCAAAAGCATTTCATAAAATTTTTGAAATGCGAGATGAAATCGAAGCAATAAACAAACAACTTACCATTCGCACAGATTATGAAAGTGATGAATATATGAAGCTAATCGAACGGGTATCTGAGCTTAATGAAAAATATTATGCCATTGAAGAAATAAATTATGAAGCTGAAGTAGAAAAAGTATTGAAAGGATTGGGATTTGACAGAAAAGATTTTGACGCTCCTACCACTCAATTTTCCGGAGGTTGGAGAATGAGAATAGAATTAGCAAAAATACTCTTGAAAAAACCCGATTTGATTTTGTTAGACGAACCTACAAATCACCTTGATATAGAAAGTATTCAATGGCTCGAAGATTTCTTAGTCAATTCAGCAAATGCAGTAATGGTTATTTCGCACGACAGAACTTTTGTAGATAATATTACCAATCGAACTATCGAAGTAACAATGGGACGCATTTATGATTATAAAGCAAAGTATTCCCATTATTTGGAACTCCGAAAAGAAAGACGTGCCCATCAGCAAAAAGCTTATGAGGAACAGCAAAAAATGATTGCCGAAACAACCGAATTTATAGAACGTTTTAAAGGAACATACTCCAAAACACTTCAGGTGCAATCACGGGTTAAAATGCTCGAAAAAATGGAATTGATAGAGGTTGATGAAATAGATAATTCGGCTTTACGTTTAAAATTTCCTCCTTCGCCCAGAAGCGGACAGTATCCGGTTATTGTAGAAGAACTTTCAAAATCATACGGAAACCATGTGGTTTTTCAGAAAGCCAATTTAGTTATAGAACGTGGAGAAAAAGTTGCTTTTGTAGGTAAAAATGGTGAAGGAAAGTCAACCATGATTAAAACAATCATGAATGAAATTGATTTTGATGGAAAATTAGAAATAGGTCATAATGTCAAAATAGGATATTTTGCACAAAATCAGGCATCTTTGCTCGACGGCGAACTTACGGTTTTTGAAACTATAGACAGGATTGCTATAGGTGATATTCGTTCTAAAGTTAAAGATATTCTTGGAGCTTTCATGTTTGGCGGAGACGATGTACACAAAAAAGTAAAAGTACTTTCGGGTGGGGAAAGAACCCGTTTAGCAATGATAAAACTCTTGTTAGAACCGGTAAACGTGCTAATTTTAGACGAACCTACCAACCATCTCGACATGAGAACCAAAGATATTATAAAGGATGCCTTGAAAGATTTTGATGGAACATTAATATTAGTTTCGCATGACAGAGATTTTTTAGACGGGCTGATTACTAAAGTTTTTGAATTCGGACAACAAAGAGTGCGAGAGCATTTTGAAAATATTAGAGGGTTTTTAGCATTAAAAAAGATAGAGAGCCTTAAAGAGATTGAAAAAAGATAATTTTATTTTATTTTTCTCATTTCATATTCTTTTGTTTTTCAGCGTTTTATTATTTTATTATTTATTATTTATTATTTATTTTAAAATTTCATATTATTTTATTTGCTTTTTATTTTTTATTAATTACTTTTGCACCCGC
>JAVEUZ010000030.1:0-29019 GCA_034005285.1 Flavobacteriaceae bacterium
ATCTTCCTTGGTCGCTGTAAGTATAAAAATCTTTTATCGTAGTGTCTTCTCCTGCATTGGTACGTTTGTGTTTGGTTATGGTCTGCTCGATTTTACCTTCAAAATCATATTTGGTCTCTACCTGTGTGCGTCCTGGGCTTGAACTTTCATGATTAGTGATATACGTTCTTATCGGTCGTGATTTATGGTCATACAAGGTATAACTGATTTCTTTTCTCACTGGCGGTGATGAAGTGGTATTACTTAAAACCTTTGTCCATTTGCCTGTCAGCAATCCTTTGGGTTTTATCGTATTGTTATAATATACCGGCTGACCATCATCAAGGGTTGAAGGAACCGTTGGTGCATCGGCATAATTATAATCATCATAATAATTGATGGTTAAAATATAATATCCCGAAGTAGGGGAACAAACGTTGGTATAGCTGTGTGCCGGATTACTTGCATTACCTGTACCGGAAGGCGTGGTACTGCTTCCTGTTAATCTGATTTCGTTAAGTTGAGTTGCGTTATTTCTTTCATCTTGTTTGGTCTTTCTTTTATCACTGTTTATACCTGATTCTGTCATCCAACCGGTCATAACTACACGGTTAAAAGCATCATATTTGGTAAACAACCAGCCGTCATTACTTACATGGGTAAATGGTGTTCGCACAGGTCCGGTCATCACCACTCGGTCTAACTTATCGTAAACTATATATTCCCATTGTTTACCCGGAAGTTTCTTCTCCACCAAACGGTTTCTGTAATCATATTTATACTGATAGCACAAGCCGTCAAGTTCTGTTGTGGCAATCGCTCCGTCTGCCAACGGCGGTATAACATACGTAAGGTTGCCAAACTGGTCATAGACGTAATAGGTGTTGTGGGCTACATTATTGTCGTAGGTACGTTTGAGTACTACTCGTCCTTCCTTGTCTTTGAACTCTTCGGTGGTGTGATTGTTTCCGCTTGTCCAGTTTTCGTCTTTGGTAATCGTTTTGTAGAGTTGGTTTGCATCGTAAAACGTTGTTCCTGTTCCATTGACCAAAGCAATATCATACAATCCCTTTGTAGCATTCCATGTTGCCGTAGCTTTGTATAGTTTTACTTCATTGGCTGCGTTAGTCTGGTAGTCAAACTTTACTTCGTGTCCGCTTCCCATTGCCCAAGCATCGCCCGGTGCGGCTTGTTTTAAAACTCTACCTAATGGAGAATTTTCAAGTAGCTTTTCACTGTAAGGATATGCTGTAGCTTCAACCGTTGACGGTGGGGAAGCATAGTAGCTTAAAATACTGTTGGCATCTAGCGAATGATAATCCAGCGTTTGTCCGTTAACGACAGGCAGGTATTCTTTGGTTTGTCTACCAAAGGCGTCATATTCAATGTGTATTACCAAATCATTGCCGTTGCCTGATTGTTTATGTGCTACCTGTTGTATTGGTCTTCCCAAGCCGTCAAAGTAGGTAACACTCTGTGTTGCCTGTGTTACACTTGGCGTTACAATGCTTGATGTAGTAGCCGTTTTATAAGTTTTAGTTTTTATATAATTTTGGTCTTGGCTTTGTCCTGATACCAAAACAGGGAATACTAGGGTTAGTAAATAATATATTCTTCTCATCCTGTTTTAGTTTTGGGTTCGGTAATGATATTCACTCTCTGAAAGTATATTGCCTTGATGGTCTTTCACTCGCTCCAATCTTCCGAAGCTGTCATACTGATAAGTCGTGGTCTGTCCTTTTGGGTCGGTTATAGTACTGACTCCTACCAAAGGTATATGGGTAAGGGTAGTTATCATTGTATTAGCAAAAGATGTATTATTCCTTAAATTATTTATCGTCGTAAGATGGCTTTCATTCAAAGAAATAAAACTTATTCCGAGTGCTGAGGCAATCTGAGCATTGGTCGCATTCTCTATTTTGGCTATCGGCTGGGTTTTGTTATAACCCCAAATATAGGAAATCGGAATGCCGTTTTCCTGTTGAACTTCCAGCGGGTTGCCTTTTTCATCATAAGCGTTGTATTGTATACGGATTTCAGAATCTGTTGTGCCTTTGGAGGTTTTTACCAGATTAGGTAATAAAAGTGGATTATTTGTTGTACCCCAGTTATTGTAAACTGTTTCCTGAGTAAAGAGCTTTTCAGTATTATGATAGCTTTCTGTAATCAAAGGAATGCCAATCATATTCTTGTCTCTCATTTGAGAAACAAATGGTTTATTGGACATTTCAGAATCAGGAGGATAGTAATATTGTATTTTCAAAATATCAGCCGATGAAGATATAGTGCTTTTTTCCATAAGACCGGTATGTTCCGGACTATTATGTAAATATTGATGTTCTGTATAAACTACCTCGTTACCAAAATAATTTCTCTCTTCTGTTTTACTTAAATGCATTCTTCCGCCTATAAAAAAAGAAGTGCGATATTTATCAGGATCGTCTGGGTCAACTCCCGGAAAACCTATTAAATTTTCAATATAATTTCCAAATCTATATATTGGATAACTGAATTTAAAGTTATCAATGTGGTATGAAGGATATGATGAAGGTTCTTCTGGATTCACAATACATTGTGTAGAATCGTTAATAAAATCGGGGTTTTCACAGTATCCATAGAACTGATAGGTATTTTTAGTTTCCGAAACAATTTTATAAATCTCATTCTCAAATTTTTCATGCTTTACTTTAATAGGAAGTCCACGTGACCATTCCATGTCATTAGGGTAATGATAGGGAAATAAATAATAGGTTCCTGTATCCGGAAAATCTGTAAAGGTATATGTCGTTTTGCCTGTATTTTCATCTCCAACAGATGTTTCAATCACTCTTGAATAACCTATTTGTCCGCTACTGCCCGCAGAACTAGGAGTCATTGTCCGCAGATTCTCTGCATCTAATCCACCTATACTAACGCCGGGTAATATATAGAGTGTTGAATAATAAACCTCAGGTAAAGAAAATAATTTTCCAGAAGTAGTTCCGTCATGCTCAACATATGAATACTCCTTTTCTAAATGTATTTGTTCTCCTTCGCCTTTTGTGATACTTTTAATTCTTTTACCGCCGACAACCATATGCTCTTTAAGTTCAGTCCATTTTAATATCACCCAAAATTCTTCTTCTTCATAGAACTCTCCGGGATGGTGTTCTCCACTTTTTATTTTAACTACAACTTTATAATTTCCGGGTGGTACTTGAACCTGACTTTCACCTAATGGAAGAAACGCAATGATTGAAGACTCATCTGATGACTTAATAAAAACTTCATACCTGCATCCAGAACCATTAGTTCCTTCATTACATATCCCGCCACTACTGAATAAGATGTCTGCACTAATCCATCTTGGTGCCGTTCCTCCAATTGTTAACAATTCTATATATCTTTCACCATTGGAATCATTTAGATATTTAGTAGGATTCTTAAATAAACCCCAAAAAGGAGAGGGAATTTCATTTGCTTCATTATAAGGTAATGTTATTGAATCCATATAATCCGGAAATGCCACAGTATTTTGTTCATATTCAAACGCTGTATATCCTCCTGTTGGATAATTAATTTTTGTTAACATACCTGCACCTGTATATAAAGGACTTATAGAGGTATCCATATAAATGAAATTGTTAACCGGATCTCCGTTGTTTTTTCCATTATAATATCCCCAAATATCTTGTGAAGAAGAATGTCGGTTTGGTAATTTTAAAGGATTATATTCAAAATGATAACTCAATTTAGGTGCTGAAAGACTGCTATCATTACCATATTGGTCTATAGAGTTTAAATACAATCTTTTTTTAGCATGATTATCAGTCAATTTTAAATATGGTAATATGTTATTATCGTCATCACAGGTAATGTAGTCGTGGTTAAAGACAAAGCTTTTGACTATAGTATTCCCTTTGTCTTTTTGGATTACTTTCCATAATGCTCTTGGTTTTATTGCATCTTGAGCAGAAGAACCATAACCTGCAACATCAAGCCTTGACTCTGTATAACGTTCAAAATGAATGCTTCCTTGCGGATAAATAATGCTTTCTAATTGATTTTGATAGGATGTTGTTTTGCTGAACGAAACTACACCACCAATCCCATTATTTGGAGCCCTCTTAGCACTTCCTACGGAATAAGAGACAGGTATCTCTTCAAAATAATTAAACAATATTTCTTCTTTGTTAGCTGTAATAATTTTTGCTAAATACCAAGCATTAGGGAAATTTTGATTGTCATCTGACTCTAATGGACCTTCACCACCAGTTGCTGTTGAACTTTGAAAATTTTTCGCATAAAATCTTCGGTCTCTTACATTAAAGAAATATTGATTCCCCATATTGTCCTTTATTTCCCAACTACCTACACTATGAGAACTACTAATATTGGCAACAATTTCTAAATCTTCATATTTTTGTACTATTGGCTTTCTAGTAATATGGTCGATAATCATCTTCCCGGAAAATCCTAAAAAATTAAACATATATAAATCAGGTTCCATATCCAGTAAATTATTATCTCCTGTAGAATTCGCCCCAAGTAAACTTTGTCTTGTATTTTGGTTAGATTCAAATGTCTCAGTGAAATTATAATTTAAATATCCTCCATTACCTTCATCTACCAAGTCTCTCACCTGTCTGGTTATAGCTCCTCCTGCATTCAAAACCCAACCCAATCCTACCCTTGATGCTACTTCTCCCACCTGTATTCCTTTGGAATGATAGGATATACTAATTGGAAGAGTAACATTTCCGACTTTTACTTCAAACATCGGTATGCTTATATTCGGTGTCCCTTTGTATTGTGACACTGGTGTCTCTACAAATTTCATGAGCTGTGAAGCTTCCGGTGTTGGTGGAATTATGTTTGGCAATGGTGTTTGTACTTGCTGACCAAAACAATTTAATTTTATTACAAGGATTATAAATACTATTGTATATTTTCTCATTATGGCTGTTATTTAATTTCCTATTTCTTTCTCTGCTTAATTACTTTTACTCCATCACTCCCTTTATCCGTCTTGATGTTGACAATGTATATCCCTTCGGGCAATCCTTGTAAATCTATCGGAATAGTACGTTCCGTGATTTTGAACTGTTGCAGGATGTGTCCCGCCAAATCCACTAATGTCGCCGTGCCTTTCTCAAACTCATATCCCACAATTACATTGGTATAATCCATTGCAGGATTAGGGATTGCTTCCAATAGTGTACGTTCTTCTTTTGGCTTCTGTTTGTCTTTGAGCTTGACCACCCAAAAATCATTACCTCCTTTACCTGTGTTTCTGTCATTTGATATTGCTCCACTGCTTGTTCCTGCCATCAGATAACCGCCGTCTCTCGTTTCAACTACTTTCTTCAAAATATCTTCTCCGTCACTACCCACATCCTTACGCCATTTTTCCTCTCCGTTTTCATTAATTTTTATCGCTACATAGTCTGCAGTACCTTTCTTCATCTTCTTTGGTTCTTCTGTAAGTACTTTTGCCTTACTGCCTATCCCTTTTCCTTTCGCTATTTCTCCCTGTGCGTAGCCTCCCAGTAGTATTGTTCTGTCATCATTCTCAACCAATGAGGTCAAAATATCTACTTTACCGATATCATACGTTTCCTGCCAGATGATATCTCTGTTATCCTTGTCTATTTTCACTACCCAGAAGTCGGTACCGCTTTCATTACTGCTTCGTTTGTCATCTCCCGGTTCTGAATTGGAGTTGCCTCCCAAAAGGTAATGTCCGTCTTTGGCAGTATGAACCACATACAACTGGTCATCACCGCTACCACCGACAACTTTCTGCCATTGTTCATTTCCGTCTTTATCCAATTTGATGAGCCAGTAATCACTTTCGCCTAAGTTTTTCTGAGTTTTGTTACCACTTTCGGGTGAGTTCGAACTACCTCCCAACAGGAAACCGCCGTCTTCTGTTGTGGTAATGCTTCGAAGTTCATCATTATATCTTCCGCCAAAGCTTTGTTGCCAAACTATTTTTCCGTCTTTGTCTAACTTCATTACCCAGTAATCCAATCCGCCGTAGTGAGGTGTGGTTTTTTCTCCTGAGATATTTGAAGCACTTGAACCGCCAACAACAAATCCACCGTCACGGGTACGGACTATTGCTGTAAGGTCGTCCTGTCCTGAACCACCTATCGTCTTCTGCCATTCTTCACCGCCTTTGGCGTTCAATTTCACTATCCAAAAATCGGATTGTCCCCGACTGTTTTCTTTTTTGTCCAATCCTTCATTGGAATGGGAAGAACCTGCCAACAGAAAACCACCTTCATTGGTCAACGCAACGGCTCTGAGTAAATCCTGTCCTGAACCTCCTAAACTTTTCTGCCAGTCCAAATCGCCTTTCTCATCCATTTTCCAAACCCAATAATCCAAATCACCCCGGTTATCTTCGGTCTTGTTTCCTGTCTTTTTGGATAACGAACTTCCTGCAAGGATAAAGCCGTAATCAGGTGTGGGAATAACATCAAACAGATATTCGGCATGTCTGCCTCCATAGCTCTTTTCCCAAAGAATATCCTGAGAATGGGCTGTAAAAATAGATACGAAAAAGAAAAAAGAAAAAGACCTGAAATAGGGGTTAAGTTTCATTTTGAGGTAGGGTTAAGGGTTGTTGCGAACAAATGTATTAAAAAAATATACATAAAAGCATTTATCTGTTAAAAATCAATATACCTTTCTGATAATTTCTCTTACCTTTGATTTTCTTTTGAAAAGTATAAAACACAGGTATGTCAGAGAACCAAAATATAGAATGGAAACAATCGTGGAGAGATGAATATCTGCAATGGATATGCGGTTTTGCCAATGCAAAAGGAGGAATATTGTATATCGGGAAAAATGATAAGGGTAATGTTATAGGACTTCCAAAATCATGAAAAATTACTGGTGGACTTATCCAATAAAATTTCCAGTAAGCTTGGCGTAATATGTGATATTAATATTCATCAGGAGAAGGGAAGCCATTTTTATTGAAATTATTACGAAACCGTATAATAATGCCATATCTTATAACGGTAAATATTACTACATAAGCGGTAGCACCAATCAGGAATTGATTGGAAATGAAGTGAGCTCCTCCTCATGACATAATCTCGAAACATTTCTGGAACAAGTACAAAACTTGGGGACTAAGCAAAAATATTTTGCAACCTGAACAGGAAAAAGGTTTCACTATTTTATCTGGAACAGGTACATTTTATCTCTTTAATCTTGTTAGTAAAATTTGACTAAAGCTTTGTATGACAATAAAGAAGTTATAGGCATAAAATCAGGATTAGGCATACATCTTATCCGAGATTTGGCGAGAGCTATTGACTGCAAGATTGAGGTTTCGTCAGTATCCGTAGAGGGAACTTTAGTAAAATTGACGCTAAAATGATTCTCAAAAGAACAATTATAACTGAATCTGTCTTTCAATTTGTTGCTCTAATGATATAAACGTTTCTGTACTGGAAACTCCGTCGATGATTTGTATTTTTTTGTTGAGCAGTTGCATCAAATGTTCGTTATCTTGACAGATAATTTTTATAAGAATAGACCAGTTTCCTGTTGTGTAATGACATTCTAAAACTTCGGGAATTTTTACGAGTTCCCTAACTGTTTTTGAATTACTCGAAGCCTTGTCAAGATAAATCCCTACAAAAGCCATAGTTTTATATCCTAACACTTTTGGGTTAATGATAAATTTTGAACCGTCAATAACACCTGCCTCTTCAAGTTTTCTAAGTCTTTGGTGAATGGCAGCTCCCGAAATACCTATTTTATTTCCTATTTGTAAAATGGGTTTTCGGGCATCTTCCATCAAATCACGTAAGATTTCCTTATCAATGCCGTCAATTTCTATTTGTAATGAATTTATCTTCATAGGTTGAAATTTTAAATCACTTTTCAAAAACAGGTTAAAAATAAAAATAATTTCTGAATTTATAACCAGTAATATTAAAGAGATAAAAAGCTTTTTTGTATTTTTAGAGCCTATTTAAAAATGATTATAAAAAAAATGCCATGCAAAAAATAAAATATGTATTGGTTCTACTGTTTTCCGGTTGTTTTGTTTCCGGTTTTTCGCAGGAGACAGATTCTCCTGGTTCACTCTCTTTAAGAGGCAATCTGGATGAGCAATTTGATTTTGTTTTTCAAAAATCAAACAGCTATCAGGAATATAGGGTGGTTAGAAAAGATTATTTGTTACATCTAAAAAAGAGCAGTACAGATTCTCTTAAAAAATATAAGACAGAGCTTGGAGAGTTTAAGACAAAAATAAATGTCCAACAGGCAGAGAAAGACACTTTGCAACATAGGCTTGACAGAACAAACACTTCATTGGAAGCGATGAAAGTTGAGCGAAACAACATTTCGTTATTCGGTGTACAGGTGTCAAAATCGGCATACAACTCTCTGATGATTGGCATCATTGGAGTTCTTGTTTTTTTACTTACAATTTTACTGATTCGTTTCAAATCGTCTTATCGGTTGTCTAAAGAATCAGAATCAAATTATCTGAAATTAGAATCAGATTTTGAAGAATTCAAACGCAAAGCGATGGAAAAAGAACAGCAACTTGGCAGAAAACTTCAGGACGAAATAAACAAACAGAAAAAAAAGGAAAAATAAGATTCTTTTTAACTTCCTACATTGTCAGGATTGTAGCCCATATATGGCACATCTTTTTCGTTAAAAACAATTCCGAAATTTTCAAGTTCTTTTAATAATGGTTCATATACTTCTTTAGCTATAGGCAGTTGAACGCCCGGCGTCTTAATTTTTTCGTTAAGAATATACAAAGCAGCTATCGCCACAGGCAATCCGACTGTTTTTGCCATCGCCGTATAAGTCTGGTCGTCTCCAAGGCAAACCATTGTTGAGTCTATTTGCTTTTTTACTCCGTTGAGTTCATATCCAAATTTATGATACATAACAATCATATCTTTGTCATTAGGCTTCAGAACCCATTTTTCTGAAAGTATTTTCTCAAGCATTTGTGCGGGAGAAGCATTTTTCAGCCCGGTTTTTTTATTTTGATTAAAGAGGTCGAGTTCAACAAGTTTGTCCCAATTAATATCATCCTGGTCAACCTTTAGATAATGTTTTAATTTAAGTTCTACAGAATCGGTAGGATGATATGGGAGAAAAGCATTGGTAAATTCGCGATAGCTCATGTTTTCAGAATTTTCCAAAACATAACTGTCGTCTGTCATACCAAGTTGAACAAGCATATCCCAAGCTTTAGAAAAACCTACACGACGCAGGGTTCCGCGATACATGGTAAGAATGTCATCCAGACCATAAATGCTTCTGTATTTTAGAGAATCTCGGTTGGCATATCCTTCAAAACGACCGTACCCCTCTACTTCCATAAACTCTGTTCTGCGAAAAAGTCTATTGTACGGAATATATTTATATTTTCCTTCTTGAATAAATTTTGAAACACCTCCTTGTCCGGCCAGAATAATATTTCTTGGATTCCATGTAAATTTATAATTCCACAGGTTCGTGTCGTTTTCCGGAGCTACGAGTCCGCCACAAAAAGACTCAAACAGAATCATTTTTCCGCCCTTCCCACGTATTTCGTCAATTGTTTTCATGGCACTCATGTGGTCAATTCCGGGGTCAAGACCAATCTCATTCATGAATATCAAGCCGTTTTCTTTGGCCTGCTCATCAAGTTGTTGCATTTCCGGACTAATGTATGAAGCTGTTACCAAGTGTTTTTTTAACTTAATACAATCTCTTGCAATTTCTATATGCATTTGCATCGGCAACATCGAAATAACCAAATCTGCCTGGGCAATTTCTGTTTGGCGTTGCTCAATGTTTTGAATGTCTAATGCAATAGCACGTGCATTTTTGTGATTTGCAGTTTTTTGTAGTGCAAGTTCTACCGAAAGATCCCCAATCGTGATGTGCAGTTGTTCTTGTTCGGATTTGTTTAACAAATATCGGATAAGCGAAGAAGCAGATCGTCCCGCTCCTATAATTAAAATCTTTCTCATAATATTCAAAAATCACACGAAAGTAATTAATTGTTATACTTTCAACAAAAAAACAGAGTGTTAATTATTAGTAAAGGGATAAAAATATTCAATACTTTTGGATTAAATTATCTAAGTATGAATCGAAAATTAATACTAATGAGCTCATTTTTAGGAGCTACTTCCATAGTGTTAGGAGCTTTTGGGGCTCACGCACTAAAAGAAACTCTTTCTCTGGAACAGTTAGTTTCTTTTGAAACCGGAGTTAGATATCAGATGTATCATGCGTTATTTTTATTGTTTGCAGGAACAACAGTTTCAGTTTCCGAAAAAATAAAAACACAACTATTATATATGGTAACAATCGGAGTTATTCTGTTTTCCGGTTCAATATATCTTTTGGCGACACAATCTTTGTCTGGAATTTCCTTCTCCTTTTTAGGACCGGTTACACCAATAGGTGGGCTATTTCTGATTTCTTCGTGGTTTTGGCTGTTTTTTTCCACACTTAAAGCCAAAGGATAATTTTAAGAAAAAAAAGACTTTGTAATAATATAATTTTTACTTTTGCAGTCAAATTGTTGTACAACACAAACTATATTTATGGAGAATTACATTCAAGCAACGAAAACGATTTCGTTGGAAAAATACGGTATTAAAAATGTCCGGGAAATTATATACAATCCTTCTTACGAATATCTGTATAACGAAGAACTTAATCCGAATCTGACAGGATTTGAAAAAGGTCAGTTGACAGAGTTGGGAGCAATAAATGTGATGACCGGCGAGTTCACCGGACGCTCTCCCAAAGACAAATATATTGTCAAAGATGAAGTTACCGAAAACACTATGTGGTGGACATCAGACAAGGCGGTAAACGACAACAAACCAATCTCAAAAACTACTTGGGATGCTTTAAAAACCACAACAACAAATCAATTATCAGGAAAAAAACTCTTTGTAGTTGATGCTTTCTGTGGAGCTAATGAAAACACACGTCTTAAAGTACGCTTTATTATGGAAGTGGCTTGGCAGGCACATTTTGTAAAAAATATGTTTATCAGACCTACAGAAGAGGAATTGGAGAATTTTGGCGAACCTGATTTTGTGGTGATGAACGCCTCAAAAACTTCATTCAAAGATTATGCAGCACACGGTCTGAATTCTGAAGTTTATATTGCTTTTAATCTGACAGAAAAAGTGCAGCTAATTGGTGGTACATGGTATGGTGGTGAAATGAAAAAAGGTCTCTTTTCTATGATGAACTATTATTTGCCACTTCAAGGAATCGCTTCGATGCACTGTTCTGCCAACAAAGGTAAAGACGGTGATGTAGCAGTATTTTTTGGTTTATCCGGAACAGGAAAAACGACCCTTTCAACAGACCCAAAAAGAGAATTAATAGGAGATGATGAACACGGGTGGGATGATGAAGGTGTTTTTAATTTTGAAGGCGGATGTTATGCCAAAACCATTGATTTAAGTAAAGAAAATGAACCAGATATTTATGGAGCTATCAAACGTAACGCCCTATTGGAAAACGTAACGGTTCATGCAAATGGAGATATTGATTTCAAAGATTGTTCTGTTACCCAAAATACACGTGTTTCTTATCCTATTTATCATATAGATAATATTGTAAAACCGATTTCAAAAGCAGGTCATGCCTCCAAAGTGATATTTCTTACAGCAGATGCTTTTGGTGTGATGCCTCCGGTATCAAAACTAACACCTGAACAGACAAAATATTACTTTTTATCTGGATTTACTGCTAAATTAGCAGGAACAGAAAGAGGAGTTACAGAGCCTCAACCTACTTTTTCAGCTTGTTTTGGAAAAGCATTTCTTTCTTTGCATCCAACCAAATACGGGGAAGAACTCGTGAAGAAAATGAAACAACACAATGCCACTGCCTATATGGTAAATACAGGTTGGAACGGTACTGGAAAAAGAATTTCAATTAAAGATACAAGGGCCATTATTGATGCTATCTTAGACGGTTCTATCGAAAAGGCAGAAACAAAAACGATTCCTATCTTTAATTTAGAAGTGCCAACTGGTTTACCAAATGTAAACCAAGAAATTTTAGACCCGAGAAACACTTATTCAAATAATGGTGAATGGACTGCGAAAGCTGAAAATTTAGCAACATTGTTTGTTAAAAACTTTGTTCAATACACGGATAATGAAGAAGGTGAGAGCTTGGTAAAAGCCGGGCCACAACTATAAATTCAACTAACCAAATTGCAGTAAAAACCTGACAGTGAATTGAAACTGTCAGGTTTTTTTTAATTGAAATAATCCAAATTAAAAATATTGAGCAATATCATTTCCAGTAACCCAAAAAAAACGCCCCGACAAGTCGGGGCGTTAACATACATTCGGTAATCTAAATAATCTTATTATTCAATCACTACCACTTGGGCAGCTACTTTACCTTTTCTGCCTTCTTCTTCTTCATAATTCACACGGTCACCTTCTTTAAGGGTTTCTGACTTAACACCGGTTGCGTGTACGAAGATGTCTTTTCCTGTTTCTTCATCTGTAATGAATCCGTAACCTTTAGACTCAACGAAAAATTTAACTGTACCTGTACGCATTAAAAAAAAATAAAAAAATTAATAATGGACAAAGGTATATTTTCTAATGTTAAAAAAGTTAACAAAACGTTATTATTTTATAAAAATTATTGATTTACAAGGATTTTGTTTGTTTTGTTGTCATATTCAAAAACAAATCACTTTTTTTACGGCTCTAAATTGTAAAAATATTCGTTTATTTCATTTTTAATTGAATCTGTAACTCGTCCAACTGATTCTTATCAATTGTCGAAGGGGCATCTATCATAACGTCTCTTCCGCTATTGTTTTTTGGAAAAGCAATAAAATCACGGATTGTTTCTTGTCCGCCGAGTATAGCTACCAATCTATCCAAACCAAATGCCAAACCTCCGTGTGGCGGAGCACCGAATCTGAAAGCGTTCATTAAAAAACCGAATTGTTTATCGGCTTCTACTTTTGAAAAACCCAACAAGTCAAACATTTCTGATTGCAGTTCTTTATCGTGAATTCGAATAGAACCGCCGCCTATTTCATTTCCGTTCAAAACCATATCGTATGCATTGGCTCTTGCTTTTCCGGGTTCTTGTTTTAACAGATGAATATCTTCAGGTTTTGGTGAAGTAAAAGGATGGTGCATTGCATGGTAGCGTTTATTTTCTTCATCCCATTCCAACAGCGGAAAATCTACTACCCAAAGTGGGGCAAATTCTTCTGGTTTTCTTAATCCAAGTCTGTCTGCCAATTCCATTCTCAATGCACTAAGTTGTGAGCGGACTTTATCCTTATTTCCTGCCATTATCAGCATTAAGTCAGCTTGTTCTGCCTCGAATTTATCAGCCCATTCTTTTAATATATCTTCCGAAAAAAACTTATCTACAGAAGATTTTAAAGTTCCGTCTGTATTGTATTTTACCCAAATTAATCCTGTGGCTCCAATTTGAGGGCGTTTTACCCATTCTATAAGTTCGTCAATCTGTTTGCGGGTATATTCTGCACAGCCTTTTACATTGATTCCTACGACCAATTCAGCAGAATCAAACACGGGAAATCCTTTGGGTTCAAAAGCCTTTCCTTCTGTGTTTAGTTGGCAAAATTTCATTCCAAAACGAATATCGGGCTTGTCGTTACCATAAATCCTCATCGCTTCGTCATAGGTCATTCTCGGAAATTTATCTACATTAACTCCTTTTATTTCTTTTAGCAAATAACGGGTCAATCCTTCAAATGTGTTCAACACATCTTCTTGCTCCACAAAGGCCATTTCGCAGTCTATTTGAGTAAATTCAGGTTGTCTGTCTGCACGTAAATCTTCGTCGCGGAAACATTTTACAATCTGAAAATACTTGTCCATACCGCCCACCATCAAAAGTTGCTTAAATGTTTGCGGCGACTGTGGTAAAGCATAAAATTGTCCCTGATTCATCCGACTCGGAACAACAAAATCTCTTGCACCTTCGGGAGTTGATTTGATAAGATAAGGTGTTTCTATTTCGCAAAAACCCAAATCTGACAAATAATTTCGAACCGCCATACTTATTTTATGCCTAAAAATAAGATTGTTTTTTACTGGGTTTCTTCTCAAATCGAGATACCTATATTTCATTCTGAGGTCTTCTCCCCCATCGGTTTCATCCTCGATTGTAAAAGGCGGCAATTGTGCTTCGTTCAATATAGTAAATTCCTCGACAAAAATTTCAATTTCTCCCGTAGGTATATTTATGTTTTTGGCCTCACGTTCTATAACCCTGCCCTTTACCTGAATGACAAATTCGCGTCCTAAAGACGTTGCTTTGCTAAAAATATCCTGCGAGGTTCTCGACTCATCAAAGATAAGTTGCGTAATACCATATCGGTCACGTAAATCTACCCAAACAAGAAATCCTTTATTACGGGTTTTCTGAACCCATCCGGCAAGGGTAACCTCTGTATTAACGTGGGAAATATTCAGTTCGCCACAAGTATGACTTCTGTACATAAATAGTGTTGATTTTTTCAGAACTGCAAAAATACTGTTTTGTTTAACAGAACAAACACATCATAGAGATATTTACCTAAAATTACACGAATTATTGCATTTATTAGGTTCTTTATTTGGGTGTTAAAAATAAATAATGACATATAAAACGATTCAAAACCATTTTAGATTCTCTCTTTAAAAGAAAGAATCGCTTTTTCCATAGCTGAAGCGTATGCTTTTTTGTTCTGTAATACTGTCCAGGAAACAACCTGATAGTATTTCCTATCTCCCTGAATACACGCAAGTTGATAAAAAACTTCAACACCATCTACAATTCCAGTTATCTGAAATTGTTTGGCAGGTAGTCCGTTTATATTAACATTTTTCAGATTGAATATTTTACATTCTATGATATTAGATTGCAGATTATCAATCAGTAATGTAGTGTAGCCACCAAGATTTGAGGTGTAATGTTTTCCGGATATTTCTTCCATTTCTGCTAAAGCATTAAATTCATCCTGTGGTTCATCGATAACCACCAGATAGAGTTCTCTCGAAATATCTTGAAATTGTAGTGTAGCTTCTCTATGTAGAATTTCACTTTTGGTCATAAAAATAGGAACTTCAACAGAATAGTTGTCTTTGGAATGAACGGCTTTTACTTTAAACGTTTTTTCCTTATTACAACCAAACAAGGACATCAATATTAGCATCAAAAAAAAGCGTACTTTCATCATTATAAGCTGTTTACCAGAATTTATGTGTTTTAAAAATTATTAAAAGCTTCCGGCTAACCCCACTGTTGAGGCCCCAAAAGTGAGATTCCAATTTATTTTTCTATTATTTTTACTCTTATTTATATAACCAATTTCTTCTTCTTGATTATTATATCTTTTATTTCGCTTTAGATAACTATCGACTCCTTCAACTATCGCAACACTTACCACTACGCTCAAAACAACATCTGTGAGCCAATGAGCTCCTTCGACAAGGCGATTTGTTGGTGTGATTAAGCCTACGGCATATAGTCCTCCTTTTACCCAAGGATTCGAGAATTGTTTTGACAATCCGTAAACGGTAGTTGTAGATAAAATAGTATGACCTGATGGAAACGAACCATAGCTGTTTCCGCCCTTAAACAATCGAAATTGATTTTTTCCTTTTCCCACTCCTGGTCGGGCTCTCCCTGTTATAGTTTTCATTGTTTGTTGAAAAACTCCCGTTGCGGCTGCCGAAGTAACTAATAAAACTCCGGCTTCACGTACTTTTTCATTTTTTGAAAAAAGTCCGTAAAGATATATTCCGGCTGTTAGCCCGTAACTGAATTCAGGTCTGCCAAAATACCATCCTGAATCCAAAACCAGTTCCGGAATATCGTTTCGTTGTCTCTGAAAAAACCTACTGGATTCTTCATCAAACAAATACAACAAAGAAACTCCTGTAATTGTAGCTCCTGCAATTAAATAATCGTCTTTCTCCCACCGAAAAGGTTGGATAAAAGAATTGACAAAACCGCCCCCCATCGAAGCTATGTCATATTTAAAATCTTGCAAGATATTGCCTTTTACCATTGTCGAATCCTGATATATAGAAAAACTATCTTGCTGAGCCATTATAGGGCTTGTCAGTAAAAACATTAGAAAAGAGTACAAAAATAATTTCATTTTGAATTTTAAAAATTAAATCCAAGTCCTGCCGTAAACCGGTTTCCATCATCGGAATGGAAGAAGTTCACATTTACTGATAACAATTCCGCTGCTCCAAGCCAAAAACCACCTCCGTAAGATTGATGCCATCTGTTGGAATCTTCATCTTTAAGCCAAACCCTTCCGTAATCGTAACCTACTAAAATTCCGTATTTTACAGGAAAAAAACCTTTGTTGTGCGAACCTAAAACCAATCGCAAATCTGAACTCTGTATGTATGATGTTTTTCCGAGAAAACGCTCATTTCGGAAGCCTCGGAGACCGTTATTTCCTCCGATGCTTGCTCCCTGATAAAATTCAAAATCATCTTCAAAAACTGCTTTGGTTTTGAAAAGCGTTCCGAAGGTCAATTTTCCGCTTTTGATTATTTTTCGGGTAAAGCCCAGATGAGCTTCCAAAACAGGGAAATTGCGGTCTGTTTCTTTCAGATTCATCGTATAAGAAGCATTTGCCGAAAACGTGAAACCCAAAGTAGGAAACGATTTGTTGTCATAATTATTATATGCATATTCCAATGAAGCTGTCGCAAAAGTATTATCGCTGAACACGTCCGGATTCATCATATCGGGAATACTGACAATTCGGTTTTCGGTTTGTTCGACTTTGATATTTTCTATTCCTATTTTTGCTTCGATTTTTGTTCCGTAACGTCCGTTTCTTACCAAAGACGGTGCAAACCCGAAAGATTGTATTCGTACACGGTTGAAGTTCATCCCTATATCATCATCAAAATTTTCAGTCTGATTTCCTGCTCCGAAATAGTTGATGCTGAAACTCGGACTCGTGAATCTTGCGTTGAGGTGTAAATCCCAAATGCCCGAAACATTAGCAAAAATTCCGTTGTATTTGGCTTCCAATCCGTTTGTTTCAAAGGCATACAAAGCCGAAATATTGTGTTTTTGAGAAAAAGGGTCGCTTATAAAATGATTAACTTCATACGAAAACATTGCTCCGAGCCACACTCCGTCATCAGGATTAAATCCTGCATTGGGCAACAAAAAAGGAATGTTGTATTTCGGTTTTTTGTAGTCGTAATTGTTAATGTCGTAATTATCCGTAAGGCGGACGGTTGTTTTTCGGTCAGTCTCCAAGCGATTTTTCTTAGATTTATAATCATAAACAACAACTTTTCTGCCGTTTTCTATTTTGTATAAATCATTGTTTTGTCCGCCTATCAAACGAAGTTTAATATAGTTGTCACCTACACCTTTTACTTCAAAAACATCATCATCGTCCAACCCATAAATTCGGATTTCTTTTGTGAATTCTTTAGAATAGGTTTTGTCGTGAATCAGCTCTTCGGAATCTCTTTTAATCCGATAGGTTTTCACTTGTGTTTTTCCGTCCGGGAGTCTTGTGATTTCAAAGCGTTCTTCTTTGTCTGTTCCGGTAATCTCGACATTTTTTTGCAGGTTTTTATAATGTTTGGAAGCCCAGTTTTGGAGTTCATTCCGTCTTGCTCTGAGTTTTGATTTTACATCTTCTGCCGTTTGGTCTTGCAATATTTCGGGAAGTTGTGCAAAAGCATCGTCTATCGCTTCATCGGTCAGGTTTTCCTGAATATATTTTGCCTGATTGAGCCAAATTTGTTCATCTGCCTGACGAATCAGCATCAAATCTAACGGAAATCCCGATTTGTTAAGCCATTTGAAATTGCTGTTTTTTACTTTGTAATCAAAATGCTGAATGTGCCGTGTGGCAGGAATATTCAGCAAAAGCGATATCAAAACTCCGTCATATTTGGCAAAAGCCTGATCACGATCTCTGGGAATAGGACGGTAAAATTTTTCTTTGTTTTCTCCCTGATATTCGCTCCACCTCCACTGGTCTGAATGTCTGTCCCAATCTCCGATAAGCATATCAAAAAGCCTCGCCCTGATATAGGCTTCTTCGTCAATTTTTGATTTTTCGTTTTTCTGTAAATTCAAAAGCAAATCCGAAGTGCTGATAATATCGTCTGCCTCTCCGAAATTTTCGGCACTGCTGTGTTCACTCATCGGACGTTCTTCTATCATATACAACTCATCTCCGAAGACGTTGTTATATTTCCCTAACGCCTTTTGTTTGGGAACATAATACAACTTCGGGTTGGTATGAAAAATTCTGACAGATTTTGCCAAATCGTCGATAATGAAACCATAATACTGATTGGACGAAGTATAAAAATCAGACAAAAAATCAGAAGCTCCGGTATCTTCATACAAATCTCCGACATATTGGTCGGGATATAAAGTGTTTTGGATAAATCGTGTCGTGCTTTTTTTAAGTGAACGCATTGCATATTCTTTTCCGTTTTTGTCTGCCAGACGAAGCGAATTCGACTGCATTCCACCTCCTGCACGAAGTGGTGTAAGCCCTCCGAAAAGCGTATCTATCTGCACAACGGGTACTTCAATTTTTTTGCTGTAATACGCTCTGTAATGCTCTCCGAAAAGCCATCTGTAGAACTTGCTTTTTCGGGTCATTTCGTCTGAATAGATAGATGTTGTAATGGTTTGCGGAAATTCAGACGGATAATCATTATCTTCTTCCGAAGGCGGACGGAGAATATTTTTTCCGAAAAGATGAATTTCTTCACCTTCTTTATTTCCATAAAAATCAACCCGAACCGACTGGTCTTTATACACATCTAAAACCGCATAACCCAACATTCCTGCTGAAAAATCATTCGGAAAAACAGCTCTCGCCTCATCGGTTTTTGAGCCTGCTCCGCTGATAATCTGTTTGATGTTTTCCTGTTCGGTATATTGCAGATTGTGTTCGTGTCCTGATACGACAATGATGTTTTTTCGGTCGGCAATCAGTGTTTTAATGCGATTAACTAATTCACTGTATGGTTTACTCTGAATGTCTTGCGGAATTCCAATTGTCGGTCGCATAAAATTCAGAATTGAACCCAAAACAGGAAGCGGTACATTGCCAAACGGAAAGAGTTGTTTTCTCCAAGAATTGACCTGACCTCCGTGGGAAGAACTTGAAATTAGCGGATGGTGAATTGCCAGAACAATCACTTTGTCTTGATTTTTGTCGAACTGACTTTTTATTTCTTCAAAAAAATCTGCCTGTGTTTTGATGTCACAATCATCATTAATGGTGGGGATTTTGTTCCAATCTTCGAGAAACCATTGTGAATCTACAATTAGCAAAACGGTTTGGTCATTGATTTTCAGCCGTTCGACACCACAGATTTTTCTGGGCAGAAAGGCTTTTGTGTCGTTCAAATATTCGTTTACAAACAAAGTTTGCTCTTCCAACCCTTCGATTCCGTAATACCAATCGTGATTTCCGGGAATAAAAACGGTTTTTCCTTTGAAATTTTTGGCTACTTCAAGCTGATTTGTGAGTTTTTCCTCTGAAGTTTTTCGGTCTTTGTGGATTTTGTCTGAAGGCATTCCGGAAGGATAGATATTATCTCCCAGAAAAACCAAAGTCGAGTTTTCATCTGCCAGAGTGGTTCTTTTTCCAAACAGTTCGAGCGTTTGTTTCGGGAGCTTTTCATCTGCATTTCCCGCATCTCCTATCAGAAAAAAACGATGGGAAAGATTATTTTGTTTCTGTTTTTCAATCGGAGTGGCTATATTTTTACCATACTGAACCTCGTATGTAGCACAGGATTGAAATATCAAAAAAAATGAAAAAAATGAAAAACCATAAAAAATAAGTCTTACACTATTATTTTTCAATAAAAACATCATATCTTAGTGTTAAGTTAAATTTATTTGCAATGACACTTGTTCAAAAAGCAGAAGATTTTGTGTTTAATTTATTCAAAGATAAACTTTCTTCGGTATATGTTTATCATAATTTTGCCCATACTTTCAGGGTAGTTAGTGCGATTCGTGTTATTGCCGAAGCAGAAAACATTTCTTCTCAGGATAAAGAAATCGCAGAATTGGCGGCTTGGTTTCATGACACCGGTTATACTCGAGGAAGTGACAAACACGAGCATATAAGCACAATTATAGCGAGAGAATTCTTGCAAAGCGTGGAAGCTTCGGAAGAAATTATTCAAAAGGTGGAAGAGCTTATTTTGTCCACACAAAATTGTGAAGAGCCAATAAATCATCTTCAGGAAATCATTAAAGATGCAGATTGTTCACATTTTGGTGATGTTAATTATAATAGTATATCAGAATTATTACGTGCTGAATGGAAGGAAACACTAAACAAAGAATATACAGATTTGGAATGGGCGATTACTAATCGTGAATTGTTACTGAACAAACATCGTTATTATACTGAGTATGCTAAGCAAAATTGGAACAAAATAAAGAATGATAACGTTTTTTCCTTACAAAAAAGGATACAGAAATTAGAAAATTCGGAGAAACTCGAAAATGTAGATTACAGCGGAAGAGGTATTGACACCATGTTTAGGGTTACACTGAACAACCACACCCGACTGAGTGAAATAGCAGACAGCAAAGCGAATATCCTACTTTCGGTTAATGCTATTCTTATTTCAATTGTGCTGAGTGTGCTTATTCCAAAATTGGACAGTCCGAGAAATTTTCATTTAATTCTACCTTCTTTCGTGCTCCTGATTTCGAGTGTTATCACTATCATTTTTGCCATTCTCTCAACGCGTCCTAAAGTTACCAGCGGTTCGTTTACGAGAGAAGAAGTAGAAAACAAAAAAGTTAATATACTGTTTTTCGGAAACTTTTTCAGAATGCCTCTTCCTGAATATGAATGGGCAATAAATCAACTCATTAAAGACCGCGAAGGTTTGTACAACGCACTTACCCGAGATTTGTATTATTTGGGGTTAGTGCTTAATAGAAAATACAGACTTTTACGAATTACCTATACCATTTTCATGGTAGGAATGATTGTATCCGTACTCGTTTTTGTCTGGGCTTTTCTTTGGTATAATGTAGGTATGGAATAGTCTTAACCAGCATTAGGTTTTTTGGTAGTTTTCCTCAGACTTTTATCATTTTATATTGCCTGTACACTTTGTCGGTTGGTTTGTGATAAATAATTCCAACACGAAGGGCTTTCATTCCGGCAAGTCCTTGCAAATCTTCTACATCAAACTTTTCTATTTCATCAGCTAAAATTCCTTTATGTTGCAAGAGTTTTATATAGCCCATATATTCTGTTTCATCTTGTGCTTGCGAATAAACGATGGTGAGTTTTGCTTTTTGGGTAATGCGTTCGTTTGAATTTTTTATTTTGGCTTTATCAATTCGCTTTTTGGCAATTTCATATCGCACATTATAGGAACCATCGATATCAAACTGTTTTTCGTCCATACGGAAACGAATAGAAATCGGTGTTCCGAAAACCAAAATCAGCGAACTCACTTCAAGTTCAAAAGACAGTTTTGGTTTCAGGGTTTGAAAATAATTTTCCATTTCACACATCACTTGCATTTGCCATAAACGCAGGTTATAGAGATAGTATTTTTCAAAATTCAAAGTCGGTGCTATCGACGCACCCATATACATATTGTGTTCTATTCCGTCTGTTTTGAAACGTTCATAATAATGAGGAAAATAGCTTTGGGCTTCAATTTGTTTTTCGTCAATAAGTGCCGCCAATCTTTTGTTGATAACAGCAACTGATTCGTCAAATGTTTTTCGGGCTTCATAGAAAGCTCCGTTATTGAAATCAATTTCTCTAAAATAGGAATTAATGAGTTCTACGGTCAATTCGTCTTTGCTACTTTTTTGAAAGTTCAACAAAATAGGATGTATTTCCCTTTTAAAATAATCTAAGGCTTTATGTTCGGAATCGGTCAAAAGAAAATAATCAAGTTCCGAAAGATGGTTTTGTAGTTCAAACAGTTTTTGTTCAATAAACGGAAGTTTAGAGTCTTTGTTTATTCTTTCCAAAATAAGACAAAGTGTTTTGATTTGTGTTTTTAAATCTTCCTGAATGGCTTTATTTCGAGAATCTGAAGAACCTTGAACATCAATCTGTCCGTAAAGCGGATATACATCTTTAAAGACAATGTCTTTGAGTGTATATTCTTTGTTGTTGCTTTTTTGGGTGATAAATTCAGCTACTTCTTCTTGGAATCGCCATTTCACACTTGGATGAATAGAAGTATATTCTTTTTGAATAAGTGCTTCTATTTTGTTTTCAAACTGAGAATAAACTCTGGAAACAGTGTCTTTGATAAGCGGAAGAATAAACTCTAATTTATTAGCATTTAAAGCATTAAGAGCCTTTGGTGTAAACGATGAAAGCTCAATTATTCCCAAAAGTTTCCCTTCATTGACCAAAGGAGCAAAGATAAAACTCTTTACATTTTGTTTCTTTAAATGGTCAATCAGGTTTTTTTCGGACGGATTAGATTTTTCATATTTATCCAAATCAGATACTACCAGATATTTTTTCTTAACCATAAGGCTTTCCAGCGAATTATTGCAAAGAATATCTTTACACTCTTCCATAGAAGAATCGAAGAGCAAATGACTGTAAATATTTTTTCCTAACCTGCTGAAAGCATTGGTTTTGTTACGACTGTCAAAAGTAGTAAAGCCTACTTTGAGGTCAGGTATTTTATAGATAGACTTAAAAATTGTTACAATGTCGTCGAATCTGTTGCCATTATCATTCAGACTCAATAAATTACTTTTAAAAATAGAAACAGCATTTTCGGTCGTAGCATCAAAAAGAGAAATTACGGCAAAACCTTTTAATATCCAGCTCTTCTCAGGAAATTTTTCTTTCCACAGTTCAATATTTTCAAAATTATCCAACAATTCTGAAATCTCTTCTTCAGACAATCTTTTTGCTTTTTCTGTGGGAATGATATCCATGAAGTCGGAATTGAACAACACCCGATAATGATAAATTATTCCGTTTTTATCAGGAATATCTACAAATAAAGGATACTCAATCATGTCAACTGCTGCTTTGAAATAAAATTTCAGAATTACGCAACAGTTCAACATATAAAAGTAATCTTCCGAAAAACCTCTAATATTCAGTTCAAAATCTTTTCCTGCTTCTGTAATAATTTTTTTAAATCTTTCGGTATGATTAAAAGAATATGTCTGATATGGTATGGTTACTGCTTTTATTTCGTTATGCGTTAGTGCCTTAGGAAATAAATCGGCAAGTAAAACGCCAAGAATAGATTCGTACTTCGGCAAGTCTTCCATCGTATGCAAACCCTCTATGAGTTCCGGATATTTTTGAAGCTCTTTGAGAATTTCTTTGGCATAATCTGCCTGAAACTGAATTTTGGAATTTGACAATTCTTCAAAAGTTTCAGCTATTTTGTGAAATGATATTAGGGTTGTAAAAGGGCTCGTTTTGTAGGGTAATGTTTTTTTCATAATCAATGCTTGAAAAAGTATTGCAAAGTTATAAAATCAATATCAGATAGAAGGCAACCAAAGTTACAATTCAAAAAATAAAGACCCAAAAAAATCATCATCAAGCAATTGTCAAGCAATGTGTTTTCTGGATTCATCGACGAAATGCACATTTCATACTCCTATTTTCACTAAACACGACTTTTATCGGATTTTTAACCTTTTTATCGAAAAGTTATGGTATAGAAACCTATGTCTTATAGTTTTACCAAACAATTATGAAGCAAATTTAAAATGAAAACAGACTTAAAATCAGCAATGTTACTTTTATTTATTTTTTTTACTTTTAATCTAAATGCCCAAACTGAAAGAAACTCGTCTGAATTATCTGTAATCGACACAACAAAATTAATCCATACACAAACAGAAATAAGCAATATTGAATTTTCAAATTGGTTTACCGGGTCAACACAAAAAAACATCCAACCAATTTTTGAAAGTGAAAACAATAATAAAAAGTCTGCTTTGATTTCCAAAAAAGAACAGTATTTGCAATCGGGACTTTCAAACAAAACACTTTTAATACGTTCTATATTAAAAAAAGCTGATAGTTATGCCAATGCAACAGTATAGTTTTTGAATTATTTTAGTTAGTTAAACTTTGTAAAAAGCACCTCTTCACAGCCAAGAAAGGTGCTTTTTTTTAAAGAAATATCCGACTTGTCTATATGATGTTCGGATTTAAATCACTTCATTAAAAAATCAAATTATAAAGCACTTAATGCCAAAACTCAAAACTCAAAAACACTGTTCATACATAAAACTAAAACAGTTTCAACTTATTTTATTAACATTTTTAACGTTCTTTAAATTTTATTTAATACTTTTGACCCAATAAAATTAATCGGAATTATTGATTATCAATACATTATAACATCAAAAATTTAAATGATTTATATTGATTCAACAACTCATAATAAAAATTTGTTTATGAAAAATAATACGCATATATCAAAAAAGTCAAACACTTTTTTTTCTAAAATATCATGCTGTTTTCAATCGGTTTTATTTTTATTTTTAATAACAAATTACACCGTAAAAGCTCAAGTAAGTGAATATGCCTTTTCTGAAAGCTTGGAACCCTATACGGAATTAACAACACCATATTCTATAGCTTATGCCGAACCTTGGGACAATCACACCAATAACAACACACATTTGGCAGATTTAGGTTTTACGTTTAACTTAGACGGTACAGATTTTACCCAATGTTATATCAGTCCGAATGGCTTTATTACTTTCGGAAACACACAACCTACTGCAACCACTTACGCCCCTCTCAGTGTGGCAACTGCCTATCAAGGAGCTGTTTCCGCATTAGGGATTGACCTAAAATCACCCGAGTTGGCAGATAACAATGTTCCAATTATTGACCCATACGACATAGTATATAAAACAACCGGTGCAACAGGAAACCGCATATTTACAGTTCAGTGGAAAAATGCCCGTAGAAAAGCTGATTCGGGCTTCTTTAATTTTCAAATCAAACTGAGAGAAAACGGCGATATCATAGAAATTCACTATGGAGCTTGTGCCCCTCAAGGAGCAAACAACCGAACCGTACAGGTAGGTATCAGGGGAGCAAACAATGCCTTCAATCAAGGAAATGTACAAAACCGTATGCAAAACGGAACCACCGGTTATAATCCGTGGACATTGGGCAATACCATTTCGGGAACTGCCAACAACAGTACCTTGAGAACATCTGAGATAACTTATCCTGACTTAGGGCTGCGATACCGTTATACTCCTGTATCTCCTTGTACAACGCCAACAGCTGCCCCTACCAACCTGCAAATAGGAGCCACTAACATTACCCATAATTCCTTTGTAGGAAATAGTTTTACACCTGCCTCACCAGCACCCACTAATTATTTGGTTTTGAGGAGCTTGGTCAATACACCTCCCAATATCTCGGAAATTCAAGGTATTTTTTGGGCTGTTAACAATGAAATTAACAGCACCTATACGGTAGTTAGTGTATCGAACGCAACTACTTTTAACCAAACCGGATTGCAACCACAAACCCAATATTATTATTGGGTTATTCCGTTTAATAGAAATTGTAAAGGAGCTCCTGCCTATTATATGGCTAATATGTTGTCTAGCAACGCCAAAACCTGTATGCAACCGACCTCTGCATTGGCTGCAACCAATATAGAAGGAAATAGTTTTACAGCAAATTGGAATGCCGTTAGCGGTGCTACTGATTACAGAATAGACGTGGCCACCGACAACGCATTTACTAATATAGTGCCAGGTTATAATAACCTATCTGTAGGAAACATAACTAGTTTTAATGTTACAGGGCTTGCCTCTTTAGGCTCATACCGTTATAGAGTAAGAGCCATTGGTAACGCAGGTTATTGTGTAATTAATAGCAATACCATTACTGTCAACCTACCCTGCGGGTATTATGAGATTCCTTACACCCAAAATTTTGATTCAGCACCTCTCTTAGGGCTACCTCCTTGTTTCACAAGAGTAAACAACAACGGAGACATGATTCAATGGGGGGTTCAGACAGCTACATACAGTTCGTCTCCAAGATCTATGTTTATAGCTAAAAACAATACGGTAGATATGGACGACTGGTTCTTTTTGCCGGGTCTCAAACTAACAGGAAACGTGTCTTACCGCTTGTTTTTTAAATATAGCACCAATAGTAGTGGTATATATCATGAGAACCTGAGAGTCCGATTTGGAACCGAACAAAACATAGCAGGTATGAACGAAACACTGCTTGATCTTGCCAACATCGATAATAATTCTTTTAACGATATATATGTTGACTTTACGCCGGTTACGGACGGAGTATATTACATCGGGTATCATGGATATAGTGTAGCAGACCAAAGCTATATTGCCATAGATGACATTAGCATAACCGAATCACCAACTTGTTTTGAACCTACAGAGATAGAAATTAATAGTGTAGGAGTCAATACAGCAACTATTTCTTGGGTCGCAGCTTCGCCCCCACCGTCCAATGGCTATCAATATTATATTTCCACTTCTGCAACACCTCCAACAGGCTCGACTACTCCAACGGGATCAGTAGGTGCAGGCATCACAACTGCCAACATTAACGGCTTGAATGCCTCTACTTTTTATTATATATGGGTAAGAGGAAATTGTGGTGCTTCAAGAAGCGTGTGGACAGAAGTAGAGACATTTAGTACAGAATGTAATCCGCCTATAGTTACATCATCAAACGGAGTAACAAGGTGTGGTATTGGTACTGCAACCATATCGGCAACACCCAACTCAGGTTCTACAATTAATTGGTATGAAACTCCAACAGGTGGTATTCCTATAGCTTCTGGCAACAACCTTTTGCTACCAACGCTTTCTACTACAACAACTTATTATGCAGAAGCCATCGCTTATGGGGCAACTGCTTTAGCAGGTCTTAAAAGTCCGTCTGAATCTGGTGGGCTGATTGTCAATTCTACGACAAATCCTCTTTACTACAACAATGTCAGCACAATTTTTAATGTGTTGGAAAGCACTTCTTTGCAATCAATAGATATATTTCCTATTGCATCAGGACAGTCCGGACAATTAACATTAAGGAATGCTTCAAATATTGCTATTGCCAGTTTCCCTTTTGTAACAAATGTATCTGGAGGAAACACCCCCCAAACCGTCATGTTGAACTTTCAGTTATATCCGGGCAATTATACCCTATATGTTAGCAATATGCCTACTTCGGGGCTTCGCATGAATACAACCGGATCCATATATCCTTATACCTCGTCTGTAGCTAATATTACGGGAAATAATTATATTTCAGAAGATGAAAATGATAGTCCATCTAATTACTTTTTCTTTCTATACAATTGGAAGTTTACCACCGAATGTAAATCGCCTCGAGTATCGGTAACTGCTACCGTGACTACGCCTCCTGCCATATCTATTAGCTCGTCGTCAGAAGAAATATGTTTTGGAGAAACATCTGCTACGGTAACTATCTCCGGCCATGCTTCTTATAATACTTTTATGTGGTCTCCAGCAACCGGTGTTTCAGGAAGTCCGGAAACGGGATATACTTTCAATCCGGATACCACCACCACCTATACGCTCACTGCCAGTCAGACTTCTGGAGCGATGTGTAGCAACACCGTGAATATAACTATAACTGTTAACCCTATTCCTCCTGCTATATCCATCGTGCCGAATACTGTTATAATGTGTCAAGACGAAATACGCTCTCTTGCTGCATCTGTTGGATCTGCTGAATTGGCCGTCATCTTTAACGAAGATTTTAATGCTGCTACTAATAATTGGACAGTAGCCAACACTTCAATAGTTGGAGATACTGATGCCTCACAGTGGACTCTTCGTCAAAGTGTTTATAACTATTCTAGTCAATATTGGACAAAATCTTTTAGTAGCAACGATGCCTCTCAGTTTTATATGGCTAATGCCGATGCTCAAGGATCGATTCCAAATATGTTGACAAGAACTACACTCACATCTCCCCCAATAAATCTTTCCGGATATGTGTCGGCAACTTTAAGTTTTTGGCATTATCTGAGATATGTATCGGGAGACCAGATGAATATACAGATATCTACTGACAACGGAAACACTTGGGGCGTGCTGCACACATATCTTGGTTCGCAAGGGGGACCATTAGACTTTGTCAACGCAACCATCAATTTGGACTCTTATGTAGGTAATACATTGAGAATCAGATTTAGTTTTCAGTCAAATTGGGGATATGCTTGGCTTATAGACAATGTTCAAATTCTGGCGGGGCTATCTTTGGAAGTACTTTGGTCTCCGGAAGACGGTTTGTATGAAGATGAGTTTGCAACTATTCCGTACACAGCTGGTACTGCCATAGGTGTTGTCTATGCAAAACCTGATGCTACAACTACTTATACCGCCACAGCATTAGGGACTAATGGTTGTTCTACCTCCGCTGATGTACTCATTCAGGTAGATGAAAAACCTGAGGGCGGAATCTTGACCACAGATATACAAATACTTTGTGGTAGCCAAACTCCATCAGACATTACGCTTTCGGGACATACAGGTAATATAATTAGATGGGAATCTGCGGATGATTCAAACTTTACATTAAACGTAGTCAACATTCCTAACACTACAAACACTTTGACAGCTGCTCAAATGGGTGTAATTGGTGTTGGAAGATATTTTAGAGCAGTCATTGCCTACGGCGTTTGTGATAATGTTTATTCGGATGTGTTACTTATTTCATATCCGGTTACTATATGGGATGGTACGTCGTGGAGTTCCGGCGAACCTGACTCAAGCACCAAAGCTATTATTAATCTTGCCGGCAGCTATACTTTTACAACTAATATTGCGGCTTGTTCCTTAGAGATTGTTTCTGGAAATATTACTGTTGACAATAATGCTACTTTCTTAATAGAAAACGAAGTAATTGTCTCTGGCGGTTCGCTCACTTTTGAAAGCGGAACAAGTTTGCTACAAACATACGGAAGTACAGCAGACAACGTGGGAGCTATAACTTACAAA
>JAVEUZ010000075.1:0-5950 GCA_034005285.1 Flavobacteriaceae bacterium
CTGTATCGCCGGTAGGACCTGTATCGCCGATAGGCCCTGTGTCGCCAGTAGGCCCGGTGTCGCCGGTAGGTCCTGTATCGCCGGTAGGTCCGGTATCGCCGGTTGGTCCTGTGTCGCCAGTTGGCCCTGTATCTCCTGTAGGTCCGATATCTCCTGTAGGCCCAGTGTCACCAATAGGTCCAGTGGGTCCGGTATCGCCTGTAGGTCCGGTATCGCCGGTAGGCCCTGTATCGCCGATTGGTCCGGTATCCCCGATTGGCCCGGTATCTCCTGTAGGTCCGGTATCGCCGGTTGGCCCGGTGTCGCCTGTCGGTCCGGTATCTCCAGTGGGTCCGGTATCTCCAGTGGGTCCAGTGCCACCAGTCGGCCCAGTGTCGCCTGTCGGCCCTGTTTCACCAGTAGGCCCTGTGTCACCAGTAGGCCCTGTGTCACCAGTCGGCCCTGTGTCACCAGTCGGCCCTGTGTCACCAGTAGGTCCGGTATCGCCGGTAGGCCCTGTATCACCAGTAGGCCCTGTATCGCCGGTAGGTCCTGTATCGCCGATAGGTCCTGTGTCGCCAGTAGGCCCGGTGTCGCCGGTAGGTCCTGTATCGCCGGTAGGCCCTGTATCGCCTGTAGGTCCGGTATCTCCTGTCGGTCCAGTGACGCCAGTAGGCCCGGTGTCGCCAGTTGGCCCGGTATCTCCGTTTGGTCCGGTATCCCCGTTTGGCCCAGTATCTCCTGTCGGTCCAGTGTCGCCAGTAGGCCCTGTGTCGCCAGTAGGCCCGGTATCTCCGATTGGTCCGGTATCCCCGATTGGCCCAGTATCTCCTGTCGGTCCAGTGTCGCCAGTAGGCCCGGTGTCGCCTATATCATCCTGCATTACAACCAGCGTTGCTTTTACTGGAACTATGGTAGGATAATAAATCGTTGCGTTGCTTGCATTCACCAAGGATACTGTGATCGGCTCCGCCACCACATCAATAATTCCTATCCCTACCACTTCCCCGGTCTTTATCGGTGAATTCCCCTCCAGAAAATCGCCCTGAGATGAAGACAGGCCAAAGACGGTCCCGTTGGTCGATTGTGAAGACTGCGTTGCTACCCACCAGTCTACAAGATATCTTCCAGCCTCGTTAAATGTAATAACTCCAGTTACGCTGTCATAACTTATATTCCCTGAGGAATACACGATAGTATCAAAAAGAACATTAGCGCCGGAAGATACTGTTCCGGCTGCTAACCTCTCCACTTGAAACGCTATATTGCTCATTTATTCTCCCCTCACTATTTACAATGTGGTCTTAAATGTAGCCGGAACCGTCTATAGCGAAACCTGCTAATAATTATGACGGTAAACCGACTGCATGATTTCATTATAGTTATATGCTTGAACACCTGCGTGTGTTCATAATTGTTTTTCACCGGCCGATATAAAAGACCGTACGGTGTGGCTGTATAGTGAGAACCGCCCCTGTCAAGCAGACAGAAAAAAAACAAAGCACACTGGTTTCATCAGTCTAAAGCCTGCCAGTGTGCTTATTAACGTGTATTGGTGATCCAACCTGCCGGCTTAGCCTAATCGGATAATCATCATTGACGCGCCAATGCCGCCGCCTAACAGTGTCGCCGCTCCGACTATCAGGGGAGCATACATCTGCAGTTGTACGGTTGCGCCTGCCGTCAGGCTTACTTCAATTTCATTATAGAATTGGGATAAAGCTATAGCAGGCGGAATAGTGGACTGAGGAATGTTACCACCGTTGATTACCAGACGTGTTCCCAATGCAACGGCGGCAGTAGTATTGACATGGTAGGATATCCGATATAATCCGGTCGTATTAATCGTAAATAAGGTATTGCCGCTGGTCAGCGTGATATCCGGAGACAATAGCTGCGTACTCGGGAATGAAAGGTTTGTTCCAGCTACCAGTACCGTAATCAACCCACCTGCGGTATTGGCCGCAAAGCCCGCGGTAGCAGACGGCGGCGGGATAGGCGCTGCTGCGCCTGTGGGGCCGGTTATGCCGGCTGCGCCTGCGGCTCCGTCAGGACCTGTGGGCCCAATGTTGCCCATGGCTCCAACGGGTCCGGGCAATCCTTCCGGTCCCACCGGGCCTGCTGCTCCCGCCGGGCCGGCCGGGCCGGCCGGACCTATATCCGAACCGATCGGACCGGTTGGGCCGCTCGGACCGGTGGCTCCCAAAAAGACGGGCGCCCGCAAAGCTTCCGAAAGCTTTCCTGTTAACACAATTTGATTTTCCAGTACAGTGCTAAGCATATTGCCGGTGCTGTTATTGACATCCAACACGTCCGCAATCGTTGAGCCGCCCACTAGGCCCGGAAGCGACCCTATGACGTATTGAATCTTTTCTCCTTCAGTATTAATGATATGGCTGAGCGCCAGTTCTTCGGATGCGATGGAAGAGATTATCTGGTTGATCGCGTTTTGCCTGCTCAGATCCGGAGTTGAGGGAAATTGAGGCTGAGACATGGTATTCCCTCCTAACTCAGCCGGGTGATCATCAATGTGGCGCCCGCGCCTGTAGCCAATGTCAGGCTGATTGATGCCCCAACTGTTTGTAACTGTACCGTGCTCCCCGCTGTCAAATCCGCTAAGCTCTCATTTGAATAGTTGGATAGACTTAAAATAGGAGTAACCGTAGAAGCCGTACTTGCCACTCCATTAATCATGATTCGCGTCGTCAGCAGAAGCGCGGCAGTGGTGTTGACGGCATAAGCGATCCGGTAACGGCCCGCTATAGCAACCGTAAATGTGGTATTGCTCCCGTCTACCGTTATACCGGTTGGAAGAATCTGACCGCTCGGCAAGGGAACCGGCGTTCCGGTCGGTGCGGCGGTAAGCGCGGAGCCCGAGGAATAGGCAAACGCGGAGGTTGCCGTTGTGTTTGTTCCGGTAGGCCCCACTGCTCCCTCAGGTCCGGTTGGCCCGGTTGGACCGGCAGCTCCTTCAGGACCCTCGGGCCCGGTGTCTCCCGTAGGGCCCTGCACCCCCGCAGGGCCAAGGGGCCCGACAGATCCCGCAGGCCGGTAGGACCGGTGGGTCCGCCGGGATCTCCCGCGGGTCCGGCAGGTCCTGTGGGGCCGGTCGCGCCGGTCATTTCGGACGCGGCCAATGCCTGCTGCATTTTGGATCTTAGAAGCAACTGATTGTAGGATGCATTCTGTAATAGGTTTTGCACACTCTCATTGGCGTTAAGAACATCTTCGATGGTTGCGGCAGGACCGGTTATTCCCGGCAGGGTGCCTAAGATATACTGAAGCTTTTCACCTTCGGCGTTGATAATATGGCTTAAACCAAGTTCCTCCATCGCAACAGAAGATAATATTTGATTAACAGCATCATCCCTCGTAATATCAGGGTTACTCGGAAAAGTAGGTTGTGACAAGGAAATCACCTCTCTGATAGATTTAATGGACATATAATGTCTACCCATTATATGGATAAGCGCGTTTATGGGGGATCCTGCCTATGCCTTTGAGAATACGATCCTGCCCTGCCGTACGTGCATTCCACAAGAAGAGCGCACAATGACAGACGCATAGCACGTTGAGCATGAGCAGGGCATTTGAACAATAAATTCTTTATATATTACGGTCGAATTGCGGCAAGGATTTAGGAATATTTTTTTTATGATCGGGGCTTTGTCTGGGCATGAAATTATAAATTCTAATTCGCTGCCGGAATATCTTGAATTACCAATATCCAAACATAAACCAACCATAAACGAACTTGCGCACGGCAGTTGGATTCTGGAGCAGCCACCCGGTTCGGACGCGAAACGGCCCCATGTATTGTTTTCTTTCCACTGCAATGGCTGGTTAGAGCAGTAGGTCTTGGGTATGACGCCAAAACAGGCGTGACTAAATGAACAGCATTCCACAGGCGGGCAAGGCGGTTTGGGCGAACAGGGTTGCACAGGCGGGCAAGGCGGTTTGGGCGAACAGGGTTGCACAGGCGGGCAAGGCGGTTTAGGTAAATATAACAAAACCTTATCCATCTTGTTTTTTAGAATCATTTGATTTTGCAATACGACTTCCAATAAATTGGTAACGCTTTGATTAACCGCCAAAATGCCATTTAAATCAGCAGGATTTTGGTCGCAAGGAGTTTGCTTTAAAATATGTTGTATTTTTTCCCCTTCGGCGTTTATGATGTGGCTGAGAGCCACTTCCTCCAATGCGATGGACGATAATATCATTGTCAGAGCCTGTTCCTGTGTTAAATCAGGATCGGGTTTTGGAAATTCAGGTATGGACATAATAAGGATCCCTCCAGTATTCAGTGTATTCTATTAAGGAATTGAAGGTGTGGTTTCTTATTAAAAACAGGCATAAAAAAGCAGCCGGCGCCTTCGTCGTCAGGTACCGGCTGCTTTTACAACATCTTACTATTCTTCCAAAACCGTTATTTTCTTAATAACTACATCCACGGTAGGGATGGACACCTCTCCGGAGCCGCGATTGAGGGTAACCGGCGTATCCGCGATTTTATCCAGGACTTCTTCTCCTTCAATCAACTTGCCGAAGGCGGCATAATTTCCGTCCAGAAAAGTAGCGTCCCCATGTACGATAAAGAACTGACTCCGGGCGGAATTGGGGTCACCGGAGCGGGCCATGGAAATGGTCCCTTTTTCATGACTAAGCGTATTTTGGTCAAAACCATTGGCGGCAAACTCACCCCTGATTTTCTTGTCCGAGCCGCCTGTACCGTCCCCTTTGGGGTCGCCGCCCTGAATCATGAATTCCTTCACGATACGGTGAAATTTCAGGCCGTCATAGAATCCTTTGCCAACCAGCCCCACAAAATTGGCGACGGTCTCCGGAGCATATTCAGGGTATAGCTCCAGTACCATTTTACCGCCATCCTCCATTTCTATTTCCACTTTGGGATGACCTTCAATAGCTGTTTGCGGCGCGTCATTGCCACCGCAACCCATGAAAAACAAAGCCGACATCAGGATCATTGACATTATCAAAACACTCCTTTTTATCCAAGTCATCATAATCACCTTCCCGGTATATTTTACCCTTTCCAAAAGAAAAGAGCCAAAAAATCAATATTCTTTGGCTTAATCTTTTCCTGTAAGGTGTTCATAAATTAATCCAACGAGCTATCTGATAAAGTTCGTAAAGACTTTCTTCGTTCTTTCCGGCGGAGTCACCGCGTCTTTACCGTGCTCCATCAGCTTCAGCAGCCAGGCCATGTTTTTGCCCAGAATGCTCATGATTTGCTTGCCTTCCTCATCCTGCTGGGCTTCGCCAGGGGCCATGCCGTGAATGACATTCCAGTAATTCGTGGTGGGCAGCACCATTTCCGCGTAAGTGAGATAATGCAGGAGCTGCTCGAAGCCGGAAATACCGCCGGTACGGCGAACCGCCACCACAGCCGCGCCTACTTTATGCCGGAACTTAGCGCCCGTGGAAAAGAAAACTCTGTCTAAAAATGATTTCATCGTGCCGCTGATACCGGAATAATGTACAGGAGAACCAAAGATAATGCCGTCGGCTTCGCACATCTTCCGGGCATATTCATTCACTTCATCATTATCATAAATACATTTGCCTTCTTTTCTGCAGGTACCGCAGCCCATGCAACCGCGGATAACTTTATTGCCTACGTGGAATATTTCCACCTCTATTCCTTCTTTTTCCAACTCATCTGCGACCACTCTAAGCGCTTGATATGTATTCCCTTTTTCTCTTGGACTGCCGTTAAAAGCGACTACTTTCATTTCAAATCACACTCCGTTTTTTACTTATTTAAGACCTTACCGTTATCATAATATAACTCTAAAAAACTTGAAAGAGGTTTTGTTTCGCAATGTTGTTGTTCTGTGATATTGTCACCATGTAACTCTTCTGTGAAAATGTCACTATGAGACAGGAGAGAATTACTTTGACAAGAGAAGAAATGAAAAGAGTTTTAGTAATGCAAAAGCTGGTTGAT
>JAVEUZ010000076.1:0-5727 GCA_034005285.1 Flavobacteriaceae bacterium
ATTGAAGTTAATACTGCGACAGGGGCATTTTTGTCTAATGGTGCTAATTTTTGACTATTAAATCCAGTTTGAATAAACCTTGAATTAGCACAGCTTGTTAAAATAAAAATAGTTGAGAGTAAAAGTAGTTTTTTCATAATGAAAACTAAATTAAAATTATGCCTACTCTTTATTAGGATTTTCGGCTTTTTCCCGTCAGCTTTTCCGTAAAATTACAGCCAACTTATAAATACACGCAATACTACAACATTTTTTTTAAATCTTAAATAAATTATAATTAATATTTTTACACGCTGATAGAGAAATACTTATAAAAAAGTAAAAATTACGTATTTTGTATATTAAGTCTGAAAAATATTTTTCATTTTTGTAAATGCAATACAAAATACGAAGTTGTTATGGAAAGTAATATCGGACAATTTCAAGCAGCTCATTTTAGTTTCGAAATAGGAGAACACCAAAACAAACCCGTGATTTGGATTAGTTTCCCTTATCAGCAAGAACTTGTCAATCACCTAAAAAGTTATACCAAAGCCCGATGGAGTGCTACAAACAAAAAATGGTACGTTCCGGATGTTGCCTTTTATCGAAATTTGTTTGGAATCGAACTGAAATATTATGGCAAAAGTGCCTTAACCGCCATTCATCCGGTCAATAAAAACGCCTTAGACCGCTATATCGAGCAATTACAACTCAAAGGATATAGCCCAAACACAATCAGAACTTATGTTACCGAATTTTCTCAACTGCTCAAAACTATAAAGTCATTCCCCGTAAACTATCTTAGTGCCGAAAAACTACGAAGTTATTTTTTGTATTGTATCAATGATTTAAAACTATCCGAAAGCATCATCCACAGCCGTATGAATGCAGTTAAGTTCTATTTTGAGCAGGTACTTAATCAGGAAAAACTGTTCCTCGAAATCCCAAGACCAAAAAAACCAAGTACATTACCCAAAGCAATTTCGACTCAAGACATCAAAAAAATGCTCGGAACGTTAGAAAACTCCAAACATACACTTTTACTCAAATTGTGCTACGGAATGGGGCTTCGGGTAAGCGAAATAGTTAATCTCAAAATTATCGATATCGACAGCAAACGAATGCAGGTTTTGGTTAATCAAGGCAAAGGCAAAAAAGACCGCTATGTCAATCTTCCCGAATCGATTCTCAATGAACTTAGAGCATATTACGTAGCATACAAACCCAAAGAATTTCTATTTGAAGGAAGATATGGCGACCAATATTCGATTCGCTCTGTGCAAGCTGTGTTTAAAAATGCAATGAAAAAAGCAAGAATAAATAAAAAAGTTGGAATACATAGTCTCCGACACAGTTATGCCACACATTTAATTGAGCAAGGAACGGATATCCGTTTCGTTCAGGAACTTCTCGGGCACAAAGACATTAAAACGACTATGATTTATACCAGCCTTACCGATCAGACCAAACGAAATATCAAAAGTCCGTTGGATAATTTATAAGGGGAAAATTATAGTAAAACTAAACCACTACGAACAGAAAGTTCATAGGTTTGGTTTCGGACAGAAAGTCCGATTTTTTTAATTCGTGGCAAAAATTTTTAGAAACTGAAAGTCTTGTACTGAAAATGCAAAGTTTCAACTAATAAATGAAACCAATGAAAAAATTGGCTTTTACAGTTTAAAATGACAAACTTCGATTTGGACGAAATCCTGAAATTTTGTAACAGATTATTTTCCGGCTATAAAATCTTTAAGATAGAAAGGTTCAGAATAAGCTACGTCTTCAAAATGCTTGTTGTTATATGCTAAATAACTTAAACCGCACATTTCTTTTGCCGAAGGATACAGGGTTTCAGGATAAAAAACGACATTGGGATGCAAAATAACAGGCTGACATTTTAAAGCTCCGTCACCAAGAAAATGAAGTTTTTGATTGTATTCAGAAAAAGAATCAGGTGAAATTATCTTTGCTGAAACCGGACTTAATGCTTTGTAAGAAATATCGTAGATAGCTGTGTAAACTTCCATTCGCCGAGCGTCTATCATCGGAATAATCAATCCGCTTTCTGCTTTTAACTGCATGGCAAGAACTTGCAACGTATCGACAAAAATCATCGGAATGTTCAATGCATAACACAAGCCTTTGGCAGCAGAAACACCTATTCGCAAACCGGTATATGAACCCGGTCCTTTGCTTACAGCAATTGCAGACAAATTTTCTGCGGAGATTCCCGATTCTGACAGAATATTTTTAATAAATATATGTAGGTTTTCCGCATGAATATAGCCTTCTTCGGCTTTCTCAATAACAGATATTAATTTGCCGTTATGCGATAAACTTACCGAACAGTTTTTGGTTGCGGTTTCTATATTTAAGATATATGCCATCAGGATTTTTAAAACAGCAAAGTTACTTTATTCTAAAAGAAGTAACATGGACTTTTTTAATGTAAAATCAGAATGAAGTGATTTAAACTTTTTCAATCACTTCAATAAAAAAAATGAATAACTGCCCAATATAGATAATCTAACCCTGTCTGAGTTATGACAGGGTTAGAAATGGTTCTTTATTGCTTTTTAGAATCTTTTTCAGAATTTGGTTTTACTAAAATAGCATCACCCGATTTGAGTTCTTTTGTAACAACTGTATAAGGTCCGGTGATAATCTCTTCACCTTTTTTGAGCCCTTTAATTACCTCAATATTAGTGTCGTCCTGAATGCCGGTTTCAATAATTCTCAGCTTTGCTTTATCTCCTTCTCTGACAAACACACACTCAAATTTTTCTTCGCTCTTTACAGTAGATTTTGTCGTTCCTCTCTGAGAAACAGAAGTTGTATCGGTTTTTACCACAACAGAACTAATAGGAACTGCCACTATATTCTCTCTGCGTTTGGTAATGATATCTACCGTCGCAGTCATTCCGGGGCGAAAAGGAGAGTAGTTTGCCGGTTTACCTTCTAATAAATCTCGGTAAGATTCTTCAAGAATTCTTACTTTTACTTTAAAGTTTGTTACCTGATCGGCAGTAACCACAGTGCTTGATGAATTTGAAATGCTGGTTACTATCCCCCTAAATTCCTTTTTTAGATAGGCATCCACTTCAATTCTGGCTGAATCTCCAATATTTACTTTGACAATGTCATTTTCATTTACATCTACTTCAACTTCCATATTATTAAGGTTTGCCACCCGCATAATTTCTGTTCCTGCCATTTGTTGGGTTCCAACTACGCGTTCGCCCAATTCGGCATCAAGCAACGAAATAGTACCGTCAACCGGAGCGTAAATGGTTGTTCTGCTCAGATTGTCTCTTGCTTCATTTACGGTAGCAGATGCACTCTGGACCATATAATAGGCTGCATCTTTGGCTGCTTTGGCAGATTCGTATGAAGAAACTACTTTGTCCCATTCAGATTTTGAGATAACTCCTTTTTCAAAAAGGGTTTTGTTTCTGTCATAATTAGCTTTGGCTTCTGTTAGCTGGGCTTCTGACTGTGATAGTCCCGCTTTTGAGTTTGATAAAGAAGCAACAGAGCGATTTAATCCCGAAGTATATAAATCAGGATTTACTCGTACAAGAAGTTGCCCTTTTTTTACAGCATCTCCTTCTTTTACAGGAAGTTCTATGATTTCTCCTGAAACTTCAGACGAAATTTTTACTTCTGTTTCCGGTTGAATTTTTCCGGTTGCCGAAACAGTTTCTATGATGTTCATTTCCTGAACTTCGGTAATTTCTACTTCTTTGCCTTTGCTTTTATTCCCCAGAATTCCTGTTTTTCCTAAAATTATTAAGAGAATAATGATTCCGACTACAATTCCTGAGAAAGTATATAATCTTTTTTTAGACATAATTTAAAATTTTTGTGTGATAGGTATTCCGAAATAAAACTCTAAAACTTTGATTCTGAAAATTAAATCATATTTTGCTCTAATTAAATCTGATTGAGCGTTTTCATACAAAACAGTAGATTGATTGAAATCAAAGGCGTTCATCAGACCTACGTCATAACGTTCTTTTGAAAACTCATAAGCAAGTTTTCTGGCATCTACCGTTGCTTGTGAAGCTTCGTATGTTTTTTTAGTATTCAGCAAATCATTATATGCCTGATAAATGGTTTGTTCCAAATCTAAATCTGCTTGTTTGAGCAGGTATTCATTGCGTTCAGTATTGATTTTAGCTCTCTGGACTCTTCCTCGTGTAGAAAAACCGTTTAATACGGGAACTGTCAATTGAAATCCAATTGTTGTACCATCAAAAAGGTAAACCTGTTCATTAAACGGCAGCGATATGCTTTCTGCCCAACGGGTATTATACCCAAAAAAAGCACTTAGGCTTGGATAATATCCTGAGCGGGCAATTTCTAAATCTTTTTTAGCAACATCCAATGCGGCAGAAGCTACTTTTACGTCTTTAACGGTTTCGCGAGCTTTGGCTGCAATGGCTTCGGGAGTTTGGTCATAAATAATCGTTAACGGCACTTCAAAACCTTCGTCTGCTATGTCAAAATGATAATAATCTTTAAGCAACATGGTTTGAGCCAATGCAAGTTTTGACAGAAAGAGTTGGTTTTCTGCGGCAATAATCTGTTGCTTTTGCGAAGCATCTGTTGCCATAAGCTCGTACATGTCGCCAGCAGGAAGATTTCCGGCATCTATGAGTTGTTTGGTTCTTTCAATATTCTCGGCTGTTATTCTGTTTTGTGCTTCATAAACTTTAAGCTGTTCTTTGCTAAGAAGTATTTGCAGGTAAGAATTAGCAACAGACAACATAATATCATCTTTCATTTTATCAAGCCGGTATGTATTAGCCATTTTGTTCAGTTTTACCCGTTGCAGGTTTTTCCAATTTGCCAAGCCGTTAAATAAATTTATACCGGTATTTATGTTTGCCGAAGCAGATTTAAATGTTTCATTTTCAAACTGATTCGTTGCCGGGTTAATATTGGCTCCGGTGTTTATTCCGTAGCTTGCCGTTCCTTGTAATCCGGGAAGAAAACTGCCGATTGATTCCAATTTCTCTGTGTCAGATACTTTTAAATCGAGTTCAGACTGTTTAATAGAAATGTTGTTTTCCAACACGTGTGCGACACATTCTGTTAGTGTCCATTTTTTTGTTTCCTGAGTAAACCCGGATAACGAATATGTCAGAAAAACAAAAGTTATAATAATATTGACGTGTTTATTCATAATGTTGAAATTCGGAATTTAGACTTAAATTTCATTACATAGGTCGCATATTATAATTTTGTGTTACAGTTCTCCGTAAAATATTTATAAACTGCTATTCGGATTCTTTTATAATAGCTATACAGTCTTCCTAATTACTTTATCACTTTTAAAAATCGTTCAACTTCACTTTTTTTCTCCGAAATATCCCGATTTTCTGTTCAGAAAATCTCGTATCTCACTATTTAAAAGCGTTTTGACAAAGTTTGAATTATCGAACTTTGGTTATTATTTTTATACCTTTAAAATAAAGTTTTTTATGAAAATATTTTTGGGAGTTCTTATTATAGTTTTGTTGTTGATTTTCATCTCAGGGTGTGCCACAAGCCAAAAACTTAATACCCTAAAGCCAGAGCCGGAAGATGTATTTCCAGCTAAATATGAAGCCGAAACTTCTTTTGTAAATCTTCCGGTATCTATAAAGCTGAAAGACATTGCTTATCAAACCAATAAGTCTTTGAACGGACTTATTTATAACGACTCAATTCTTGAAGACGATAATCTCAAGTTGCAAG
>JAVEUZ010000031.1:0-27171 GCA_034005285.1 Flavobacteriaceae bacterium
TTTTTCAGAATCGCCAAAAACAACTTTATCGTCTTTTTGTTGGGTTCCTAACTTATGATAAAACAATCTGTGGTGGTCTGTTTTGGCTGAAAGTTCGCTCCCTTTTGGTTTCTCGTAACTTGAATAATAAAAACCGTCATTTCCGTTCCAGGCAATGCCACTAAATTTAATGTCTTCTAAAGGGGCTTCTAATTTTTCTCTTGAAATAGCATCCATAATGTGAATTTTATTCCAGTCACTTCCGGCATCAGAAGTTGAGTATGCAACAATAAAACCATCTTTTGAAAATTCTAAGCGAGAAAGAGATGTTGTGCCATCTTCAGAAAATTGATTAGGATCCAAAAAGACTTCTTCTTTTTCGTTCGAGTCTTTTCTGTATAAAACAGATTGGTTCTGAAGTCCGTTGTTTTTGTAGAAATATGTGTATTCTGACTCTTTAAACGGGGCCGAAATACGCTCGTAATTCCAAACTTTTTCCAAGCGTTCCTTTATCTGATTCCTATACGGAATTTTCTCAAGATAGCCGAAAGTAACTTCGTTTTGTGTTTTTACCCATTCGGCCGTTTCTTCAGACAAATCGTCTTCTAACCAACGGTAGTAATCTTTTACTTCTGTGTCGAAATAAACATCAACAGTATCAACTTTTTTAGTTTGCGGATAGTCTAACAAAACAATAGTATCATTATTCTCGTTTTTACATGACATAATAGTTGCCACTATAATCAGTGACGGAAGAAGTTTTCTCATGATTATTTTAGTTTTTACAAATGTATAGAAACAAGTGTTATAATTTAGTTAAAAAGTGGGGTGTATTGTTTCCAGTGTTTATAAATCAGGACAATATTTAAAATCACAATCAGCAACGCCGTCCCAAGTCCCGGCAAATCTAAAAACAAATGAAACAGTAGGATGTTAATGGAAATCGGAGCTAAAAGAATCAACGCAAAAGCCACCCATTTTTTAAAAAGAAGCATTGCACCAATTAGAATTTCGAGAATTCCGACTATGGGCAAAACATACTTTGTGTCTTTTAAAGAATCCATAAAATTTCCTGCGTTTTCCGGTAATTCAGGTAATGGAATGAATCCGAAAAATTTATTCAGACCAAAAGCTACCAGTATCAGTCCAAGAATTATTCTTGCGATTTTTGTAAATTGTGAATTCATATTGTTTGAGTTTGATTAGTTTTAAAAGCATAAACAAAGTTTAAAATTAGAAAAATAAATCTATATAAATTCACAAAATGATAAAAAACTGTTTTTTAGTCAATTATTTTAATGCTAATTCCTTTCATAGTTGCCCAACCCTGAGCATCTGTAAGCTGAATCATAAAATGATAATCTCCTGAATCTATATCATCCGGAATGTTTATCGAATGTTCTGCTACAAATTCTTGTGTGTTTGCAGGAATGGAAAAAGTCAATATTTCTGTCCACGGATTTATAGGTGTTTTTTCGGGGTCAAAATTGCAGCTGCCTGTTTCAGTATCGTGATTGTGATGATTAAAATTGTTATGTATATCGATGCTGTATGCTCCTAAGGCTTGATTGTCTTTAAAAAGAGCTTTAAAATAAATTGTACTTCCTTTTTGAATATTGGTACAACTTGTTGGAAAAGCCTCCGAAATGGTCATGTCTATCTCAGGTTTTGTCGTGTCTTTGTCATCATCGTTGCTACATCCTGTCAGAAAAGCAATTCCGAAGGCACAAAAAGTAATGATTGTTCTAAAATTTTTCATGGTTTGTTTTTTAAGAAACTGCCTGATTTTGAAATTATTAGCAGAATCAGGCAGTTTCAAGGATTAAAATGATTATTCTATTTCAAGGTCATGTTCTACTGTTGAAGAATTACCCTGATTGTCGGTTACTGTAAAATGTAAATGATAATCTCCTGTGGGCTGATTGGCAGGAATATCAATGTGCTTGTGAAAATCTGCATTCAGCAAACCGGCATATTCGGTATAAACCAAATGAATTTCGGGAGCCGAAGTATCTGTTTCGCGATGCAGTTCTACTTCGATAGTGGCAATTTTTGCCGAAGCATAAATTTCTGCTTCGAGATGCAAATCGCTTCCTGCCGAAACAACACCGCTGTTCCCGGAGCCAACTTCTGTCAGGTTAATCGTTATGGTATCTTGAGCATTATCATCATCGCTGTTACAGGATGTAAAAAAAGAAAATGAGACAAAAGCTGTAACGACAGCTATTTTTGAGATGTATTTATTCATGGTTTTATTTTTTAATATTTTTTTGAGGTAATAAATGAACTTTATTTAAACAAAAGTTCATCAAACGTTGTGCAAATTACCAAACCGGCGGGGCACGACCTTTTTTATGCAAATTGACCGAAACGGTATTTTTATTGACAATCTTGTCGTTTGTTTTTAAAATGTATTCGCCAAAATACTTTTCCCGGTAAATGAGAGCATCATTAATAAAAAAGCAAAAATGAAAATCGCAAACCGGACAGTTTTCCGCCACGGAATGAATGCTTGGTTTGGTTTCGTGATGCGTAGTATCTATGTGTTTGTGTGAAAAAATGAAATAGTGTAGGGGTTCAAATAGCATTGTGCCCATGAATATAATCACCAATGCATAAACTGATAGAGAATTGACCTTATTTCTTCTTTTTCTATCTGTCATTTTTAATTAAAAACGGTACGCTGACCGATAAAATAAAATTTCTTCCGGGTTCTGGTACACCAATTAACCTGTAAAAACTCGTATGATTAAAATTTGTCGAATTCATCAAGTTTTGCACCTGAAAATTGACTTTGACAGACTGATTGTTCCATTTAATATTTCCTCCCAGAGAAAGATTGATAAGCTCGTATCCGGGTGTTTTTTCTTCGGGCGGAACAATTTCGTTTTGCGGAGCGACAAACTTTAAATCAATTCCGGCATAGGCATTTTGTATGTTCTTTCCTAAATCTTTAGAATACGTAAAATTGAACAATACCGATGGTGGTGGCGAAAACGGCAAGGTAAATCCTTTCTTCTGTCCTGAAAATTGCTCAGAATAAACATATTCGCCAATAATTTCGGCTTTATAGTTTTCGCTGAAAGCATAATTCATTTTCAGTTCGCCGCCATATCTGAAAACTTTACTTTCGGTATAATGAAAAATCTGATTTCCCGCTCCGTATGCATAATCATAATCGGGTGTCGGATTCAGATAAATATAGTTCGGAAAATAATTCGCAAACGGATTGACATCGATGTTAAACCCGTTCTTTTGCCACGTAATTCCCAAATCTAACTGGTATGATTCTTCGGCAGAAAGATTCGGGTTGCCTCTTTCGTAGCTGAACTGATGATAGTTTACGCCGTTTGATGCCAGCTCTTTCGCAATAGGCATCCGGAAACTTTTTCCGATGTGAGCTCGTAAAAACAAATGTTCTAAATTGTAATTTGCTCCCAATGACCAAGTCAGACTTCCGAAATCTTTTTTCATGCCCAAAGCCCGTTGTAAGTTTTCTTCATTTTCGCCAACAGGCGAAGTGAACCAATCAAAATAATTTTCTGTTTGAATACGCCCGTAATCATACCGCAAACCAGCATGGATAATCGTTTTTTCGTTGAGGTATATTTTGTCGTAAACAAAAACACCACCATTGACTTGCTTAAAATCCGGGATGATAAAACCCCATCCGCCGGTGTTGTTGTTTTGATGTTCGGCATTGATACCGCCCGAAAACCTGTGATTTTTTATACCAAAAAGTATTCTGGCATTGAGCGAATAAATATTTTTATTAAAACCTCTTTCTAGATTTTCAGGAATATTGAGATTTTCAGGATATGTGTGCAGCATGAATCCGTGAGAGATATAATCACTGAATTCTTCTCTGAAATTGTTTTGATATCCAAAGTCTGCTTCCAATGTATATTTTTCAAAATCAATTTTGGTGCGGTTGATTATTTTGAAATGATTGACATCTTGTGACGGATTATGAATATCCCTGTCTGAAGCGTCATGCAGAACTGTATCGACATTTCTGGGTTCGAGACCATGTGCGTTTGCAAAAAGTCCGCTTTTGGTTTTGAGATTGCTGATATAAAATATCGAGGAAAAGTTTTCTTTGACATATCCGGTGTTCAAATGCAGGTTCAATTCGTTTCCTGCCGTATTTCGCATTCTTTTTTTATATAACGTAGCCTGATATGAATAAATGTTGATGTGATTTACGGGAACTTTGTAATCGGCATAATCCAGAAATGTGATACGGGAACCGAAAAATAGGTTTTCTTTCCTTCCGAAAAGATTCACAGAAGAACCGTATAAATTATTATTGGTTTTTCCTGTCAGAATCACAGAACCACCCAAGGTGTTCTTTTTGGGAGCTTTGGCTTTTTCTATTTCGATAATACCGCCAATGGCATCCGGACCGTATTGCAGCGAAGCCGAACCTTTCAGTATTTTTACATTATCAGAAGCATACTGGTCAATTTCGATTCCGTGGTCGGCACCCCATTGCTGTCCTTCGTGCTTAATGCCGTTTTCGGTTACGACAACACGATTAAATCCCATGCCCCTTATCATGGGTTTCGACTGTCCCGAACCGATAGAAATCGTGCCGATGCCACCTATTCTTTCTAAAGACTGCATGAGGCTTCCGCCAAGATTTTTTTGGATATAATCTTTGTTTACGGTTTCAATGTTTTGCGAAAGTTGTTTTTGTGTCCTTTTTGCATAATTTTCTTGTATGATGATTACTTCATCCATTTCAGACGGACTCAGATGAAGTTTAAAATTGACCATGACATTTTTACTGACAACAATAGTGGTATCAATAGTTTTATATCCCAGATAAGAAACCGAAAAATGGTGTTTTCCTTCCGGAATATTGGAAATCAAATAGTAACCATCGGTATTGCTTACCGTAGTTTTATTTTTTGTGCTGATGATACTTCCGGATAGTGCCGTGTCTCTTTCGTCGGTAATTCTCCCGCTGATGCTGAATTGTGAAAATCCCGAAAAACCAAAGCATACCAGAAGCAGAGGGATACTGTAATATCGCATTTTTTCTGTTCATAAATTGTGATTAACCACATCGAAGCTCTATATATAGGTGCTACGAAGTTTCTCTAATTTTTACGAAAATTGAACAGAATGAGGCGGAGCTCTTAAAGAAAAAAGTTTGCCCGGAAAAGCCGAAACAATATCTCTTTTGTGAATAAGATAAGGAATCGGTTTAGGCGATGTTAATGAAAGTAAATGAAAAACATCCGGTTTCAGAAAAAAACCAAACGAGAAATCACAAACACTGCAATCTTCGCTGTCGTGGTGATGCGAATGAGTCTGTGAACATTTATGCGTGTCTTCAGAAAAATCTGCCAGCCAGTGTTTGTACAAATGCACAGATTGAACCAACATTACGGCAATTACCGTAATCATCAGAACTAAATTGGCTATGGCAATTTTTTTCTTCATGAATGGCAAAGATAATATAAAAAGTACAAAGCGGAAAGTACAAAACTGCCAACTCTATTTAGAGAAGTACATCATAACTTTTTAAACAACTTTAAATCTTAAACAACTTTAAACTTTAAATAGCGGCAGCTTTTTGCTTTACCAGGTTGTTTGCCACTAAATATTCGGCAATTTGAACGGTGTTGGTCGCCGCACCTTTTCTGAGGTTATCGGCAACAATCCACATATTTAAAGTATTGGGCTGGCTTTCATCTCTTCTGATTCTTCCGACAAAGACATCATCTTTTCCTTGTGCGTAAACAGGCATCGGGTAGGTTTTGGTGTCCGGATTGTCCTGAACGGTTATTCCGGGTGTTTCATGAAGAATTTTGCGAACATCATTAATATCAAAGTCATTTTCAAATTCAATATTTACCGATTCCGAATGTCCGCCCACAACTGGAATTCTGATGGCTGTTGCCGTAACGGCTATAGTCCTGTCTCCCATGATTTTTTGGGTTTCGCGAACCAGTTTCATTTCTTCTTTTGTATATCCGTTTTCTTCAAAAATATCACATTGCGGGATAGCGTTGCGGTGAATCGGGTAGTGGTATGCCATTTCTCCCTGAATACCTGCATATTCATTTTCAAGTTGTTGCACGGCTTTTACGCCTGTTCCCGTTATCGATTGATAGGTAGAAACAACGACTCTTTTAATTTTGTATTTTTTATGTAACGGAGCTAAAACCATTACTAACTGAATGGTAGAACAGTTCGGATTGGCGATGATTTTGTCTTCGGTCGTTAACTCAGAGGCGTTGATTTCGGGGACGATTAATTTTTTTGACAAATCCATCCGCCATGCAGACGAATTATCTATTACGGTTGTACCGACTGCTGCAAATTTCGGAGCCCATTCGAGCGATGTCACGCCACCGGCAGAAAATAAAGCAATATTAGGTTGCATTTCTACTGCTTTTTCAAGGCTCACAACGGTATAAATTTTATCTTTAAAAGTTATTTCTTTTCCAACAGATTTTTCCGATGCTACAGGGATTAATTCCGTAATGGGAAAGTTTCTTTCTATCAGAACTTTTAGCATCACTTCGCCTACCATTCCGGTGACTCCTATTATTGCGACTTTCATATTTTTATATTCAGTTTTTTAACAATACAAAAGTAAAGAGAAAAATAGATTTTAGTAAAAAAATGCTGAACTTTAAGGAAATAAAATAGATGTGCAAATTTGAGAAAAATCTTTTTTTGCTTTTCTATACAATTAAAAAATGTCAATTAATATGATACAACTACGCTTTATTTGTTAGGCTTTATCAGAAATGCTCCCGGATATTTTTCTTTAATATCGAGTAAGCTTCTTTCTGCTTCTATTCTGTTTTTAAAGTTACCAACCCACACTTTATAATTTGGAGTATGAAAAACAATCGTCGCATCTGTGGTTTTGAAATCTCGTTTAAACTCTCTAAAAAGTTTTTTAGAATTTTCGCTATCACCAGTAAAAATTTGAATCTTCCATCTGTCAATTACTGTAATTGAGGAGTTTATCTTTCTTTTTTCGTTTAAAATCTGCTCAAATTCCAAATCTTGCTCCAAACTAACTGTTTGAGCATGGATATTAGATTGTGTAAAGATGCCGAAGAAAAACACACAAAAAATTGGACAAAATGAAAATCTTAAATTTTTCATAATAGATTGATTTTAATGCAAATGTACTGTTTATGAATTAGAACAAAACGCAAATAGTTATTTAGAATAAGTATAAATTATCACATCCTGTTATTTTAGGGTTTTATTAATAATTCATAAGTCGTATTTTTGCTCAGATTTTGTGAAAAGTATGGTTATTTGAAGTTGATGTACAGAAAAAACCATGCCAAAAATAATTGACAATTATAACTACTTATATGAAAAAAGTGGGACTCTCTCGTTCAATTTCCGGAATTATACAACTTAGTTTGGCTTTGTGGCTGATGGCTTCATCCAATATTTTTGCACAAGATGTTGAGGCTGGTAAAGCGTTATTTAACTCACAGTGTGCCGCCTGTCATAATTTAGACAGAAAAATGACCGGTCCGCCACTTAGAGGGATGGCGGATAAGTATGAAGTTGAATGGCTACACAAGTGGATCCGCAACAGTTCTGAAATGATTAAGTCCGGAGACGAAAGGGCTAATAAGATATTTAATGAATATAATCAGTTGCCAATGACGGCTTTTCCTCAGCTGTCAGATGAAGATTTGGGTAATATTATTGCATACACTATGACCGAAAAGGCGGTAGTAGAAGCAGCTCCTGGTGGAGACGATGGGGGTAGTGCTTCAGGTGGTGGTGTTTCAAATGAAGTGATACTTGGAGCGTTAGCTTTGGTGTTGGCTATGTTGGTAATTATGTTATTATTGGTTAGAAATGTATTAACTAAGATTGCCAAAGCAAATAATATAGATGTAGTACATAAAGAGAAGTCTCTTCCTATTTGGAAAGCATTCGCAAAAAATCAGTTTTTGGTGTTGGTAACGGTGATTTTCCTAATGTTGGCAAGTGCTTATTATGTTTATGGGTGGTTCATGCAGATAGGCGTAGATAAAGGTTATGAGCCTATACAGCCTATTCATTATTCTCACCGAATTCATGCCGGAGACAATGGTATTGACTGTAAGTATTGTCACTCTGCTGCCAGAGAAGGAAAGCATTCAAATATTCCTTCGCTTAATGTTTGTATGAATTGTCATAAAAACGTATCAGAAGTTGCGGAATCTACTGCAACAGCCGAATATAGTAAAGCGTTTTATGATGCTGAGATACAAAAGCTTTATGATGCTGTTGGCTGGGATAAGGATGAGCAAAAATATACAGGAAATACTAAACCGGTAAAATGGGTGAGAATTCACAACCTGCCCGATTTGGTTTATTTTAATCACGCCCAACACGTAACAGTTGCGGGAATAGAGTGCCAAACTTGTCACGGTCCGGTAGAAGAGATGGAGATTATGAGTCAGCATGCACCTCTAACCATGGGGTGGTGTATAGATTGTCACCGTCAAACAGAGGTTAAGCTCAAAGACAACGAATATTATAAAAAAATTCACGAAGAACTTTCTAAGAAGTATGGCGTAGAAAAGCTTACGGCTGCTCAGATGGGAGGTCTTGAATGTGGTAAATGTCATTATTAATTGAATTTTAAGAAGCTAAATAAACATACAGTATGTCATCAAATAAAAAATACTGGAAAAGCGTAGAAGAGTTGGATGAAAACAGCTCTATTATGGAAACTCTTAAACATAATGAGTTTGTTGAGCATATTCCAACAGATGATTTCCTTGGCGACAAGGAAAGTTTGTCGAACTCTTCAACTACAAGACGTGATTTCTTGAAATATGTGGGTTTTAGTACGGCTGCCGCTTCTTTAGCTGCTTGTGAAGGGCCGGTTATCAAATCGATACCTTATGTGGTACAACCCGAACAAGTTGTTCCGGGTATTGCAGATTTTTATGCAACAACCATGTTTGACGGTTACGATTTTGCTAATATCTTGGTAAAAACTAGAGAAGGGCGTCCGATAAAAATTGAAAATAATAAAATTGAAGGTGCTCATTTCTCTGCGAATGCAAGAGTTCATGCTTCTGTATTGTCAATGTATGACAACACCAGACTGAAAACTCCAAAAATAAATGGAAAAGAGGCAAGTTGGTCAGATGTTCATACAAAAGTTAAAGCTTCTTTAGCAGAGTCACAAGCTCAGGGAGGTAAAGTAGTGCTGTTGACAGGAACTATGGCAAGTCCTTCAACTGATAAATTAATAAAAGAGTTTATTGCCAATAACCCTAATGCATCACATGTAATTTATGATGCCGTTTCTTGTTCTTCCTCTTTGGATGCTTTTGAAGAAGTGTATGGAGAAAGAGCCTTGCCGGATTATGATTTTTCAAAAGCTTCGACCATCGTTTCTATTGGTGCAGATTTCCTTGGAGACTGGCAAGGGGGTGGATATGACTCCAAATATGTTCAAGGAAGGCTGCCGAAAAAAGGAAAAATGTCTAAGCATATACAGTTTGAGGCTAATATGACACTCTCAGGAGCCAATGCTGACAAGCGTGTTCCGATGACGGCTACTAATCAAAAGTTAGCTTTGGTGAAAATATATAATACCATCTTTGGGACTTCTGTCCCAACGGCTAAAATTCCTTATGAAGATGAGGTTGTTAAATATGCAAAACAATTAGAATCTGCAGGTTCAAAAGGACTACTTGTAACGGGCTTAGATGATAAAAATGCTCAGTTGTTGGTTTTGGCTATTAATGCAAAACTAAATAGTGAGGCTTTTGATCCAGGTCAAACAAGGCAAATTCGCAAAGGTTCTGACGCTCAAATGTCTCAACTGATTGCAGATGTTAAAGCCGGTTCTGTTCATACATTGATTATGAATGGTGTAAATCCGGTATATACTTTAGCAGACGGCTCAGGGTTTGCAGAAGCACTTAAAAAAGTGAAAATGACTGTGGCATTCTCTCTTAGAGAAGACGAAACAGCCTCTGTTGTTAATATTGCTGCCGCTACACCACATTATTTGGAAAGTTGGGGAGATGTTGAAATTGTTAAAGGTACTTATGGAGTTGTTCAGCCTGCGATTCGTCCGCTGTTCGATACAAGACAGTTTCAAGATGCGTTGTTAGAGTGGAATGGAAGTGATAAATCATATTATGATTATGTAAAAGAAAATTGGACAAACTCAATATTGTCTGCAAAAACATGGAATCAGGCTGTTCATGATGGTGTGTTTGTTTCTGAAACAGATAAGACAAAGATAGCGGCTTCTGTAGATTTTTCTGCTGCCGCTGCTACTCTAAGCCAGTCAAAAGCATTATCTGGATTTGAGTTACATCTTTATACCAAAACTGGAATGGGAGATGGTCAGCAAGCAAATAATCCATGGCTACAAGAGTTTCCGGATCCAATTACCCGAGTTTCTTGGGATAACTATGTAACAGTTTCTAAGGCAGATGCTGAAGAGTTAGGATTAAAAAACTATCATGTTGCCAACGGAGGGTTAAACGGAAGTTATGCAACATTAACAGTTGGAAATAAGAGACTTGAAAATGTACCTGTAATTATACAGCCAGGTCAAGCATCAAAAACCGTGGGACTTTCATTTGGATATGGTAAAAAAGCTTCTTTAAAACAAGAAATGCACGTTGGTGTAAATGCTTATGAACTGTATGATGATTTTATAAATGTACAGTCTGTAAGCATCGAAAAATCAAGCGGAGATCACGAATTTGCTTGTGTTCAGTTGCATAGAACGTTGATGGGAAGAGCTGATATCGTTAAAGAAACCACTTTAGATATTTTTAATAATGAAGACTCTAAAGTTTGGAATGCACCAGCAATGGTGTCAATAGACCACAAGCCTATTGAGGCGGTTAAGGTAGATTTATGGGATAGCTTTGACAGAAGTATCGGACACCATTTCAATCTTTCTATAGATTTGAATCTATGTACAGGATGTGGAGCTTGTGTGATTGCTTGTCATGCCGAAAACAATGTTCCTGTTGTGGGTAAATCAGAAGTAAGAAGAAGCCGTGATATGCACTGGTTAAGAATTGACCGATACTATTCTTCCGAAGAAACTTTTACTCAGGATATAGAAAAGAAAGAAGGATTTGATGGTTTGTTTGGAGATAATGGTTCATTAGGTGGTTTTGGTCAATTAGAAGACCCAGCAGATAATCCGCAGGTTGTTTTCCAACCAGTAATGTGTCAGCATTGTAACCACGCTCCTTGTGAAACAGTTTGTCCGGTTGCAGCTACATCACATGGTCGTCAGGGACAAAACCACATGGCATATAATAGATGTGTTGGTACTCGTTATTGTGCAAATAACTGTCCGTATAAAGTGCGTCGTTTTAACTGGTTCTTGTATAATAAAAATAGCGAGTTCGATTATCACATGAATGATGATTTAGGAAGAATGGTTTTGAATCCTGACGTAACGGTTCGCTCAAGAGGGGTTATGGAGAAATGTTCTTTCTGTATCCAATCTACACAAGCGGTTATTTTAAAGGCAAAACAAGAAGGAAGAGCTGTTGCCAAAGGCGAGTTTAATGATGCTACTGCTTGTGCTGCTGCCTGTTCTTCCGGTGCAATGATATTTGGTGATTTGAATGAAGAAGGAAGTGAAGTGGCAGAGTTACTGGAAGATTCCAGAGCATATCATTTATTGGAATACATAGGGGCTAGGCCAAATGTTTTTTATCATGTCAAAGTAAGAAACGTTTAAGTTTTTATATAAATTAATTTTTAAGAAATACTATAAAGGATTATGTCGTCTCACTACGAAGCACCCATTAGAAAACCTTTAGTAATAGGAGATAAAACCTATCACGATGTAACTGTAGATGTCGCTGCCCCTGTTGAAGGAAGAGCAAACAAACAATGGTGGACTGTGTTCACGATTGCTCTTTTAGCTTTTCTTTGGGGAGTCGGTTCTATGATATATACCGTTTCAGTCGGTATCGGAACTTGGGGATTAAATAAAACTATAGGTTGGGCTTGGGATATTACCAACTTTGTATGGTGGGTAGGTATCGGTCACGCCGGTACACTTATCTCTGCCGTACTTTTATTATTTCGTCAGAAGTGGAGAATGGCTATCAACCGTTCTGCAGAAGCGATGACTATTTTCTCAGTAGTTCAAGCGGGTCTTTTCCCAATTATACACATGGGGCGTCCGTGGTTAGGATATTGGGTATTACCTATACCAAACCAATTTGGTTCGTTATGGGTGAACTTTAACTCACCACTTCTTTGGGACGTTTTTGCTATTTCTACCTATCTGTCCGTGTCATTGGTGTTTTGGTGGACAGGTTTGTTACCTGATTTCGCAATGCTTAGAGATAGAGCGATTACACCTTTTACCAAAAGAGTTTATTCAATTTTAAGTTTCGGATGGTCAGGAAGAGCTAAAGATTGGCAGCGTTTTGAAGAGGTTTCTCTTGTATTGGCCGGTTTAGCAACGCCACTTGTACTTTCTGTACACACTATCGTATCTTTTGACTTTGCTACTTCGATAGTTCCAGGATGGCACACGACCATCTTCCCACCTTATTTTGTGGCAGGAGCTATCTTCTCAGGATTTGCAATGGTAAACACACTTCTGATTATTATGCGTAAGGTGTCTAACTTAGAAGCATATATTACCGTTCAGCACATTGAATTGATGAACATAGTAATCATGATTACGGGGTCTATAGTTGGGGTTGCCTATATTACAGAGTTGTTTATTGCTTGGTATTCCGGAGTTGAGTACGAACAATATGCATTCTTAAACAGGGCTACCGGACCTTATTGGTGGGCTTATTGGTTAATGATGACTTGTAACGTGTTTTCTCCACAGTTTATGTGGTTCAAAAAACTTAGAACAAGTATTATGTTTTCATTTATCATCTCTATTGTAGTAAATATAGGGATGTGGTTTGAACGTTTCGTAATTATTGTTACATCGTTACACAGAGATTATCTTCCATCATCATGGACTATGTTCTCTCCAACGTTTATAGATATTGGAATTTATGTGGGAACTATCGGATTCTTCTTTGTATTGTTCTTACTTTATGCCAGAACATTCCCTGTGATTGCCCAAGCAGAAGTTAAGACAATTCTAAAGTCTTCTGGTGAAAACTATAAGAGACAAAGAGAACAAGAAGATAATAACCATAATCACTAAGAATAAAAAGGAATTATGAGTACCAAAGTAATACAAGCACTTTATAATGATGACGACATTCTGATGGATGCCGTAAAAGCTACAAGAAAAGCTCATCATCATATCGAGGAGATATATACTCCTTTTCCGGTTCACGGTTTGGATAAAGCCATGGGGCTTGAGCCAACTCGGTTAGCTATTACTGCATTTCTATATGGTTTAACAGGTCTGACAGTTTCGGTTATACTCATGAATTATGTAATGATAGAAGACTGGCCTCAAGACATCGGAGGAAAACCAAGTTTTAGCTACCTTGAAAATATGCCGGCTTTCGTTCCGATTATGTTCGAGTTGACTGTGTTTTTTTCTGCCCACCTTATGGTTATCACTTTTTATCTAAGAAGTAAGTTATGGCCTTTTAAGAAAGCAGAGAATCCGGATGTAAGAACAACAGATGACCATTTTTTAATGGAAGTTTCGGTTGATGGAGATGAAGATAGTTTAACCGATTTTCTTAAAAATACAGGTGCTGTAGAAATTAAAGTTGTAGAAAAGCATTAATATTTCGTTTATGAAATGTATAAATAAAGCAATATTATTAGTACTGTCGATTGGGGCAATTTCGTGTCAGGACACTAAAGAGCCTAATTATCAGCTTTTTCCTAATATGTACGAACCAATTGGTTATGAAACTTATGCAGAATCCGAAGCATTTAACGGCATAAACCAGTTGCAAGGACAAACCGCCCAATTGCCGCCTGACGGAACAATTAAACGTGGATTTGAAATATATGAATATGAAAATACCACTGAAGGTTATGAATTGGCAAAAGCAAATCTGAAATCGCCTCTAATTACTATTTCTGATAAAGAAGTGGCAAAAGGAAAAGAACTATATACAATTTACTGTGCTATATGCCACGGAGATTCTGGCGATGGACAAGGTAATTTAGTCAAACGAGAAAAATTTCTCGGTGTTCCAAGTTATGCAGACAGAGAGATGAGCGAAGGTAGCGTGTTTCACGTAATAACATACGGATTGAACTCAATGGGTTCACACGCAAATCAGTTAAATCAACACGAAAGATGGCTTGTTACAGATTATGTTCTTGAACTTAAAAATAAATTATAATAAACAACAGATCTATAATAAATAGAATATGTACACTATATCAAGTAAATTAAAAATATTCTCGTTTGTGCTGATGGCAGTTGGTTTGTTAGGCATTGCATATAGCTTTATTAATGCTCCAAAAAACACTGCAGATGTTGAGAAAATTTTAGAAGCTGCCGCTCATCACGACGGTCACGCTCACGCCAATGAGGCCGATGTCCATGCTGACGACCATGAAGCTCATCAGGAACATTTAGAGCACGTTTTGCATCAGTTGCAAAACAAACCTTGGGCTGCTGTTTACGTTGCTGCTATTTTCTTTCTTTTAATTTCCTTGGGGGTTTTAGCTTTTTATGCCATACAAAATGCTTCTCAAGCTGGCTGGTCTCCGGTTTTATTTAGAGTCATGCAGGGTATTACAGCCTATCTGCCTGTTGGTTCTGTTATTTTCTTTATATTATTGATTTTGGCAGGAATGCATTTTAACCATCTATTTGTATGGATGGCAGATGGTATAGACCAAGTAGGACACGAAAACTACGATAAAATTGTTGCAGGAAAAACAGGATATCTGAATGTCCCTGCTTGGCTTATCAGAGCAGCAGTGTTTTTATTAGGGTGGAATCTTTACAGATATTTTTCAAGAAAAAACTGTTTAGCTCAAGATGAAGCAGATGATAACAGATATTTCAAAAAGAACTTCAAATTATCAGCGGTGTTCTTAGTGTTCTTTATTGTAACAGAATCAATTATGTCTTGGGACTGGATTATGTCTGTTGACCCACACTGGTTCTCAACATTATTTGGTTGGTATGTGTTTGCTTCTTTCTTTGTAAGTGGTATCACAGTAATAGCATTGGTAACATTATACCTAAAATCTAAAGGATATTTAGAGTTCGTTAATACCAGTCATATCCATGACTTAGCCAAATTCATGTTTGCTATCAGTATTTTTTGGACATATCTGTGGTTCTCTCAGTTTATGCTGATTTGGTATGCTAATATTCCGGAAGAAGTAACATATTTTGTTACAAGGATTGAGCATTATACCCTACCATTCTGGGGAATGTTGGCTTTGAACTTTGTGTTTCCGCTACTAATTTTGGTCAATACTGACTTTAAGAGAATAACATGGATAGTTGTTATGGCAGGTATTGTTATCTTGTTTGGTCACTATATTGATTTCTTCAATATGATAATGCCGGCAACCGTTGGTGACCAATGGTTTATTGGAGCAGGAGAATTGGGAAGTTTAGCTTTCTTTTCCGGATTGTTTATACTAATTGTCTTTACTTCTTTAACCAAAGTACCACTCTTAGCGAAGAGAAATCCGTTCATTGAAGAAAGTAAGCATTTTCATTATTAATATTTAAAAGATTACACAGATGACAAGCTTGTTGATAGTCGTTGTTTTAATATTAGTTTCTATTGCAATTTGGCAATTGACTAAAATATTTGATTTGACCCAAATTGGAGCAGATGTAGATAATTCTCAGATTGCAAATGATAATGATAATAAAGTAAACGGATACCTGATGTTTGCTTTTCTTGTGTTCATTTATCTTGCAACTATATTTTGTGTCGTTAAATACGGAGACCTTCCCCTGATGAGTAATTCTGCTTCAGAACACGGAGTTGAAGTTGACCGTCTGATGTGGATATCAATGATTATTATTTTTATTGTACAGACAATAACTCAGGGATTATTACATTATTTTGCATATAAATACAGAGGGAAGAAAGAAAGAAAAGCACTTTACTTTGCTGATAGTAACAAATTAGAGATGATTTGGAGTATTATTCCGGCTATTACTTTAGCGGGTCTAATTCTATACGGATTATATGCTTGGACTAATATTATGTTTGTAGATGAAGAAACGGAAAACCCTTTAATCGTCGAAATTTATGCCAAACAATTTGGATGGGAAGTGCGTTATGCTGGTGAAGATAATGTTTTAGGGAAAGCAAACGTAAGATATATAGAAGGAATCAATACGCTTGGAGTTGATGTGGCTGACCCTAATGCTCAGGACGATATTCAAGCCAACGAACTGCATTTGCCGAAAGGAAGAAAAGTTCTTTTCAAAATTCGTTCTCAGGACGTTCTGCACTCTGCCTATATGCCTCATTTTAGAGCACAAATGAATTGTGTTCCCGGTATGGTAACTCAATTTGCTTTTATACCAACACAAACTACCGAAGAAATTCGTGAAACAGACGAAATAAAATCCAAAGTAGAGAATATTAATAAACTTAGAGTAGAGAAAAGTAAAGAGTTAGCAACCAAAGGAGAAGAAGCTTTAGAGCCATATACTTTTGATTACTTGCTTTTATGTAACAAAATTTGTGGAGCTTCACACTACAATATGCAAATGAAAATTGTTGTGTCAGAACCCAATGAGTTTAATGCTTGGCTAAAAGACAAAAAAACTTTTGGTGAAGTAATTAAAGCTCAACAAGAATCTGAAAAACCGGTAGAAATACCAGTAGAAGAAATTCAGCCAACTATTGCAGATTCAACAGCGTTAGCTCTGTTATTAAAAAAATAATTTACAGCTTAAATTAATTATAACTAATTATGTCAGCACACGACCACACAATTGACCACGGTCACCACCATCACAAAGAAACTTTTATCACAAAGTATATCTTTAGTTTAGACCATAAGATGATAGCCAAACAATACCTTATTACAGGTTTGATAATGGGTATTATCGGTGTGGCAATGTCTTTGTTGTTCAGAATGCAAATAGCATGGCCAGAAGAATCTTTTAGAATCTTTAATTGGCTTTTAGGAGACGAATATGCCCCGGGTGGCATCATGCGTAACGATATTTATCTGGCATTGGTGACTATTCACGGAACCATCATGGTATTCTTTGTTTTAACAACTGGTCTAAGCGGAACATTTAGTAACCTTTTAATTCCGTTGCAAATCGGTGCAAGAGATATGGCATCAGGTTTTATGAATATGATTTCTTATTGGTTGTTCTTCCTATCGAGTGTGATAATGTTAGCATCCCTTTTTGTAGAATCTGGACCTGCTTCTGCAGGTTGGACTATATATCCACCGTTAAGTGCCGTTCCTCAAGCTATTCCGGGGTCTGGTACAGGAATGACGCTGTGGCTTATTGCAATGGCTATATTCATTGCATCTTCATTAATGGGATCACTTAATTATGTGGTAACAATAATCAATCTAAGAACAAAAGGGATGTCTATGACAAGAATGCCGTTAACAATCTGGACTTTCTTTCTTACATCTATAATCGGTATTGTTTCTTTCCCTGTATTATTGTCTGCGGCATTATTACTTATATTTGATAGAAGTTTTGGTACATCTTTCTTCTTGTCAGACATCTATATTGCAGGAGAAGTATTGCACTATCAAGGAGGTTCACCTGTATTATTCGAACACTTGTTCTGGTTCTTAGGACACCCGGAAGTATATATTGTAATCTTACCCGCAATGGGAATCGTATCTGAAGTTTTGGCGACCAACTCGCGTAAACCTATTTTCGGATACAGAGCCATGATTGCTTCTGTAATAGCGATTGCATTTTTATCTACAATAGTCTGGGGTCACCACATGTTCGTGTCAGGAATGAGTCCATTCTTAGGTTCAGTATTTACTTTCACTACCTTACTTATTGCTATTCCGTCAGCTGTAAAAGCATTTAACTGGATAACAACTATCTGGAAAGGTAATCTTCAAATGAACCCCGGAATGTTATTCTCGATAGGGATGGTTTCTACCTTTATTACAGGTGGTTTAACAGGAATTATTCTTGGGGATAGTACACTCGATATTAACGTACATGACACTTACTTTGTGGTAGCACATTTCCACTTAGTTATGGGTATTTCTGCACTTTACGGAATGTTCGCCGGTATTTATCATTGGTTTCCGCGTATGTTTGGTAGAATGATGAATAAAAATTTAGGATATGTTCACTTTTGGATAACTGTTATTTGTGCTTATGGCGTGTTTTTGCCGATGCACTTTATAGGTATGGCAGGATTGCCTAGGAGATATTATACCAATACCGCTTTCCCTTTGTTTGATGACTTACATGACGTTAATGTATTGATAACTATATTTGCTTTGGTTGGAGGAGCATTTCAATTAGTGTTTATTTGGAATTTCTTCCATAGTATGTTCTACGGTAAAAAAGCTGAGCAAAATCCATGGAAATCTACTACGCTCGAATGGACAGCTCCAGTTGAACACATTCACGGAAACTGGCCTGGAGAAATACCCGAAGTACACCGTTGGGCTTATGACTATAGTAAACCCGGACATGAAGAAGACTTTGTTCCGCAAACTGTTCCGTACGGGCCTGACGAAGAAAAATTACACCATTAAACAAAAAAACATAAATTTTATATACAAAAGCCTTTCTTTTTTTGAAAGGCTTTTTTAATTCCTTATATATCTTGTACAACAATTATTATCTTTGTAAGTATGAATGAATATTTAGACCCAAATAATAAGCATTATAATCCGGAAGAGCTTGATGTGGAAAGAAAACTACGTCCACTCTCATTTGACGATTTTACAGGGCAAGAACAGGTCTTGGATAATCTTAAAGTGTTTGTAGAAGCTGCTAATAGGAGAGGGGAAGCTTTAGACCACACGTTGTTTCACGGTCCACCCGGACTCGGGAAAACTACTTTGGCAAATATTCTCGCCAATGAGTTGGAAGTAGGTATAAAAATAACCTCTGGTCCGGTATTGGATAAACCCGGTGACTTGGCCGGTCTTCTAACCAATTTAGAAGAACGTGATATTTTGTTTATTGACGAAATCCACCGTTTGAGCCCTGTTGTAGAAGAATATTTATATTCGGCTATGGAAGATTTTAAGATTGACATTATGATAGAAAGCGGACCAAATGCCCGTACCGTTCAAATTAATCTGAATCCTTTTACATTAGTCGGTGCCACAACACGTTCAGGGTTATTAACTGCTCCTATGCGGGCACGTTTTGGAATTCAAAGCAGATTACAATATTATGATACCGAACTCCTGACAAACATAGTACAACGAAGTGCTTCTATTCTCCAAGTTCCTATCTCAATGGAAGCTGCTATAGAAATTGCCGGAAGAAGTCGTGGAACACCACGTATTTCAAATGCGTTGTTGAGAAGAGTACGCGATTTTGCTCAAATAAAAGGAAATGGAAAAATTGACATTGAGATTTCAAGATACGCACTCAAAGCACTGAACGTAGATGCACATGGATTGGATGAAATGGACAATAAAATCTTAATTACAATTATTGATAAATTTAAAGGCGGTCCTGTCGGTTTGTCAACATTGGCTACTGCTGTCTCAGACAGTGGAGAAACCATAGAGGAGGTTTATGAGCCGTTTCTTATTCAAGAAGGTTTTATCATGAGAACACCGCGTGGAAGAGAAGCGACAGAAAAAGCCTATAAACATTTAGGGAGAATAAAAGGTCATAATCAAGGAGAGTTGTTTTAAGGAAAATGTCTGATAATGGGTAAAGGTTCATTAGAACATTCAACGACCGAATTCAGAATGTTTCTTGTTTAACCATAGATGTTCAATAGCAAAAGATGATATGTGTCAGCATAGTGCAAAATAAAGAGATTATATCAAATAGGAACAATTTGATGTTTTATGCTAAGTCATTTAAGGTGTTAAACAGGCTCTTAATATAAATTAAAATAGAATGCTTTTATCATCCGTCATTCGTAATCCGTCAACCATTATAAAAAATGAAGCCCAACGGCTCGGCTTTCTGTCTTGTGGTATTTCTAAAGCGAGATTTTTAGAAGAGGAAGCTCCTCGATTGGAAAAGTGGCTTAACGAAGGACGGAACGGACAGATGTCGTATATGGAAAACCATTTTGACAAAAGGCTTGATCCCCGTTTGTTGGTTGACGGAGCTAAAAGCGTAATCTCATTATTACTTAATTATTACCCTTCCGAAAAGCAGAATTCCAACAGCTATAAAATATCTAAATATGCTTATGGGACAGATTATCACTTTGTGATAAAAGACAAACTTAAAACACTGCTACAATTTATTCAAACCGAAATAGGCGAAGTAAACGGACGTGTGTTTGTTGATTCTGCTCCGGTTTTGGATAAGGCTTGGGCATCCAAAAGCGGTTTAGGTTGGATAGGGAAAAATGCCAACCTTATTACACAAAAGACAGGTTCGTTCTATTTTATTGCCGAACTTATTATCGATTTGGAACTTGAATATGACACCCCCGTAACCGACCATTGTGGAACTTGTACCGCATGTCTTGATGCCTGCCCCACAGAAGCTATAATAGCACCGTATGTGGTTGACGGCAGTAAGTGCATTTCTTATTTTACAATAGAGCTAAAAGACAATATCCCAAACAAAATGAAAGGCAGTTTTGAAGACTGGATGTTTGGCTGTGATATATGTCAGGATGTTTGCCCGTGGAATCGTTTTTCAAAACCTCATAGAGAACCTTTGTTTGAGCCTAAGCCCGAACTGATGTCTTTCTCTAAAAAAGACTGGCAGGAAATCACCGAAGAAATTTTTAAAAAGGTATTTAAAGACTCTGCCGTAAAGCGGACTAAATTCGAAGGATTAAAACGGAATATTGATTTTCTGAGGTGAAAAATAGAGATTAAAAGTTTCTTTATCATTGCTTTTTAGAAGAAACTTATATTTTTTTGATTGTAAAATATAGTTAAATCCATGTAAACTTATGTTTTTTCTTGTTGTATAATTTCATATCAACCGAGTATGGATTTATTTTTTTGTAAAAAATTTGATTTTATTAAAAAATTAACTTAAAACTGTGTCTTAATAAGAGGAAGTCCTATAAAACAATTGAGCAGTGTAATAGCTACGACTTTAATCAATGAGAGTTAGAATCTCTCCTTCCTCTTATTTTTCAATTTTTTGTTCTATGAGTAATTTAAACAGAAGAAAATTTATTAAATTATCTTCCATGGGTTTGTTAGGGTTCAAGCTACTGCCTTTATGTCTCCCGACAATTTTGTGCAGGATCCGCATAATACACAAAACTATAACCGCTATGCTTATGTGCTCAATAACCCGCTGCTATATACAGACCCGAGCGGAGAGTTTATTATAGCGGCAGCCATAGGGCTGGGTGTTGCCATATTGATAAACGGGATAAACAACATCATCAACAATGTGCCGTTCTGGTACGGGGCAGGTAAGGTAGGAGCCATAGGGGCTTTAAGCGGAGCCATAAGCTTTGGAAATTCAGCCGTCTTACCTAAATGAAATTATCAAAGGTAAACGCAATATCAATGCTGAAATTGCTGTAAAGTTTGAAAAGATTTGGGGAACAAAAGCCTATATTTGGCTAAATCTACAAGCAAAATACGAAATAGACCTTGTCAGAATTAAATACAGGGATATGGAAGTGCCTGTTGCAATATGATTTAAAACCTCCCAATCTAAAAAGGTTGGAATTGTTTTTGTCTTAGAATAATTTATTTTACTTCTAAAACTAAATCAGGAGTGTTAAATTCGTCTTTGTCAATCAATAGTTTAATGTTTCGTAATATTAAAATATCACCTTTTTTTAATGAAGAAATGTTTTCTTTGAGCATACTTAAATTACCATTTTTTGAAACAATAGGAATTACACTTTTTTTATTTTCCTGTATGTAAATTAGATCAAAAAGGCAATTCCATTGAAAATCTGAACAAACTAGGTCAGGCGAATTTAAAGTAAGTCTTGATGATTTTAAAAAGTGTTCAACATTATCAATGTATCTATTTCCATTATTTATTTCTAAGAAGAAATCGATTTCTTTTACATTATAAATTTCTTCTACAATTATTTTTCCATATTTGTTTTGTACCGTAATTTTTGCTGAACCTTTAACCTCAGGATAAATTACAAATTTACATTCTGAATCATATTGCTCAATTTTTCCATTATCAGTTGTAATAATATAAGATTCACAATTTTCCCCTAATAATAAAAAAGGAAACGGTAATGATTTGATTAAATCTTGTTTTTTATCTTGATTTACAGAAATGCTTTGAGCAATACATATTGCACTAAAAAAAAGAAATATTATTATGTTGAGTTTTTTCATAATCTCGTAAAAACACAAATATACAAAATCATTCCTTCTGTAACCAATGTAACTGTACACCCTACTTTCTTATCGGAAATTTGCATCGTAATTAAATCTATTTAATATGCAAAACGGTATTTCAGGTAAAATAGCATCGATGTTTATGAATTCCAAGTTGTCAATTTTGTTGATGATTGGACTGATGATAATAGGTGCTTATAGTTCTTCGCTTATCCCAAGGGAGGAAGAACCGCAAATCAATGTTCCGATGGCTGATATTCTGGTCGGTTATCCTGGGGCAACACCCGAAGAAGTCGAAAGTCGTGTGCTTGAGCCACTCGAAAAAATCATCTCGAACATTAAGGGAGTAGAGCATCTTCACAGTACGGCTATGAACGGTCAGGCAATGATTATCGTTCAGTTTTATGTTGGGGAAGATGTGGAGCGTTCGTATGTGAAATTGTATGACGAACTCATCAAAAATCAGCATATTTTCCCGCAAGGAGTTTATCAGCCCATCGTAAAAACCCGTTCGATTGATGATGTTCCGATGTTGGGTTTAACATTTTGGAGCGATACGTATGATGATTTTCAAATTCGTCAGATTGCAGAGGAAGTTTCTTCGGAAGTTAAGAAAATAAAAGACGTTTCAACCATTCGTGAAATCGGAGGAAGAAACCGTGAACTGAAAGTCGTTTTGGACAAAGACAAAATGGCTGAAAACGGAGTTGATGCTTTGGGAATTATGCAGATGATTCAGGCAAACAACGGAAGTATGCAGTCGGGAAGTTTCGTTCAGAATGACACGGAATATTTAGTTACGACAGGGCAGTTTATTTCGTCCAAGGAAGATGTCGAAAACCTAGTTGTTGGCATTCATCAGAATATGCCTGTTTATCTGAAACAAGTAGCAACCATTCAGGACGGTGCCGGAACAGCCAAGAGCTACGTGTCTTTTGGATACAGCAAATTCAACGAAAATTACACCGAGAACCCGTCCGAATATCCTGCGGTTACACTTTCGATTGCCAAAGTAAAAGGAGCTGATGCAATGAAAATTTCGGAGCAAATCCTCAATCGTGTCGAAAAATTACAGCAAAACATCATTCCCGATGAAGTCAAAGTTGAAGTAACCCGAAATTATGGAGAAACCGCTTCGGACAAAGTGAATGAGCTCTTGTTTCACCTTTTAGTTGCCATCGTAGCAGTTACGGTTTTGGTAATGCTGGCAATGGGCTGGAGAGGTGGATTGGTCGTGTTTTTGTCCGTTCCGCTTACGTTTGCTCTGACCTTGTTCAGCTATTATATTTTGGGATATACATTAAACCGAATTACGCTTTTTGCTTTGGTTTTCGTGGTCGGAATCGTGGTGGATGACAGTATTATTATTGCCGAAAATATGCACCGACATTTCAAAATGCGTAGGCTTCCGTTCAAAGATGCGGCTATTTATGCGATTAACGAAGTCGGAAACCCGACTATTCTGGCAACTTTTACCGTAATTGCAGCAATTCTTCCGATGGCTTTTGTGTCGGGAATGATGGGACCTTATATGAGTCCGATGCCTATCGGAGCTTCGATTGCGATGTTGTTGTCACTGTTTGTGGCTTTGACGATTACGCCTTATTTAGGTTATCATTTGTTAATCGAAAAAGACAAGCAACACAAAAAAGAAGAAGACGGACACGAAACAAGTTGGATTTATAAATTCTACAACAAATTTGAAAAACCGCTTTTGGACAGCTCTAAAAAACGTTGGATGATCTTAGGATTTACAGGAATTTTACTAATAGGTTCAATTGCGATGTTTTTCACGAAATCGGTTGCTGTAAAAATGCTTCCGTTTGACAACAAAAACGAATTTCAAGTCGTGATCGATATGCCCGAAGGAACTACTTTGGAACGCACTTCGGCTGTTACCAGAGAAATCGCTCAATATCTGACAACTGTTCCTGAAGTGGTTAATTATCAGAATTATATCGGAGCTTCTGCACCGATTACGTTCAACGGATTGGTACGTCATTACGATATGCGTGGAGGAAGCAATATGGCTGATATTCAGGTGAACCTTCTGAATAAAAAAGACCGAAAAATGCAAAGCCACGATATTGCGAAAAAAGTACGTCCGCACATTCAGGAAATTGCCAAAAAATACGGGGCAAACGTAAAAATTGTGGAAGTTCCGCCAGGACCGCCTGTGCTTTCTACCATTGTAGCCGAAATTTACGGACCTGACCACAAAGAACAGATAAAAGTAGCGTATCAGGTTAAGGAAATCCTCGAAAACACCGATGATGTGGTGGATATTGACTGGAGTGTGGAAGATGTTCAAACTGAATACAGATTGGAAGTCGATAAGGAAAAAGCAATGCTCAACGGAGTGGCACCACAGCAGATTGTTGGAAATCTGACGTATTTATTGCGGGAATATCCTGTTTCAAATTTGTATGATGAAAAATCGGTTTATCCTGTCGGGATTGTAATGGCTTTGGACGACAAAGATAAAACGAGTATTGACGATATTCAAAACCTGAAAATCAAAGGTCAAAACGGAAATATGATTCCGGTTCGGGATATTGTAAAAGTAAAACAGGATACGTTACAAAAATCCATCAGCAGAAAAGACCAACAACGAGTGGTTTATGTTTTGGCTGATATGGCTGGAGATTTGGAAAGTCCTGCTTATGCGATTCTGGGAATGGAAGAACGATTAAAACAAATTGATTTACCAAAGGGTTATTCAATAAGCGATTTGTATATGGGACAACCCAAAGATGAAAGTAATTTTACCGTAAAATGGGACGGAGAATGGCAGATTACCTTAGAAGTTTTCCGTGATTTGGGAATTGCCTTTATGGTGGTGATTATCATTATTTATATGTTGATTGTAGGTTGGTTCCAAAACTTTAAAACCCCAATTGTGATGATGATTGCTATTCCGCTTTCACTTATCGGAATCGTTCTCGGACATTGGCTGTTGGGAGCTTTCTTTACGGCTACTTCCTTTATCGGAATGATTGCATTGGCAGGAGTTATGGTTCGAAATTCGGTCTTGCTCATCGACTTTATCGAAATCCGACTCAAAGACGGAATCCCGCTCAAACAAGCCATAATTGATGCAGGAGCTGTAAGAACCACACCAATTTTGCTGACAACAGGAGCAGTCGTGATTGGGGCAGCCGTGATTTTGTTTGACCCTATTTTCCAAGGATTAGCCATTTCATTAGTTGCAGGAGCTATTGTTTCAACTGTGCTGACTTTGATTGTTGTTCCACTTATTTACTATATGGTAGAACGTAATAAATGGGAGAAATAATGATTGATGATTTAAGATTGCAGAATTGAATAATTTAGAATATTAACATAACCTTACTCCCCTCCTTTGGAGGGGTTAGGGGAGGAACTAAAAATTATGAAACTACTAATAATAACATCCGTAAAAACCTTTGAAGAAAAGGTAAAAAAGTTGCTGACAGAAAACAACGTAATCACGTATTCCTACAGTTCGGTAACGGGTTACAGAGACAGCACCCAAGAAGGAGTAAGCCGAAATTGGTTTGCCACCGAAATGAACAAAACCGAATCGTTTTTATTCTTCGCTTTTGTATCTGATGAAACATCAGAAAACGTGTTTAAGGCAATCGAAGAACTGAACACAACCTGCGATATACATTCAAAAGTGCATATTGCAGTAACACCTATCGAAAAATCTAATGGAGAATATAGAAAATAGATAAAAGAACAAAGACATAACGGTCTTGAACTTTAAACTTTACACAATTTAAACAAAGAAAATTATGACAAGAGAACGTTACATCAAACTGATTGCGGGTACATTAGTGCTTATTTCTTCACTTTGTGCCTATTTTGTAAACATCAACTGGATTTGGTTGGGAGTTTTTGTAGGAGCGAATTTATTTCAGTTTTCACTGACAAATTGGTGCCTGATGAATTCCATTCTGAAAGCTTTGGGAGTAAAATCAGAATTAGACTGTGCCAACGGAAAGTGTTGAAAAAATACTACACAAAAAAACAGGAAATACAAAAGGTGTTTCCTGTTTTTATTATAATTGTTGCAAAAACAAGGCTTATGCCATCGTCATTCCACCGTCAATGATGAGTTTTGTTCCGGTCATAAATCCACTATCATCAGAAACTAAAACAGCACTCCGTTGGTGCTATCTAAAGAAAATACACCTTGTTTTGTTCATTAAGTGTTTATTTTTTAGTGGTATTCACTGAATATACATTTCATTCAGAAATAAACTATAAATATTTTCATAATATAAATTTAAACAGGATTCAACCTTGTCAGAAGAAAATTAGATTAGAAATATTTATCAGTTCATTGAAATCTCATCTACAAAAATAAATGCCTCTCCGTCATACGGAAACCCTTGATGCCATTCGGGTAATTTTCCGAAGTTGTAGGCTTTTACTTTGATGTATTTTGCTCTGCTCTTTTTTACTACTTCAAATATCTTGGTTTGTGATTCATAATCTTTGGGGTCAACTGTATTTTGAATTGTATATAGTAACTTGAAATTTTTACCGTCATTAGAAGTATAAAATTCTACTTGGGTTGGCATTAAAATCCAAGAACGGGTATCTTGCAAGAAATTAGCCGAGATTCTTGAAATTTCCGTTTCACGTTTTAAATCGACAACAGCCTCAAAATCCTGACTTTGATAACCGTGCCAATCGCCTTTCCTCCAATTGGTTGTTCCGTTTATGCCATCAATAAGTCCGTCATTTCCTCCTGCAAAATACATATCGGTTGGTTTTGACAACAGCTCAACAGACCAATCGTTGTCTTTTTTGAAAAATTCAGCTGAAATGGTTTGGCTTGGATCG
>JAVEUZ010000032.1:0-26793 GCA_034005285.1 Flavobacteriaceae bacterium
ATAAATAAGCTTGAAAAATATAATGGTTGCATTGTTGCCGATAGTGTTGGTTTAGGAAAAACGTTCACGGCTTTGGGTATCATTAAATATTATGAAAAACGAAACAAAGATGTGTTGGTTTTATGTCCAAAAAAGTTAGAAGCAAATTGGAATACTTTTAGGCAAAACGATAAAAACAATCTACTTGCTAAAGATAAATTTAATTATGATGTTTTATTTCATACCGATTTATCACGCGATAAAGGAATGAGTAATGGTCGAAATTTAGAGTTAGTAAATTGGGGTAATTATGGATTAGTAGTGATTGACGAATCACATAATTTCAGAAATAACAGCACTTCGGTAGGTAAAGAAAATAGATACCAAAAACTAGTTAGAAAAATTGTTCAAGAAGGTATTGAAACAAAAGTTTTAATGCTTTCAGCGACTCCGGTAAACAATAGATTTAATGATTTAAAAAACCAATTGGCAATTGCTTATGAGGGTGCATCATTTGAAATCAATGACCGTTTAAATACAGAAAGGAATATTGACACTGTTTTTGTAAGGGCACAAAAATCATTCAACACATGGTCTAAATTATCTAATGACGAAAGAACAACTGAAAAGTTGTTAGAAATGCTAGATTTTGATTTCTTCGAAATATTAGACAGTTTAACGATTGCACGTTCTAGAAAACACATTACAAAATATTATGACACGTCTGATATTGGAAAGTTTCCGGTTAGAAACAAACCGGTTTCTATTCATAGTCCTTTAACGGATAGAAAAATAAACTTTGAAAATATTGCAGAGAGATTAACACTTTTGAATCTTTCAGTATATTCTCCATTAAATTATATTCTTCCAAGCAAAGTTCAACAGTATGCTGATAGATATGACAAGAAAGTAAGATCAAGTACCTTTACGCAAATAGATAGAGAAAAAAGTTTACAACTATTAATGCGTATCAACTTATTAAAACGCATTGAAAGCTCTATTGATTCATTTCGTTTAACTTTAAATGATATTCTGTCTCAAATTAAAACTCGATTAGAATTACTTAAAAAAGAAAATGTAGATTCGGTTTCAAGTGTTCAATGGGATATTGATGATGAAAATGTAGATTGGGATGCTGACTGGGGAGATGAGGAAAATATCATAGGTAAAAAAATAAAAGTAAGGGTTGAAGACCTTGATAAAACAAGGTGGATTGAAGATTTAGAAGTAGATTTAAATAACTTGCAATCATTATCAGATGAAGTAACAGCAATTACTAAAACTAACGATATTAAATTAAAAAAATTAATAGAAGTTGTTGAAGAAAAGTTTCAAAATCCAATAAATGAAAACAATAGAAAAGTCATAATTTTTACTGCTTTTGCTGACACGGCCAATTATTTATATAACAGTTTAAAAGATATATTATTAGAAAATTATAATATTAATACTGCTTTAATAACGGGTTCAAAAAGATTGTGTACAAGTAAAAATATTAATACAGATTTAAATACATTATTAACTTGTTTTTCTCCAATTTCAAAAAGTAAAAAAGATATATTTCCTAATCTTGAAGACAGTATAGATGTTTTAATTGCTACCGATTGTATCTCTGAAGGACAAAATTTGCAGGATTGTGACTTCCTTATAAATTATGATATACATTGGAATCCAGTTAGAATTATTCAAAGATTTGGTAGAATAGATAGAATTGGTTCTATTAATTCAAGTATTACAATGGTTAATTTTTGGCCTGATGTTTCTTTGGACGCATATATCAATCTAAAACAAAGAGTTGAAGATAGGATGCTTATCAGTAATATGGCAAGCACCGGAGATGATAATATCTTAAAAACGGATGAGAAGGATCTTGAATACCGTAAAATTCAATTAAAAAAATTACAAGAAGAAGTTGTTGATCTTGAGGATTTAAGAGAAGGTGTAAGTATTACGGATTTAGGTCTGAATGATTTTCGTGTTGATTTATCAAACTTCCTCAAAAAATACGGTAAACTCAAAAATATCCCAGAGGGAATTTATGCTGTTGCGGAAGCAGAAAGTGCAGAAAGTAAAGGTGTTATTTTTGTTTTGAGAAATATAAATAATGAAGTGAATATTGATAAACAAAATCGATTACATCCCTATTATATCATTTATATTAAAGAGTCAGGAGAAATAATACACAATCATTTTGAAGCTAAAAAGTCTTTAGATGCAATCAGACTTCATTGTAAAGGGTATTATGAACCCTTAACGGAATTGTGCGACAAGTTCAGTGATGAAACAAACGATTTTAAAAATATGGATTTCTATTCCGATTTATTAAAAAAATCAATTGGTTCTATTGTCAAAACAGAAGCGGATAAAGATATTAAAAGTTTATTTCGTTCTGGTGGTACAACAGCATTGAAAAATAGTGTTAAGGGTCTTGAAGATTTCAGTTTAATTTCATTCGTTGTAATAAAATGAGTTATTTTGAGCTACCAAAAACAACAATTGTAAATAGGTTTATACCTAAAAATGCTTTTGATGAGTATACCAATTCATCACAAAAAAAAAGATTTTCAGATAAAATCGAAAAAATAACTTGGCTTAATAAACTATCAAAAGAAACAATGAATTTAGATGGTAGTGATGTAAATGAAATTCAAATATTTGAAATAAAATTAAAAGTAAAAGAAAACATATTGCAATTGCTTAATATTATTGACAAAGCTATTCCTTATCATATAATATTTGTTTTAAAATTTGGAGAAGAAACATATTTAAGTACATCCAAAAAACATAATCATATAAACAACGAAAATACTGCTGTTATAGATTGGAATTTTTGTTCAGAATGGCACTATATATCAAATAAGAGGGTCTCTTTACAATTAAAAGAAAGTATTGATTTTATTTATACTAATTTTTGTTCTCAGATTTCAGGTTTTAAAAGTAAGAACATCAAAGAAATAATTGAAAATGATAGCGTAAAAACAAAATTAAAAAGACAAATTGAAGATCTTGAAAATAAAATTAAGAAAGAAAAACAATTTAACTTGAAAGTGGAAATGAATGAAAAATTAAAAAATCTAAAAAAAGAATTTAAAACTATTGATTTAAATCAAAAAAACTAAAGAACTAAAAAACTAAAAGTACTCTTCTCTGCCCGGTTTAACGTTTTAGTTCTCCGTTCACCACCGCTTGCCAACGCTCCAAAAAGTTTTTGTATGCCAGACGTTCATCCCTCCGAACAAAATGGTAGTAGGCAACAAAAACTTTTCCCAAAGCTTCTTTACATAATGTGGCATTATAAGGCAATAAAGTAATTTATCCTTCGAAACAAAAGTAAGAATTACCTTATAATAACATTATGTAAAAAAGCCGCACGGCCAACGCTCGAAAGCCCCGCTCCAGCCACACATTTTTGGTAGCTTTCCTCGCATCACCCTAGCTCCCAAAAACACGTGGCTTCGCGGGTCTTACTTTGTGTTTTCATAAGAAAGAAATTGCTAACTGAGATATTTATCATTTCAAAGGAAATCCTATTGTTTGTTTTTATCAGCTAACCGCATAAATCGGAAGTATTTGCATTATCTTTTGAAGGTGCTTCACATCTTCGTAGCAACTATGCTAATAATTCATCAATCCTCATTCATAATTAATCTAAGCACCCTCAAAAAATAAAATAGTCCCGCAAGAGTATCGTTTTTATTTGCTCAGAAAATAAGTAGTAATTGCTTTCTGCTTTGCCGATGCCATAATGGTCAATAAAACGTTTTTCCTTATCTCATTTTCAAATCACGTGTCTGGCATCAGCAAACCCAGAAAGCAATCAGTAGGAGATAGGGTTAGCAAATAAAAACGATACCCTTGCTCTTCCTCCGTAATAATAACCATCTTTCATATAGAATTAAATCGGAAGTGTTTTCATTGTTTTTTGAAGGTGCTTCCATTTTCCTTAAGCAAATATCTGAAAGCTGAGACTGTGACTGCCATCTTTCAAAATCAGGCACCCTCAAAAATCAAACAGTGCAGTAAGAGTTTCAAATTTCGGTTTCGGATAAAAAGCGTTGTTATTGTTTTTTTGGTTTTTTCATCCGTCCCCAAAATTTAAAACCCTTACAAGACGACCCCAACTCCGAAAGAAAAGAATCCGCCTTACAAAGGAAAATAATGCTCCGAATCAAAAAATAAAAAATAAAAAAAAAGGTAGCAAAGTTAAGTTCCGGGTTTACAAAAAAGCAAGTTCAAGCCCTGCGGGTTTTTTAAAAAATCTCCACCACCCATTCAATTTTCATAACAACTTATTTACTAAGTCACAAAATCTTCATTTCAAATAACGAATCAGGGTGGTAGTATTTTTTAAAAAAAACTTGCTTTTTTGAAACCCTCCACTTGGCGAGACTGCTTTCTTTTTTTTTCTTTTTTTTCTTTTGAAAAAATTTTATGAAAAAGTGTGTCCAGTTCAGAAATCCTTTAAACGCCACGATATGATTAATTTTAAAATGAAACACCACGCAAGCGGAACAACCTACACAAACCCGCATTTTTTCATTCTTAACAAAGGAATGAACACAGGCAAACCTTTGAATGAACCTTGTCCGAATTGCTTTGTAATTTTATTGTATTGCAACGAAGATTGCGAAAACATGAAACAAATTCTTTTATCTCTCTGGAGGGTTAAATTTTGGCATCAATTTTTAATTGGTACCGTTATTCCTTACATCCGAATCCATGATTTTTCCAAAAATCTGACGTTAAAATCAAATGAAATGATGCAAGATTTTGAGCAGCACAAAAAAGATGTTGCAACTCTCAAACTTTTGGAGCAAAAAGAAGACCAATTCCACCAAAACATCAATCTTATTAATGACCTTAGAAGGGTTATTTTGTATAGATATTGTAAAAGATAGTTTGAACGTTTGATTTACCTCTATTCGCAATATAAATGCAATGTAAGCCCAATATAAGTCCACATTATTATCAAATCGAAGCAAAAAATAAACCCTCACACATATGCGAGGGTTTTATTTTGCAAACTGCAAACTTTGCAACGTTGCAAACTGATGGTGTTTTTTTAGAACAACTCTTGAATTTTCATCGAGTTACCTTGTTTGAAAATAAAGTATTCCGTTCCAACTTGCTGATAAAACTCGATTCCTACACAACCTAAAACTGCTACTGTGGTTGGTATAGAAGGAGCACCCGCTAAAGTCGAAGTCAACGTTATTGCTGTTGTTGTTTCGTTAACTGGAATATAAGCAGAATACTCAATTTGAGAAGCTTCATTTAATCCAGGATCTGATGGCTCATAAGCTCCGGTTGTTGAATTGTAAACAAAATCAGAAACCAGAGAAATAGCGTTAATCAATCTGAAGTGTGTTGCACCGGATGGGATGTTAATACTATTCAATGGATTAAATGCAGGTACTGATAATTCCGTTTCGTTTCTGTCAACATTTGCGGTTAAGATGAAAGGTGCCGCAAAAATACCGTTAAAAGAAAGGTTACGATTAAAATCCAATCCTCTCAAATATTGTGGTTGTTGTGAAACTAAAACGGCTCTTTGCCCTCTTGCTTCAGAACCATCCTCAATGTTGATTTTTTTCATAATAGCTGTCAACCTTCCGGCAAGTCTACTGTCGGACATTTGACGCATTAATGAAGATAAACCAACTCTTACTGACTTTCCAGCCATCGCACAAGCAGCAAACTCCGACATGTTTTCACGTGTTCGAATGAATCCTGGTGCTGTTTTTACTTGTTCGGCAGTTGGTCCACCAACTAACCCGGCATAAAATCCTTTATTGCCTTTAATTTTGAAATGTCGAACTTCTCCTAAAGTTCCTGTGTACTTAATGTGTCCGCGTTGTTTAGCCATGACGATTAAAATTTGAGGTTAAAAAATATTTTCATAAATTTACATCGTAAACAATTGATATACAACACGTTATTACGATAAATACAATGCAAATGAATGCGAATCTAACAAACAGTAAAAAAAATCTTCTGAAAGTGGTCAAATATGTGGATGGGGATGGTATAATTGGAAGAGAACTTTATTCAAAAAGTGAATATGAAATACGATTATATGGTATAGATGCTCCAGAAATAAAAAACTGTCCCAAAATTATCAAAGATGAAACAGAGCTTCAAATGCCAGCTGCACTATTAATGAAATTAGGCTATTTATCGTATGATTTTTTTAGATCATTAATTTCAATTGGCGAAACTTTTACTTTAAAGCAAGAATTAAACAATCTAAATGATAGATACGGTCGTCATTTAGGTTATATCGAACTAGAAAACGGTACAACAATCAATGAAATAATGATAAAAGAAGGCTATGCAAAGCCTTATAATGAAGTATTTTGTGAAATGTTACCATTGTATCAAGAATGGAATTTGCAAGCTAAAATAAACTCTAAAGGTCTTTATTCCTTAGTAAATAAGTTTTAAAATAGCGTGGGCTAAATGCGGGCTAAATATTAAAACAAAAAACCATAACCATCTATTTTACTGATACTTACGGTTTTTTAAAGTGGAGAAGATGGGGCTCGAACCCACGACCTTTAGACTGCCAGTCTAACGCTCTAGCCAACTGAGCTACATCCCCAAAGCGGTTGCAAATATAAAAACAAAATCACAATTAAATCCAATTCACAAAAACAATTTCTAAATTGCAGTAAAATGGTTAGAAAACTGTAATTTTACCTGAAAAATAAAAACATGCCACAAGAAGAAATTCTACACACTAAGATTCTTGATAATGTTGCTGTTATTACTTTTGGCCATCCCGCAGGAAATTCATTTCCATTGGCACAATTAGATAGACTCACACAGGAACTAAAAGAATTGCAATACAATGAAAAAGTGTCAATTATTTTATTGCAAAGCGAAGGAACAGGAGCGTTTTGTGCCGGTGCTTCTTTTAACGAATTGCTGGCAGTTTCAAACCTAATCGAAGGCACTCGATTTTTTTCGGGTTTTGCCAATGTTATCAATGCTATTCGTAAAAGCGGGAAAATTGTAATCGGTCGCATTCACGGAAAAGCAGTGGGCGGTGGTGTTGGATTGGTAGCCGCTTGCGATTATACGTTTGCTACCAAAGAAAGTAGCATAAAATTATCTGAAATTGCTATCGGAATCGGTCCGTTTGTAATAGAACCGGTGGTTTCTAGAAAAATCGGAAAAACAGCAATGGCAGATATGGCCCTCGAACCCGCAGAATGGAAAAGTGCAGAATGGGCATTACAAAAAGGATTATACGCACGAGTTTTTGACTCAATTGAAGAGATGGATGTTGCATTAAACCAATTTATTGATACATTAAAATCTTACAATCCGGAAGCTCTTTTCGAGTTAAGAAAAACACTATGGGAAGAAACAGAACATTGGGACACTTTACTCTATGAACGTGCTGCTATTTCCGGAAAATTAGTTCTATCAGATTTTACTAAAAATGCTTTGAAACGCTTTCAAAAATGATGTATCCACTATTGTTATTAGTTCAACAACAAGCTGTTGATATCGAAGAAAAACTAAAAAACGCCCCCGACAACGGTTATCAGATTGGCGTTGTAATAGGTTCGTTTTTACCTTTTCTTGTTTTGGCAGGAATTGCTTGGTGGATGTATTTTCGTGCCAAAAAAAGAGAAAAAAAATTATAAGCTTTACTTATCTTTACCTCAATTTTTATAAAATGTCAAAAATAAGGATTACAAAACAGTTTAATTTTGAAACAGGTCACGCTTTGTACGGTTATGACGGAAAGTGCAAGAATGTGCACGGACATAGTTATAAACTATTTGTAACTGTAATCGGAACGCCAAACCCCGATATTTCACATGTTAAATATGGTATGGTTATCGATTTTAGCGATTTGAAAAAAATTGTCAAAGAAGAAATTGTGGATAAGTTCGACCACGCAACCGTTTTTAATCAAAATACACCTCATATAGAATTGGCTTCCGAACTTCAACAACGCGGTCACCATGTGATTCTGGTAGATTATCAGCCCACGAGCGAAAATATGGTCATCGATTTTTCAAAAAAAATCCAAAACCGTTTGCCTGAAACCGTCAAGCTTCACTCGTTAAAGCTTCAGGAAACAGAAACATCGTATGCCGAGTGGTTTGCATCAGATAATCCGTAACTTTATTATATGCAACTTAGTTTTTGGGAATATAAAAACTGGTTCTGCCATGTAGATTTCACTATCGTTGGCAGTGGAATAGTGGGAATTCATTGTGCTTTGCGATTGCGTGAACGATTTCCAAAGAGTAAAATCCTAATACTCGAAAAGGGATTTTTGCCTGAAGGAGCCAGTACCAAAAACGCTGGATTTGCCTGTTTTGGCAGTATGTCTGAAATATTAGACGATTTAAAGAAATTATCCGAAGAAGAATTCGTTAAACTGATTCGGAAACGGTGGAACGGCTTGCAATTGCTGCGAAAATCTTTGGGAGACCAAACAATAGATTTCAGAATGTATGGCGGTTATGAGTTGTTTCTTAAAAAAGATGAAACTTTATATACCGAATGTGTCGATAAGATTGATTATGTCAACAGTTTGTTGCAGGAAGTTTTTGGGCAAAAAGTCTTTCAGTTGAAAAAGAATCCTTTTCATTTTAAAAACATCCATGATAATTTGATTTTCAATCCGTTTGAAGGTCAGATTGATACCGGAGATATGATGCAGGCTTTGATTAAAAAAGCCTCGCAAAACAACATCTATATACTTAACAACCAAATGGTTCAAGGTTTTGTTGATAAAACAAACGGTGTTGAAGTCTTATTAAAAAATTTCTCTTTCAAAACCGGCAAATTATTTTTTGCAACCAATGGCTTTGCCGGCAAATTGGTTTCTGACGAAGTAAAACCTGCCAGAGCCCAAGTATTGATTACAAAACCTATTTCCGGGCTCGATATCAAAGGAACTTTTCATTTGGATGAAGGATATTATTACTTTAGAAATATTGGCGAAAGAATATTGTTTGGTGGCGGCAGAAACCTTGATTTTGAAGGAGAAACCACAACGGAATTTCAGGTTACAGAATTGATACAGAGTCGATTGGAAACATTACTTAAAGAGGTAATTTTACCAAAAAAACAAGTTGAAATTGAGCATCGTTGGAGCGGTATTATGGGCGTTGGCAAACACAGAACACCCATTATAAAAGCCATTTCAGACAACGTGTTTTGTGGTGTTAGATTGGGCGGAATGGGTGTTGCCATAGGCAGTCTTGTCGGGAAAGAATTGGCAGATTTGGTTTAAAAATATCTTATATGATAAAAAAAATATTCCGTTTTATCTGGAAAGTAACCCTGTGGTTTTTGGGAATTTCCACTTTCTTAGTTGTGCTTTTTAAGTTTGTTCCCGTACCATTTACCCCACTGATGGCTATTCGGGCTGTCGAGCAAAAATCGGCTGGAAAAGAAGTTGTTTTTAGTCATACATGGATGCCGTTAGAAGAGATTTCTGTTCATTTGCAACGAGCTGTAATTGCCAGTGAAGACCAAAACTTTTTAAAACATAACGGATTCGATTTCAAAGCAATGGAAAAAGCTATTGAAAGCAATAAAAAAGGTAAAAAACTGCGTGGAGGAAGTACCATTTCACAGCAAACAGCCAAAAACGTTTTTCTGTGGCCGGGCAGAAGCTATTTGCGTAAAGGATTGGAAGCCTATTTTACGGTTTTAATCGAGTTTATCTGGGGTAAAGAACGTATTATGGAAGTTTACCTGAACAGTATCGAAATGGGTGATGGTGTTTACGGAGCTCAGGAAGCTTCCCGTATTTGGTTTCGCAAAGATGCCAAAAATCTCACTGCTTATGAAGCTGCCGGAATCGCGGTTATTTTGCCAAATCCCAGAAAATTTAAAGCGAGTAATTCTTCGGTATATATTAATTCACGGAAAGCTTTTATTGTCAAACAAATGGGATATTTTGGGAAATTGGAGTATTGATTTTAAGCTTGTTTTGAATGATATGCAGTTTGGTTTTGATTTATTAATCAAGTTCCTGCGATGTTAATAATTTTATAGGGTTTTCTTTTTGGAAAAAATTAAAGTCATCTGTTCCTAAAACGCTTAAAATTTCTGCCAGTCTTACTGCAGAAAGTTTTGCTTTGCCTCTTTCCAGTCTGGCATAATAGCTTTGAGAAACGCCTATTTCTCCGGCAACATATTCCTGACCGTAACCTCGTTCTAAACGAATCATCCTGATTTTATGCAGAATCTCTTTTTCCATACAAATACTTTTTTTGTTTCAAATAACATTACCGCCTTATATTGCAAAGGCAAATTTTTAATTTGTGGTATTTATACGGTTAAATTGTTTTTCCAAAACAATTGTACGAAAAATAAAACATACAGCCAAATAATTTTGGTTCTAAATTAGACCTATTACGAATAATTTAGAACCAAAATCTTACCCGATATAAAAAAATGATTTGCTAACATTGCCCTTATTAACTTTAAATTTTTAATTTTATGAAAAAATTATTTTTTACAGCTATTGCAATGATAGCGTTTAGTAGTGTTTCGATGGCGAATAGTATTGAGTTAGAACCGACATTCACAAATGAGGTAAACATCGAAATTTATGAAGTTGATGAAGAACCAACTTTGCATTTTATTCTGACGAGGTGTGATGCTATTTATTTAAAAACTTTTGCAGTTGCAGTAGGCGAAGGTTTTACCACAGAGCAGGCAGGTGATATTGCGTACGGTGCTTTCAGGGCTTGTGCAGAAATAGAACATCCGGAAGGAAATTAATTTTTTACAAAACCGTCTTAAAAGCAAATATGTGTTGTTTTTGTCATTTCTATGTAAAGAGAAATCTTTATAAATAACATCCTCAATATACTTGAATGCTTTTAAGGCGGTTTTTTATATTTTAAACATGAAACTAAATATTTTACTTTTATTAAGCCTGTTTTGGTTTTCCAATATACTTTCTCAGGAAAAAAAATATTCTGTAGATTATACATTATACTTTGCTGAACCTGATGAATTGGAAAGTTCTGAATATAGTAGAGTTATGGCACAGGTCTATAAAAAAAGTGGGGATATTAAATTTAACTTGTTTGTTAATGATTCAGTATCTTACTTTATAGTAGAGGACGGAATAAATAACTCAGATTTATCAACTAAACTTGCCATATCAAAACCATTATACACGACTCCTGTTTATTCCAATTTGAAAACGGATAAATTGTATTACAATAACAATCCTAATTTTATATTTTTTAAAGAAAATCAATATCTTATTGAACAAAACGCTGTTTCAAACTGGGAAATCAAACAAGAAACAAAAACAATCGACGGAAGAATTTGTTATAAAGCTATATCAAAAGACAATTACTATTACCACAACAAAGATAAAGTTGTTTATTTTGATGTAACAGCGTGGTTTTGTCCTGAAATTCCAATAAAAGCAGGGCCTGTTTTCTACAATAATCTACCGGGACTAATTATGGAAATTTCTTATTTGGATGTTAGACTCGAAGCTACAAAAATCAAATTTGATTTTAATGAAAAATCAATAAAAACACCTAAAGGCAAATCTATCGTAGATTATGACGAATATAATAAAATTCAAGAGAAAATATTAAAAGAAAAATATCAGGAATTAGAAAAAAGAGAGAGAAGCAGACATAATTAAAAACAGATTATAAACGGAATTTTACTGATATAAAAAAATGATTTGCTAACATTGCCCTTATAAACTTTAAATTTTTAATTTTATGAAAAAATTATTTTTTACAGCTATTGCAATGATAGCGTTTAGCAGTATTTCGATGGCAAGTAATGCTGTTGAGTTAGAACCGACATTTACTAATGAGTTAAGTGTTGAAAAACAAAAGGATAAAACAGAAGTTATCTTGCAATTATTAGAAATGTCAACAACTGTTTCCGGCAACCATGAAACATGTTACAATGAAAGAGTATCTGCTTATAACGATGCAAGGTTTAATGGTGCGTCTCATCAGGATGCTCAAGTTATAGGTTATCAAGCATATTTTAGATGTATGTCGAGAGTTATATCGATTGAACCAATTACACCATAGATTAATTTGTAACAAAATTATAAATGACAAGCAAAAATTTTATGGTTATATTATTTTGGCTAAACGGCATCATGCTTTTTAGCCAAAATACTTCTATAAAGGTTACTTATCGCATTTATTTAGATAAAGATGAAATTATAGAAGAATCTATAAAAAATGCAAGAGAAAAGAGTTACTTTCACGAGTTGTATCTCAGTTCTTTAGAAGAATATAAAAATTACACTTTTACATTACTGCATAAAGATTCTGTTTCAGAATTTTATTTAAGCAGATATTTACCGGAGCCTAAAATGAGTACAAAATCATTAAAAAAGAAAGATTTTGTAATGGGGGGTTATACAGGTGTGGTATATCAGCTTAATAATAGGGTCTATAAATACAATCCTCTATCAAACCTTTTTGCATATTTTCCTTTTTTTTCAGATTGGGAATTAACCAATGAGCACAAAGAAATAGATGGCAAATTATGCTACAAAGCCAACGGGTATAATCAAGTGGTTTTTAAAGAAAAAACCTTTAAACATTCGGTAGTTGCTTGGTATTGTCCACAATTGCCTTATAATACAGGTCCAATGGGATATGGAGGTTTGCCGGGGATGATTCTTGAAATACGAATACGAAATGCTACTTTTATTGCAGAAAAAATAGAGTTTAATACAGAAGATGAAATAGATGTTGAGTTTTTTAAAAAACACAAAAAAATTGAACTGGAAGAACTCAATAAAAGAATTGAAGAAGAGATGCAAATGCTTAAGGAATGATAATTTAATGAAATATACAGTCATATACCTTTTTCTCGTATTTACTTTGAAATGTATTTCTCAATCAGGTACTGCAACCTATAAAATCCAAATTGCTTTTGACGAAGAAGCCATGGCTGTCGACAAAAAATACGGGCTTTTGCAAAACGCTGTTGAGGCATCAGAAGAGATGGAATATGTGCTGACATTTAAAAATAAAGAATCAAATTTTTATCTTGCTGATGATGACGGTTTGGATAAAGTCGCCGTGAATACGGTAAGTGCTTTGGTTGGTGTCCGAAATATGACCTACCATAACCTGGAAACAAAAGAGATGTTGCATAAGGTAAATGCTGATGGTTTAATCATCAAAAAAAATGAATTTGTCATTAAAGAAGTCAATAATTTAAAGTGGAAAATTACAAGTGAAACAAAGTTAATAGACACCTATTTATGTTATAAAGCGTTAACTTCCAAGACTATAATTAAAAACGACAAAGAATTTCAGGAAACAGTAACAGCATGGTTTTGCCCGAAACTTCCTTATGCTTTTGATCCTGCAAAATATTCGGGATTACCGGGACTTATTCTTGAAATTCAGGAAAAAAACATCGCTTTTATGATAAAAAATATCTCTTTTGACCCTGAAGCAAATATTGTAATTACGATTCCCGAAGCAAAGAAAATCATTTCTCAACAAGAATATTATACTATAACCAATGAGAGATTTGAAACACTAAAGTCTATGTCGGAGAAGAATTAATTTTTCATAAAACTATTTTTGAATTTCCCCGTAAGAAACTAAAAGCAAATTACCAAATAATTTTAGTTCTAAATTAGACCTATTACGAATAATTTAGAACCAAAATCTTACCTGATATAAAAAAATGATTTGCTAACATTGTCCTTATTAACTTTAAATTTTTAATTTTATGAAAAAATTATTTTACACAGCTATTGCAATGATAGCGTTTAGTAGTGTTTCGATGGCGAATACTGTGGAAAAGGACAACAAAAGCATAATTTTAATTGCGGCGAGTAATGTCTGTGACTCAATAGCATATGACACATATCATATTTGGTATGGCAATGGTTTCTCCGATGAGGTTGCAAGAGAGAAAGCCAAACAAGCAAAGGCTGATTGTGAAAAAGAACTCGCAAAACCAAAAATTGCATTTAATTAATTTGTTTCTACTGATGTCTAAACTTAAAATGTTTAGACATCTTTTAAAATTTTAAATAAAAATGAAATTAAAAACTCTTGTACTAATTTTTTTATTTATATCAAAGATAGACGCTCAAACAATAAACGGTTCTGTTATTTATAGTGTCAAAATAGGCACAGACGAACTATTTGAAAAATTGGATAAAGATCTAAAAGAAAGCTATATAAAAGATAAAGAAAGTGAGGTTTATACGCTTGAATTTGATGCCTATAGGTCTATTTTTAAATACGAAGGTGGGATGTCTCCCGAAGGTCATAACAAATCTCCAAAGATATATTTTAAAGAAAAAGATTCTACTTATTCTTTAAGACCAGAAAACGACATGGACTTTGGTAAAATTATTATTATTGAAAACCGGGATACAAAATGGGAATTAACCAATGAAACTAAAACCATAGATGGTTATGTTTGCTATAAAGCTACATCGGAGCTCATTAGAAAAAATGGAGATATGGTTTTTAAATTTCCGATAATTGCGTGGTACTGCCCTAAAATTCCTTTTCCTTTCGGACCTTTAGGTTATGGTGGTTTGCCCGGTTTAATTTTAGAATTACAGGAAAGAAACGTTCTTTACGGAGTTCAAAAAATCAATTTTAACCTGCCTGAAATGAAACCGATTACAAAACCTTCTGAAGGCAAAAGGATTACACAAGAGGAATTAAACCGGAAGATTTCAGAAATGTTTAAGAAGAAGTAAACTTTTTGGACACCTATGAAAATATTACTTTCTATTTTATTATTTTTATCTCTTGTTTCTTTATTTCGCCAAGGAAAAACAGTTGAAGTAATATATAGTGTTTTAATCAAAAATGACATTTATTAATATTTTCTTTATACTTTCTTTTATACCTCAAACTACTTTCTCTCAAACCAATATTGAGGTTGAGTATAAAGTAATTGTTGATGCAGAAGATAGTTATATTATAAAGTTAAGTGAAACGGGTTATTTAAAAAGTTTAATAGGTGATGAGATTGAAAAAATAGATGATTATAGGTTTAGATTATTAATCAATGACAGTATATCGTCTTTTTATCTAAGTAAAGAATCAGAAAATCAAAAGTCAACCTTTACTGAAAATTCCGCAAAGTTTATTTTTTCGGCTAATTATTCAGGTGCTGTTTATAACGCAAACCAATCTTTTTATACTTTCGATTCGAACATGAAAGTTTTTTCCACAGATAATCATGCTTTTGAATGGGAAATTTTGAATGAAACAAAAGAAATAGATGGCTTTACTGCCTATAAGGCAAAAACTGTTATTACCATAAAAAACCCTGCCGGATATTTTAATTTTCCGGTTGTTGCTTGGTATTGTCCACAATTGCCTTATAATACAGGTCCAATGGGATATGGAGGTTTGCCGGGGATGATTCTTGAAATACGAATACGAAATGCTACTTTTATTGCAGAAAAAATAGAGTTTAATACAGAAGATGAAATAGATGTTGAGTTTTTTAAAAAACACAAAAAAATTGAACTGGAAGAACTCAATAAAAGAATTGAAGAAGAGATGCAAATGCTTAAGGAATGATAATTTAATGAAATATACAGTCATATACCTTTTTCTCGTATTTACTTTGAAATGTATTTCTCAATCAGGTACTGCAACCTATAAAATCCAAATTGCTTTTGACGAAGAAGCCATGGCTGTCGACAAAAAATACGGGCTTTTGCAAAACGCTGTTGAGGCATCAGAAGAGATGGAATATGTGCTGACATTTAAAAATAAAGAATCAAATTTTTATCTTGCTGATGATGACGGTTTGGATAAAGTCGCCGTGAATACGGTAAGTGCTTTGGTTGGTGTCCGAAATATGACCTACCATAACCTGGAAACAAAAGAGATGTTGCATAAGGTAAATGCTGATGGTTTAATCATCAAAAAAAATGAATTTGTCATTAAAGAAGTCAATAATTTAAAGTGGAAAATTACAAGTGAAACAAAGTTAATAGACACCTATTTATGTTATAAAGCGTTAACTTCCAAGACTATAATTAAAAACGACAAAGAATTTCAGGAAACAGTAACAGCATGGTTTTGCCCGAAACTTCCTTATGCTTTTGATCCTGCAAAATATTCGGGATTACCGGGACTTATTCTTGAAATTCAGGAAAAAAACATCGCTTTTATGATAAAAAATATCTCTTTTGACCCTGAAGCAAATATTGTAATTACGATTCCCGAAGCAAAGAAAATCATTTCTCAACAAGAATATTATACTATAACCAATGAGAGATTTGAAACACTAAAGTCTATGTCGGAGAAGAATTAATTTTTCATAAAACTATTTTTGAATTTCCCCGTAAGAAACTAAAAGCAAATTACCAAATAATTTTAGTTCTAAATTAGACCTATTACGAATAATTTAGAACCAAAATCGTATCTGATATAAAAAAATGATTTGCTAACATTGTCCTTATTAACTTTAAATTTTTAATTTTATGAAAAAATTATTTTTTACGACTATTGTAATGATAGCTTTTAGTAGTGTTTCGATGGCGAATACTATTGAGTTAAATTCTGAAACAAATGTTGAAATTGCAAGAGATTATTGGGATTGTGCTAAAATTGCAAATGATGTTTATCAAGAATTATTAGAACATTTCCCCGAAGAAGAAGCTATGGATAATGCTAATGCTTATTTTGACCATTGCATGGGAAGAGGTTCGCAATCACAACCAGATTGTCAACCTCCTTTTTTGTGTTAATCAATATTTAAGACCCACGTTTTTTATTGTGGGTCTTTTCTATTCTAAAAATATGAAAGAAATACTAAACATTATAATAATATTTTTGACTGCTACTGTTTTCAGTCAAAAAGACCATATCATACATTATAAGATACAACCTCTTCATGGTTCTATTGAAGAAGCAGAAGATATAAAAAACTCCCAGCTTAAATATCTGTATCAGGATTTAGACGAGGCGTTATCTTCGTTAAAAGGAACACTTATTGTCAACGACAAAACATCATCATTTATTATTGACAGTGAATATAGCAAGAACCCGAGAGCTTTGAGATTAGCCAAAAGTTTTGCCGGTAATGATGAGTTTTATTATGGAATTGAAGATTCTCTGAATATCAGGAAAAAGAATTTTCTGAATGAAGAATTCTATATTATTGATAATATTATACCCGATTGGACTATAACCAACGAATTTAAAATGATAGACAATTATAAATGCTATAAAGCCACTACGGAAAAGTCGGTAATAATAAAAGAAAAAGTTAAAATACATACGGTAACTGTATGGTTTTGCCCTGAAGTTCCAATTTCTTTTGGTCCAAAAGAGTTCAGAGGGCTTCCCGGACTTATTTTTGAACTTCACGATGATAAAGTTTCTTATAATCTTGATAGAATTGAAAACAAATACAAAAAAGTTGTTTTTGACCTGAAAAAGAAAAACAAGTTTATTACACAAGAAGATTTTGATAAAATCGTTAAAGTAAAAAGAGAAGATTTTTTGGATAAAACAAAATATTAAAAAAGACTGAAAAATCAACTTTAATCATGATGCAATACTTTTTAATCTTAATTGTTATTTCATTCAAAACATTTGCCCAAAATAACGGGACAGTTCTATACACCATTTCTCCTATTGAGTTTCAAATCAAGGAAAATAACTTACAGAAAGATTTAGGAGAAGAAATTATTGCCGTTGCCAATAGTCAAACTTTTACACTGGAGTTTACGGGTAACCAAGCAAAGTTTTATCAGAATACAGTATTAACATCAGATGATGACCAAAGAAAAATCGGAATAAACAAAATTGCAAACATCCGGTTTACCTGCAATTATATATATTATTTAGACAAAGCCAATCAGATTGAGTATTACCGCATGGATAATACGGCTATTATAAAAGAAACCTATGTTAAAAAAGATTGGGAGATTACAACCGAAACTAAAACAATACACGGTTATTTATGTTATAAAGCTGTTTATAAATATGATTATAAAGCAAGAGACGGACAGACAAAGACAAGTGTCATTACGGCTTGGTTTGCACCGGAGCTACCGTATGGTTATGGACCGAAAAATTATAACAATTTGCCCGGTTTGATTTTGGAACTAACCGAAAAAGAAACTAAATTTCTGGTATCTAAAATCATACTTTCTGATGCTGAAGTGAAAATTACTTTTCTGAAAGGCAAAAGTGTGACAAGAGAAGAATATGAAAAGAAAATTTTATCGGGAAATTAGTTTATACTGATTAAGAAATAAAAACATTAGATATTTTCGTAAATGCCAAAATTCATTTTTTTTCTTTTTTTTACAAGCCTTTGTTTTTCTCAGACAAAAACGGTTACAGGTGTGGTTTCCGATACGCTTAACAAACCGCTCGAAAGTGCCAATGTCATAGCCAAACCTTTGCAGGAAAAAACCTCACTCAAATTTGCCATTGCCGATAACAAAGGGCGTTATAGGCTGGAACTCGAAAGTGCCGTATCTTACGAAATCAATATATCATACATAGGATATATAGAGCAGTCTACAGTCATTGAAGCAAACGACAGCCGGCAAACGTATGATTTCAGGCTTGTGCCAACCGGCGAAACCCTCAAAGAAATTATCATCCAACATGAGTTTAAACCTATCATCATTAAAAAAGATACCTTAATCTATGATGTGGCGAGCTTTGCAAAAGGCAACGAACGCAAAATGAAGGAAGTGCTCGAAAAACTGCCCGGGGTCGAAGTCGATAAAGACGGCAGTGTTACCGTACAAGGCAAAAAAGTGACCAAAATGCTGGTAGAAGGCAAATCATTCTTTGGCGGTGGCTCAAAGCTTGCCGTTGAGAATATCCCCGCCGATGCACTGGATAAAATTGAAGTGATAGACCATTTTAACGAAGTAGGTTTTATGAAAGAAGTTTCCGGCAGTGACGACCTTGCCATGAACGTAAAGCTGAAAGAGGAAAAAAAGAAATTTGTCTTTGGCGATATAGAAGCCGCTGCCGAAGCTGCCAATGACAACGGCTATTATCTGGCACATACGGGATTATTCTATTACAGCCCGAAAACCAACGTGAGCTTTATCGGCGACATCAACAATGTTGGAAAAAGCGTACTTACCTTTCAGGATTTGATGCGTTTTGAAGGTGGTGTAAGCAGTTTTTTGTCGGGCAGGAAATCGCTTTCAAACCTGTATTCTTTTACCAACGACAATCAGGATGTTATTGAGAATAAATCACAGTTTGCCGCAGTCAATTTCAGCCATGACACTTCGCCAAAGTTAACCATATCGGGTTTCGGACTGTTTGCAAAATCGTTCCTGCATTCGTACAGGGAATCTCTTAACGAATATCTGCAAAACAATGCCGTTTCGTTTGAAAACAAAACCGATGATAACAAAGACAAGGCTGTTTCCGGCTTAGGAAATATCAAATTGGATTATTCGCCCAACAAAAACGAAAAGTGGTACTACAATTCGCAGTTTCAGTTTGGCAACAACGATACGGAAAATACGATTTTGTCAATCGCAGACGGCAACGAGGCTCTTTTTGAAACCAACAGAACTGCCGATAATTATTCGTTCAAACAATATGTAGAATGGCACAAAAGCCATAATAAAAACCACACGACCACTTTGGTCATAAATAATGCTTTTGAGCAAAACAAGCCCCAAAACCAATGGTTCACAAACCAGTCGTTTCTTCCGGGGTTGATTCCGCTTGAAGAAGATGACAGTTATACTATCCGGCAAGTAAAAAAAATCAAAAACACATCTGTTGATGCCCTTTTCAAGCATTATTGGGTTATCAATAATTTCAACCATTTGTACTCGGTTGTCGGGAATAACTTTGGCAGTTCTTCTTTGACAACATCAGAAGAACAGCTTTTGACCAACGGCGGCATCAATGATTTTTCCGGAAACGGTTTTGGCAACGATGCCCGATACAGGCTAAACGATTTATACGCCGGACTGGAATATAAATTCAAATGGGGAAACTGGACAAACAAACCCGGTATTTATCTGCACAACTATCTGCTGAAAACAGAACAGCCCGATGGTTTGTTTTCTGTAAACAAAACCCTGTTACAGCCGCAATGGGATAGCGATTATGAATTTAATAAATCTGAAACATTGAAATTCCGTTACAGGTTTACCAATGCTTTTCCAGAAATACACTTGCTGGCAAACAGGTTTACGCTACAGCATTACAACACGGTTTTTAAAGGAAATGCCTTACTGGAAAACGAACAGTATCATTCGGCAAACTTGTTTTACAACAAAATGAATATGTACAGAGGAATCATATTGTACGGAAACATAAGCTATTCCAAAAAAATCAAAACGACCCGGAATATGATTGAACTCGACGGCACCAACCGTTTCAGTACACCGGTTCTGACAGATAATCCCGAAACCAACTGGAATATTAACGGGTCTTTCAGTAAAAAAATCTATCGGTTTACAGCACGGTTACATTCGCGGTTAAGCTGGTTTAACTACATCCAGACACTAAACGATATTACAACCACAAACGACCGTAATTCGCAGAATATCGGGATTTCCGTAAAAACATCTTATAAAAAATGGCCTGATGTGAGTTTTGGTTATACCAAAGGGTTTAACCGGTTCAAAGGATTAACCGATTCGCATTTTCAAACCGATAGTTTTACGGCAAATCTCGGTTTTGACTTTCTCAGGGATTTCACTTTTAAGTTTGATTATGAAAATTTCAGAAACAGTAGCGAAAACCAATCAAATTATTTTGATATTGCCACTGTTTCGCTTCGTTATCAGAAGAAAAACAGTCCGTTAGGCTTTGAGTTATCTGCTTATAATCTTTTTGACAATAAGACAAAAAACAATTATTCGTTTTCAGATTTTATGGTGTCGCAACAAACCACTTTTATCCTGCCAAGAATTGTGATGCTGAGTCTGAGCTATAAGTTGTAAAATTAAATGAGTTCTTTAAAAAAAAGCCCTTAACTGCACACTTCCGGTATGAATGGTTTTACTGTCTTCACTTTTTCGTCCCTGATAATTAACGTTAATATCGAGAAACTGCGTAAGGTTTTTTTGGATAAGCAAACGCCACGTCTGATTTTTGCCGGGCTGTAATCCTTCGAGCATCTGGAAAGCCACTGCCGAGGCAGCATTTCCCGCAAACCGGTTGTCATATAAAGAAAACTCGCCGTTCATGGTAAATTGCTTTTTGCCCGAAAAGGTAAACGAAGTCCCGATGCGTTGCTGTTCTAGAACTTCCAGTTCGCCAATTTGATTTGATTTTTTCTGAAATTCAAAAAACACATCCCAGCTCGTATTTTGAGAAAAAAGATAAGAAACTTTCGGAGCCAGTTGAAAACCGTCAATCTCAAAATTACGCACGGCAAAATTTTCTGATTCTGATGTCGTTTCAAAGGTTTTGCCCGAAAAAGCCATCAGCCACGATTTCTGTATCAAATGAGCATATTGAATCTGGTGCGAACTGTTTTTGGCTTCTATAGAGCCCACAGACAAGAGGTTTTTAACCCGATTGGTTACAAAGGTGTAGGAAACGGAATGCTCTTGCTTACCGCGGTTATAAAAAAGGCTGTTCCTAAAGGACGAACTCAATCCCAACAAATCTTCGTCTGAACCCGAAAACGGATTCAATTCAAAATTATCTTCATCTCTTTTGATTTTTCTGTCCATCAGAAAAGATGTTTGATTGTAAAAATAAGAGAGCAACTTTTTGAGTCCTGTTTCATTTTGCCATATAATCGGATTCAGCGTAAGCGATTGCGAAAACTTATTCTGATGCGTTCTCACAAACACCTGATTGGGCAAAAACACCCTGATATATTTGGCTTGGTCGGGAAACGAAGCCACTTCAAACTCTTCGAGTTCCTGAATGCCGTTTCCGTTATAGTCTATCCACATATAAACCCCGAGTCCGGGCTCGACTTCAATATAGGTAAATTCCTGTTGGGCAATCGTGCCGGAAGTGGTTTCATAAGCGGTTGAAATCTGTAATAAATCATTAAAAAAACGGTCGTTGTACAGAATACGTGAATTTAACGAAGGTTCGTTAGCTCTCGTATTGTCGGTATATTCCAAATTTCGGTAATTGATAAAAACAGATAAATCGCTTTTTTCGGTCTGGATGAGCTTTGATTTGATGTAATAAGAATGAGAGCGGTTTACTCGTTCTATGTTTCCGTTTTGCAGACTGTCGTTGACACGATGCAGATAACCCAGTTCTACATATACTTTTGTGCTGTCGCCACGTCCCGCAAAAACACCCCATTCGTGAAAACGCTGACTTTGAGCGGTAAATTCATTGGTGGTTTTCAACTTTTCTGAAACGTCTTCCATACGAAAAGATGCTCCTGTCCAGTTTTTCCCAAAATGATAACGGGTCTGGGTTTGGTTTCTTATAAATTTTGAGTCAGATAGTTCACTATCACTTTTCATAATACTACCCTGATTTTGGACAGTTAATTTGTTAAACCGCATCAATCCGTCAAAAACATGGCGTGTTCCCGAGAAATTTTCAGAAAAATCTAATTGTTCTACCTGATATTTGGCAAAAGCTTTTTGCGACAATACAAAGTCCAACCCTGAAACCACCAGACTCTGGTTGCCTAACGGATTTTGCAGGTTCCAGTCTCGGTCAAACTCAATATTGAACAGCCGCTCGATGGTTCTAAAATCTTTCTGGATAAATTGAGCATTGGCAAAGGCATCCAAAGTCCATTTTCGGGTAAACAACCGCTGTTTGGCTTCGAATTTTCCTGCGATTCCTTGATTGTCATTGTCATCCGAATCTGAAAAAAGGTTTTGGTCGTTGTTGCTCAATCCCAGTTCAAAATCGACCAGTGTTTTTTCCGAAGGATTATATTTTCCCATAATGGTCGCAATCTGGATTTTGGACGGAGCGACCAATCGGATAATCGGTTCGTAATTTCCTTGCGGCACGCCGGCAATAGGCTCTATATATTGGTAGATTCGCCCCACAGCTTGGTTATTTGCCAGAATGTAATTACCGTTATTATTTCCGACCAGACTAAATCGCACACTGTATAACTCGTCATCGGGATTGTTTGAGAATTCAAAAACCTCGACACCGTTTACCCATACTTTTTTATATAAAATCTTATTTTCCGAATAGGAATCCAAATAAGCCGAAGGAGCATTCATCAGATTAACATCATCGCCCGCATTTTTCAGGATTTCAACCTGTTCTGCCGATAAATTCTGTTGTAACGGTTGATTTTTTATGTCATTTTCGGAATATATAAATCCGCCTATATTCCATTTTTCTCTTTCGTGAGTGATGCCATTGTACGTAACAAAACGGGTATAACTTCTGTCTGAATATTGATATTCTATATTGATACGCATTTCGGAAGTAATGGGGAATAGCGACGTAAAAATGATTTCTCCGGCATTATAGTCGATAATATAATGGTTGTTTTCACCTCTTTGCAACAACATACCGTTTACATACACCCTTTCCGAGCCCGAAATGACCAAGACATACAATTCGCCGTTATTGCCCCGAAGTTTATACGGTCCTTGGTTGCCTTCCTGTCCGGCGAAAGTGCTTTTAGCATATTGACCGCGAACCAAAGCTGCCGAGGCGGTGACGGTAGTTTGTTTTTCGGGACTTCCGAAACGGAAGTTCGTGGCGAGTCCCTGCACTTTTTTATTGAAATTGAGAAAGCGTGAGTTTCTGTTTTCTATGAATAAATCGCCTGCTCTGACATTCCATGAATCAGAGAATAATTCGATGAAAATCTGGTCAAATTCATCCAATCTTTGCGAATAACCGCCTTCCTGCAACGGAATATTACTGTCCTGAATAGAAGCTCTCAGGCTTACTTTGTCTGAGATTTTTCCGGTGATTTGTAAATCTAAATTAGAGTTGACTACTGCATTTTGGTTATTACCGATGGTTACGCCCCGTGTAATACTGCCCGAAGTGTTTAATCCGTCGAAAGGTTTAAAACTGTTTCTCGTAGATTCACCCTCAATTCTAAACAAACTACCCCGAGAATTGCTACTTACCACATAACTATCATCATACAAACTATAGGTTTTGGTCAAGAAATCAGGAAATTTCAAATATCGCACTGTTAGCGTATCGTCAGACTGAAAATGATTTCGGAAAATCAATTTTCCTTTCGGAAAATCTACAAAATAAAAAGAGCTGTCTATTTCGTTGTTCCGAGCATCTAATATTTTAAAAAAAGCTTTGTTAATACTCGTGTCTTCTAAAGAAATAGTGTCTTGGACAACGGATATTTTTTTTGATTTATAGGGTGTTTCGGCTTCCTGCGAGTAAACTCCGGAAACTAAAAGTAAGAGACCAACCAAAACCCTTTTATAAAACATAATTACTATAACTTGGAAAGTTCAAAAGTAGTATTTATTTGTAATTTGAAATTTTGTTGGCATCAATAAAAAAACAAGGCTTCCGAGAATAGAAGCCTTGTTGTATAGTGAATTAACGAATTACATTTTCATTAACCAGTTTTGCATCGATACCGCCTGGTTAATCATATCGCATAACGCAGTAATCTTCACGCGGTCTTGTATCATAGAATCGCGATGTCTGATGGTAACCGTATCGTCTTCCAATGTTTGGTGGTCAACGGTGATACAGAACGGAGTTCCTAAAGCATCTTGACGACGATAACGACGACCTACGGCATCTTTTTCATCATAAGAAACATTAAAGTTCCACTTTAAGTCTTCTGTGATAGCCCTTGCTTTTTCTGGCAATCCGTCTTTTTTAACCAAAGGAAGAACCGCTGCTTTTGTTGGAGCTAAGACTGCCGGCAAACGCAACACCGTACGAACAGAACCGTCTTCTAAGGTTTCTTCTTGTAGCGAATTTGAGAAAACAGCCAAAAACATACGGTCAAGCCCGATTGATGTTTCTACAACATAAGGCACATAATTTTTATTTTCTTCGGTATCGAAATACTGAAGCTTTTTGCCGGAATATTGTTCGTGGGCTTTCAGGTCAAAGTCTGTTCTGGAATGAATTCCTTCCAATTCTTTAAATCCAAAAGGAAAGTTAAATTCGATATCGGTAGCGGCATTGGCGTAGTGAGCCAGTTTTTCATGGTCGTGAAAACGGTAATTTTCTTTGCCCAAACCAAGCGACAAATGCCATTTTAAGCGGGTAACTTTCCAGTATTCATACCATTTCATCTCTTCGCCGGGTTTTACGAAGAACTGCATTTCCATCTGCTCAAACTCCCGCATACGGAAAATGAACTGCCGGGCAACTATCTCATTTCTGAAAGCTTTTCCGGTTTGTGCAATCCCGAACGGAACTTTCATACGACCTGATTTTTGTACATTGAGAAAATTCACAAAAATCCCTTGTGCTGTTTCGGGACGCAGGTATAAATCCATGGCATTTTCGGCACTTGCTCCGAGTTTTGTTCCGAACATCAGGTTAAATTGTCGCACTTCTGTCCAGTTTTTAGAGCCCGATTCGGGACAAGCTATTTCTAATTCTTCTATCAATGCTTTAACATCTGCCAAATCGCCACTATCAAGTCCGCGAGCCATCCTTTCGAGTATCGCTTTCTTTTTAGAAAGATATTCAACCACACGCGGGTTTGTGGTAACAAACTGTTCTTCGTCAAAAGCATCGCCAAAACGAGCTTTGGCTTTCTCTATTTCTTTTTGAGCTTTTTGATTCAGTTTTTCGGCATAATCTTCAATCAAAACATCGGCTCTGTATCGTTTTTTCGAGTCTTTGTTATCAATTAAAGGGTCGTTGAACGCATCTACGTGACCAGATGCTTTCCAAATCGTAGGGTGCATAAATATTGCCGCATCTATTCCGACAATGTTTTCGTGCATCTGTACCATCGACTTCCACCAGTATTCGCGGATGTTCTTTTTTAATTCTACGCCATTTTGGGCATAATCATATACTGCACTTAGCCCATCATAGATTTCGCTCGACGGGAAAATAAACCCGTACTCTTTTGCATGCGAAATCACATTTTTAAATATATCTTCCTGTTTTGCCATAATGGTGCAAAAATAAGAAAAGTGTGGGGAAGAAATTCAATCTTTTTGTATTTCCTGTAAAATTATCATTTTTAACCCCAACGGGGTTAAAAGGTTAAACATCCGTTTAGAAAATTTGTTATGTTTTCGGGTTTTCTCTTTTATGTTCCGTGACTTTTTTCATGAGTTCTTCGGGGTTTGGTCTAATCGAGTTGTTGTTTTTGATGAAAATGACATGGTTTTTAGTGAAAATGCTCTTTTTAATATTTGTCAAGCTTGTTAAAAAATGTTAATTTCGCAATGCTCGATTATAAAATTTTTCTTAAGAATGAAAAACACAACTTTACATCTGTTTACTTTTTTATTTTTCCTGATGACTTCTTTATCATTTGCCCAGCAAAGTAAGGTTGATAGTTTATGGATTGAATTTAGAAAATCTAAGACAGATACCATAAAAATAAACATATTGGAAAAAATTGCTATAGACTTGTATTATGAACCTGAGTTCGATTATTAAAATACAGCTAACTGATTAGATTTCAATGTTTCAAATTTCAGGGAAGGCTTTTTTGGTAAGAAGTGATAGGCAATAATACCTGCAATCAGATTTGTTATGAAATTCACAACGCTTCTGTGTCTGGAATGCTCTACTTGACAAATGTTTTTGAGTTCATCGTTCACGGTCTCAATAATTGAGCGTTTACGGAGTAAAATTTTATCCGACATGGTCATCAGGCTGTTTTTCATGTTGTTACGGACGTTTGTGATTAAGTGGATACCATCAACAAACAGGAGTTTTTGGAGTTTTTCGCTGA